>NZ_JBEORH010000003.1:15622-607911 GCF_040302165.1 Nocardioides sp. NPDC127503 | reverse complement strand
GGATCGTGTTGGTCTCGACACGATCCCGTCGAGCGCGACAGCGGACCGTGTTGGTCTCGACACGCCTCCGCCTAGCGGCTCCGGCGGCTCGACCAGCGGGGGCGGCGGCTCGACCAGCGGGGGCGGCTCGACCAGCGGGGGGACCACACGATGAAGCTGTTGATCCTCGGCGGGACCGGGGAGGCGCGGGACCTGGCGGCGCGGCTGCTGGACGAGGGCGTCGACGTCACCTCCTCGCTGGCCGGCCGAGTGGCACGCCCGCGACTGCCGGTTGGCGCGGTGCGGATCGGTGGGTTCGGCGGGGTTGAGGGGCTGCAGACGGCTCTCGCGGAGTTCGACGCGGTCGTCGATGCCACCCACCCGTTCGCCCGCGGGATGTCGGCCAACGCGGCCGCCGCCTGCGAGCTGACCGGTCATCCGCTGCTGCGGCTGGAACGCCCGGGCTGGACGCCGGACCCGTCCTGGGTCTACGCCGACAGTCACGACCAGGCCGCGGAGCTCGCTGCCGACCTCGGCGATCGACCGTTCATCACGGTCGGCCGCCAAGAGCTCGGGCGCTTCGTACCTGCACTGGCCGGGCGCGCCGCGCTCGCCCGCGTGGTCGACCGGCCCGAGCTCGAGCTGCCTGAGCCGTGGACGCTGTTGACCAGCCGGGGGCCCTACCACCTCGAGGGCGAGCGAGAGCTGATGCGCGAGCACGGCACCGACGTACTCATCACCAAGGACTCCGGCGGCACCTACACCAGGCCGAAGATGGACGCGGCGGCCGAGCTGGGCGTGAAGGTGGTCGTCGTCCGCCGACCCGGCGGACCTGGTGAGGTCGAGACGGTCAACGATGTCGCCGACGCGATCGCCTGGGTCAAGGGGCTCCGGTGAGCATCCGCGTCCTCGTCGGGATGTCGGTGACCGACGTCGACCGGCGCCAGGACCTACTCGCCTGGGCCGGCGAGCTCGGCGCGGGCCTCGCGTTCCTGCAGATGGGCGGTCCGTCGCTCTCCGCCGAGCTGACCCGGATCGCCGACTCCGGAGCCGAAACCATCACGCTGGCCGGCGTCAGTCTCGGCCCGCTCGCCCCCGGGCAGTCCTGGCTGCGCCGGATCGCTGCCCACTGGTGGCGTGAGCGCGCCGGGGAACGCCCCGAGATCCAGGTCGCGACCCGTCTGGCGACCACGCGGGACGAGCTCCCCGACACCTTCGCCGAGACCCGGCCGATCACCGGCACCGAGCCCGGGCTGACCTCGCCCGCGTGGGAGCGAGTCCCCGAGCACGTACGCCAGGTCCTGATCTGCCGCGGCCCGCGCTGCACCGCGAAGGGCTCGGAGGAGACCGCCCGGGCGGTGATCCTGGGCGCGATGGAGGCCGGCCTCGGCGACGACGACCTGCTGATCACCCACACCGGGTGCCAGTTCCCGTGCAACCAGGCGCCGGTGCTCAGCGTCCAGCCCGACGATGTCTGGTACGGCAACGTGGAAGCGGCCGCCGCCCGGGTGATCGTGCGTGATCACCTGGCCGACGGCCGCCCCGTGGAGGCCTACCGCCTCCCCCGCTGCTGAACCTTCTCGTGGGCTGCTCACAGGCTCGCGGCAAGGGCCTTTCGCTCCGCGACGGCGCGCTCCGTCGCGTGCAGCCTGATCACCAGGCCGGTCAGCGCCACTCCGATCACACCCCACATGGTGGCGAGCGTGATCAGCGAGGCCCGGCGGAAGAACCACAGGGTGTCGGCCGGGAAGTCCCCGACCTCGTTGACCGTCGTGAACAGCTGCCCTGCGACGACCATCACGACCAGGTAGGCCGCGATCGCACCGACCACGGCGAGATAGGTGCCGAACCGCCCGCGCAGCCGCACGGCGGCGTACGTCACGACCACGGCCGCCACGACCGAGAGAGCCTGGAAGGCGAAGTAGACCGCGGTGCGGACGCCGATGGTGTCGCCGCTGCCGACCGCCGGTGGGGTGGCCGGGTATTTGAGGAACGGCACCAGCGCGACCGCGACGAACCCGATCAGGGTGACGAGCGCCGTCGACTGTCCCGGCGTGAGCCGCCCGATCCGCCCGAGAGCGAATGCGGCGACCAGCCCGAGGATGCCCCCGAGCGCGACACCGACGGCAAGGGTGCCGGTCAGCAGACCCCAGGTGCTCTGGTTGGTGCGGGAGACCTCGGCAGCCTCCTCACTGCCTTCGTCGCCTTCGGCGGCATGCGAGTGCGCATGCCCATCGGCACCGGCCGACTCCTCCAGCGCGATGGCAGCACCGACCTGCGGCTCACCGACGGCGTACGCCACCAGGAAGGTGACGACGCCGGCGAGGAGTCCAGCTAGCAGGCCGCGTACGAGAAATGCACGCGGGCTCATCAGTGGCAGGGGTAGCCGAGCAGGTGACGACCGTCGTGGACCCACTCGTGGATCAGGGTGCCGGACGGGATCGAGACGGCGCCCTGGTCGGCGCTGATGAAGAAGAGCACCAGGAGACCGAGCAGACCGAAGAAGAGCGCCCAGGGGGCGAGCTCACGGAGCGGGATGGTGGGCAGATCGGCGCCGGCGACGGGCGCCACAGCGTGCTGCGACATATGTCCTCCTCAGGGATACCTGCGTCCCTGTTCGTTGGGGTTGGCCGGACACTCGGGTCTGACTCCACCGCCGCGAGGCGGTGTCACAGTAGCGCGACTGTGCCGGAGTTCCACCGGCTTCCTCATGTCCGTTTCGTGCACTATAGCGGGATCTCAGCGGAGCCACTCGTTGCCGTCGAGGTTGGTGAGATCGGTGATGTCGAGCGTCGGTTCGATCCCGGAATCGGGCGCGAGACCGAAGTGCTCCAGGGACCGGCGCACCCACTCGGCGGCGTCGATGTTGAGCGGCCCGGAGACCCACATCGCGTACGGCAGGTTCACGAAGCGCTTCTCCTTCACCGCGGGCAGATCGCGGGAGGCGGGGTTGGCCTCGAGGATCTTGACCTTCTCCTCGTACGACTGCCCGGGGTAGTCCACGAAGTAGATGATGTCGGGCTTGGCGGCGGCGAAGCGCTCCCAGCCGACCTCGGTCCAGGTGTCCTCGACGTCGGCGGTCGCGTTGGTCACCCCGGCGGTGTCGAAGATCGCCTGCGGCCCGCCGAAGGAGCCCGAGGTGAAGATCGCGTCGCTTCCGGAGTCGAAGAGGAACGCGGTCGGCGCCTCCTCCGGTTTCGGCGCGCTCTCCAAGGCCTTGCGACGCTCCTCGCTGTCGGCCACGGCCTTCTTCGCGGTCTCCTCGTGCCCGGTCAGCTCGCCGATGTTGAGCAGGTCCGTACGCAGCGCCGTCCAGGCCGCCATGGTGCCGCGGTCGCCGTCCTCCTGCCGGCAGGTCTCGCTGAGCAGGTAGGTGTCGATGTCCTGCTCGCGCAGCGTCTCGGGCAGCAGGTTGCGCGACTCGCTGAACCCGTAGCCCCAGCCCGCGAACATCATCTGCGGCTTGACCGCCAGCACGGTCTCCAGCGTCGGCTGATCATCGCCGACCACCCGGAGCTCGTCGACACGGTCCTGCGGGTAGGCGAGCTCGAGCAGCTGCTTGTCCCGCGCCAGCCCGGTGACCGCGACGAGCTCGTCACGCGCGCCCGCAGCGAGCGCGATCGAGATGATCCCGCCGTCGTACGCATAGAGCTCGGTGACCGGTTCGTCGACCGTCACCTGCTCGCCGCAGTTCTCGACGGTGATCGCGCCCTGAGCGATGGCGGCACTGCCGGAACCGGCCTGGTCCTGCGCGCCGCAGGCGGTGAGCACCGTGGCGCCGACCGCGAGCGCGGCCAGGCAGGTGAGGCGGGCACGCCGAGCGGGTCGGATCGTGGGAGTGGTCATGCGGAGCGTTCCTCTCGATGGTGGATGAGGAGGTGCGACTGGGGAAGGTGCGGATGGTCCACCTGGACGGACCCGACGCCGAAGTGGTGCTCGACCTTGATCGTGTCGAGCACGTCGGCGGGCGCCCCGTGCGCCACGATGGTCGCCGGCCCGCTCTCGGGGTCGCTGCCCGCGGGACGGCCGAGGACGGCGAGGCGGTCGAAGGAGCGCAGTGCCAGGTCGAGGTCGTGAATGGTCGCGACCATCGTCCCGGCCCGCTCCGCGACGGTCTGCAGCAGCCGCAGCTGCCAGGCGACGTCGAGATGGTTGGTGGGCTCGTCGAGCAGCATCACGGGGCAGTCCTGGGCGAGGCCCCGGGCCAGCACCGCTCGCCGCCGCTCCCCGCCGGAGAGGCTTTCGCAGGGGTCGTCGATGCGGTCGGCCAGCCCGACCGCGTCGAGGGCCGCGCGTACTATCTCGCGCTCCTGCCTCCCGCCGCGGGACCAGGGCCGGGTGCGCGGCACCCGGCCGAGCGCCACCATCTCCCCGACGAGGAGCTCGGCGGAGACGACCTCCTCCTGGGGGACGTACGCCAGCCGGCGGGCGCGCTCGCGGGAGGCGATCTGACCGGTCTCCTGGAGCCGGCCGGTCTCGTCGGCGAGATAGACGTGCCCCGAGGTCGGACGCAGCACCCCGGCGAGGATGCGCAGCAGCGTCGACTTGCCCACGCCGTTCACCCCCACGATCCCGAGCCGGCAGCCGACGGGCACGTCGAGGTCGAGGTCGCGAAGCACCTCGCGCGTGCCCAGACGGGCACCGACGCCACGTAGTCGCAGCACGGTCCCGGCGTCGGCCCCGCTCATCGCGCGCCTCCGAACCGGTAGTGACCACGGCCCAGCAGCAGCAGGAACAGCGGCGCCCCGACGACACCGGTGACCACGCCCAGCGGGATCTCCTGCGGTCGCGCCACCAGCCGCGCCAGGACGTCGACCCACAGCAGGAACAGCCCACCGCCCAGCGCCGCGACCGGGAGGACGACCCGGTGCCGCGCGCCCACGAGCAGGCGCGCCGCATGCGGCACGATCAGCCCGACGAATCCGATCCCGCCGCTGACCGCGACCAGGACCCCGACCAGCACCGCCAACCCGACGAACAGGGCCGTACGCAGGGCCGCAACGTTCACGCCCAGCGCCGCGGCGGTCTCCGGGCCGGCGGCGAGGGCGTCCAGCCAGCGGTGCAGCGCCAGCATCGCCAGGCCCAGGACCAGGCTGAGGGCGGCCGGCAGCCACAGCTTCTCCCAGCTGGCGCCGCCGACGCTGCCGAGCATCCAGAACATCACCGAGTTGGCGGCGCGAGGGTCATCGCTCATGAAGACCAGGAACGAGGCGATCGCGGAGAGCCCCGAGGAGAGCACGACCCCGGAGAGCACCAACCGGATCGGGGTCAGCCCACCCTGCGCGGTCGCCACGAGCCAGACCAGCAGCGCCGCGCCGATCGCCCCGAGCAGGGCTCCGGTGGAGACGGCGTAGATGCCGAAGCCGGCCAACGCGCCGGTGGTGATCGCCGCGGTCGCCCCCACCGAGGCGCCGGAGCTGATCCCGAGGAGGAACGGGTCGGCGAGCGGGTTGCGGACCAGGGTCTGCATCCCGGCACCGGCCACCGCGAGGCCCGCGCCCACGACCAGTGCCATCAGGGCCCGGGGAAGGCGAAGCTCCCACACGATCACGTCCCACTTCCCCGGCGGAGCACCCTGGAGCCGGTCCCCGACCGCCGCGACGACTTCGGTGACCGGGATCCGCTCGGAGCCGAAGGCGAGGGAGACAACGGCGCTGAGGACCGAGGCGATCAGCAGGCCGAGGACCAGCGGCACGAAGGGCACTCTGCGGTTCGCGCCGGCGGCGCGTTTCACGACGGCCCGCCGGCGTGCGGGTGGTGGGCATCGCGGCAGGACGCTTCCACGGCTGTCGGCCTCTCAGGTCTCCTGGAGCCTGATCGCGAGGCCCGTTGACGTACATCTGAGCCGACAGGTTTTCGGACTCGGGTTCAACCGACGACGCTGCCTTCCCAGGAACTCACGTCCCAGTGGCGCCTAGCGTCGCCGTCGCCCTCACCGCTGCGCGCCAGTCCCGGATTCACACCGGAGTTCCCTGGCATCCATCAGGATGCGTTCGACTCGGACGACACGCTAGCACGGTGCTCCAGACCGCGTACGCGGCGTTGCCGACGACACGATCAGACACAAGATCTAGGAAGTTGCATTGGTGTAATTCCCGCATATAGTGGTCCTCGCAGCTGGTTCTTCCTCCTCGGCGACGAGGCGGGAGAGGCAAGAGGGAACCCGGTGTGAGTCCGGGACTGCCCCGCAGCGGTGAGTGGGAACGACCGCCGTCACGAAGCACTGGGAGCAAGCCGGCTCCTGGGAAGCGACGGCCACTAGGACCGAGCACGATGACGCCCACGAGTCCGAAGACCTGCCAGTGCCCACCTCATGGTGGGGTCCGCGACCTCGAGGGAAGGTCAGGGGATCGAGCGAGCACCACGTGACCGGGTCCGCCCGGCGCGCTGCCGCCGTCCTCCCTGCCCCGGCACGGATGCACGAGACATCCAGCGGGCCGGGGGCCCGCGTGAGAAGGGCACGGACATGATCGACACCGAGGGTCTACCGATCCGCACCGAGAAGTCGGCGTACATCTTCGACTATCCGATGGCCGAGGACCTGGCCAAGAAGCAGCGGAGCATCTTCTGGACCGCCGAGGAGATCCCGGTCGAGAACGACAAGCAGGACTTCCTGGTCAACATGACCGACGCCGAGCAGGCCGCGGTCAAGACCACGCTGAAGCTGTTCACCATCTACGAGCTGATCCTCGGCGGCGAGGTGTGGGGCGACCGGATCTTCCACGCGTTCCCGCGTCCGGAGGTCCAGATGATGGCCAACGCCTTCTCGTTCGCCGAGCTGAACATGCACGCGCCGTTCTACGCGAAGCTCAACAAGGTGCTCATGATCGACACCGAGGAGTTCTACGACTCCTACAAGAACGACCCGGTGCTGGCCGAGCGGATCCAGTTCGTGTGGGACGCGATCGCCGACGAGGACCTGCTCTACGCGCTGAGCGTCTTCACGCTGATGGAGAACTGCGTCCTCTACTCCAACTTCGCCTTCCTCAAGCACTTCCAGTCCGGCGGGAAGAACCTGCTGCAGAACGTGATCAGCGGCATCAACTTCTCCGCCCGGGACGAGAACCTGCACGCCACCGGCGGCGCCTGGCTGTTCAACACCACCCTCGAGGAGTACGCCGCTACCGTCCCGGCCGACAAGTTCGAGGCCGAGCGCGACGATCTCTTCGCCCGGGTCCGCGGCGTCGCCGAGCACCTCTACGCGCACGAGTCCCGGATCGTGGAGATGCTCTTCGACCACGGTCCGATCGCCGGCATCGACCAGGCCGACCTGGAGACCTTCGTGAGGTCCCGCATCGACATGACCCTGGAGAACATGCGGATGGAGCCGCTGTTCAACGTCGAGGCCAACCCGATCGCCGAGTGGTTCTACAGCGGCATCAACGGCACCCAGTTCCACGACTTCTTCCAGGTCACCGGCAACGAATACAACCGCAACATCGGCGAGACGGAGTTCAGCTTCTAATGAGCAACAGCAACTGGGAGGCGCTCTCTGCCGAGCGCAAGGCCCTGCAGGCCGAGGGCATCGTGCCCGCCTTCATGACCACGGCGGGCTACGCCATGTTCAAGGCCAAGTACACCGTCGCCGACCAGAGCGTCCGGGAGCGCTACGAGACCATCGCCAGCACCGCCGGCGATCTCGCCGACGAGATGTACCCCCGCGAGGACGGCGTCTCCTGGACGGAGCGGTTCTTCGAGGCGATCTGGAACGGCTGGCTCTCCCCGTCGACGCCGGTGCTGTCCAACCTCGGCACCGACCGAGGCCTGCCCGTCTCGTGCGAGGGGTCGTACGTCGAGGACTCCGTCTGGGGCTTCTACGAAACCCTCAAGGAGGCGGCGATCCTCTCCCAGAACGGGTTCGGGACCTCGGCGTACCTCGGCGACGTCCGACCCCGTGGCGCGAAGTTCAGCGACAACGGCAAGGCCAACGGCGTGGTCCCGGTCTTCTGCAACTTCGTGGAGATGACCAACCAGATCAGCCAGGGCGCCACCCGCCGCGGCTCCTGGGCGGGCTACCTGCCGGTGGACCACCCGGACTTCTTCGAACTCGCCGACCTGATCTTCCGCGAGCCCGCCAACAAGAACATCGGCTGGATCTTCAGCCAGGCGTTCATCGACCGGATGCTGGCCGGCGACAAGGACGCCCTGGAGCGCTATCAGCGGGTGCTGAAGATCCGGGTGGTGCTGGGCAAGGGCTACATCTGGAAGGTCGACACCGTCAACGCCGCCCAGACCGAGTCCTACAAGGCCAACGGGCTGGCCAACAAGGCCTCCAACCTGTGCTCGGAGATCACCCTCTTCAGCGACGAGGACCACTCCTACACCTGCGTGCTCTCCTCGCTGAACCTCTCGACCTATGACGAGTGGAAGGACCAGGACACGGCGTACGTCGCCACCGTCTTCCTCGACGCGGTCGCCGAGGCGTTCCTGCGCAAGGCCCGCACCATCCGTGGCCTGGAGCGGGCGGTGCGCTACACCGAGAAGGCCCGCAGCCTGGGGCTGGGCGTGATGGGCTACCACGACTACCTGCAGAAGCAGCGGGTGCCGTTCGAGTCGGACAAGGCGGCGGCGCTCAACAAGGACATCTTCGAGCGGATCTCGTCGCACGCCGACGCCGCGTCGCGGTGGATGGGCTCGGTCGCGGGCATCCCGGAGTGGTGCGTCGGGCGGCGCAACTCCCACCTGATGGCGATCGCGCCGACGATGAGCACGGCGGTGATCGTCGGCGGCACCAGCCAGGGCATCGAGCCGTACGTCGCCAACGTCTGGAACCAGACCACCTCGGCCGGCGAGATGCCGCGGGCGAACCAGAACCTTGTCGAGGTCATGGAGGAGCGCGCGGTCTACGACCAGGCGCACATCGACGACATCGTCGACCACGGCGGCTCGGTCCAGCACGTCGACTGGCTCGATGAGCACGAGAAGGACGTCTTCAAGACCGGCTACGAGATCGACCAGGAGATCCTGCTCGCCCGCGCCTCGGACCGGCAGGTCTACATCGACCAGGCCCAGTCGCTCAACCTCTTCTTCCAGGCCGACGCGACCCCGCAGTACATCAGCAAGATCCACAAGCTCGCCCTGCTCGACCCGAACATCAAGAGCCTGTACTACCTGCGTTCGCGGGCCGGCATCCAGGCCAGCAAGCAGACCCGCGCCAACTGATCCCTTCGACCTTCGAACGAGAGGCATGACCATGAACGAGACCCCGACCACCACCGACGCCATCGATGACCTGACCTGGGACGACTGGAGCGACGCCGAGGTCTGTGCGATCGAGAACGGCCCTGACTGCGCGGCCTGCGAGGGCTGAAAAGGCGCCCCGGTCCCGCTCAACACCCCGCTGGTCGAGCCGCGAGGCCGCCTGCGGCCGAGCGTGTCGAGACCAACAGGGTCCCCTTCGGCGCTCTATGGGACCGTGTTGGTCTCGACACGCCTCCGCCTAGCGGCTCCGGCGGCTCGACCAGCGGGTCAGCGGGCCCGGGCGGCGGGTGCACGAACCGACCAGCGGGTCAGCGGGCTCGGCATCGCTGAGGCACCGCCCGCGGTCCTGGCTAGGGCGTTCCGTCAGGAGCGCTGAACGACCACCGCGTACGCCGCCGCGACCAGGGCCGCGCCGATGCCGACCCTGCGGGCCAGCGTGGTGGCGCTGACGACGTCGGCGGGGGCGGCGTCGCGGCCATCGCCCATCACCGCGCGGTGCTCGACCCGGTTGCCGTAGTAGCGGTTCGTCCCGCCGAGGCGGATGTCGAGGGCGCCCGCGAAGGACGCCTCGACGACGCCGGAATTGGGGCTCGGGTGGCGCGCAGCGTCGCGGCGCCACGCCTCCCACGCCTGCCGCGCCCGCGACGGCGCGGCGGCCAGCGTGAGCAGGCCGGAGAGGCGGGATCCGGGCAGGTTGAGCAGATCGTCGAGGCGGGCGCTGGCCCAGCCGAAGTGCTCGTAGCGGTCGTTGTGGTGCCCGACCATGGCGTCCAGGGTGTTGGCGGCGCGGTAGCCGAGCAGGCCGGGTACGCCCGCGATGGCGCCCCACACCAGCGGCGCGACCACGGCGTCGGAGGTGTTCTCGGCGACGCTCTCGACCACGGCCCGGGAGACCTCGGAGGCGTCGAGCTCGTCGGTGTCGCGGCCGACGAGGTGGGTCAGCCGCTGCCGCGCGGCTGGAAGGTCCTCGCGGTCGAGATGGGCATGGACCGCCAGCGCCTCTCGCTCCAGCGAGCGGCCGCCCAGGACGGCCCAGGTCGTGGCCGCGGTCACCGCGGTCGTCGCGATCCGGCCTGGGGCGAGGCGCTCCGTGGCGGCGCCGAGGGCCACCGCTCCCCCGACCAGCGTCGCGGTGTGGAGGACGCCTCGGGTCCGGTCGTCCGCGTACCAGGCGCGCTCCACCTTCATCGCGACCGTGCCGAAGCCGGCCACCGGGTGGTATCGCCGCGGATCCCCGAGCAGGCGGTCCAGCGCGAAGCCGGCCAGGAGCCCGATCGCCCGCGGGCTCACGAGGCTTCCCAGGTCCGACGCAGCGCGGCCAGGAGCTGGTCGGTCGGGCCCTCTGGGCGTACCGCGATCCGCATCCAGTCCGGGCCAAGGCCGGGGAAGGTGTCGGCGCGGCGTACGGCGATGCCCTGCTCGCGCAGGGCGTCACGGACTCCGGCGCCCGGGCGGGCCAGCACGAAGGACGCGGCCGAGGGGACGTACTCGATCTGCTGTTCCCGCAGGCCGGCCTCGAGATGGTCGCGCCAGGCGGCGATCCGCTCGGCGCGCTCACGGGCCTCGGCGCTCGCGCGCTCGGTGGCGCAGGCGAGCATCGCGGCAGCCGCGGTGGCCGAGACCGACCACGGCGTACGCACCGCCTCCAGGTCGCTGATGGCGGCGGCGTCACCGACGACGTAGCCGGCGCGTACGCCGGGGATCGACCAGTGCTTCGTCAGGCTCCGGATGACCAGCAGACCCTCTGCGCGCTCCGCGGTGAGGGTCTCGGGCTCGCCGGGAACCGCGTCCATGAACGCCTCGTCGACCACGACCAGCCGGCCGGGCCGGAGGAGGGCGCGGACGGTCTCGGCGGGATGGAGCGCACCGGTGGGGTTGGTCGGGTTGCCGACGACGACCAGATCCGCGTCGTCGGGCACCGCCGCCGGGTCGAGGGCGAACCCGTCCTCGGCGCGGAGGCGTACCTCGGTGACCGTGTGGCCGGCCTGCTCCAGCGCCGCGTGGGGCTCGGTGAACTGGGGGTGGACGACGACCGGCTTCCGCCATGGCCTGGCCCGCGCGACCAGCGTGAACGCCTCCGCCGCCCCCGCCGTCGGGAGCACCTCCGCCCGCTCGCGGCCGTGGTGCTTGGCCAGCGCCGCCCGCGCCGGCTCTTCGTCGGGGTAGGCCGCCGACGCCAGCGACTCATGGAGCGCCTCATCCAGCCACCCCGGCCGCGGCTCGGGGTAGACGTTCACCGCGAAGTCGAGCAGCCCCTCCCCCACCTCGACATCCCCGTGGTGCCGCAGCGGGTCAGCAACCCCGCCCCCGCTGGTCGAGCCGCCGGAGCCGCTAGGCGGAGGCGCGTCGAGACCAACACGGTCCGCTTTGGCGCTCGAGGGGACCGTGTTGGTCTCGACACGCTCGCTGGCGCTCGCGGCTCGACCAGCGGAGGTGGGTCGACCGGCGGACCTCTGAACCGCGTCGGCGAAGCGGCGGGCCAGGTGAGGATGGCCGGCCCAGTGAACGTGGAGGTACGACGCGTGCAGGGTGTCGCTGCTGAAGCCGGTCGGCGTGCTGTCGACGGTCCACGCAGCCTGGGCCCCGGCGGGAGGGGTGGTCGTGGTGCGGTGGAACTCGTGGCCGGTGACCTGCTCGCCGGCGCGGGTGAGGAGGGAGTCGCAGGCGGCGGTGGCGACCGGGTAGCGCAGGGTCAGCCGCTCGCTCATGGCGGCGTGGGCGGGGATGGCGCCGGCCATGTGTACGCCGTCGAGGGACTCGGCCAGGTAGAGGAGGCCTGCGCACTCGGCGACTGTCGGCACTCCGGCCGCGACCGCGTCGCGGAGGTCGCGGAGCAGGCTCGTGTTGGCGGCGAGGTCGGCGGCGTACATCTCCGGGAAGCCGCCGCCGAGGTAGATCCCCCTCGTCCCCTCGGGCAGGGCGGGATCTGTGAGCGGGTCGAAGGAGCGTACGTCGCAGCCCGCCGCCGCCAAGAGCTCCTCGGTCTCGGGGTAGCGGAACGTGAACGCCCGCCCGCCCGCGACAGCCACGACGGGTCGACCACTGGCCGCGCTGGTTGAGCCGGCGTCGTGAGGTACGAGCGACGCCGTGTCGAAACCAACACGGTCGCTCTCGCGCAACGCCGCCACTGGATCCCAAGGATCCCCGCCCAGCGCCGGAGCCGACCGGGCGACCTCCAGCAGGGCGGGCAGGTCCAGGTGGGCGGCGACCTGCTCTCCCAGCCGCTCGATCAGCGCGACCGACTCGTCACGCTCGGCGACGGGGACGAGGCCGAGGTGGCGCGACGGGGACGCAAGGGTCTCGTCGCGTGGGAGCATGCCGAGCACCGGCAGGCCGACCTGCTCCAGCGCTCGCCGGATCTCCTCGGCGTTGCGCCCCGGGGAGCAGCGGTTGAGCACGACTCCCCCGATGCGTACCGACGGGTCGAAGGCCGCCATCCCGGCGGCGATCGCGGCAGCGGAGCGGGACATCCGGGCGATGTCGAGGACCAGGACCACCGGCGAGGAGGTCAGCTCCGCGACGTGGGCGGTGGAGGCGAAGCCGTCGGTGCCGAGGCGGCCGTCGTAGAGGCCCATGACGCCCTCGATGACCGCCACGTCCGCCCCGGCGGCACCATGGAGCAGCAGCGGTACGACGCGCGACTCCCCCACCAGGTGCGGGTCCAGGTTGCGGCCCGGACGCCCGGTGGCGAGCGCGTGGTAGCCCGGGTCGATGTAGTCCGGCCCGACCTTGTGACCGCTGACCTCGTGCCCGGCGGAACGCAGCGCCGCCATCAGCCCGGTGGCGACGGTCGTCTTGCCCGAGCCGGTCGAGGGAGCAGCGACCACCAGCCGGGGCAGGGTCACCACTCGATGCCCCGCTGGCCCTTCTGGCCGGCGTCCATCGGGTGCTTGATCTTGGTCATCTCGGTGACCAGGTCCGCGACCTCGAGCAGGGCGGGGTCGGCGTCGCGACCGGTGATCACGACGTGCTGGCGCCCCGGCCGCTCGGAGAGCACGGCGGCGACCTCGGCGGCGTCGACCCAGCCCCACTTGATCGGGTAGGTGAACTCGTCGAGGACGAGCAGGTCGTACGTCTCGGCGGCCAGGCACCGCTTGATCTCGGCCCAGCCCTCGGCGGCGTCCGCAGCGTGGTCCTCGACGTCACCCTGTTTGCGGCTCCAGGACCAGCCGGAGCCCATCTTGTGCCAGTCGACCGGCCCACCCTCGCCGGTCTCCTCGTGCAACTTGCCGAGGCGCTCGAGCACGGTCTGCTCACCGATGCGCCACTTGGCCGACTTCACGAACTGGAAGACCCCGATCCGCCAGCCCTGGTTCCAGCCGCGCAGCGCGAGCCCGAAGGCGGCGGTCGACTTCCCCTTGCCGGGGCCGGTGTGGACCATCACCAGCGGCCGGTTGCGGCGCTGGCGGGTGGTGAGCCCGTCGTCGGGCACGTTCAGCGGCTGTCCCTTCGGCATCAGGCAGCGCCCCTTCCCATGGTGGATCCGGTGAACCCGTGGATGGTGGAGGTCAGCGCCTCGGCGCTCACCTCGGCGACCGGCACGTGCTCGGCGCCCAGGTGCTCGGCCAGCTGGCGGGCCAGCCCGAGCCGCATCGGCCCGCTCTCGGAGTCGATGACGACGGTGGTGACGCCCAGACCGGCGACGTACGCGGCGGCCTGCTGCGAGCGCCGGACGGCGTCCTTGCCGTGGGTCTTCGAGTTGGCGCGACCGTCGGTGACGACCACCAGCAGCGGCCGCAGATCGGGGTCACGCAGGTGCTCGCGCTGGAGCACGCGGGCGGCCTCGAGGAGGCCTTCGGCCAGCGGCGTACGTCCTCCGGCGGGCACCTCGTCGAGGCGTGCCGCGGCGAGGTCGACCGACCCGGTTGGCGGCAGCACCAGCTCGGCACCCTCGCCCCGGAAGGTGATCATCCCGACCTTGTCGCGGCGACGGTAGGCGTCGAGCAGCAGCGAGAGGACCGCCGCCTTGACCTGCGCCATCCGCTTGCGCGCGGCCATCGACCCGGATGCGTCCACGCAGAAGAGCACCAGGTTGGCCTCCCGGCCCTCACGGACCGCGGTGCGGAGGTCCTCGATCCGCAGCTCGACCTTCGCCGACGTACGGTCCCTTGCGCCCTGCTTGCCAGCGGCCGCCTTGAGCGTCTCGACGAGGTGGAGCGAGCCACGAGTGCTGACGCTCGCGCCGATCCGGCGGCCGCTGCTGCCGATCGCCTTGCTCCGGCCGCCGGTGCGGCCCGTGCCCAGGCCGGTCACGGTCAGGAGACGGGGGCGGTAGGCGGTGCCTGCGGCGGTGGTCGAGGTGTTCCCCGCCGACGGGCTGGGCGGGGCCTCGTCCGTTGTCGAGGTCTCGTCCTGGGACGTCTCGACGGGCTCGGTATCCGAGGAGCCCTCGTGGGAGCTCTCGGCCGGCCCGACCTCCGGCTCGGACTCGGATCCGTCCTGCGGTGCGTCGTGCGGGTCGTCCTGGGGGTCATCCTGGTCCGGCCCGCCTTCCGGCGGCTCGGGCGGCAGCTCCTCGTCGCCAAGAATGCGGTCGAGCAGGTCCTCGTCGAGCCCGGGAGCGTCGAAGGGGTTGCGACGGCGGCGGTGAGGGAGGGCCAGCAGGGCAGCGCGGCGGATGTCCTCGCGGGTGACCTCTGAGCGACCGGCCCAGGCCGCGTGCGCGACCGCGGTGCGGGCGGTGACGATGTCGGCGCGCAGCCCGTCGACCTCGAACGCCGCGCAGACCTCGGCGATCTTGAGCAGCCCGGGCGCGGTGAGCCGGACCTTCCCGACGAGGGCGCGAGCGGTGGCGACCCGTGCGGTCAGGTCGCGCTCTGCGGCCACATAGCGCTCGACGAACGCGGGGGCGTCCAGGTCGAAGGCCATCCGGCGGCGTACGACCTCGGCGCGCAGCGCCGGCTCCCGGGGCGCTGCGACCTCGACGGTGAGCCCGAAGCGGTCCAGGAGCTGCGGGCGCAGCTCGCCCTCCTCGGGGTTCATGGTGCCGATCAGTACGAACCGGGCGGCGTGCTCGACCGAGACGCCGTCCCGCTCGACGCTGACCCGCCCCATCGCCGCCGCGTCGAGCAGCAGGTCGACCAGGTGGTCGTGGAGCAGGTTGACCTCGTCGACGTAGAGCAGGCCGCGGTGTGCCCGCGCCAGCAGCCCCGGCTCGAACTCGACCGCACCGCGCGACAGCGCGCTCTCCAGGTGGAGCGAGCCGACGACGCGGTCCTCGGTGGCTCCGACGGGGAGCTCGACCAGCCGCACCGGCCGGCTCTCCACGACGGCGGCGGACCCGAAGGGCCCGTCCGGCGACTCCGCGGAGGGGTCGGCGGGGTCGATCGAGAACCGATCCCCGGCGTAGACCGAGATCGAGGGCAGCACGGCCGCCAGACCGCGTACGGCCGTCGACTTCGCGGTCCCCTTCTCGCCACGGACCAGCACCCCGCCGATCTCCGGGGAGATGGTGGTGAGCACGAGCGCGAGGCCCATGTCGTCGAGGTCGTCCGCCTGGCAGCCGAGGACGGCAGAAAATGGGTAATGAACCGGCATGGAGAGGCTCCCGCTCCCTATCGCTTGAATGGATGGACGCGGGGCCGGTCTTCGGACTTGCCGAGTCCCCCGTGTGGGGCTCGGTTCACCGCAGCGGGCCTGTGCCGGAATCTCACCGGCTTCCCAGATTCTCCCTTCCCACCGTCCTCACCAGCTCCTGTGACAGAGCCGATGACTGGGCAGTCGGGGCACCTCGCGCCTGAGCCGCCACTGTAGCGTCTGGCCTCATGATCGTCGTGGTGGGCATCGGTGCCGGAGGTTGGGACGAGATTCCCGTACGTCACCAGCAGCTGATCCGGGAGTCCGCCGTCCTCCTCGGCGGCAAGCGTCATCTCGACCTCGTCCCGGACGTCCCCGGCCAGCGCCGCGAGCCCTGGCCCTCGCCGCTGCGCGAGGGTCTGCCGGCTCTCCTCGCGTCGCTGCCGGGCGACTCCTCCGTCGTCGCTCTGGCCTCGGGCGACCCGCTGGTCTCCGGCATCGGTACGACCCTGATCGAGCTGCTCGGCCCGGCGAACGTACGCATCGAGCCCGCCGTCTCCTCCGTCGCCCTCGCCCGTGCCCGGATGGGCTGGGCGGCCGAGTCGTGCGTGGTCGTCAGCCTCGTCGGCCGCGACGTCTCGCTGATCGCGCGCGAGCTCGCCCCTGGCCGCCGGATCCTGGCGCTCTCCTCGGACGCATCCACTCCTGCCTCGGTGGCAAACCTCCTGGTCACGACTGGTTTCGGTGCCTCGATGATGACCGTCCTGGGCGACCTGGGGGCGGAGACGGAGAGCGTCCGGACGGCGACCGCCTCGGAGTGGGGCGGCGAGTCTTCACTCCTCAACATCGTGGCGATCGAGTGCGTCGGCACACCCCTCCTCGGCTGGGCCGCGGGCCTTCCCGACGACGTCTTCGAGAACGACGGCCAGCTGACCAAGCGCGACCTGCGGGCCTCGGCCCTGGCGCGCCTGGCCCCCACCCCGGGAGCGCACCTGTGGGACGTCGGTGCCGGTGCCGGCTCGGTCGGGATCGAGTGGATGCGAGCGCACCCGTCCTGCACCACGACCGCGGTCGAGGCCTCTCCTGAGCGGGCCGCCCGGATCGCCCGCAACGCGGCCCGCCTCGGCGTACCCGGCCTGGCCGTAGTCCAAGGCCGCGCCCCCGATGCGTTGCGCGATCTCCCGGCGCCCGATGCGATCTTCATCGGCGGCGGCGCGACCCGCCCCGGAGTGCTCGACACCTGCCTAGCCGCCCTCCGCCCCGGTGGCCGGCTCGTCGTCCACGGCGTCACCCTGGAGACCGAGCAGCTGCTAGCCACCGCCTACCAGCAGCACGCCGGTGAGCTCACCCGGATCTCGGTGGAGACCTCCGCTCCGATCGGCACGTTCACCGGCTGGACTCCCGCACGGGCTGTGACGCAGTGGTCCTTCGTCGTCCCCGACAGCGCCAACTTCGCCGGATCGTCGATCCGCTAAGTGGCCATCGCGGGCGCTTCGGGTGAAAGAAAATTCTCTTTCACCCGATCGACCCACTCCGACAGGCGAGGATCCGGGCGAACGAAAATTCGTTCGTCCCACCACGATCCTGACCAGGCCCACGGAAGAAAAATTCCTTCCACCCCGTGCTCGTCCTGGCTGGTGATCTCCGTGACGAACGAATTTTCGTTCGCCCCCCGGTCCCTCACCGAGTGGAGTCGCCGCGTGGAAGAAAAATTCCTTCCACCGATCAACCACCCGACTGCAGGAAGCGGGACAACCCAAGATCCCAAGCCCGTGCCCAACTCGAAAACCCGCGCCAAACCCCTGCCGCCGACCCGATAGCCAGCCAAAATTCTCGGCGGAGCCCGGTGTCAAGGATCGCCGAAGGCGACCGGCGAAGCCGGCGGCCGAAGGCCGTCATCTCGACAAGCTCGATACATCGCCTTTACTCCGGGCGCCGCCGAGAAACACCCTCCAAGAACGGGTCGGCGGCAAACCCCAACCAGAAAACACGGCAGCCTCAGCGCCCGGAAAGATACCTCTCCTCATGAACCACGGAGGCCAGCTCCGACCGATGCCTCCACCCGAACCGCTCCAGATCCGGCACCTCAGGCACCCCCTCGACAGCCCCGACACAGAGCCAAGCCACCGGACGTACGTGCTCCGGAAGCCCGACCAGCGATCGCAGGAACTCCTCGCGGTAGAAGCTGACCCAGCCGACGCCGAGGCCCTCGGCGGTGGCGGCGAGCCAGAGGTTCTGGATCGCGAGGACGGTCGAGTAGAGCCCGGCGTCGGCGATGGCGTGCCGTCCGAGGACCTGCGACCCGCCGCGGGTCGGGTCGTACCCGACGACGACCCCGAGCCCGGACTCGCAGATGCCCTCGATCTTGATCCGGGAGAAGGTCTCGGCCCGCTCTCCGGAGAGCGAGGACGCGAACAGGTCCCGCTCGGTGGCGACGTGCTCGCGGAAGGCCGAGAGCGTCTCCGGCGAGCGCACCAGCACGAAGTCCCACGGCTGGGTCATCCCGACGCTCGGAGCGGCGTGGGCGGCGGAGAGCACCCGCTCGAGCACGGCGGGATCGACCGGCTCACCGGTGAACTCCGCACGCGTGTCCCGGCGGCGGTTGATCGCGTCGTAGAGCTCCATCAGGCACGCTCCCTGGCGACGTCGTAGAGGAACGACTCGCCTCCGTCGCGGGCCAGCGCCGGCCCGGCGAGGATGACGGCTGCCTGCCTCAGACCCGCCTCCTCCACCGCGTCGGAGATCGTCGCCACCGTCCCGCGCAGCACCCGCTCCTCGGGCTGGCTGGCGCGGTAGACGACCACCACCGGGCACTCCGGGCCGTAGTAGGGCAGGAGCTCGGCCATCAGCTCGCGGGTGCGCCGGATCGCCAGGTGGAGCACGAGGGTGGCACCGGTTGCGGCGTACGCAGCCAGGGACTCACCCTCAGGCATGGCCGTCGACCGGGCCTGAGTCCGGGTGAGGACGACCGACTGCGCCACCAGCGGCACGGTCAGCTCCCGTCCGACGAGCGCGGCCGCCGCCGCGTAGGCGGGGACCCCCGGCGTGACGTCCCAGGGCACCTCGGCGGCGTCGAGCCGCCGGGTCTGCTCCGCGACCGCCGAGTAGACCGACGGGTCGCCGGAGACGAGGCGTACGACCTGCTTGCCGCCCCGGTGAGCGGCGACGATCGCGTCGACGATCTGGTCCAGATCGAGCTTCTGGGTGTCGACCAGCTCGGCCGCCGGGCTGCAGTGCGCCAGCACCTCGGGGTCCAGGTAGGTGCCGGGGTAGAGCACCACGTCGGCGGCCTCGAGCAGCCTCGTCGCGCGTACGGTCAGCAGGTCGGCCGCGCCGGGGCCGGCACCGACGAAATGAACGGTCTGCGGGGCGGTCACTTCACGTACCTCGGCGTCCAGACCTGCCCGGCCGCGGTCGCCCGGGTCGAGCTGGCCCCCACGATGACCAGGCACTTCATGTCGATGGTCTCGGGATCGAGTTCACCGAGAGTGGTCACCGTCAGCGACTCCTCGGCCCGCCCGACGTCGCGGCCGACGACGACCACGGTGTCCGGTTTGCGCTGCTCCAGGAGTACGTCGCGAGCTCGGCCGATCTGCTCGGTGCGCGAGCGCGAGGCCGGGTTGTAGATGGCCAGTACGAGGTCGGCGGCCGCGACCGCGCGCAGCCGGTCCTCGACGACGGACCACGGCTTGAGCCGGTCGGAGAGGGACATCACCGCGAAGTCCGCGCCGACCGGGGCGCCCGCCCGCGCGGCGACCGCCTGGACGGCGCTGACCCCGGGCAGCACCCGGACGCGTACGCCGGCGTAGGCCGGATCCTCGGCAGCCTCGAACACGGCGGACGCCATCCCGAAGACCCCGGCGTCACCACCGGAGACGACGGCGACCCGCTCCCCCGCGAGCGCCAGGTCCAGGGCGTGCCGGGCCCGGTCGACCTCGACGGTGTTGCCCGACGCGTGCCGCCGCAGTCCTTCGCGCTGCGGGACCCGGTTGACGTACGGCGCATAGCCGACGACGTGGCCGACCTCGGCCAGCGCCGAGCTGACCTCCGGTGTCAGCCACCCATCCGGCCCGGGCCCGAGCCCGACGACCAGGACTTCCCCGCTGGTCGAGCCTGTCGAGACGCCCCCGCGCATCGCCTCGACAGGCTCGACCGCGGGTAGCTCTTGCCGCAGCCGCGCGGCGGCAGGTGCGGGAGCGGTGTCTCCCGGCACCACGATGAGGGAGAAGTACGGCACGGTGGACGGGTCGACGTCGGCCACGGGCAGCCAGCGCTCCTCGGGCTGCGAGGCACGCTCGACGTACCAGGCACCCTCGAGCCGCCCGGCGGCCGCGAGCGCGGAACGAACCGCGGGGAAGGTCCGGCCGAGCTTCATGATGATCGCCGCCTCGGTGTCGGCCAGGCGACGGGCGAGCTCGGGCTCGGGCAGGGTCCCCGGCAGCACCGTGAGCACGTCGGTCTGGCGCACCAGCGGGGTGGAGACCGCTGCGGTGGCCGCCGCGAAGGCCGGGACGCCCGGCACGACGGAGGTCTCGTAGACCTCCTTGAACCGGTCGTGGAGGTACATCGAGGAGCCGTAGAAGAGCGGGTCGCCCTCGGCGAGCAGGACCACGTCACGGCCGGCGTCGAGGTGAGCGGAGAGCCGGACCGCGCAGGACTCGTAGAACTCGGCCATCGCCCCGACGTAGCCGCCCGGGTGCGAGGTGGTCCCGGTGGTGACCGGGTAGCGCAGCTCCTCCTCCATCGCACCGGCGGGGATCAGGGACGACGCGATCCGGCGAGCGTGCGACTGCTTGCGCACCCCGGCGTGGTACGCGATCACGGGCGCCGCGCCGATCAGCCGGGCCGCCTTGAGCGTGATCAGCTCCGGATCCCCGGGTCCGATGCCGACAACGGTGAACCGTCCGGGGGTGCTCATTCCTGCTCCTGGGCGAGTGCGTTGAGGGCGGAGGAGGTCATCGCCGAGCCGCCGCGGCGGCCCCGGACGGTGACAAAGGGGATGTCGATCCCGTGATCGGCGGCGAAGGAGGCGAGCGCCTCCTTGGATTCGGCGGCGCCGATGAAGCCGACCGGGCAGCCGACGATCGCGGCCGGCCGCGGACCGCCGTCGAGGATCATCTCGAGCAGGTGGAAGAGCGCCGTCGGGGCGTTGCCGATGGCGACCACCGCACCGTCGAGGTAGGGCTCCCACAGCGACAGCGCGGCCGCGGTGCGGGTCGTCGTCCACTCACGGGCGAGCGCCGGGACCCGGTCGTCACCGAGCATGCAGAGCACCTCGTTGTCGCGCGGGAGCCGGCTGCGGGTGACCCCGGTCGCGACCATCGTCGCGTCGCACAGGATCGGCGCGCCAGCCTCGAGCGCACCCCGCGCGGCCTTCACCAGGCCTGGGTGGATGACCAGGTCGGAGGCGAGGTCGACCTGCCCGCTGCCGTGGATCATCCGCACCGCGAGCCGCTCGGCATCGGCCGGCACCGCGGAGAGGTCGGCCTCGCGCCGGATGGTCGCGAAGGAGTCGACGTAGATCGCCGGCCCCTGGTCGATGTAGTCGTAGCGCCGGGTCGGGCGCACCTGCGGCGTAGGCACGAGTACGCCGCGCCACGGCGTCACCACGACCGCCGGCGCCCGCTCGGCCAGGGCCGAGACGGCGGCCCGGTCCAGGGCCCCGTCCGGGGCCGCGACATGCTCGCCTCCGGGCACAGGCCCGTAGCCGAGCTCCTCTGCCACAGCGGGCACCCGATCGTCGGCCACGACCGGCTCGACCAGCGGGGCGTCGAGCTCGGAGACGTGCCAGGGCGCGGACGGCCCTTCGCCGCGTACGTCCAGAAAGCGTGAGGCGAGCGCGACCAGCCGGGACGCGGCCTCGGCGAGCGGCACGACAGGTCCCCACGAGTCACCGACCCGGAGCTGACCCTCGGCAGCGGAGAGTGCCACCAGCCCGAGGTCGCACTCCCGCGTGACCAGGTCGCCGCGGCCGTCGTCGAGCACGAAGAGGAACCGCCCCGGCAGCGCGGCCAGCTGCGGCGAAGCGCACAGCAGCCTGTCGAGCGATGCCGCGACGCCGCGCAGGTCGGCCAGCCCTCCGGCGAGCCCGGTCTGCGGGGAGACCATCACGTTGCGTACGAGCTCGTGGGTCTGCGCCGGCACCAGACCGGTCGCCTTCAGCGCAGTGAGGACCTCGCCCGGCAGGTTGTTTCCAGAACGGCCGCCGTCGACACTCGGCAGGCCGCGGACCTGCAGGTTGGCGCGACCAGTGAGGTAGATCCGCCCGTCGCCATAGGTCTCCGCCACGGAGATCAGCGAGAGCAGCGCGGCGGACGAGACGGACCCGCCGATCAGGCGCAGCCGCACCAGCAGGCCGTCCTCGGCCGCCCACGGACGACCGACTCCCGGGCACCGGTCGGTTCGAACTCGCGTCATCAGGACACCTGCTCTGCGTCATGTGCCCTTGCGCGGGGCACGTGGTGACCTGGCGGCGGGCGCCGCCAGAGCCAGCAGGTCTTCGGACTCGGAATCGATCGGAGCGGAGCGCCTTCCCGGAGCCAGGCTCCAGTGGCTGTCCTCCCCGGAAGGAGGGCGTGCCCCGCCCGTCATCCTCACCGCTGCGCGTCAGTCCCGGACTTTCACCGGGTTCCCTGACCCCATCAGGCATGGAGTACGACTGGCAGGGCGAGACTACCGACTTGCGGACACGGCGCCGAATTGCTCGCCTCCCGGCCGCGGTTTGTGCCAGTGTTCGCCTACTCGAAATCTCCCGAGGCCACCCCATAGATGGAGTCTCCCGTGACAGGCTCGGCTCACCGGCAGTTGTTCGTTCTCGCGCCCATCTCGGCATTCGCGCTCGGCCTCACGGCCTGCACCACGACCTCGGAGTCGAAGGTCTCGATCGGTCTGGTGGTGCCCACCTCCGGCGTCCACAAGTCGATCGGCACCGACATGAGCCGTGGCTTCGACCTCTACCTCGACCAGCACGGCGGGAAGCTCGGCGGCCGGCTGATCGACGTCGTCGAGGCCGACGAGGGCGACCGCGCCGAGACCGGCGTCGCCGCGGTGACCAGGCTGATCCAGGACGACGAGGTCCAGGCGGTCGTCGGGGTGGTGAGCTCGGAGACGGCGCTGGCGGCCAAGGACGTCGCGACCAGCAGCGAGACGCCGCTGATCGTGACCGGCGCCGGCGCCGACGAGTTCGCCGACGGCTCCGACTACCTGTGGCGTACGTCCTCGTCCAACGCGGACCTGGGCGGCGCGCTCGGGACAGCGGTCGCCACGGAGACCGGGCGGGGCTCGGCGTACGTCATCGCCTCCGACGACGCGGCCGGGCACGAGCTCTCCGACAGCTTCATGATCGCCCTCGAGGCATCCGGAAGCAGCGTGGCGGGCCAGAGCTACACGCCGGCCGGTGTGACCGAGGAGTGGTCGGGGCTCTTCGACAAGGCGAAGGACTCTGGCGCCGACGCGATCTACGCCGCCTACGCCGGCAAGGAGGCGGAGGCGTTCGTGAAGCAGTACCGCGAATCAGGGCTGACCAAGAGCGTCCGGCTCTACGGCCCGGGCTTCCTCACCGAGGGCGACGTACTGTCCGAGCTGGGCAGCGCGGCCTCCGGCGTGCGCACCGCGCTGCACTACAGCGACACGATGGACTCGCTGATGAACGACGCCTTCGTGAAGGACTACCGCGAGGCGTACGACGCCACCCCGACGGTCTACTCGGTGCAGGCCTACGACGCCGCGGCCGCGCTCGACAAGGCGCTCGACCTCTCCGACGACGTCAACCGCAACGAGATCGCCGACTCCCTCGGGTCGGTCGGCACCATCGTCAGCCCCCGCGGGAACTGGTCCTTCGACCCCAACCACAACCCCGTCCAGCCCTACTTCCTGCGGGTGGTCAAGAGCACCCCCGACGGCCCCCGCAACATGGTGCTGCAGGAGATCGCCTCAGCGGGCAGCTGATGTGACGACCGGCTGCGGCCGGACCCGAACGGTCGCAGCCGGTCCGTTCAGCTGCCGGCTTCGACCAGTTCGTGCTCCAGGTCGTCCTCCTTGCGCCGGAGTACGACCGACCCGCCGAGCGCGAGCAGCAGCGCGACGTACACGACGATCGCGAACGGCGACTGCACCAGCGTCAGCCAGTCACCCTGGGCGATCTGCAGGGCCGAGCGCAGTTGCCGCTCGAAGATCGGCCCGAGGATCAGGCCGACCACCATCGGCGCCACGGGATAGCCGTAGCGGCGCATGAAGAAGCCGAGGATGCCGAGCACGAGGAGCACCATGACGTCCTGGGGGCTGAAGTGCACCGCGAAGGCCCCCAGGGCCGCGAACAGCAGGATGCCGGCGTACAGGTAGGGACGCGGGATCTGGAGCACCTTCACCCACAGCCCGACCAGCGGCAGGTTGAGCACCAGCAACAGCACGTTGCCGATGTAGAGGCTCGCGATCAGCGGCCAGACGAGGTCTCCGTGGTCCTTGAACAGCAGCGGCCCCGGCTGGATGTTGTAGTGCTGCAGCGCCACCAGGATCACCGCGGCCGTGGCCGAGGTCGGGATGCCGAGCGTCAGCAGCGGCACGAGCACGCCGGCGGCCGAGGCGTTGTTGGCCGCCTCCGGCCCGGCGACCCCCTCGATGGCACCGTGACCGAACTCCTCCTTCGCTCTCCCGCGAGCCAGCTTGCGCTCGGCGGAGTAGGACAGGAACGTACCGACCTCGGCGCCACCGGCCGGCAGAGTGCCGATCGGGAAGCCGATCGCGGTGCCACGCAGCCACGGCTTCCAGGAACGCCGCCAGTCCTCACCCGTCATCCAGGTGCGCCACCCGCGGGTGACCGGGACGAGCTGCTGCGGTCCCCGGCGCAGCTGCGCACCGACGTACAGCGCCTCGCCGACGGCGAAGAGTGCGACCGCGACGACCACGACGTCGATGCCGTCGTTGAGCACGGGTACGCCGAAGGTGAACCGCATCTGCCCCGACATGCCGTCGACGCCCATGAGCCCGATGAACATGCCCACGCCCAGGGCGGCCAGCCCGCGCGAGACCGAGCGGCCCAGCAGTGCCCCCACCGTGGTGAAGGCGAGAACCATCAGGGCCACCTTCTCGACCGGACCGAGCTTGACGGCCAGATCCGCGGCGATCGGGGCCAGGAAGGTGAGCGCGACCGTGGCGAGCGTGCCCGCCACGAACGACCCGATGGCCGCCGTGGCCAGCGCCGCGGCGCCCCGGCCACGTTTGGCCATCTTGTTGCCCTCGAGGGCGGTGATCATCGAGGACGCCTCGCCAGGCGTGTTGAGCAGGATCGACGTCGTGGACCCGCCGTACATGCCGCCGTAGTAGATCCCGGCGAAGGTGATCAGCGCGGCCGTCGGGTCCAAGGCGTACGTCAGCGGCAGCAGCAGGGCGACCGTCATCGACGGTCCGATGCCGGGCAGGACACCGACCGCGGTGCCGAGGATGACGCCGATGAAGGCGAAGACGAGGTACTCGGGCCGCGCCGCGGTGGCGAACCCCTCCAGGAGCAGGGTGAGGTTATCCATGGAGGAACGACACCCCCTCCAGGAACGGGCCCGGCGGCAGCGAGACGCCCAGACCGCCGGCGAAGACCAGCTGGATCGCGAACGCCATGACCAGGCCGATCAGCAGCGAGCGCCACCAAGGGCGGGCGCCCAGGATGACCGCGCCCGCCGTGAACAGCGCGGCGCCGGCCAGCGGCCAGCCGACCGGGCCGATCAGGAGGGCGTGGCCCAGGACGGCCACGGCCAGCAGGACGGCGGTGCGCCAGTCGGTGGTGCCGGACAGGTCGACGTCCTCGCCGCCCTCGGGCACACCACGCTCACCACGCAGGACACGCGCCAGGGTGATGCCACCGGTCACGACCAGCAGGCCTCCGACGAGGTAGGGCATCGTCCGCGGCCCGATCGCGCCGGCCGCGGTGACCGGCTCGGCGATGCTTCCCGCACGCACCAGCGCGAACACACCGAGGGCGAGGATGCCCCCGGCCATGGCCGACTCCCCGAAGGAGAGCCGGCCAGGCTGGGTGGGGGTCTGCTCGCTCACTGGACGAGACCGATTTCCTTGAGCGTGGTCTGTGCGGAGGTGACCTCCCCGTCGACGTACGTGTCGAACTCGTCACCAGCCATGAAGGCGTCGTCCCAGTCGTTGGTCTCGAGGACCTTGCCCCAGGCGTCGGACTCGGCCGCCTCGGTGACCAGGTCGGTCAGGGCCTCCCGGTCGGCGTCGTCGAGGTCGCCGGGGGCGACGATGCCGCGCCAGTTGGTGAGCACCAGGTCGATGCCCTCGTCGGTGAGGGTGGGCACGTCGGGCAGCAGGCCGGAGGGCTCCTCGCCGGAGACGGCCAACGCACGGAGCTTGCCGGCCTTGATCTGCTCGGCGTACTCACCGACACCGGAGATCCCGGCGTCGACCTTGTTGCCGAGCAGCGCGGTCACCGACTCGGCGCCACCGTCGAAGGGCACGTAGTTGAGGCTCTTGGCGATGTCCTCGGGGGCTACGCCGACCGCCTTGAGCAGCTGGCCGGCGAGGATCTGGTCGGTGCCGCCCGCGGACCCACCTGCGATCGCGACGTCCTGCCCGTTGGCCTTGATGTCGTCGACCAGGTCGTTGATGGTCTGGTACTTCGAGTCGGCCGGTACGACGACGACCTCCTGCTCCTCGGTCAGCTTCGCGATCGGGGTGGTGTCGGCGAGCTTGGTGGCCGACTTGTTGGTCTCGATCGCGCCGACCATGACCAGGCCCATCACCATCAGGGTGTTGGCGTCGGTCTCGTTGGCGAGCTGCGCCAGCCCGACGGTGCCGCCGGCCCCGGGAACGTTGGACACCGAGGCGGTCTCGACGATCTTCTCGCCGGTCAGCACCTCGGAGAACGCTCGCCCGGTCTGGTCCCAGCCACCGCCCGGGTCGGCGGGGACGACGATGTTCACGCTCGTCGGCGCTGCGCCGGAGGACGAGTCGGAGCTGTTGACCGAGCTGCAGGCGGCGAGCGACGTGCCTGCCACGGCTGTGGCGACGACGATCGCGGCGGTACGGATGAGGGGGTTCATGGGGGTCTCCTTCAAGAGTGACGTACGTCACTTCATGGCCGTGAAGGTAGGCGCGGCGCGGAGGACCCCGGAAGCATCCGGAGGTATTGGACCTTGTGGTCATTGTGGTCACGGGTACGACCCGGACGGGCTAGACCTCCGTGCGAGCGCTCTGCAGCTCGGCCCGGGTCGCGGCCAGATCCTCGCGTACGGCCGTGAGGTCCTCACGCAACGCGGTGAGGATGGCCATCATCTCGGCGTCGGACTCCTCCTCGTGCTCGGCGAGGCTCTCGACGCTCTCCATGCCGGAGACGACCACGGCGAGGAAGAGGTTGAGGACCGCGAAGGTCATCACCAGGATGAAGACGACGAAGAAGATCCAGGCGGAGGGGTCCTCGGCCATCACCTCGCGGGCGATGTCGGGCCAGGCCTCGCCGGTCATGGTCTGGAACAGCGTGAACGCGCTGGTGCCGAGGTCGCCGAAGTACTCCGGCGCGATGGAGCCGTAGAGGTTGGTCGAGATGACCACCGCGACGTACATCATCAGCACCAGCAGCGCCGCGACCGAGCCCATCCCCGGCATCGCCGCGATCAGGCCGTCGACGACGCGACGCATGGACGGGACCGAGTTGACCAGGCGCAGCACGCGCAGGATCCGCAGCGCCCGCAGCACCGACATCGGCCCGGTCGCCGGCACCAGCGCGATCGCGACGATCACGGTGTCGAAGATGTTCCACGGATCGCGGAAGAACCTGGGGCCGTACGCCACCAGCCGCAGCACCAGCTCGATCACGAAGACCGCGAGGAGCAGGCCGTCGAGCAGCGCCAGCTCGCGGGCGAGGTGCTCGGGGACCATCGTCTCCACACCGAGGACCACCGCGTTGAGGATGATCACCCCGATGATGACCTTCTGGAAGGTGTCGTTGTCGACCAGCGCGCGGATCCGGGCGCGCACCGAGATGTCTTCCGAACCCATGTTCGCTTCGTCCTCCTGTGACCCGTGACAGCGGCGGGGAGCCTACTGCATGGGACCTACTGGGTCGCCAGGTGCAGCGCGAGCCCGAGCCCGGCGAGACCGACCAGCCAGCGCAGCGGGCGCTCGGGGGCGACCCGGACGATCGCTGGCCCCAGGAAGCCGCCGATCACGGCGCCCGATCCGAGGGCGACCGCGGCCGGCCAGCTCACGGGAGCGAAGAAGACGTACGCGATCGCGGCGGTGCCGTTGGCGACGCCGGTGGCCACGTTCTTGACCGCGTTCGTGATCGCCAGGGCCTCGGTGCGCTCGAGCACGAGGACGGCCAGCGCGATGATGCCGACGCCGGCGCCGAAGTAGCCGCCGTAGATGCCGAGCACGAACACGATGACGCCCCAGCCGAACCCGCGGGCCAACGTACGCCGCTCGTCACCGCCTGCTGACGAGGCCTGCCGCGGCGGCCGCGCGGCCGCGCGGGCGGCGGCCCAGGAGCGGATCCGGTCGCGGAACAGCAGGAGCACCGCACCGGCGCCGACGAGCCAGGGCACCACCGTCTCGAACGCCTCGGCCGGCGTGGTGAGCAGCAGCGCCGCGCCGAGCGCGCCGCCGAGGAAGGAGGCCAGGGCCAGCCAGGCGATCCTTCTGCCCTGGCCGCGCAGCTCGCGCCGCGAGCCGGCGACCGTGCCGCCGGTGACGCCGAACATGGCCACCGTGTTGGTGACGTTGGCGACGACCGGCGGCAGCCCCGCGGCCAGCAGGGAGGGGTAGCTGACCAGCGAGGCCAGACCTGCCACCGAGCCGGTCAGTCCCGCACCGATGCCGGCGAGCAGGAGCCAGGCGAGCTCAGCGCTCACCGGGCGGTCATCAGGGCGGTCAACGAACCAGGCACGGGCGCTTGGGATCGAAGGTCCACCCCGACACCAGGTACTGCATCGCGACGCCGTCGTCGCGTACGCCGAGCCCGTGCTCGAGGTAGAGCTCGTGCGCGGCCGCGACCCGGTCACGGTCGATCCGGATCCCGAGCCCCGGGGCGGTCGGCACCGCGATCGCCCCGTCGCGGATCTCCAGGGGCGACTCGGTCAGCCCCTGGCCGTCCTGCCAGATCCAGTGGGTGTCCAGCGCGGTGATCTCCCCCGGTGCGGCGGCGCCGACGTGGGTGAACATGGCCAGCGAGACGTCGAAGTGGTTGTTGGAGTGGGAGCCCCAAGTCAGCCCGAAGTCGTGGCACATCTGGGCGACCCGGACGGAGCCGGACATGGTCCAGAAGTGCGGGTCGGCCAGCGGGATGTCGACGGCGTGGGTGCGGATCGCGTGGGACATCTGGCGCCAGTCGGTGGCGATCATGTTGGTCGCCGTACGCAGCCCGGTGGCGCGCTTGAACTCGGCCATGATCTCGCGGCCCGAGTAGCCGCCCTCGGCACCGCAGGGGTCCTCGGCGTACGCGAGCACGTCGTCCTTGCCCTTCAGCAGCCGGACCGCGTCGGCGAGCAGCCAGCCGCCGTTGGGGTCGAGGGTGATCCGGGCGTCGGGGAAGCGCTCGTGGAGGGCGGTCACCGCGGCGACCTCCTCCTCACCGGCGAGGACGCCGCCCTTGAGCTTGAAGTCGGCGAAGCCGTAGCGGGCCTGGGCGGCCTCGGCGAGACGTACGACCGCCTCGGGGGTCAGCGCGACCTCTCGCCGGACGCGATCCCAGTCGTCCGCGCCGTCGGCCTCACGCAGGTAGGGCAGGTCGGTCTTGTCGGGGTCCCCGACGTAGAAGAGGTAGCCGAGCATCGGCACCGAGTCGCGCTGCTGCCCGTCGCCGAGCAGCTCGGCAACCGGTACACCCTGCGCCTGACCTGCGAGATCGAGGAGCGCGGACTCCAGCGCGGTGACGGCGTGGACCGTCGTACGCAGGTCGAAGGTCTGGGCTCCGCGGCCGCCGGCGTCGCGGTCGGCGAACCGCTCCGCGACCTGCCGCAGCAGGCTGCGGTAGCGGGTGACCGGCTGGCCGACGAGCAGCTCGGCGGCCTCTTCGATGGTGCGACGGATCGGCTCGCCGCCGGGGACCTCGCCGACGCCCTCGCGTCCCTCGGAGTCGGTGAGGATCGCGATGTTGCGGGTGAAGAACGGCGCGTGCGCGCCGCTGAGGTTGAGCAGCATCGAGTCGTGGCCCGCGACGGGGACGACCTCGACCTTGCCAATAGTGGGCACAGTGGTCGTGTCGGTCATGGCAGCTGCAGCTCGCCGTCGATCCGGCGGGCGAGGTGCCACGGGTTGTCGTCGCGTACGGCCTCCGGAAGGATGGCGGCGGGTACGTCCTGGTAGGCGACCGGGCGCTGGTAGCGCTCGATCGCGAGGCTGCCGACCGAGGTGGTGCGGGAGTCGGAGGTGGCAGGGAACGGGCCGCCGTGGACCATCGCGTGGCCGACCTCGACGCCCGTGGGCCAGCCGTTGAAGAGGATCCGTCCAGCCTTGAGCTCGAGCGCGGCGACGACCTGGGCGGCCGCCTCGTTGTCGGCGTCGGTGGCGTGGACCGTCGCGGTGAGCTGACCCTCGAGGGAGTCCAGGCTGGGCAGCAGCTCCTCGACGGTGTCGTAGCGGACCACGACGCCGGAGGCGCCGAAGACCTCGTCGGTCACCCCGGCGAGACGGGCGGCCTCGACGATCTGGGGCGCGGGAGCGTCGGTGTCACCGGCAGTGCCCTCGCCGACGACGGTCACGCCGTCGGTGGCACGGAGCGCGGCGGTGCCCTTCGCGTAGGCGGCGGCGATGCCGGAGGTCAGCATGGTCGCGCCGACGGCCTCGGCCGTGGCCCGGCCGGCGGCGGCCAGGAAGGCATCGCCCGCCTCGCTCTTCGGGAGGAAGAGCAGGCCGGGGTTGGTGCAGAACTGGCCGGAACCGAGGGTCAGCGAGCCGACGTACGCCGTGGCGAGCGCGTCGACGTCACCGTCGAGCGCTCCGGGGAGGACGACGACGGGGTTGATCGAGGACATCTCTGCGTAGACCGGGATCGGCTCGGGCCGGGCCGCCGCGGCAGCGACGATCGCGAGGCCGCCACCGCGGGAGCCGGTGAAGCCGACGGCCTTGATCCGCGGGTCGACGACCAGGGCCTGGCCGAGCTCGATGCCGCCCTTGAAGTCGGTGTCGAGGAGGAAGGAGAAGGTGCCGGCGTGCAGCCCGGCCTTCTCGACCGCGCGGGTGATGGCCTGCGCGACCAGGTAGCCGGTGAGCGGGTGCGCCGGATGGCCCTTGACCACGACGGGACAGCCCGCGGCCAGCGCCGAGGCGGTGTCGCCGCCGGCGGTGGAGAAGGCGAGCGGGAAGTTGCTGGCACCGAAGACCGCCACCGGGCCGAGCGCGATCTGGCGCTGGCGGATGTCGGACCGCGGAAGCGGGGTCCGGTCCGGGAGGGCCGGGTCGATGCGTACGCCCAGGTGGTCGCCGCGGCGCACGACGCCGGCGAACATCCGGAGCTGGCCGGTGGTGCGGCCGACCTCGCCGCTGATCCGGCCTTCGGGCAGGTGCGACTCGGCGACAGCCGCTTCGACGATCTCGGCGCGGGCCGCCTCGATCTCGGCGGCGACGGCTTCGAGGAAGTCCGCCCTGGCTTCGGGGGATGTGGCGCGGTAGCCGGCGAAGCCCTCGGCCGCGGCGCTGGTGGCGGCGGTGACGTCGGGCTGCTCGGAGTCGGCTCCGGCGATGATCGAGCGGTAGCTCATGTTCCCTTCCTATCGGGTCGGTCTCTCAGGTGCAGATCGGCGTCAGGAGATCCGGGCGATCAGCTCGCGCAGCTCGTCGATCTCGTCCTCGCGCAGGTCGGTCAGCGGCGGGCGGACCGGCCCGGCGGGCCGGCCGATCGCGGTCAGACCGCCCTTGACGATCGACACGGCGTAGCCGGCCGTGCGGTCGCGGATGTCGAGGTAGGGGATCACGAACTCGTTGAGACGACGGTAGACCTCGTCGCGGTCCTGGGCACGTACGGCCTCGTAGAACTCGACCGCCCACTTCGGCGCGAAGTTGAACAGCGCCGAGGAGTACGTGCTCACGCCGAGCTGGAGCAGCGGCAGCGCGAACGTCTCCGCCGTCGGCAGGCCACCGATGTAGATGAGCCGGTCGCCGACCCGGGCGTACGTGCGGGTCATCTGCTCGATGTTACCGACGCCGTCCTTGAAGCCGATCAGGGTCGGGTTGCGCTCGGCGAGCTGATCCACGGCCTCGTCCCGCAGCACTGCGTTGGCGCGGCTGTAGACGATCACGCCGAGGCCGGTCGCCTCGCACACGCGGCTGGCGTGCTCGACGAGCCCCGCCTGCCCGGCCTCGGTGAGGTAGGGCGGCATCAGCAGGATCCCGTCCGCGCCCGCCGCCTCGGCCGCCTTCGCCTGCGCGACCGCGTTGGCCGTGCTGCCCGTCGCCGGCGCCAGCACCGGCACCGCGCCCGCGACCTCGTCGACCGCGGCACGTACGACCCGGTCGGTCTCCTCCGCGTTCAGCGAGAAGCCCTCCCCCGTGCCGCCGGCCGCGAAGAGACCTGCGACCGGGTACTCCGCCAGCCAGCTCAGGTGCTTGCGGTAGCCCTCTTCGTCGACCTGGAGGTCCTCGGTGAAATGGGTGACCGGGAACGAGAGAAGCCCGCTCTTGAGCTGGGCGGCCAGGTCGATCGGGCTGTACTCGGTCACGAGTCACGTCCTTCAGATGTTGTGAGGGTTCCAGTGGGGAAGGTGGTGACCATCACGTTATGAACGTTCGGTGATGCCTGTCCAAGCCCGAATTTGAATCTCGTGATGCTTTGGCGGCATCGCGGCGGCTTGGGTGGCCCCAGATCGTCCTGACCGCTTGTCGCGGCGTGTTTCTCCGGGGTTGGCGTGGGCCGCCGACCCTTTCTTGAGCGTCTTCTCACCAGACCCCGGAGTCAAGGACGGGGCGGGGACAGTTCCCCAGCTACCGGTTCATCTGGATGATCGCATCGAGAACCCGGCGTACGACCGGACTGACAGACCCCCGCGCCCAGATCGCATGGAGCTCGACGGGACGCTCGGGGTCCTTGTCGAGGCGGGTGTCGCCGCCGCCGTGCTCGATGGGGCGGAAGACGACGCCTTCCACGTGCAGCGAGCTGGCCGAGACCGGGACGAAGCCGACGCCACGATCGGCGGAGACCAGGAGCATGGCGGTGAGGACCTGGTGCACGCGCTGCTCGATGCGAGGGTGGGCGTTGGCCAGGAAGCGTACGGAGAGCTCGTGGAAGTAGCGGGACTGCTGGGGGTGGTAGCCGATGACGGGCTGGCCCTCGAAGTCCTGCGGCGTGAGTGGCCGATCGAGCTCTGCCAAGGGATGACCCTGCGGGAGTACGGCCATCAGCGGCTCACGGGAGATCACTCTCGAGGAGAGCAGCTCGGTGTCGAAGGGCGGGCGGGCCAGGCCGATGTCGATCTCGCCGTGGCGGATGCCGTCGACCTGGGCCAGGGTGACTCGCTCGGAGAGCCGCACCTCGACATCCGGGAGCTCGACGGTGAGGCGGCGCAGCAGGGGCCCCAGGATCGAGATGGCCGAGACCGCGGTGAAGCCGAGCCGGACCACGCCGGCGGCGCCGGCGTCCACCCGACGAGCCAGGTCACCGGCACTCTCGACCAGGTTGAGCATGCGATAGGCCTCGTCGAGGAAGGCCGCTCCGGCACCCGTGAGAGCGACCCGGCGGTTGTCCCGCTCGAGCAGCTGCGCACCGACGGCCTTCTCCAGCTTCTGGATCTGTCGCGACAGCGGCGGCTGCGTCATCCGCAGGCGCTCGGCAGCCCGGCCGAAGTGGAGCTCCTCGGCGACGGCCACGAATGAGCGCACCTGGTCGAGCGTGATCATCTGGCCAGGGTAGACCACGATGCACCAGGTGGAACACTCTATGCCGAATCGGGCTTGGACCGGTATCGCTAAGACTCTTAGTGTCGGTGGTCACACGACGTCGGGCCATCCCCATGCGACAACCGAGCCCGGCCACCAGGACCTAGGAGCAACGATGCGTACGACCACCCACCTACTCGCCGCGACCGCCGGCGTCGCGGCCCTGGCCCTCTCCGCCTGCGGTGTCTCGAACACCACCGGAGGCAACGGGGACGGTGAGGAGTATCCCGCCGGCAACGTCGAGATGTACGTCGGTGCCTCGGCCGGCGGCTCCAGCGACCTGATCAGCCGGGCGGTCTCCAAGGGCCTCTCCGACGAGCTCGGCGCCTCCTTCCCGGTGATCAACCAGGAGGGCGCCAACGGCGCGCTCGCCGCCAACAAGGTCGCCAAGGCCAAGCCCGACGGCCAGACCATCGCCATCCAGAACGCCTCGCTCTTCGCGATCACGCCGCTGGCGGTCAGCGAGGACGAGGTCACCGACCTCGGCGACTTCGACGTCGTCCAGGGTGTCTCCCGCGACGACTACGTCATGGTCACCGGCCCGAAGAGCGGCTTCAAGACGCTCGACGACATCAAGGCCGCGAAGAAGAAGGTCACCTACGGCACCACCGGCGTGGGCACCGGCGCGCAGCTCTCCTGCGGCCTGACGTACGCCTCGGCCGGCGTCGACGCCGAGGCCGTGCCGTTCGACGGCGGCGCCCCGGCGCTGACCGCGGTGCTCGGCAACCAGGTCGACACCGCCTGCATCCAGGTCGGCGAGGCGATCGAGAACATCGAGTCCGGCAAGCTGACCCCGCTGAGCGTCTTCGGTCCCGAGCGGGTCGACTACCTGCCGGACGTCCCGACCGCCAAGGAGCAGGGCCTCGACGTCGAGGTCGCGCAGTACCGGTTCATGACCGTCCCCAAGGGCACCCCGGACAACGTCAAGGACGCCATCGCCGAGGCGATGCAGGCGACGTTCAAGACCGAGGAGTACCAGGCCTTCAACGAGCAGAACAGCCTCACCCCGATGGAGATCTCCGGCGACGAGGTGGTGACCCAGCTCGAGGAGGACAAGAAGCGGTTCGCCGACCTGGTCGAGCAGTACGGTCTCAACCTCGGCGCGAGCTGACCCCGCCCCACACGACGAAGGCATGACGATGAGCGACGAACGTACCCCCTCTCCTGACCAGGACATCCTGGCCGAGATCCAGGCCGAGGTGGCCCATGAGCTGGAGGAGGAACGACCTCCGGCCGGCGGACCGGTCTACCAGGTGGTGGGTGCGCTCGTCGCTCTCGTCGTCGGCATCGGCGGCGCAGTCCTCGCCTACGGCTACGGCCTGGGCTCGCTGCGCCAGCCCGGGCCCGGCCTGTGGCCCTTCGTGGTCAGCATCGCCATCACCCTGATGGCCGTGGCCCTGCTCGTCGTCGGCCGCAGACTGACCGACAGCGAGAAGTTCACCCGCTCCAGCATCCTCCCGGCGGTCGGCCTGGTCACCTTCATCGTGCTGGCCCTGCTGATGCCCGTGATCGGCTTCGAGATCCCCTCGCTGCTGCTGTGCGTCGTCTGGCTGAGGTTCCTCGGCGGCGAGTCCTGGCGCAGCACGATCATCACCTCGGTCGCCACGGTCGCCGCCTTCTACTTCCTCTTCCTCTACGGGCTGCGCATCCCGCTGCCCCACCTGTTCTGAGCGGAGCCCCCAGTGGACGTCAACGCATTCCTCGACGGCTTCGGGCTCGTCACCGAACCGCAGAATCTGCTCTACTGCCTGATCGGCGTGCTCATCGGCATGCTGATCGGCGTACTCCCCGGCCTCGGGCCGGCAGCCACGATCGCCATCCTGCTGCCGATCACCTACAGCATCGACCCGGTCTCCGCGATCATCATGCTGGCGGGCATCTACTACGGCGCCCAGTACGGCGGCACGATCACCTCGGTGCTGCTCCGGCTGCCCGGTGAGGCCTCATCGGTGGTCACCGTCTTCGACGGCTTCGCCCTCGCCAAGCAGGGCAAGGCCGGCACCGCCCTCGGCATCGCCGCGATCGGCTCCTTCGTCGGCGCGACCGTCTCCATTCTCGGCCTGACCCTGGTGGCACCACTGATCGCCGGCTGGGCGCTCAACTTCGGTGACCCGGAGTACGCCGCCCTGGCCCTGCTGGGCGTCCTGCTGGTCGCCACCATCGGCAACGGCAACAAGCTCAAGGCCATGATCGCCGCCGCGTTCGGCCTGCTGCTGGCCACGATCGGCCGCGACAGCTTCAGCGGCGCCGAGCGCTTCACCTTCGGCAGCCTGCAGCTGACCGAGGGCATCGACTTCGTGGTCGTCGCGATGGGTCTCTTCGGCGTCGGCGAGATCCTCTACAACCTCGAGGAGCGGCACGGGAAGCCCCACGTACCCGCCGCCGTCGCCAACATCTGGCCCTCCCGCAAGGACCTCAAGCAGTCCTCCGGCGCGATCGGCCGCGGCTCGGTGATCGGCTTCGTCCTGGGCGTGCTGCCCGGTGGCGGCGCGGTGATGGCCTCCCTGGCGGCGTACGCCACGGAGAAGCGGATCTCGAAGCACCCCGAGCGCTTCGGGCGCGGTGCCATCGAGGGCGTCGCCGCCCCCGAGAGCGCCAACAACGCCGCCGCGACCTCCTCGTTCATCCCGCTGCTGACCCTCGGCATCCCGGCCAACGCGTCGATGGCCATGCTCTTCGGCGCACTGCTCATCCTTGGCATCTCGCCCGGTCCGCAGCTGGTCGAGGAGCGCCCCGACCTGTTCTGGGGCGTCATCAACTCGATGTACATCGGCAACCTGATCCTGCTCGTCCTGAGCATCCCGCTGGTCGGCATCTTCGTACGCATCCTGCGGGTGCGGCCGGCGATCCTGGCCCCGATCACCGCGCTGATCACGATCCTTGGCGTCTACACGATCAACAACTCCACCTTCGACATCTTCGTGATGATCGTCTTCGGCCTGATCGGCTACCTGATGAAGAAGGTCGGCTTCGAGCCCGGCCCGATGGTGCTCGCCTTCGTCCTCGGCTCGATCGTGGAGGACGGCGTACGCCGCTCGATGCTGATCTTCGACGGTGACCCGACCGGGTTCTTCACCCGGCCGATCTCGGGCACCCTCTTGGCAGCCTTCATCCTGGTCGCCCTCTGGCCCGCCGCCAAGGCGATCCTGGCCCGACGCAAGGCCGCCACCGTCGCCGCCCCGGCCGACCGCGACGACGTCGACACTCCGACCCGCTGAGCCCGACCCGCTGAGAGAGGCACACCATGACCATCCTGATCGGTTACGTACCCACACCGGTAGGTGAGGCGGCTCTCGAGGCCGGCCTGGCCGAGGCGGCGGCACGCGGCGACGACGTCGTCATCGTCAACAGCCCGCGCCGAGGCGCCACCGTGGACGCCGACCTCGTCGACGAGGTTGCGGCCGCGAAGCTCGTCGCCCGCGCCGCCGAGGCGGGGGTGAGCGCCCGCGTCGACCACACCACGCACGGCGCCGATGTCGTGGAGACGTTCGACGATCTGGTCGCCTCGACCGGCGCCCGGCTGATCGTGATCGGGCTGCGCCGCCGCTCGCCGGTCGGCAAGGCGCTGCTGGGCAGCGACGCCCAGCGCATCCTGCTCGACGCCGGCGTGCCCGTCCTCGCCGTGAAGCCGACCGCATGAGCGGCCCCAACTCCAGCCGCATCTCGAAGGTCGTCGTCACCCCGGTCGCGTTCGCCGACCCGCCGCTGCTCAACGTGGTCGGCGTGCACCAGCCGTGGGCGCTGCGCGCGATCGTCGAGCTCCACACCGACACCGGCCTGGTCGGCCTCGGGGAGACGTACGCCGACGAGACCCACCTCGCCCGGCTCGACGCGGTCGCCCAGGCGCTCCCGGGTGCCGACCCCTACGACACCCACGGCCTGCGACGGCTCGTCGTCGACGTGCTCGGCAAGGAGACCGGCGGGGCGGGTGCCTCCTTCGGCGGCATGCTCGACGTCTCCTCCGCGGTCGACACCGTCTACTCCCCCTTCGAGGTCGCCTGCCTCGACCTGGTCGCCCGCGGGGCGGGCCGTCCGGTGAGCGACCTGCTCGGCGGCGCGGTGCGCGACCGGGTCCCGTTCAGCGGCTACATGTTCTACAAGTGGGCCGGCCATCCCGGTCAGCCCGACGACGAGTGGGGCGAGGCGCTCAACCCCGAGCAGATCGTCGCGCAGGCGAAGCGGCTGGTCGAGGGCTGGGGCTTCGGCTCGCTCAAGCTGAAGGGCGGGGTCTTCCACCCCGACGAGGAGTGCGCCGCGATCGAGGCGCTGCGCGACGCCTTCCCCGACCTGCCGCTGCGGCTGGACCCCAACGGCGCCTGGACGCCGGAGACGTCGGTCAAGGTCGCCGAGCGGCTCGCCGGCGTCGTGGAGTATCTCGAGGACCCCACCCCCGGGATCGACGGGATGGCGCAGGTCGCGGCCCGCACCGACGTACCGCTGGCCACCAACATGTGCGTGATCGCCTTCGAGCACCTCAAGCCCGCGATCGCGGTCGACGCGGTCCAGATCGTGCTCTCCGACCATCATCTGTGGGGAGGGCTGCGCCAGTCGGCGCTGCTGGGCGGGATCACCGACACCTTCGGGTTGGGCCTGTCGATGCACAGCAACTCGCACCTGGGCGTCTCCCTGGCCGCGATGGTCCACCTGGCCGCCGCGACCCCCAATCTGACGTACGCCTGCGACACCCACTACCCGTGGAAGACCCAGGACGTCGTACGCCCCGGAGTGCTCGACTTCAGCGACGGCGCGATCACGGTGCCGACGGGTCCGGGCCTGGGCGTAGAGCTCGATCGTGACCTGCTCGGCGAGCTTCACGAGCAGTACCTTGGCTGCGGTGTGCGCCGCCGGGAAGACACCGTCTACATGCGTTCGTTCGAGCCGGATTTCACGCCGAACACGTCGCGCTGGTGACCCTTTTAAGCAATACCGTCAGGGTATCGCCTAATGCGATAAGTGGCTTGGACATGAATCGCCAATCCTGACAGTCTCCTGTGACCGGGGCCACAAGTGGGCCCGGTCACAGTACGACGAGCCAGGAGCAACCACCGGTGACACAGATCGACAGAGGCGAGACCGGAACCATACCGGTCGTCGGCTATGCCTACCCCTGGGACGTGATCGGCGATCCGACCTTCGCCGATCGCGCCCGCAGCCTCGGAGTCACGAAGGTCGCCCTCGCCGCGGCCTACCACACCACCCGCGCCGCGACCCCGCTCCACCCGGAGCACCGGATCGTCGAGGCCCGCAGCGCGGCGCTCTACCGCCCGGTGCGCGCCGAGGCCTGGGCCGGCGCCCGGCTGGTGCCGCCCGCGGCGACCTGGGTCGCCACTGAGGACCCGTACGGCGAGGCCGCCACCCTCCTCGCCGAGGCAGGCTTCGAGGTCGCCGCCTGGATCGTGCTGACCCACTCCACCCTCCTCGGCGAGGCCGACCCCGACCTCGCGGTCGTCAACTGCTGGGGCGAGCCCTACCCCTACGCCCTCTGCGCCCGTCACGAGGACGTCCGCCGCTACGCGGAGACCCTGGCCGCCGAAGCCGTACGCGACACCCCGACCGCCACGGTCATCCTGGAGGCGTGCGGCCAGCTCGGCTTCGGCCACGGCGGACACCACGAGAAGACCGACGGCGCCTACGACGCCGCCACCCAGCAGCTGCTCTCGATCTGCTGCTGCCCGGGGTGCCGCGAGGACTGGACCGGCCGCGGGCTCGACGCCGAGGCCACGGTGGCGGCCCTGCGTGCCGCGACCGGCGCAGACGCCGCCGGCACGACGGTGGACGCGACGACCCTGGACACGATCCTCGCCTCGCGTCACGCCGCGGCCGACGAGCTCCGCCACCAGGTGATCGCGGCCGTCCGCGAGGCCGCTCCCGACGTCGTCGAGATCGCCCTGCACGCCCAGCCCGACCCCTGGGCCACCGGCGCCAGCCCGGGCCTGACCCCGACCACGGCCGACGACGTCGACCTGGTCGTCTCCTTCTGCTGGCCGACCACCGAGGCCGCGGTGGAGACCGGGCGCCGGCTCGTCCAGGCAGTCGACGGGAAGGCAGCGGCCGCTGCGTACGTCACCGTTCTTCCGCCCACCACCGAGGACGCCTTCGGCGACCATGTGCGGGCACTGGTCGATGCCGGGATCGACCAGATCCACCTCTACCACCTCGGTCTGGCGGGCGCGGACAGGCAGCACCTGCTCGCCGAGGCGACCAAGGTCCCCACCACCGCCGCGACGAGGACGGAATGACTCGATGAGCAACGACACCGGAACATTCAGGCGCGCCTGGCGCGCGATCGACAAGGTCTTCGAGATCCTCTGCCTCCTGTGCCTGGTCGCCACGCTGCTGATCGTGCTGTGGCAGGTGTTCAGCCGTGAGCTGCTGAGCAACTCCCCCAGCTGGAGCGAGGAGACCGCCCGCATCCTGCTGGTCTGGCTCGGCTTCCTCGGCGCCGTGGTCGGCTTCCGCGAGGGCGCCCACATCGCGGTCACCTTCCTGGTCGACAAGTTCCCCGCGACCCTCCAGTCGGTGATCGCCCGGGTCGTCCAGGCGCTGCAGCTCGGCTTCGGGCTCTTCCTGGTCATCCAGGGCAGCCAGTTCGTGGTCGACGCCCAGCACGCCACCCTGCCGGGCACCGGCCTCCCTCGCAGCGTCTCCTACCTGGTGATGCCGGTAGCCGGCGTCATGCTCATCCTCTACACGACCCTCCAGGCCTTCGGCATCAACACCCAGCGGTACGCCGAATCCGACGAGACCGACTGAGCCGGAGCCTCCCCCATGACTATCGATCCTCTTGCCATCACGATCCTGCTGGGCGGCTTCGCCGTCCTCGTCGTCCTCCGCATCCCGGTGGCCCTGGCCCTCGCCCTGGCCGCCGTGTTCGAGGCCCTCTACATCGGCCTCCCCCTGACCACCGTGGGCCAGCGCATGGTCGCCGGCCTCGACACCTTCGCCCTGCTGGCCATCCCGTTCTTCATCCTCGGCGGCGAGATCATGGGCGCCGGCGGCATCTCCCGTCGGTTGATCGCCCTGGCCGGGCTGCTCATCGGCTGGGTGCGTGGCGGTCTCGGGATGGTCAACATCGGCGCCAGCACCTTCTTCGGTGCCCTGTCCGGCTCCTCGGTCGCGGACGTCTCCGCGATCGGGTCGGTGACCATCCCGATGATGAAGAAGCGCGGCTACGACACCGACTACGCGGTCGCCGTCACCGTCTCCGGCGCCACCCAGGCGGTCATGATCCCGCCGAGCCACAACCTGATCATCTACTCGATGGCCGCCGGCGGCGTCTCCATCGGCGCCCTGTTCACCGCCGGCATCCTCCCGGGGATCCTGCTCGGCGCGTCGCTGATGACCCTGGCGTACATCCTGGCGGTCAAGCGCGGCTACCCGAAGGAGGAGCTGGTCCCGCTCAAGGACGTCCCCAAGATCGTCAGCGACGGGCTGCTGAGCCTGCTGATGCCGGTGATCATCCTGGGCGGCATCCTCAGCGGCATCTTCACCGCGACCGAGTCGGCAGCGATCGCCTGCCTGTACGCCTTCATCCTGACGTTCTTCGTCTACCGCGACCTGCCGCTCAAGGCGATGATCCCGATCCTGCAGAGCAGCCTGCGCACCCTCGGCGTGGTGCTGTTCATCATCGCGGCGGCCGGTGCCTTCGGCTACTTCCTGGCCTTCCTGCAGGTGCCGGCTCTGGCCACCGACGCGCTGCTGAGCGTCTCCGACAACGTCGTCGTGGTGCTGCTGCTGATCAACCTGCTGCTGCTCGTCCTCGGCGCGATCATGGACATGGCGCCACTGATCGTGATCATGACGCCGATCCTGCTGCCGGTCGCCACCGGACTCGGCATGGACCCGGTCCAGTTCGGAATCATGCTGGTCCTCAACCTGGCCATCGGCCTCATCACCCCGCCGGTCGGCAACGTCCTCTTCGTCGGCTGCGCCATCGGACGTACGTCCATCGAGAAGGTCATCAAGACCGTGGCCCTCTTCCTCATCCCGATGCTCATCGTCCTGATGCTGATCACGTACGTCCCGTTCTTCTCGCTCGCCCTCCCCGATGCGCTCGGACAGTAATTCCACCTCTGAAAGGAACCACCCGTGAACACCACATCCCCCAAGCCGGTTGCCCGGCGCTCCCTGTTCAAGGCAGGCGCCTTCGGCGCCGCAGCCGTCGCCGGCGGCCTCGCCCTCAGCGCCTGTGGCGGCGGGTCTCTCGCCGGCAGCGGCGGCGGAGGCGGCGGCTCGAAGACCTTCAAGCTGGCCGAGACCCACCCCGACGACTATCCGACCACGCTGGGCGACAAGAAGTTCGCCGAGCTGGCCGAGAAGTACAGCGACGGCCGGATCAAGATCCAGGTCTACCCCAACGCCCAGCTCGGCGAGGAGTCCGACGCGATCGAGCAGGTCCAGATGGGCTCGATCGAGATGACCCGGATCAGCTCGGCCCCGATGGGCGAGTTCGTTCCCGCGATGGGGCTGTTCAGCCTGCCGTACCTCTTCGACGACGCCGACCACCTGTGGCGCTTCCTCGAGAGCGAGAGCGGCAAGAAGCTGCTCGGCGAGGCCGACGGCGCCGGCTTCAAGGGTCTGGGCTACTTCGACCCCGGTGCCCGCAGCTTCTACACCTCGAAGAAGCCGATCAAGGCTCCGGCGGACGTCAAGGGACTCAAGATCCGGACCCAGGAGTCGCAGGTGCAGATCGACTTCATCAAGGCTCTCGGTGGCTCACCCACCCCGATGGACTATGGCGAGGTCTACAGCTCCCTGCAGAGCGGTCTGCTCGACGGCGCCGAGAACAACGAGCCCTCCTACTACTCCGCCTCCCACTACGAGGTGGCGAAGAACTACACCCTCGACCGGCACATGCGCGTCGCCGAGGTGCTCCTCATCAACAAGGACACCTGGGCCGGGCTCGACACCAAGGACCAGGAGGCGCTCCAGAAGGCCGCCGACGAGGCCGCCCCGTTCCAGCGCGAGAAGTGGGACGCTCAGGTCGAGGCCGACCTGGAGAAGCTGCGCGGAGAGGGCGTCACGATCAACGAGATCAGCGACCTCGCCCCGTGGCGCGAGGCGACCAAGTCCGTCATCGACAAGCACGGTGCCAAGCTGGGCGAGTACATCTCCGCCGTCGAGGAGCTGCGCACCGCATGACACAGGTTGTTCTGATCACGGGAGCCAACGGCGGCGTCGGGAGGCTGATGCGCACCCGCCTGGCCCGCGAGGGCCGGATGCTTCGCCTCCTCGACGTCGTACGTCCCGAGGACCCCGCCGAGGGCGAGGCCGTCGAGATCATCGAGGCGTCGGTGACCGACGAGGCGGCGATGCGCGCCGCCTGCGAGGGCGTCGAGGCGATCATCCACCTGGGCGGCATCAGCGTCGAGGCCCCGTGGGACGGCATTCTCTCGGCCAACATCGACGGCACCCGGGTGGTCATGGAAGCCGCCCGGGACGCCGGGGTGGCGCGGGTCGTGCTCGCCTCGAGCAACCACGCGGCCGGCTTCTACGACCTCGACGACGCACCCGCCGAGGGGCTGGCCGCCGACGCCTTCCCGCGCCCGGACACCTACTACGGGGTCAGCAAGGTCGCGATGGAGGCGCTCGGGAGCCTCTTCCACGACCGCTACGGCATCGACGTGACCGCGGTGCGGATTGGCTCGTGCTTCGAGAAGCCGTGGGACCGACGCTCGCTGTGGACGTGGATGTCGCCCGACGACGGTGCCCGGCTCCTCGAGGCCTGCCTGGCCACTCCCGAGCCCGGCTTCCGGGTGGTGTGGGGAATCTCCCGCAACACCCGCAACTGGTGGTCCCTGGAAGCCGGCGAGGCGATCGGCTACCACCCGCAGGACGACTCCGAGGTCTACGCCGCCGAGCTGCTCGGTGACGCGATCGACGACGGCCCGCAGGGCCCCGAGGAGCGCCTGGCCGGGGGGAAGTTCTGCTTCACCCCGCTGGGCGAGCACCAGAAGAAATAGGCCCCCATGGGGAACGGGTGGTCCGGCTTTCGCCGGGCCACCCGTTCTCCTTTTCAGGGGGTCAGTTCAGGGGGTCAGGAGGCGGCGGCGCGGATCAGCGTCCCGAGGTTCTCCACGAACGTGGAGGTGTTGATCAGCTGCGGCGGCTCGGCCGGCTGGTAGGGCGGCACCGCGGGCGGGTTGGCGGAGGGATAGGGCGAGGTGTCGAACGTGTCCCCGACGTGCTTGCTCATGTAGGCCTTCCCGTCATAGGGGTGCCGGGTGCCCGGACCGCGGAACGGGTTGGTGACCGCCTCGGCCGGTGAGAGCCAGTAGTCCTTCTCGCCGAGGTCGGCGATCACCTCCGCGACCTCGGTCTCCGCGGGCGCCTCGACCTCGTGGGAGGTGTCGCGGAGCAGCTCGAGCAGGCCCAGGTCGTGCAGCGAGAAGAACGGCGGCAGCTCGTACGTCGGTCCCGGGTTCAGCGGCGAGCGCGCGACCAGGTCGGCGACCTCGGCATCGGTGAGCGCGCTGAGCCGGTCGTACTCGGTACGCAGGCGTGCCTCGGCCACCGACCGGCCACCGGAGTAGTGGCTGAGCGTGTCGTGGTGGTCGTAGTCGTAGTAGTAGGCACCGTTGACGATGTTCGAGCCGAACCGGTGCACGAACAGCGCCCGGTTGGTCCCCGGCTCGACGAAGGTCGGGTGCGTCCGGCTCGCGATCAGCGGGTTCTCCGCCCGCTGCTGAGCGGTCAGCCGGCAGCTCGCCAGCCAGTCCAGCGCGGCGGGGACGCCGTCGAGGAACGTACGGTCGCCGGTGAGCTGGAAGTAGGTGAAGAGCTGCTCGATGTTGGTCTGGGTGGTGTGGGTGGTCAGCGCGCGCGGCTCGTAGGAGCGCCCCGCGGCCACAGCACCCGCCGGACGTCCGTCGCGGTCCTCGGCGAGGTGCTGGAGGCCCCACCCGGCCTGGGGCGCGGGCTGCTGCATGCGGCGTACGCACTCCATGGCCCGGCGCACCGGCTCGACGAGGTCCTCACGGCCCAGGGAGATGACGCACATCAGCAGGAGCTTGATGTTCTCGCCGAGGACGTTGTCGTTGAAGGTGACGTGCTGGGTGTAGTCGCCGTCGACCATCCCCTCGCGGGCGTCGTCGGGGAGCCAGGACGGCAGCTTCTTCGGCCACGGCATCTCGGTGGTCGCCTTGGGGTCGTACGGCCACCGCTGCGGCCAGCCGCCGTCGCCGACGCCGCCAGTGATCTGGGCGTCGATGATGAAGCCGATCACCTTGTTGAGCGACCGCTTGAAGCCGCGGTCGCGCGGGTCCATCAGGTGCAGCCGGAGGATCAGCTGGCCGGCCGTCGAGGTGGCCGCGTCGTCGAAGGTCGAGTTGTCGTAGAGGTGCTGGAACTCCTCGAGGCGCCAGCCGTTGATCCCGATCGACTCGTACCAGCGCCGCAGCGACTTCGCGCCCGCGAAGTCGTGGATGTAGTTCCAGCCGCCCTCGGGGCGCTGCGCACGGACGAGAGCGCGGCCGGTGCGCCGGGCAGCGTGCAGGAACCGCTTCTCCCCCGTGGCGACGTACGCATCGAGCAGGGCGTGCCCGACGGTCGGGGTGCCTGGCGGCTGGACCCAGCACATCGTGCGCCGGGCCTCCATCTCGCCCCAGGTCAGCGAGAGGTCGGGGCGGTAGCTCCAGACGTAGGCGCCCTCGTAGGAGACCGTCTCGTCCATGTAGGTCGCCGCCCGGAGCATCGCGTCGTGAACGGAGGTCGAGGTGGCGGTGGCGGCCGTGGCCGAGGTGGCGAGGCCGGCGGTGGTGACGCCGCTCGCGGCGCCGAGGAGCGGCGCGGCCGTTGCTGCTTGGACGAGCCGACGCCGGGTCAGTGTCGAGCTCGGTGGGGACTTCTTCGCAGGTGAATTCATCCCTCAATCGTGACGAGGCTCACACCTGACGGCCAATACCGATGCAGACTCGCGCGATGCCCAGGGGGGCAACGTGTTTCACTGCCGCAGACGGCGGCGAGTGCTACCCAGATGCACCCGCATCGCGGCCCTGGCGGTGTCGGCGTCACCGGCCAGGATCGCGGCCGCGATGTTGTCGTGCTCGCGCTGCACGCGCTCGACGTGGAGCGCGTCGCTGGGCGAGTAGGCGTCGCCGAGCCGGGTGCGGGGCAGCATGATCATCATCGGGCCCAGCGAGTCCATCAGGTCGAGGTAGAAGCGGTTGCCGGTCGCGGCCGCGACGGCACGGTGGAAGGCGAAGTCGGCCTCCACGGCGCCGTCTGGGTCCGCGGCGGCCAGCGCCGCGAGCGCCTCCTCGATGGCGCGCGAGCCCTGCTCGTCGAGGTGGGCGGCGGCCAGGGCCGCCGCCTCACACTCGACGCCGAGCCGGAAGTCGACCATGTCGAGCACGTCGTGCTGGGTGCGGATCGCGGAGGACTCCAGCGCGAACGGCGAGGGCTCCGGCACCGCCAGGACGAAGGAGCCGCGCCCCTGGAAGGTCTCGACGAGGCCCTCGGCACGCAGGCGGGTGACCGCCTCACGCGCCACGGTCCGCGACACCCCGTAGGTGGCGACCAGATCTGACTCCGAGGGCAGCTTCGCTCCCGGAGCGAGGTCCCCGGCCAGGATCTGATCCTTGACCCCCGAGACCACGCGGTCGGCGAGCCCGGCACTGATCGTCATGCCGAGAACTTAGCGCTCTCCACGGTCAGCTTGCGCATCTGATCGCTGAGCGTGAAGCCGAGCCCCGGGCGGTCCGGCACCCACATCTGGCCGTCGTGGATGTCGATGCGCTCCTCGAAGAGCGGGTTGAGCCACTCGAAGTGCTCGACCCACGGCTCGGTCGGGTAGGCCGCGGCGAGGTGCAGGTGGATCTCCATCGCGTAGTGCGGTGCGAGCGCAAGGCCGGCGTGGGCGGCGAGGGTGGCGAACTTCAGGAACGGCGTGATCCCGCCAATGCGCGGCGCGTCGGGCTGCACGATGCCGCGGTAGCCGGCGTCGATCAGCGCCATGTGCTCGGGCACCGAGGTGAGCATCTCACCGGTCGCGATCGGGGTGTCGAACGTACGCGACAGGTCGGCGTGGCCGACGGCGTCCCATGCGTCGAGCGGCTCCTCGATCCAGATCAGGTCGAACTGCTCGAGCTCACGGCACATCCGGCGGGCGCGGGCGCGGTCCCACTGCTGGTTGGCGTCGACCATGAGCGGGGCGTCACCGAGGTGCTCACGCATCGCGGCGACGCGGCGCAGGTCCTCGGCCCAGTCGGGCTGGCCGACCTTGATCTTGATGCCGCCGATGCCGGCCTCGAGCGAGGCGGTCGCCTTCTCCTTGATCTCCTCGACGCTCGCCTGGAGGAAGCCGCCGGAGGTGTTGTAGACACGGCAGGAGTCGCGGTGGGCACCGAGCAGCTTGGCCAGGGGCAGGCCGGCGCGGCGCGCCTTGAGGTCGTAGAGCGCCACGTCGAGGGCGGCCACGGCCTGGGTCGCCACGCCGCTGCGACCGACCGAGGCGCCGGCCCACATCAGCGACTCGTAGATCTTGGCGATGTCGGAGGGGTCCTGACCGATGGCGACCTGGGCGATCTCCTTGAGGTGGGCATACTGCGCCGGGCCACCGGCACGCTTGGAGTAGCTGAAGCCCATGCCCTCGAAGCCCTGCTCGGTGGTCACCTCGACGAAGAGCAGCACGGTCTCGGTGAGCGGCTTCTGCCGCCCGGTGAGCACCTTGGCGTCACTGACCGGGTTCTCGAGCGGGAGGACGACGTGGGAGAGAGTCAGTGACGTGATGCGGTCGGCGGCCATGGCGGGATGCTCCTCGATGGGCTAAGTTGTATGACAAGTGAGAAACTTATCCGATGAGTGGTGAGGAGTCCAGAGCGTGGCCGCCGATTCTCAGGTCGTCCAGCAGTTCGTACGGCAGGTCCCTCGATGGCGCGATCTCGCGCCCTTCCTGCGGCCGCGACCCTTCCGGTGGCGGGCGGCCGACCGCCGACTGGCCCGCTGCCTCAGCGTCGACGACCTGGAGCGCGCCGCGCGCCGGCGGGTGCCGACGGCGGTCTGGGACTACGTCTACGGCGGCTCCGACGGTGAGCACGCGATGCACCGGAACCGGGCCGCCTTCGACCGCGTGGAGCTGCGTCCCACGGCCTTCGGCCAGGTGGCCGAGCCGGGGGTGCGTACGTCGATCCTCGGGCGGCCCGCGGCCGCGCCCATCGTGCTGGCCCCGACCGGCTACACCCGGCTCAGCCACCACACCGGCGAGCGGGCGGTCGCCGCGTCGGCGGCCGCGGCCGGGTTGCCCTACACGCTCTCGACGTACGCGACGACCTCGATCACCGACGTCGCCGACGCGGCTCCACAGGGGCGCAACTGGTTCCAGGTCTACCTGATGAAGGACCGGGCGGTGACCCTGGACCACATCGCCGAGGCGGCCTCGCAGGGCTATGAGGCGCTCATGCTGACCATCGACACGACCGTGACGGGCATGAAGCGCAAGGACAAGCTCAACGGGTTCGCGATCCCGCCCCAGCTGAGCCTGCGTACGTTCGCCGGCATGGCCCGCCACCCCGGCTGGGTCGCCAACATCATGACCACCGAGCCGCTGCGGTTCGCGACGTTCCCCGAGGGGTCGCACTACGGCCGCTGGGGCATGTCCAACGAGCTGCGCGAGCAGGCGATCCGACCCTCGGACATCGGCTGGCTCAAGGAGCACTGGGACGGCCCGGTGGTGGTCAAGGGCGTGCTCTCGGTCGCCGACGCGGTGGCTTGTGTGGACGCGGGTGCCGACGCGCTGGTGGTCTCCAACCACGGCGGCCGCCAGCTCGACCGAGCGCCGGTGCCGTTGGAGCTGCTGCCAGCCGTGGTCGACGCGGTCGGCGACCGCACCGAGGTGTACGTCGACTCCGGCGTCCGCTCCGGCGGCGACATCGCGGCGGCGCTCGGCCTCGGCGCCCGCGGCGTGGTGATCGGCCGGCCCTACCTCTACGGCCTGATGGTCGCCGGACAGCAGGGCGTCGACGCCACCCTGGCACTGCTGGTCGAGGAGCTGCGGCGAGCGATGTGCCTGCTCGGCACTCCCGACATCGCCGCGATCGGCCCCGAGCACGTACGCCTGCGGTCGGCATGACCGCGCCCATCACCGACCGAAGGAGAACCGTGACCGACCTCGTCCACGACCTGCGCGCCGCCCTGGGCGAGAGCGCCGTGCTGACCGATCCGGCCGACATGGCGGCGTACGTCACCGACTGGACCGGCAGCTTCACCGGCACCGCCCTCGCGGTGGTACGCCCGGCCTCGACCGAGCAGGTCGCGACCGCGGTCCGACTGTGCGCGGCGGCGGGCGTCGGGGTCGTCCCGCAGGGCGGCAACACCGGCCTCGTCGGCGGCGGCGTACCGGACTCCGGCGGCGACCAGATCGTGCTCTCGCTCGGCCGGATGCGCCGTGTCCGGGAGGTCGACCCGGTCGCCGACACCCTCACCGTCGAGGCCGGCACCGCGCTGGCCACCGTCCAGCAGGCCGCATCGGCCGCCGGGCGGCTCTTCCCGCTCTCCCTCGGCTCGGAGGGCTCGTGCACCATCGGCGGCACGATCGCGACCAACGCCGGCGGCACCGCGGTGCTGCGCTACGGGATGATGCGCGAGCTGGTGCTCGGCCTCGAGGTCGTGCTCCCCGACGGCCGGATCTGGGACGGGCTGCGACCGCTGCGCAAGGACAACACCGGCTACGACCTCAAGCAGCTGTTCATCGGCTCCGAGGGCACTCTCGGCGTCGTCACCGCCGCGGTGCTGCGGCTGCTGCCCGCGACACCGCGCCGGGCGACGGCGTTCGTGGCGCTGGAGTCGGTCGAGGCGGCGACCTCGCTCCTCCCCCTGCTTCGTGAGCACGGCGGCGGGCAGCTGACCACCTGGGAGCTGCTCGGGCGCCAGGCCGTCGACCTGGTCCTCGCCCACCTGCCGGGCGTGCGCGACCCGTTCGCCGACCGGCACGAGTGGTACGGCCTCGTCGAGCTCGCCGGCACCTCCGCCGACGTGGACGAGCGGCTCGAGGAGGCCCTCGCGGCCGCCGCCGAGCAGGGACTGCTCCTCGACGCCGTGGTCGCCGGCAGCCCCGCTCAGCGCGAGTCGCTGTGGGCGCTGCGCGAAGGCGTCTCGGAGGCGCAGAAGAGCGAGGGCGCGACCCTCAAGCACGACGTCACCCTGCCGATCACCGCCCTGTCCCGGTTCGTCGCCGAGGTCGGCCCGGCGCTGCTCGCCGCGCTGCCGGGGCTGCGGCTGGTGACGTACGGCCACATCGGGGACGGCAACCTGCACTACAACATCTCCGCGCCCGTCGGCGACGACGCGGCGCTGAAGCGAGACGCTCCCACCCTGACCCGGATCGTCTACGACGCCGTCACGGCGCTCGGCGGCAGCATCTCCGCCGAGCACGGGATCGGCGCGCTCAAGCGCGATGCGGCCGCTGCGTACAAGACGGGTGTCGAGGTCGACCTCCTGCGAGCCGTCAAGCAGGCGATCGACCCCGACGGGGTCATGAACCCTCGGAAGGTGCTGTGAGTCAGAGCCCCTGGGCGACCCGGTAGAACACCTGGTTCCAGCGCACCTGGTCGGCGAAGCCGCGGCGGGTGGTGGACTCGTCGATGACCAGCAGCTCGGTGCGGGCGATGTTGGCGAAGACCTCGAAGGCCTCGATCCCGGCGGCGGTCGACATCACCGTGTGGTGTGCGCCGCCGGCGGTCAGCCAGGCCTCGGCCGAGGTCGCGAAGTCGGGGCGCGGTGCCCAGACGGCACGCGCGACCGGAAGGTTGGGCAGCGCCTGCGTCGGGGGGACGACGTCGACCACGTTGGCGGTCAGCCGGAAGCGGTCGCGCATGTCGGCAAGGGAGACGACCACGGCACCCTCGCCGGCGTCGGCGTCGAAGACCATCCGGACCGGGTCCTCGCGGCCGCCGATCCCGAGCGGGTGGATCTCGACGCGCGGGGTGGAGGTGGTCAGCGAGGGGCAGACCTCGAGCATGTGGGCGCCGAGGATGACCTCCGCGCCCGGGGTGAGGTCGTAGGTGTAATCCTCCATCAGGGAGGCGCCACCGGGCAGCCCCTCCCCCATCACCTTCGCGGCGCGCACCATGACCGCGGTCTTCCAGTCGCCCTCGGCGCCGAAGCCGTAGCCCTTGCTCATCAGCCGCTGCACGGCGATGCCGGGGAGCTGGCGCAGACCGCCGAGGTCCTCGAAGTTGGTGGTGAACGCCTTCGCGTCGCGCTCCACCAGGAACGCGTCCATGGCGATCTCCTGGCGCGCGGCGTAGCGGAGCGAGTCGTGACACTCGCCACCACGGCGGAGCTCGGGAACGACGTCGTAGAGGTCCTCGTACTCGGCGACGAGCGCGTCCACGGCGGCCTCGTCGACGGCCTCGACGGCCGCCACCAGGTCGTTGACGCCCCAGGTGTTGACCGAGACGCCGAAGCGCAGCTCGGCCTCGGTCTTGTCGCCCTCGGTGACCGCGACGTTGCGCATGTTGTCGCCGAAGCGGACCAGGTTGAGCCCGTGGGTGGCGGCCCAGCCGGCGGCGCCGCGGATCCAGGTGCCGACGCGGCGGGTGACCGCCGGGTTGGAGACGTGGCCGACGACGGTGGTGCGGGCGACGCCGAGGCGGGTGGCGATGTAGGCGTACTCACGGTCGCCGTGGGCGGCCTGGTTGAGGTTCATGAAGTCCATGTCGATCTCCGACCAGGGGAGCTCGACGTTGGCCTGGGTGTGCAGGTGAAGGAGCGGCTTCTGCAGGGCGTCCAGGCCGGCGATCCACATCTTGGCCGGGCTGAAGGTGTGCATCCAGGTGATGACGCCGAGGACGTTGTCGTCGGAGTTGGCCTCGAGCATCGCGCGGCGGATCGCCGCGGAGTCCTTCAGGACGGGCTTCCACACGACCTTCGCCGGTACGTCCGAGGAGGCGTCGAGGGCGCGCGCGACCTCCTGGGACTGCTCGGCCACCTGGCGCAGGGTCTCCTCGCCGTAGAGGTCCTGGCTGCCGGTGAAGAACCAGACCTCGCGGTCGCCATAGGGTTTCGGCTCTGTGGGCTTGCTCATGTGGGGTCCTTCCAGTGCTGAGATTCGGGGGGGGCGGGCAGCTCAGTGCTGGCCGTAGACGTTCTGGTAGCGGTCGTAGAGCGAGTCGATGTGGCTCTGCTCGATCGACAGGGGCTGGCCGAGCTGGCGCGCGATGTGCACGGTGCGGGCGACCTCCTCGCACATCACCGCAGCCTTGACCGCGGAGCGGCCGTCCTTGCCGATGGTGAAGGGACCGTGGTTCCGCATCAGCACCGCAGGGCTGCGCGACTCGCGCAGCGTCTCCACGATGCCGCGCCCGATCGAGTCGTCGCCGATGATCGCGAAGGGGCCGACCGGGACCGGTCCGCCGAACTCGTCGGCCATCATCGTGAGCACGCAGGGGATCTCCTCCCCGCGAGCGGCCCAGGCGGTGGCGTAGGTGGAGTGGGTGTGGACCACTCCCCCGACCTCGGGCATGTTGGCATAGACGTACGCATGGGCGGCTGTGTCCGAGGACGGCGCCCGATCGCCCTCGACGAGGTTGCCGGCCAGGTCGCACACGACCATCGTCTCGGCGGTGATGTCCTCGTAGGCGACCCCGGAGGGCTTGATGACCAGCAGGTCCTCGCCGTCCGGGTTGGGCACGCGCTCGGAGACGTTCCCGGCGGTCCACACGACCAATTCCCAGCGGGGCAGCTCGGCGTGCAGCGCGGCGACGCGCTCCTTGGCTGCGTCGACGGCGGTGCGAAGAGCGGCGGGGACGCCCGTCATCACTGGTCTCCTTCTTCTGCGTGTCGTGCACTGTCTGCGGTGGGGGCGAGCGAGGCCACGGCGGCGCGCTCGATGTCCAAGCCGGCCTCGTAGCGTTCGAGGTAGCTCCGGAACCCGGCGAGGTCGGCGGCGTCCGGCTCGACGACCTCGAGGTCGATGTCGCCGAAGACGCGCTCGGCGAGATAGGCGCTCAGGCTGAGGTCGCCCTCGGCCTCGGCCGCCCGGGCGTACGCAGCCAGGACCGCGATCCCCCAGGCACCGCCCTCGCCGGCGGTGCGGCCGACCGCGACCGGGGCGCCGATGGCAGCGGCGAGCAGCCGCTGCGCGACGCCCGCGGTGCGGAACAGGCCACCGTGGGCGAACATCGCGTCGATCTGGACGCCCTGGTCGGCGAGGACGCGCATGCCGAGGGCGAGGGTGCCGAAGACGCCGTAGACCTGGGCGCGGGCGAACCCGGCGAGGTCGAGGCGGCTTCCGGGGGTGCGTACGAACAGCGGACGGCCCTCGTCGAGGCCGGTGATCGGCTCGCCGGCCAGATAGTTGTAGGCCAGCAGCCCGCCGCCGTCGGGCGAGCCCTTCAGGGCCGCGGTGAGCAGGGCGCCGAAGACGGCGTCGGGCTCGCAGGGGTGACCGAGCGCGGCGGCGAACTCACCGAAGACACCGGCCCAGGCGTTGAGCTCGCTGGCGCCGTTGTTGCAGTGCACCATCGCGACCGGGTCGCCGGCCGGGGTGGTGACGATGTCGATGGCGTGGTGGACGGTGGCCAGCGGTGCCTCGAGGACGACCATCGCGAAGATCGAGGTGCCGGCGCTGACGTTGCCGGTGCGCTTGGCGACGGAGTTGGTGGCGACCATCCCGGTGCCGGCGTCGCCCTCGGGCGGACACAGCGGGATGCCGGGCTGGAGCGTGCCGGACGGGTCGAGCAGCGCTGCGCCGTCGGCGGTGAGCCGGCCGGCGTCTGCGCCTGCCGGGAGGACCTGCGGGAGCAGGCCCTCGACGCGCAGACCGGGGCGCTTGGCGGCGGCAAGGTGACCGAGCTGCTCGAGCATCCGCTGGTCGTAGGTCCCGGTGGCCGGGTCGATGGGGAAGACGCCGGAGGCGTCGCCGACGCCGAGCACGTGGTGGCCGGTCAGCGCCCGGTGGACATAGCCGGCGAGCGTGGTCAGCGAGGCGATCTTGGGCAGGTGGGGCTCGTCGTCGAGGATCGCCTGGTAGAGGTGGGCGACCGACCAGCGCAACGGGATGTTGGTCCCGAAGATCTCCGACAGCTCGGCGGCGGCGACGGCGGTGTTGGTGTTGCGCCAGGTGCGGAACGGCACCAGCAGCTCACCGGCCTCGTCGAAGGCGAGGTAGCCGTGCATCATCGCCGAGACCCCGATCGACCCGAACGTGGTCGGACGGGTGCCGTAGCGGCGCTCGACCTCGTCGCCGAGGGCGGCGACGGCGCCCTGTACGCCCGCCCAGACCGCGTCGAGCGAGTAGGTCCACAGGCCGTCGACGAGCTCGTTCTCCCACAGATGGGAGCCGGTGGCGACGGTGGCGTGGTCGGGCCCGATCAGGCACGCCTTGATGTTGGTGGAGCCCAGCTCGATGCCGAGCGCGGTCTCTCCGAGGTCAGGCAGGTGCCCTGCTCGCTGCGTCATCACGGCTCCGTTTCTGCCCGACGGCTCGGGGTGGGGTTCGAGGCGATGTGAACGCTAACATATGACGAACGGATTACCGGCGTGTTCCCCGCAGAGGCCGTTGCGAAAGTGCTAGGCGCGCGGGTGCGGCGCGGCCGAGGACCGTACGACCAGCTCGGGTGCCAGCAGCGGCGGCACCTCGACGGTCCCGTCGGCGATGGCCGTGATGGCCACCTCGACCGCGAGCTCGCCCAGCGACGCGAAGTCCTGCCGGACCGTGGTCAGCGGCGGCCAGAGGTACGCGGCGTCCGGGACGTCGTCGAAGCCGACGACGCTCACGTCCTGCGGGACCCGGAGGCCGGCCTCGTGCAGCGCCCGGATCACACCGAGCGCCATCGAGTCGTTGGCCGCGAAGACCGCGGTGACCGAGGGGTCCCGGGCGAGCTCGGCCCCGGCCTCGTAGCCGCTCTTGCTCGACCAGTCACCGAAGATCTCGGGTCCCGGTTGCACGTCGCTGTCCCGAAGCGCGGCCAGCCACCCCTCCCGGCGCTGCCGGGCATCGATCCAGCCGACCGGACCGGCCACGTGGGCGATGTTGCGGTGGCCGATGTCCAGCAGATACTGCGTGGCCAGCACGGCTCCGGCGTGCTGGTCGATCCCCACCGACCGCACTCCCGCCGGCGGGTCGCTGTGGATCATCACGACCTCGACCGTCTCCGCGAGCTGGGCGACCAGGTCCTCGAACGACTGGTGCGAGACGCCGAGGAGCACGGCCTCGACGGCGTCGTCGAGGAGCGCCTCGATCGCGCGCTCCGCCGAGCTCGCCTCCATGTGCGGCACCGGGCTCAGGATGATGTCGTAGCCGGCCCGCTGACCGGCCTGGTGCACCGAGGCTGCCAGCGTGCCCGGCCCGTAGAGGTGCGGCTGGGTGTAGAGCAGGCCCAGCCGTCCCGACTTGCGCGTCACCAGAGCCCGCGCCGACTTGTTGCGCCGGTAGCCCAGCTCGTCGATCGCTGCCAGCACCCGGTCGCGGGTGTCGCCGCGTACGGCGTCGGAGCCGTTGACGACCCGGGACACGGTCTGGTGCGAGACCCCTGCCAGGGCCGCGACATCTGCCATGCTCGGCGCGTTCTTCGACTCCCCGTTGACCATGCGGTGATCCTAAGCGGGATCACCGTGCGCAGCGGGACTGCCTCAGGTCTCTTCGAGATCCAGAAGCCCGTGACGTGCTCGAGTGAGGGCCGCCGCGAGCGGGGCACAGCGTCCGCCGGGGACCAGCGACGCGAGCTCGTCCGGGTCCCCGGGCAGGCCGAGGTCACGAGCCTGGTCGAGGAGCGGGCCGTCGAGGAAGGGCGACAGCTCGAGCCACACGTCCTGCACCTCACGGCAGAAGATCCGGGCACCCACCGGACCGATCCGGGGCGACTCGGTGAGCGCGTCGATCAGCGCGTCGGCGCCGTCGGGCGAGGCCGGGCGAAGACGGCGCAGGTCCCCGCGACAGGTCTCCAGCAGCCACTGCGCCTGCTCTTCGAGCTTGGTCGCGGTGCTCTCGTCGTAGCGGCGGTAGTGGGCACGGCCGAGGGCATCTACCCGCTGCTGCCAGGTCGAGTCGAGCAGCCGGTGCGGCGTACGCCATCCGGCGGCTGACAGCTCGCGCGCCGCGGCCACCGCGATGTCGGTCGAGATCCGGGTCGAGGAGAGCATCGCCAGAACGAGGAGGCGATAGAGCGGCGACGGCTTGTCCCGGAGCCGGATGCCGGCCTCCTCGGCATACGTCGTGCCGCCGGCGTCCAGCAGACGCCGCACCAGGTCGCGGTCCTGTTTGCTCACCCTGTCGACGTACCCGCCGCGAGCCGGCCCCATGCGCTGACGTCACAGGCTGGGATCGGCAGACCCTGGATAGATCCTGGTGGCCGACCGAGGATGGATCCGACCCGAGATCCTCTCTCCAGGAGCAGACCGATGCCACGTCGACCCATCGACATCACGATCCCCGACCTGTCCGGCAAGCGAGCCCTGGTCACCGGGGCCAGCGACGGGATGGGCCTGGTGATGGCCACCCGGCTGGCGGCAGCAGGGGCCGAAGTCGTGATGCCCGTACGCAACGCCAGCAAAGGCGAGAAGGCGCTGGCCACGACCCGCGGACACGTCCCGGAGGCCCGGATCTCGCTGCGCGACCTCGACCTGTCCTCGCTGTCGTCGGTGGCGGCGCTCTCCGAGACGCTGCTGGGCGAGGACCAGCCGTTCCACGTGATGATCAACAACGCCGGCGTGATGACGCCGCCGGAGCGGCAGACGACCGCCGACGGGTTCGAGCTCCAGTTCGGCACCAACCATCTCGGCCACTTCGCCCTCGTCGCCCAGATCCTGCCGCTGCTGCGAGCCGGGCGGGCCCGGGTGACGTCCCAGGTCAGCGTCGCCGCGAGGCGCGGCGCGATCAACTGGGAGGACCCCAACTGGGAGCAGAGCTACGAGGACATGAAGGCCTACAGCCAGTCCAAGATCGCCGTCGGTCTCTTCGGGCTGGAGCTGGACCGGTGCAGCCAGGCCAACGGCTGGGGCATCACCAGCAACCTCTCCCACCCCGGCGTCGCCCCGACCAACCTGCTGGCCGCGCGACCCGAGATCGGACGTACGACCGACACCCTCTCCGTACGCATGATCCGCTGGCTCTCCGCCCGCGGGATCCTCCTCGGCACCCCCGAGACCGCAGCCCTTCCCGCGCTGTTGGCCGCGACCTCGCCCGATGCGACCGGCGGCCGGCTCTACGGCCCCAGCGGCCCCGGACACCTCGGTGGCGCCCCCGCCGAGCAGGCGCTCTATCCGCCGCTGGTCAGCGCCGAGGACGCCACCCGGATGTGGGAGCTCTCCGAGAGCCTCACCAGAACCGCACTCCCGACGTCCTGAGCCGCCCGGAGCCTTATGCTGCCGTCATTCTCGGGCCCGGCCCGGTGCCCATAGAACGGAGCCATGGATGCGCGTGCTGTTGTCGACGTACGGGTCGCGGGGAGACGTCGAGCCGCTGGTGGCGCTCGCGGTGCAACTGCAGCGGCGAGGCGCCGAGGTGCGGATGTGCGCGCCGCCGGACCAGGAGTTCGTCGACCTGCTGGAGCGGGAGGGCGTGCCGCACGTGCCGTTCCTCAAGCCGTGGCGGTCGTGGGAACGGCCGCCGACGCCCGAGAAGCGTCACCAGCGGGTGACCGACTTCATCACGGCGCAGTACGACACCGTGGCCGAGGCCGGTGCGGGCTGTGACGTGGTCGTGGCGACCGCGATGTCGCAGTTCGTCGCGCCCTCGGTCGCCGAGCGCCTGGGCATCCCGTATCACTACGTCCTCTTCTGCCCGGACGTCGTCGACGGTCTGGACGGGCGTGGCTTCAACGACCTGTTCAAGGAGCCGATCGACGCCCACCGGGCCTCGATCGGGCTGCCGGCCGTCAGCGACGTCACCGAGTTCATGTTCACCACTCGTCCCCTCCTCGCGGCCGATCCCACCCTCGGCCCGTGGCACGGGACCTCCAGCCTCGACGTCGTACAGACCGGCGCCTGGCTGCTCGAGGACGACCGTCCGCTCCCGGCCGACCTGCTGGCCTTCCTCGACGGCGGGGAGGAGCCCGTGTACGTCGGGTTCGGCAGCATGCGCACAGTCGGCGAGGAGAGCGTGCGGGTTGCGGTCGAGGCCATCCGCGCCCACGGCCGGCGAGTGGTCATCGGGCGCGGATGGGCCGGGCTGGACGTCATCGACGGTCGTGACGACTGCTTCGTCATCGGCGAGGTCAACCACCAGCGGCTCTTCGGCCGCGTCGCCGCCGTCGTCCACCACGGCGGCGCAGGCACCACGACGACGGCCTACCGGGCCGGTGCCTCGCAGGCGGTCGTGCCGCAGGCCGGCGACCAGACCTACTGGGCAGGGCGGGTGGCCGAGCTCGGCGTCGGGGTCGCCCACGACGGCGCCGCACCGACGGTCGAGTCGCTCACCGCCGCTCTCGGCGCCGCGTTGGCGCCCGAGGTCCGCGCGCGGGCGACCGCGCTGGCTGCCGCGGCTCGGGTCGACGGAGCTTCCGTGGCCGCGGACCTGCTGCTCAGCGGCGAGGCCTGACCCTCACCGCCCCAGTACGTGACGCAGTGCCGCCTCCAGCGTGGGGTGGCGGAACTCGTGGCCGGCGAGCGCGACCGGTTCGACCCGTTGGCTCGCCAGCGCCATCTCCTCGGCGCCCTCCTTGCCGAGCAGGAGCCGTGGGCCGAGGGCCGGCGTGGGCAGGAGCGCAGGCCGGTGGAGAACGTGCGCGAGGGTCTGGGCGTAGACCCGGCCGGTGACCGGTTCGGGGGCGACCGCGTTGACCGGGCCGACGAGCGTCTCGTCGAGGACGGCGCGGTGGTAGATGTCGACCAGGTCGTCGATGCCGATCCAGCTCAGCCACTGGGCGCCGCTGCCGAGCCGGCCACCCAGGCCGGCCGCGAACAGCGGTCGCTGGAGCCGCAGCGCTCCCCCGGCGGGCGTCTGCACGATCCCGGTCCTCACCTGGACCACCCGTGGCCCGTCCACCCGGCTGGCCGCCTCCCAGTCGGCGACCACGTCGGCGAGGAAGCCCGTGCCCCGCGCCGAGATCTCGGTGAGGACCTCGTCGCCGCGGTCGGCACCGAAGATCCCGATCGCGGAGGCGCTGACGAAGGTGCGTACGCCGCTGCGTGCCGCCGCCTCGGCGAGCCGTCGGGTCGGCTCGATCCGGGAGTCGCGGATCGCCGCCTTGTGCGCCGCGGTGAAGCGACCGGCGATGGACGCCCCGGCCAGATGGACGACCGCGTCCACGCCGTCGAGCAGGTCCGAGTCGGGCGCCGACGGATCCCAGCGGCGCTCACCCTCCCCGGCAGACGAGTGCCGGACCAGCCGGATCACCCGATGGCCGCCGGTGGTGAGGAGCGGGACCAGAGCCCGCCCGACGGTCCCGCTCGAGCCGGTGACGGCGATGGTGAGGGACCTGCCCGCTGCGTACGTCCTGTGGTGGGCCGCGAGGTCGGCGGACAGCTGAGCGTGGCGGTAGCCGAGCATCCGGTCCACCATCCGCCCGAGAACGTTCGTCTCGACCCTGTCGGTGACCAGCGTCGCGTCACCGTCGGCGGCGAACTCGTGCCGGTGGTTCCAGGACAGCGGCCGCAGCGAGGCGAGACGGTCGGTGAACAGGTACGGAGGGTCGTAGGCGTCAGGATCGTGGTGGGCCACCCAGTCCACGCCGCGGCCGAGCGAGATCACCGCCGTCCCGTCGGCGAGGTCGGTCGCCTCCACCCGCACCTCCCCCGGCATCCACGGCGGCGTCAGCCGGTGGATCGCGCCCGGACGCCGATGCCACCCGAAGACCTCCTCCACCGGCGCCTCGACGCGCGTCGTCAGCGAGTGGACCCGGACCAGCGGGGACTTCATACCCGAAGCCTCGCGCGGATCGGCCGTGCGTACAACCGCTCTCAGGCGCTGATGAAGTCGGGCCTTCGGCGCTCGAGGAAGGCTGACCGGCCCTCGGCGAACTGTCGGCCCGTGAGCAGCTCGACCTGGAGGTCGGCCTCGGCAGCGAGTACGCCGTCGAGGCTCTGGTCGAATTGGGTGAGGATGCGCCGGGTGCCGGTGACCATGGGCGCCGAGAGCTCAGCCAGGCGCGAGGCCAGCTCGACCGCGTGGTCGAGGGCGGTGCCGTCGTCGACCACGGTCTCGACCGCTCCGATCCGCTCGGCCTCGGCGGCGTCGAAGGTGCGTACGGTCAGGAGCAGCTCGCGCGCCCTGCCCTGCCCGACGCGCCGCGGGAGCGTGTAGGCGAGGCCGGTGTCGGGACCGAGCCCGATCTTCCCGAAGGACGTCGAGAAGGTCGCCGAGCGACCGGCGACCACGAGGTCGCAGGCGGCGGCCAGCGCGAGCCCGAGCCCGTAGGCGCCGCCCTCGACCGCGGCGAGGACCGGCCGGTCACCGGTCACCAGCTGGCGTACGACGGCGTTGACGACCTCGAGCCGCTGCTGGGCGACGTCGCGGTCCTGCGACATCGACCGGATGTCGCCGCCCGCGGAGAACACCGAGCCCGCGCCGGTCAGGACGACTGCACGCGCCTCCTGGTCGGCGGCCCGGAGCGCGGTGAGCAGATCCAGCCGGTCGGCGAGGTCGAGTGCGTTGCGGCGCTCGGGGCGGTCGAGGGTGAGGATCCGGACGTGGCCACGGTCCTCGACCCGGACCGCGCCGGCGCGGTCGCCGCTCACCCCTGGAACTCCTTCACCATCTGCTTGGCGATGATCAGCTTCTGGATCTCGCTGGTGCCCTCGTAGAGCCGGAACAGCCGCGCGTCGCGGTAGAACCGCTCGACCGGCACCTCGCGCATGTAGCCGAGGCCGCCGTGGATCTGGACCGCGCGGTCGGCGATCCGGTCGACCGCCTCGGTGCAGAACAGCTTGCACATCGAGGGTGCCGTCCGCCGGTCGCTGCCGTCGTCCCAGCTGCGGGCGGCCTCGAGGACCATCGCGCGACCGGCGTACGCCTCGGTCCGGCTCTCCGCGAGCATCGCCTGGATCAGCTGGAACTCGGCCAGCTTCTGGCCGCCCTGGCCGTTGGTCGTGGCGTGGCGCAGGCTCTCGTCGATCAGCCGGTCGGCCAGGCCGACGGTCATCGCCGCGATGTGCAGCCGGCCCTTGGCCAGCGACCGCATCGCCGCGGAGAAACCCTCGCCCTCGACCTCGCCGACCAGGTTCTCGGCGGGCACCCGTACACCGTCGAAGAAGATCTCCGACGTCACGGATCCGCGCTGGCCCATCTTGTGGTCCTTCGGACCGATGGTGACGCCGGGGGTGTCGGTCGGCACCACGAAGACCGAGATGTTCTTCGCGCCCTCGTTGACGTCGCCGGTGCGGGCGAAGACCATGAGCAGGTCGGCCCAGATCGCGTTGGTGATGAAGCGCTTCTGCCCGTTGATGACGTACGCGTCTCCCTCGCGGACCGCGCGCGTGCGCAGGCCGCTCGGGTCGGAGCCGGCCTCGGGCTCGGTGAGCGCGAACGAGGCCACCAGCTCGCCGCTCGCGAGCCCGGGCAGGTACTGCTGCTTCTGCCGCTCGGTGCCGCAGTTGACCAGCACCTGGCCGGCGATGCCGTTGTTGGTGCCGAACATCGAGCGGAACGACGGTGTGGTCCAGCCGAGCTCCATCGCCAGCCGGACCTCCTCGGACATGGTGAAGCCGAGACCGCCGTACTCCTCGGGGATGGCATAGCCGAACAGCCCCATGGCCGCGGCCTGCTGCCGGAGCCGGTCGGGGATCTGGTCGGTCTCCTCGATCTCGTCCTCGGCCGTGACGACCTCCTTGCGGACGAACGCGCGGACGGCGTCGAGGATCGACGTGAACTCGTCGGGCTCCATGGGTGCTGCTCCTTCGTGCGGGAGGGTCAAGAGGTGGGAACGGGGACGTCGGTGGGCCGGCCGACCACGCCACCGGCGGCCAGCCGGTCGATCGCGCCGGCATCGAGACCGAGCTCGGCGAGCACGGCGTCGGTGTGGGCGCCGAGCTCCGGGATCGCGCCCATCGGCAGCTCGACGTCACGGAACGTCATCGGAGGCAGTACGCCGCGGACCGGCCCGGCCGGGGTGGCGACGTCGCGCCACCGGTCGCGGCCGGCGAGCTGCGGGTGCTCGACCAGTCCGGACATGTCGTTGATCTGGGCCGCCGGGACACCGGCGGCGGCGAGCCGGGCGTCGAGGTCGGCGGTGGCGAAGCCGCGGGTGTGCTCGGCGACGACCGCGTCGCACTCCTCGCGGTGGGCGACGCGCAGCGGGTTGGTGGCCAGTCGGGGATGGTCGACGAGATCGGGCCGGTCGAAGACGTCGGTCACCAGCGCCCGCCAGCCGCGGTCGTTCTGGACGCCGATCAGGATCTCCCCGTCGGCGGTCGGGTAGGCGTCGTACGGTGCGATCGAGGCGTGGCTGAGCCCCATCCGCGGCACCTGTTGGCCGCCGTACATCTGCATGTACATCGGGTGCCCGAGCCACTCGACGGTCGCGTCGAACATCGACACGTCGACGATGCCGCCCTTGCCGGTGCGCTCGCGGCGGAACAGAGCCGCGACGATCGCCTGGCTCGTGTAGAGGCCGGCGGCGATGTCGGAGCTGGGGACGCCGGTCTTGGTCGCCGTCTCCGGGGTGCCGGTGACCGAGATCAGCCCGGACTCGGCCTGGATCAGCATGTCGTACGCCTTGCGGTCGCGCAGCGGGCCGCCGGTGCCGTAGCCGGAGATGCCGGCGACGACGAGCCTCGAGTGCCGTTCGGCGAGCTCCTCCGCGCCGAGCCCGAGCCGCTCGGCGGCGCCGGGCGCGGCATTCTGCAGGAACACGTCGGCGCGGGCGACCAGCCGGCGCGCGAGCTCGGCGCCGTCGGGCGACTTGAGGTCGAGCGCCACCGACTCCTTGCCCCGGTTGAGCCAGACGAAGTGCGAAGCGAGGCCGTGCACCGCGTGGTCGTAGTTGCGGGCGAAGTCGCCCTCGCCCACCCGCTCCAGCTTGATCACGCGGGCACCGAGGTCCGCGAGGTGACGGGTGGCGAGCGGGGCCGCGACGGCCTGCTCGAGGGCGACCACGGTGATGCCCTCCAGCGGCAGCAGGTCGATGGCCATGTCGGTGGTCATGCAGAAAGCATCCCGCGACTTCTTATGCGCGTCCAATACCTAATCCTTGGAGGATTGTTCCCACTGATGCAAGAGTTGTCCCTATGGACCTGCACCATCTCGAGGCCTTCCTGGCCGTCGCCGAGGAGCTCCACTTCGGCCGCGCGGCCGAGCGGCTGCATATCGCCCAGCCGCCGCTGAGCCGCACCATCAAGCAGCTCGAGCGCGACCTCGGCGCCCAGCTGTTCGACCGCACCACCCGGAGCGTCCGGCTCACGTCGGCCGGCGAGGCACTGGTCCGGCCGGCCCAGGAGGTTCTCGAGGGCCTGCGCACCGCGCGCCGGGCGGTCCGCTCGGCCGGCCGGGGCGAGACCGGCCGGGTCCGGATCGGGTTCGCCGGCCCCTCCTCCCACGTGCTCGTCGGCCAGCTCGGCCGGATCGTCCGCGAACAGCATCCCGGGATCGAGCTGATGCTGCAGAGCACGACGTACAACTACGAGGCGCTGCGCTCGCTGCAGGACGGCGAGCTCGACCTGGCCATCGCTCGGTGGCGGATCGAGCCGCAGGGCCTGGCGCACCGCGTGATCGCGGTCGAGCACTACGTGCTCGCAGTGCCCGCCGGCCACCGGCTCGCCGGCCGCGGGGAGGTCAGCATGGCGGAGTGCCGGGACGAGCCGTTCGTGGCACTGCCCGCCGACCCCGGCTCCAGCGTGCGCGACGCCTTCATCGAGACGGCGTCCCAGGCCGGGTTCGTGCCCAACATCGTGCAGACCGCGCCCGACAGCTGGACCGCGGTCGCGCTGGTCGCGGCCGGCGTCGGCATCACGTTCACGCTCGACACCGCGATCGCCAACGTCGTGCAGACCGGCATCGAGGTGGTCAGGATCAGCGAGTGCGACCGCCCGACGTTCCAGCAGCTCGCCTGGCGGCAGGAGGACCGGAGCCCGGCGCTGCACGCGGTGCTGCGCGCCTCGGAGGAGGCCCTGCCGACACCGGAGCTGCCGTCGACCCCGCCTGCCTGACCACCGGTCAGCGGTCGGTCGCCACCTTCACCAGACCGACCTGCGACGCGGTGGCGACATGGCGACCGGTCTCGTCGAACAGCTCACCAACGCCGTGGGCACGTCCGTGGGCGACCGACTCCACGCGGCAGTCGAACTGGTGCCAGTCGGTCAGGTCCGAGGCGGCATGGAACGTCAATGCGTGGGTCAGGCTGAGGATCCGGGCGCCAGGCTTGTGCCGAGCCGACCCGAGCGCCAGGAACGACGCCTCGAGGATGCTCATGTCGCTCACGTAGGCGACCAGCGCCGCCCGCAGGACCGGGTCGTCCGGCAGCGGGCCGGTCGCCCGGAAGAAGCTGCTCTGCCGGTCACCGGGCTCGGCGACGGTGAATTACGGCGGGGCCACCGCGTGCCGGAAGTGGACCGGTCGGTGCAGCCGCCACCAGGGCGGGATCCGCTCGTCCGAGCCGAACCGGTCGGCCAGGTCCGGCAGCGTCTCGGGGTCGGGAGCGGGCCGCGGCCGGAGCGAGCTGTGGGACGGCAGGTCGGCGCGTACCGTCGCCCACCGGGTGACCGCTCCGAAGAGCTCCTCCCCCGCGTCGTCGAGCAGCCGGCTGCGCCGGGTCGCCAGCGACGGCGCGTCCGAGACGACCGTGACCTCCCAGTGCAGCGGCCGGTCCGTAGGCACTCCGCCGACGAAGTCGGCCTGCAGGCTGATGATCCGCTGGTCGGCCCCGACACCGCGGCCGGCGGCGACCAGCGCCTGCGCCAGGAGGAGTCCGCCGAAGAGCCTGCCGGCGGGATGCTGCTGCGGTTGTCCGATCCAGTGACTGACCCGGCTAGTCGACTCGTCGACGCGGCTCAGGTCGAGGAGGTCGAGCAGCTCGTCGAGGGTCACGGCGGCATGGGTGTCAGCGGCAGGAGAGGCAGGGTCCACGCGGCTCATTGTGCCGTCGTTTGTCGTCACTTTCGATATCTGTCTCGAACTATTCATACGTATCCGTCAACAGTGAGCGGCGGAAGAAGTATTGGAGTTCGGCACGCTGCTGGCGTCAGGCTGGGACCACTGACCAACCCCCGCCCGCCCCCGAGGAGCACCCATGGCCGCGCCCGACAAGGTCACCGATCTCAGCTCGGCGGTGGCCACCCACGTACGGGACGGCATGACGGTCGCGCTGGAGGGCTTCGGCCACCTGATCCCGTTCGCCGCGGGCCACGAGATCATCCGCCAGGGCCGCCGGGACCTGACGTTCTGCCGGATGACCCCCGACCTGCTGGCCGACCAGATGATCGCCGCCGGCTGCGTCTCGAAGCTCGTGGCCTCCTTCTTCGCCAGCGGCTCGGCGGGCTCCCTGCACGAGGTCCGGCGCCGGGTGGAGAACGCCGACCCGCAACCGCTCGAGGTCGAGGAGTACAGCCACTACGGCATGGTCTGCCGCTACCAGGCGGGCGCCGCCGGGCTGCCGTTCTTCCCACTCCGTTCGTACGCCGGCAGCGACCTACCGAAGCTCAACCCGCTGGTCCGCAAGGTCTCCGATCCCTACGGCGGACCCGACATCTACGTCGTGCCGCCGCTGCGCCCGGACGTGACGATCGTCCACGCCCAGCGCGCCGACCGCTCCGGCAACGTCCAGATGTGGGGCATCGTCGGGGCCCAGCAGGAAGCGGCGTACGCAGCCGAGACCGTGATCGCGACGGTCGAGGAGATCGTCGAGGAGGACGTGGTCCGCTCCGACCCGAACCGCACCGTGCTGCCGTCCCACGCGGTCACCGCCGTGGTGGAGGTTCCCGGCGGCGCGCATCCGTCCTACACGCAGGGCCACTACGACCGCGACAACGCCTTCTACCGCGAGTGGACGCCGATCAGCCGCGACCGTGAGGCGGTGCTCGGCTGGCTCGAGGAGTGGGTGCACCAGGTGCCCGACCGCGCTGCGTACCTCGACAAGCTCGGAGCGGAGCGCTGGGACGGGCTCGGTGTCGCTCCTCGGCCCTCGCAGCCCGTCGACTTCGGCCGCCGCCGCGCGGCCAAGGAGGTGGCTTCGTGAACGCCGCACTTTCCGACGTGGCTCCGTCCAGCACCGAGTTCCTCGCCGCGGTCGCGGCCCGGCAGCTCGTCGGCAAGCACCGGGTCTTCGCGGGCGTCGGGCTGCCGACGCTCGCCGTCGACCTGGCACGCCGCACCGTGAACCCCGACGTCGAGCTGGTCTACGAGTCAGGCGTCTGCGGCGCACAGCCGGAGGGCCTGGCGGAGGGCATCGCCGACTCGGTGCTGGTCTCCGGCGCCGCCGCGGTGCTGAGCATGCCCGCGCTCTTCGGCTACGTCCTGCAGCGCGGCCATGTCGACGTCGGCTTCCTCGGCGCCGCCCAGATCGACCGCTGGGGCAGCCTCAACACCAGCTTCATCGGCGACTGGGACAAGCCCGCCGTCCGGCTCCCCGGTGCCGGCGGCGCCGCGGAGATCATGCCGAACGCCGGCGAGTGCATCGTCGTGCTGCGCCGCCACGATCCCGGCGCCCTTCCGGCGCAGCTCGACTTCTGCACCTCGCCCAGCCCGGTGCGCGCGTACGAGGAGGACCCCCGGATGGTGCCTCGCGGCCACGGGGTCTCGACCGTGATCACCCCGATGGCGGTGCTGCGCCGCCCCGACAAGCTCGGCGAGCTCGAGATCAGCGAGGTCCACCCCGGCCTCACCGTCGACGACGTCCGTGCCGCGACCGGCTGGGACATCGCCGTCGCCGATGACGTACGCGAGACCGCACGGCCGACCGTCGAGGAGGTCAGGCTGCTCCGCGACGAGATCGACACGGTGCGGCTCTACCTCCGATGAGCCCGTCCACCATCACGTTGGAACCGCGCCGGTCGGCGTACGTCGCCCTGCTGGCGTGCTCCACGCTCGGCACCCTGTCGAGCACGATCATCAGCGCACCGATCAACGTGATCGCCCACGCGATCGGGGCCTCGCCGCGTGGGATCGTCTTCGCGGTGAGCGCGTTCACGCTCGCGATGGTCGTCTTCGCGCCGGTCTCGGGCTGGATGTGCCAGCGGTTCGGCTCCCGGCGGGTGCTCGCAGGGTCGCTGCTGCTGATGGTGGCCGCACAGGCGAGCGCGGCCTTCAGCCAGGGACTCGGCTTCCTGGTCGTGATGCGCGCCCTGCAGGGGATCGCCTGCTCGGCGGTGCCGCCCGCGATCCAGCAGGTGCTCGGCCGGCACTGGGCCGGCAACCGAGCCCGGGTGATGGCCGCCTGGGCAGCCGCGATCGGCGTCGGCCAGGCGCTCGGGCCGCCGCTCGGCGGGCTGGTCGCCGACACCCTCGGCTGGCGGTGGGTGTTCCTCACCCACGCCACGCTCAGCGCGGTACTGCTGGTGCTGTGCCTGACCGTCGTGCCCGACGTGCCCGCCTCGTACGCTCCGCTCCACGTCAGCGGGATGGCGACGCTTCTGGTCGGGATCGGCGCGCTCGTCGGCTCGGTCAGCTGGCTCGGACAGCACGGCGAGGTCGCGGTGGCCGCGGGGATGGCGGCCGTCGGCGTGCTCGCCCTGGCGGTGCACAGCCAGCTCGGGCGCACGAGTGCCGGACCGTTCGTCCCACCCGGCCTCCTCACCGAGCGGAGGTTCGTCGCGAGCACGATGGCCGCCGGCACGGTGATGGGCTGCCTCGGCGTCGCGATCGTCGCCACTCCCCTGCACCTGGGCCGCGATCTCGGCCTGGGCCCGGGACACATCGGCATCACCATGCTCGCGCTGGCCCTGGCGATGACGCTCGCGGCGCCGCTCTCCTCCCGGGTCACCGAGCGGTTCACCGCCCGGCGCACGCTGCGCGGCGGGCTGGTGCTGCTCGCGCTCGGCCTGCTCGCCCTGCCCCTGGCCGCGACCGCCTCCGAGCCCGGCACGGTCGTCACGCTCACCGTGGCCGCGCTCGTGCTGACCGGCTCGGCGATCGGGGTGGTTCAGGCGACCTCCGCGCTCGGTCTGATGACCTCGCCGGCCGCCGCCGACGGTGTCGCGCTCGGGCTCCACAACATGCTCCGCTTCACCGGCCTGGCCGTCGGCTACTCCTGGGTCGCGATCGCCTATCCGACCGGAAACCTCTCCCTCGTCTACGGCGCCCCGGTCGCCGCGGTCGCCCTTACCTGGGCGATGGCCGGCCCCTCCGCCACCTCTCGGCCCGCCACAGAAAGGGTGTTCCATGACCACCGCTGACCCCGCTCCTGACCCCGCTCCCGGACCGCTCGCCGGCCTGCGCGTGGTCGAGGTGTCCAGCTTCGTCGCCACCCCGCTGTGTGGCACCACACTGGCGCAGCTCGGCGCGGAGGTCATCCGCGTCGAGCCCGTCGAGGGTGGGCCCGACCGCACCCGGTGGCCACTCAGCGACGACGGTTCCAGCCTCTACTGGAACGGCCTCAACCCCGGCAAGAAGGCCATCGCCGTCGACTGCACCCACCCGGAGGGACGGCAGCTGGTCGCGGACCTGGTCGTCTCGGGCGGCCCGTTCGGCGGCATCGTGGTCACCAACACCGAGCGCTGGTCGGAGCTCGGGTACGCCGCGCTGCGCGCCCGCCGCGACGACGTCATCCACGTGCTCCTCACCGGGCGCCACGACGGCGGCACCGCCGTCGACTACACCGTGCAGGCCGGCACCGGCTTCCCGCTCGTGACCGGCCCGGAGGAGCATGCGTCACCGGTGAACGGTGTCGTGCCGGCCTGGGACCTCGCGGCCGGTCTCCACCTCGCGACCGGCCTGCTCGCCGCCGAGCACCGGCGCGCGGTCACCGGCGAGGGCGCCGAGGTGCGGGTCGCCCTGGAGGACGTCGCCCTCGCGGCCGCCGGCAACCTCGGCTACCTCGCCGAGGCGCAACTGCGGCCGGAGGGCGAGCGCGGCTCGATCGGCAACCACGTCTACGGCACCTTCGGCCGCGACTTCACCACCGCGGACGGCGACCGCTTCATGCTGGTGGCCCTCACCCCACGGCAGTGGTCGGACCTGCTGGGCATCACCGGCCTCGCCGAGGCGGTGGCCGCACTGGCCCGCGCGCTCGACGCCGACTTCTCCGACGAGGGCGCGCGGTTCCGGCACCGCACCGTGCTCGGCGGCCTGATCGCCGCCTGGTTCGAGCAGCACGACACGGCGTACGTCACGAAGGCGCTGTCGAAGACCCGAATCCTGTGGTCGCCCTACCGCAGCTTCCGCGACCTCGCCTCCGATGACGCCCGGCTGCTGCGCGAGCACCCGCTGTTCTCGACCGTCAGCCAGCCCGGCGTCGGCGAACTGCTCGCCCCCGGCGCGCCGATCACCGTCGACGGCCACCGGACCGCTCCCCTGCCGGCTCCCGCCGTCGGGCAGGACACCGGCGAGGTGCTCTCCGGCGCCCTCGGCCTGGCCGCGGAGCGGCTGGACGACCTGCTCACCCGCGGCGTCATCGGCACCCGGGAGGTGGTGGCGCGATGAGCAGCGCCGAGACCGCACGCACCTGGCTGTTCGTCCCCGGGGACCGGCCGGAGCGGTTCGCCAAGGCTGCCGCCGCCGGCCCCGACGTCGTGGTCCTCGACCTCGAGGACGCCGTCGCCCCGGCGCACAAGGACGCGGCCCGCGCCCACGTCACCGACTGGCTCCCCCGGGCAGCGATCACCGTCGCTGTGCGGATCAACGCCACCGGCACCACCTGGCACGACGCCGACGTCGCCGCGCTCGCGGCCCTCGACGGACCGTCGCTGGTGCTGCTGCCGAAGGCCGACAGCCCCGAGTCCGTGGCGGCGGTCGTGGCCGCCCTCCCCGGCGGCTCCGCCGTCGTCGCCCTGGTCGAGACGGCGCTCGGCGTCGCACGGGCCATCGACCTGGCTCGCTCCCCCGGAGTCGTACGCCTCGCCTTCGGCAGCTTTGACCTGGCCGCCGAGCTCGGCGTCGATCCGGACCACGCACCCGCCCTCGCGCCTGCGCGCGGGAACCTGGTGCTCGCCTCGGCCGTCGGCGGCCTGGCCGGCCCGATCGACGGCGTCACCGGCGACGTACGCGATCACGAGCGGCTCACCGCCGATGTCACCGCGGCCGCGGCTCTCGGGTTCGCCGGCAAGCTCTGCATCCACCCCGACCAGGTGGCGCCTGCCGCCGCGGCCCTGGCGCCCACCCCCGACGAGGTCGCCTGGGCCGAGCGCGTCCTGGCCGCCGCGACCGAGGACGGCGTCGCCCTCGTCGACGGCCGGATGGTCGACGCCCCCGTCGTCGCCCGCGCCCGCCGCATCGTCTTTCTCAACCGACCCACCCCAGGAGCAGCCCGATGAGCAGCCTGACCCCCGACGAGCAGGACATGGTCCGGCTTGTCGCCGACTTCGTCGACGAGCGCGTACGCCCCCGGGTGCGCGAGTTCGAGGCCGACGACATCTATCCCACAGAGCTCATCGAGGAGATGAAGAAGCTCGGCTTCTTCGGCCTCCTGGTGCCCGCAGAGCACGGCGGCGTCGACGTGAGCACGGCCTGCTTCGCGCGGGTGACCGAGGAGCTCGCCCGTGGCTGGATGAGTCTGGCCGGCGCGATCGGCGGACACTCCGTGATCAGCTACCTGGTCCGTCACTACGGGACCCCGCAGCAGCAGGAGTCCTACCTGCCCCGGATGGCCGACGGCAGCCTGCGCGCCACGATGGCGCTGACCGAGCCGTCCGGTGGCAGCGACCTGCAGGGGATGCGTACGTTCGCCGACGCCGACGGGGACGAGCTGGTCATCACCGGCTCGAAGACCTGGATCTCCAACGCCCAGCACGCCGGCCTGATCGGGCTGCTCTGCGTCACCGACCGCTCCGCCTCGCCCGCGCACAACGGCATGAGCGTGGTGCTGGTCGAACCCGGCGACGGGCTCACCGTCTCGGGCAAGATCCCCAAGCTCGGCTACCGCGGCATCGAGGCCTGCGAGCTCACCTTCGACAAGATGCGGGTCCCGGCGACCGCGGTCCTCGGCGGCACCCCCGACCTCGGCTGGGGCCACATGATGCGCGGCCTCGAGGTCGGCCGAATCCAGGTCGCCGCCCGCGCAGTCGGCGTCGGCCAGGCCGCGCTCGACGACGCGCTCTCGTACGCCCAGACCCGGGAGAGCTTCGGCAAACCGATCTGGAAGCACCAGTCGGTCGGGAACCTGCTCGCCGAGATGGGCACCAAGATGCGCGCCGCCCGGCTGATGACCCTCGACGCAGCCGAGCGGCTCGACGCCGGCGACCGCGCCGACATGGAGGCCGGGATGGCCAAGCTCTTCGCCTCGGAGGCGGCCATGCAGGTCGCCCTCGACGCGGTGCGGGTGCACGGCGGCTACGGCTACTCCAAGGAGTACGACGTGGAGCGCTACTTCCGCGACGCCCCGCTGATGATCGTCGGCGAGGGCACCAACGAGATCCAGCGCAACGTGATCGCCGCCCAGCTGGTGGCGCGCGACCAGAAGGGAAAGAACTGACATGGCACTTCTCGAGAACCGGACCGCGGTCATCACCGGAGGCGCGCAGGGCATCGGCCTCGCCGTCGCCGAGCGCTTCGTGGCGGAGGGGGCGCGGGTGGTGCTCGCCGATCTCGACGGCGCCGCCGCCGAGGCCGCGGCCAAGGAGCTGGGCCCGGACGTGGCGACCGGCGTGGCGTGCGACGTGGTGAGCGCCGAGGATGTGGAGCGCGCTCTGGAGACCGCGGTCGCGACGTACGGCTCGCTCGACATCGTCGTCAACAACGCCGGCATCACCCGCGACGCGACGATGCGGAAGATGACCGAGGACCAGTTCGACCAGGTGATCGCCGTGCACCTCAAGGGCTGCTGGCACGGCACCCGGCTCGCCGCCGCCCGGATGCGCGAGCAGAAGTCCGGCGCGATCGTGAACATCTCCTCGATCTCCGGCAAGGTCGGCATGGTCGGGCAGACCAACTACTCGGCCGCGAAGGCCGGCATCGTCGGCCTCACCAAGGCCGCGGCCAAGGAGATGGCTCACCACGGGGTCCGGGTCAACGCGATCCAGCCCGGGCTGATCCGCTCCGCCATGACCGAGGCGATGCCGCAGCGGATCTGGGACGAGAAGATGGCCGAGATCCCGATGGGTCGCGCCGGTGAGCCGGCCGAGATCGCCAACGTCGCGCTCTTCTACGCCTCCTCGCTCTCCTCGTACATGACCGGCACGGTCGCCGAGGTGACCGGCGGAAGGTTCATGTGACCTGGCGGCCGCGTCGGGTGGCGTCGGTCGAGACCCTCGACGCGGGGCCGGTCGCCACACTCGGCGCTCTCCTCGACAGCGGCGCTCCGGTGCCCGCCGCCGGGGACGTACTCCCGCCGCTGTGGCACTGGGTCGCGCTGCCGCGCTGGCCGGTGTCGTCGGTCGTCGGGGTCGACGGCCATCCGCGCCGCGGCGACTTCCTACCGCCGATCGACCTGCCCCGACGGATGTTCGCCGGCGGCGAGGTGACCTTCCACGGCGACCTCCGGGTCGGCACCGAGGTCGTCCGCGAGTCCGAGGTCGTCTCGGTCGAGGAGAAGGAGGGCCGCAGCGGCCGGCTGGCGATCGTCACGGTCCATACCCGGCTCTTCGACGCCGATCGGGACGACCTGCTCGTGGAGGAGCGGCAGGATCTGATCTACCGCGATGCCGCACCGGCGCCGACGTCGTTCCCGGACCCCGAGCCCGCCTCGGCGATCGCACCCGCCGGCCCGCCGCTGGTGGCCGAAGACGACGGCTGGCGGTTCGTCACCGACCCGACCCTGCTCATGCGGTTCAGCGCGGCGACAGCAAACCCGCACCGGATCCACTACGACTGGCCCTACGCCACCCGGGTCGAGGGCTATCCCGGGCTGGTCGTGCAGGGCCCGCTCTCGACACTCGTCCTCGCCGAGGCCCTTCGGCTGGCACACCCCGACCGCGTCGTACGCCGCCTGCGGCACCGCAACACCGCTCCCCTCTTCTGCGGCGACCCTGCCCAGGTCCTGGTCGATCGCTCCACCCCAGACACTGCCGATGTAGCGCTGCGGCGCCCCGACGGCACCGCGCTGGCCGGCCTGACGGCCGAGCTGACCACCCTCACCTCTGAAAGGCACCAACCATGAGTGACACCGCCCGCGACGTGGTCATCTGCGAACCCGTCCGCACCCCGATCGGCCGCTACGGCGGCGTCTTCAAGGACCTGAGCCCGGTCGACCTCGGCGTCACCGCGCTGCAGGGCCTGCTCGCCCGCACCGGCATCGACCCGGAGCGGATCGACGACGTCATCCTCGGCCACTGCTACCCCAACGCCGAGGCACCGGCGATCGGACGGGTGGTCGGACTCGACGCCGGGCTCCCGGTCACCGTCGGCGGCCAGCAGGTCGACCGTCGCTGCGGCTCCGGGCTACAGGCCGTCGCCAACGCGGTGATGCAGGTGGCCTCCGGCGCCAGCGAGATCGTGGTGGCCGGCGGCGCCGAGTCGATGAGCAACGTCGCCTTCTACTCCCTCGACATGCGCTGGGGCGGCGCGCGCACCGGCGTACAGATCCACGACGGCCTCACCCGCGGACGGCAGACCCCAGGCGGCCGGTTCCACCCGGTACCCGGCGGCATGCTCGAGACCGCCGAGAACCTGCGCCGGGAGTACGCCATCGGCCGCGAGGAGCAGGACCGCCTCGCCGTCAGCTCCCACCAGCGCGCCGTCGCCGCCCAGCAGAGCGGTGTCTTCGCCGAGGAGATCGTGCCGGTCACCGTGCCGTCCCGGAAGGGCGATGTCGTGGTCGACACCGACGAGCACCCCCGCGCCGACACCACCATCGAGTCGCTCGCGAAGCTGCGCCCGATCCTCGGCCCCTCCGACCCCGAGGCGACCGTCACCGCCGGCAACGCCAGCGGCCAGAACGACGCCGCCGCCATGTGCCTGGTCACCACCGCCGACCTCGCCGAGCGCCTCGGCCTGCGACCGCTGGTCCGGCTCGTGTCCTGGGCCGCCGCCGGCGTACGTCCTGACGTGATGGGCATCGGCCCCGTCCCCGCCACGGAGGCGGCCCTCGCCAAGGCCGGCCTGACCCTGGCCGACATCGACCTCATCGAGCTCAACGAGGCCTTCGCCGCCCAGGCGCTCGCGGTGATGCGCGAGTGGAAGTTCACCGACGAGGACCTCGAGCGCACCAACGTCCACGGCTCCGGCATCTCCCTCGGCCACCCCGTCGGCGCCACCGGCGTACGGATGCTCGGCACGCTCGCCCGCGAGCTGCACCGCCGCGAGGCCCGCTACGGCCTCGAGACCATGTGCATCGGCGGCGGCCAGGGCCTCGCCGCCGTCTTCGAGCGGGTGGTCTGATGCGTACGTTCACCTCGATCGCGGCGATCGAGGCCGCCGTCGGCGACGAGCTCGGCACCACGGACTGGGTGCAGATCACCCAGGAGCGCGTGGACCGCTTCGCGGAGCTCAGCGGCGACCAGCAGTGGATCCACGTCGACGTCGAGCGCGCCGCCGCCTCCTCCTTCGGCGGCACCATCGCACACGGCTACCTCACGCTGTCGATGCTGCCGGCCTTCGCCGCCGAGCTCTACACCATCGATACCGGGTCCGCCCGGCTCAACTACGGTCTCGAGAAGGTGCGGTTCCCCGCGCCGGTCAAGGTCGGCACGAAGATCCGGGCCACGCCGCGGATCAAGGAGGTCCGGGCGGTCCCGGCCGGGACCCAGGTGCTGCTCGGCTGGACCGTCGAGGCCGAAGGCGCCGAGCGACCGGTCTGCGTCGCAGAGAGCATCACGCTCGTCCTTCCCTGACGCATCCCGAGTGCCGCCGATCCTCCCTGTGACGATCGGCGGCCTCGGCATGCCCGGAGCACCATTGGGCTCACGGGTGATATCAATGCCATCTAGATTTGGTGTTGGACGTGCAATGGCGCGGCTTCCTAGTGTGAACGCGGTCACACAGCATTCCGGTGCGTGACGACACACAACCCCCGGAGGAGCAAGTCCCATGACCCAGTCAACGCGCGTCCCCGACGAACGGATGGCCCGCAAGGCGGGCATCGCCGCGTTCGTCGGCACCACCATCGAGTGGTACGACTTCTACATCTACGGCACCGCGTCCGCTCTGGTCTTCGGGCCACTCTTCTTCAGCAACGCCGAGCCCGCGGTCGCGACCCTGCTCTCCTTCGCGACGTTCGCCGTCGGGTTCCTGACCCGGCCGCTCGGCGGTGTGGTCTTCGGCCACCTCGGTGACCGGATCGGCCGCAAGCGCTCCTTGATCCTGACGCTGCTGCTGATGGGCGTCACCACGGTCGGCGTCGGCCTGCTGCCGACGCACGCGGCCATCGGTGCCGCCGCGCCGGTGCTGCTGATCATCCTCCGGCTGCTGCAGGGCCTCGCCGTGGGCGGCGAGTGGGGCGGTGCGGTGCTGATCGCGACCGAGCACACCCGCCCCGACCGCGGCTTCCTGTTCGGCGCCTTCGCCCAGCAGGGCTCCCCCGCCGGCCGGATCCTGGCCACCCTCAGCTTCCTCGCCGTGACCGGCCTGCTTCCCGACGACGCGCTGCTCGAGTGGGCCTGGCGACTGCCGTTCCTTGCGTCGGCCGCGCTGGTCGTGGTCGGGCTCGTGATCAGGCTCAGCCTGGAGGAGTCCCCGGCGATGAAGGACCTCCAGGAGCGCGACGAGGTCGTCCGGGTCCCGGTGATCGAGCTGTTCCGCAGCAACTCCCGCGAGCTGACCCTCGGCGTCTTCGGGATCCTGTGCGTCTTCGTGGTCGTCTACGCCCGCGACACCTTCGCGCTCTCCTGGGCCACGACCCACCTCGGCTTCGAGAAGGACTCCTTCCTCACCATCATCCTGATCGCCAGCGTCGTGCAGTTCTTCGTGCAGCCGTTCGGCGCGGTGATGGCCACCCGCTGGAACCCGCGCACCCTGGTCACGGTCCTGCTCGCCCTCGAGATTCCCGCGCTTGCGATGATGTTCGTGCTGATGGGCACCGGGAACTGGACCCTCGCGATGATCGGCGCGGTGATGGCCACCATCCCCGACGTGATGTTCTACGCGGTCATGGCCGGCATGCTCGCCCAGGCCTTCCCGGCCCGGGTCCGCTACACCGGCATCTCGGTCACGTACGGCCTCTCCGGTGCGCTGTGCGGGACCACGCCGATGATCCTGCAGTGGCTCCTCGACACCTCCGGCAGCATCGTCGTGCCTGTCGCCTTCGGCGTCGTCACCACCGTGATCTCCCTGGTGTGCTCCCGCGCGCTGCTCGGCCGGAGCGCCGCCGCGATGGAGACCGCTGACGGGAACGAGACGGTGACCGCGGCACGCTGAGCCGCGGTCACCACCGGATCGTCACCTGGCGGCGCCCAGCGAGCTTCGAGCGAGCTGGGCGACGCGCTGGTTGCTGATCCCGGTCTCCGCTGCGATCCGCCCGAACGACCAGCCGCGTCGCCGCAGCAGCCGTACGGCCCGCGCGCTCTCGTCGTGCAGATCCTCGAGATGCCTGTCGACCTGGCAGCGCTGGTGCTCGAGGTCACGGAGCGTCGCAGCCGGGTCGTCCGGCAGGTCGGCAATGGCGCGGCGGGTCGGGGATCCACCCGGCGCCAGCGCATCGGGCGGGTTGAACGCCCACAGCGTGTAGTCGTCGGCCCACCGAATGAGCCGGGCCATGCGGCTCTCGCGGTGGATGTTCGGGACGTCGACGGCCATCTCCGGCTCCTTCACGTGGTTCGGACACAGGTGGGGGAAGGTCCTCGGTAACCATGATCCGGGGCCGGGATGACCGAGCCGTTGAGGTCCGGTAACGAGCAGGTAAGGGCAACGGAGCGAGATCAGTCGGGCCCACCCGAACGACGACCGCGGCCGCCGCTAGGTAAAGACCACATACCCGATCTTCGGCATGCGGAAGTACCCCGAGCGGGATAACGATCGAATAACGCGGAAAGAGCATCGAACCCCCAGCCGATCCCCGTCCCCGTTGAAGACAGCAACCGTCCAGGCCGCAGCCACACGCGCCGACGGAGCCCGCCTCTGGGGAGCGAGCCCGCCTTCTCCTGTAGACAGCGACCGCGAAGTCTCTGAAAGGGGACACGCCATGCGCTCGATACCGAGCCCACTCATGCCTCGCGCAACCAAGCCGAGGTTCTTCAAGAGATTGGCGGCGCTGTGCGCCACCGCCCTCGTCGCCACGGCACTCGTCGCCTCCGGCGCCTCGGCGTCCCACCCCGAAGCCAGCCTCGCGGGCAGCAACTTCGAGATCGACGTCGACGCCAACCTCAAGGTCGATGACCCGGCCCCCTCGCTCGACTGGGCAAGCGTCACCGAGATCCGCGCCACCGACAAGGTCAACGGCACCGGCGACAACTCCTACGCCGGCGGCGTCAAGGAGGACACCTCCTGTCCCGGTGAGGTGACCGACTCGATCCCGCCGAACAAGAGCGACCTGCTGAGCTTCCACGTCTACCGGGAAGCCGGCACCGGAAGCCACCCCGGGTTCCTGAACCTCGCCTGGAGCCGGGTGAGCGAGCCGAGCGGCACCACGCTGATGGACTTCGAGTTCAACCAGTCCAGCACCAAGTGCGCCTCCGGGCCCAACGTCGTACGCACCGCCGGCGACCTGCTCATCGAGTACGCCATCGACCAGGGCGGCTCCCGTGCGGACATCTCCGCACGCCGATGGACCGGCAGCGCCTGGGGTCCGACCACCGACCTGGACGTCCCCTCCGCCACCTGCGGCGGCGCTCCGTGCGCGGCCGGCACCATCAACTCCTCGGCCATCCCGGCCGCGGACTCCGACGGCCTGATCAGCACGGGCTCGAAACAGGCCCGGACCTTCGGGGAAGCGCAGATCGACCTGCGGCTGCTGTTCCAGCCCAACAAGTGCGCGTCGTTCGGCAGCGCGATGCTGAAGAGCCGTTCCTCGGACTCCTTCACCTCTCAGCTGAAGGACTTCGTGGCACCGGTCGGGATCAACCTGCAGAATTGTGGCCAGGTGATCATCCGCAAGCAGACGCTCCCGGACGAGGACCCCAACGCCACCAACTTCGGCTACACCAAGGCGTTCGGCACCGATCCCACCTCAGCGAACACGTTCACGCTCCAGGATGACGGCGTGAAGGACTACGGCAAGACCGTGCTCTTCGGCACCGGCTACACCGTCGTCGAAGACGTGATCCCATCCGACTGGTCCTTCGTCAGCGTCAACTGTGATGCCAGCACCGGAGTGAGTCCCAGCTTCAACGGGGCCACGGTGACGTTCGCGATCAACGACGCCGACGACGTACTCGACTGCACCTACACCAACGAGCTCCAGCTCGGGGCGCTGAAGATCGTGAAGAACAGCACCAAGGGTGGCGCAGTCACCAACGCCGGAGCGGTCTTCTCCTACGACGGCACCAGCGTGACCGACAACGGCGCCGGCGACCAGGATGCCGATGTCGGCGAGGTCTGCGTCTCCGGGCTCTCGCTCGGCGACTACGACGTGACGGAGACGTCGCCGCCTCCCGGGTACGCCGACGCCCCCGGTGACGCACAGACCGTCACCGTGGTCAGCGGCACGAACTGCACCGACAACCAGCCGACAGGCGCGGCGGTCGCGACGTTCACCAACGCGCCGCTCGCCGACATCCAGGTCAACTTCCGTGACGGCGGCTCTGGCGAGACCAGCCTGACGTCGATGACCTGCGAGAACACCGGCGTCGCACCGGACACCGGCACCGCCACCGGTTGGGACGACACGATCACCCATGAGGGCATCGCGATCGACCCGTCACCACGGACGGTCACCTGCACCATCGTGATCGACCCCTGATCCCCCACATCCACCCCAACCGCGGGGCCGCCCGGTTCACCGGGCGGCCCCTTCGGGCACCCCCGCCGGCGCAGCGGCAACACGCTTGAAACCCATGGCGACTAGCGTGCAATCATGACGCGGGTGATCGAGCAGCAGTCTCGGGTGATCCACGGATACAAGCGCGCGTTCCGCATCGGCGGTGACGGCTCCGCGATCATGTTCATCCACGGGATCGGCGACAGCTCGCGGACCTGGGACGACGTTCTGCCCATGTTCGCCGACAACCATCTGGTCATCGCTCCCGACCTCCTCGGTCACGGCGACTCCGACAAACCACGCGCCGACTACTCGATCGGCGGTTTCGCCAACGGCATGCGCGACCTCCTGTCCGTGCTGGACGTGGAGCGGGTCACCCTCGTCGGCCACTCGCTCGGCGGCGGCATCGCGATGCAGCTCGCCTACCAGTACCCACAGCTGGTCGAGCGGATCGTGCTGGTCTCCAACGGCGGCTCCGGGCGCGGCGTCTCGACCTGGCTGCGACTCGCGACCCTGCCGCTGGCCCCGGAGCTGCTCAAGCTGTTGCGGCTGCCGATATCGCGGATCGGGATGTCCGCCTCCCTCGGCCTGCTGCGCCGCATCGATCACGACCTCGGCGTCGACGTCCTGGACCTGGCCCGGATCGTCGACGCGCTGCCCGACACCCACTCCCGCCAGGCGTTCGCCCGGACCCTGCGCGCTGTCGTCGACTGGCGCGGCCAGGTCGTCACGATGCTCGATCGCTGCTACCTGGCCGCGAACATCCCGCTGCTGATGATCTGGGGCGACCGCGACGGCGTCATCCCCTACCGCCACGCCGCGCAGGCACAGGCGGCGATGCCCCAGGCCACGCTCGAGGTGTTCGAGGGCGCCGGCCACTTCCCGTTCCGCTCCGATCCCGGGCGCTTCGTGATGGCCGTCGAACAGTTCATCCGGGGCACCGAGCCGGCGACCTGGGACCAGCACGGGTGGCAGACGCGGCTGCGCAACGGCCCCGAACCGGGAGACAATCTTCATACGTGGACGGGCATCTGACCCGCGCATTACCCTGCGGACATGAACGACGTTGCCGCGCCCGACGCCACTACCGGAGGGGTGCGCGAGGTGAAGTCCGCCGCCCGCACGGTGGAGATCCTCGAGTTCCTCGCCGCGCGCCAGAACCGCCCGGTGCGGCTGCGTGAGCTGAGCGAGGCGCTCGGGGTTCCCCGCAGCAGCCTGCACGCCCTGCTCCGTACGCTCGCCAAACACGGCTGGGTACGCAGCGACGCGACCGGCACGCTCTACGGCATCGGCATCCGGGCCCTGCTGGCCGGCACCAGCTACCTCGACACCGACCCCTACCTGCCCCAGGTGACACCGTTCCTCGTCGAACTCCGCGAGCAGCTCGACGAGACCTTCCACTTCGGACGTCTCGACGGCGCCGACGTGGTCTACCTCGCCACCCGCGAGTCGTCGCAGTACCTCCGCCCCTACAGCCGGGTCGGTCGCAGGCTGCCCGCCTACTCGACCTCGCTGGGCAAGTCGATCCTCGCCACGCTGCCACCCGACGAGGTCGCCGGCCATCTGCCGGCCGAGCTCGCACCGCTCACGCCGCACACGTTCACCGACCGAGAGGCCCTGGCCGCTGAGCTCGATGCGACCCGCCGGCGCGGCTACGCGATCGACAACGAGGAGAACACCCTCGGGCTGCGCTGCATCGCCGTCGCCCTGGACTACGACGAGCCGGTCTCCGACGCGATCAGTGCCTCCATCCCGATCGCCCGGCTCACCCCCGAGCGGGAAGCCGAGGTCATCGCCGCCCTTCGCCAGGCAGCGGACCGGATCGTCCGCGTGGTCGGCCCGATCCGTAACTCCCTCACCTGGACCTGACCCCTTATACGGAACGCTTTTCCACGGATGTAGACACATGACACAATCGCGGACGTGTCCCCCACTGCTCCGCCCACGCCGCTGAACCTGCTGGTGACCGAGCCGATCATGGCCCGCTTCACCGACGTGCTGACCCGCAACGGCGCCTCGCCGCACGAGTGGACGTTCGCATGGGGAGATGACCCACGGCTGGCCGAGGCCGCCGCGACGGCCGAGGTGCTGGTCTGCTCCTCCACCACGCCTGAGCTGCTGGCCGCGATGCCCCGGCTCCGGCTGGTGCACGTCACCGGCGCCGGAGTGGACCGGATCCCGCTCGAGGCGTTGCCCGGTGACGTACGTCTGGCCAACACCTACCACCACGGCCGCTCCATCGCCGAGCACGTGATGATGGTGTCGATGATGCTGCTGCGCGGCGTCCTGCGGTCCGAGGCAGACATGCGCCGCGGCGTGTGGAGCAACGCGATCGTCTCCGGCGACTACCCCTTCGGCGGCGTGCTGGCCGGCCGTACCTTGGGCATCGTCGGCTTCGGCGAGATCGGCTCGAGCGTGGCCCGGCTCGGCTCCGCGATGGGGATGAAGGTCCGGGCCGTACGCCGCAACCCCGACGCCCCGCTGCCCGAAGGCGTCGAGCTGGAGTGGGTCGGGCCCGACTCGGCCCTGCACGACCTGCTGGCCGCATCCGACGTGGTCGTCGTGACCGTGCCGCTGAGCGATGCGACCCGCGGGCTCATCGATGCCGCCGCCCTCGCCGCGATGCGGCCCAGTGCCGTGCTGGTAAACGTCGCCCGTGGCGCGGTGGTCGACGAGCAGGCGCTCCACGACGCGCTCACCGCCGGCACGATCGCCGGCGCCGGCATCGACGTGTGGTGGCGCAACCCACGCGACCCCGACGCTCCCCCGCCCTCGCACCTCGACTTCACCAGGCTGCCCAACGTCGTGCTGACCCCGCACCAGTCGGGGCACACGGCCGAGGTGTTCGCCGGCCGCGCACAGGACATCACCGACAATGTCGACGCCCTCGCCGAGGGTCGGCCGCTGCGCAACCCTGTGACGAGGTAGCTAGCCGAGGAGTTGGTCGACCACCAGCACGACGGCGCCGAAGATCGACACCGCGATCGCCGTACGCCGCAGCCGCACCGGCGACATCACCCGGTTGAGCAGCAGAGACAGCGCCCATCCGAGGAAGGGGGCTGGCACAAGCGCGGCGGTGACCAGCAGAGTGCGCTGGTCGACGGACCCGGTGGCGGCCAGGGCGAGGAACGACAGCACCGAGCCGACCAGGAAGAACGAGCTCATCGAGCTGCGCAGCACCGCACCGTGCTTCTGCTGCCAGACCAGCGCCATCGGCGGACCGCCGATCGAGGTGGCGGTGCCGAGCAGCCCCGAGGCAGCACCCGCGGTGACGAGGTTGCGGCGTACCGGCCGCGGCTGCCAGCCCAGCGAGTTGAGCGCGACACCGACCAGCACGACGCCGGCCAGCAGCAGGGCGAGACCCCGCTCGGGCAGCGCCGCGACGAGCAGCGCTCCCGCGATCGTCCCGGGCACCCGGCCGAACAGCGCCCATCCGGTGCCGCCGAGGTCGATGTGCTGCCGTTCGGTGACCACGACCATGACCGTGACCACGAAGGCGAGCATCACCAGCGTGCCGGGCAGCAGCCCCGGATCGACCAGGGCGACGACGGGGGCGGCGAGCATGCCCATGCCGAAGCCGATCGAGGCCTGGAGCGCCGAGGCCAGGACGACGGCGACCGCGACGAGCGCGAAGGACCCGAGCGAGAGCCCCATCAGCCCGCCTGGGCCGCAGCCAGCTCCTGCTCCTCCGCCCCCAGTGGATGGAAGCACTCCGCCGTGTGGGAGCCGTCGACCGGGTCGATGGCGAGCGGCGGGAGCGCGGTGGCACACTCGTCGGTCGCCTTCCAGCAGCGGGTCCGGAACCGGCAGCCGGACGGCGGGTTGATCGGCGAGGGGATCTCGCCGGACAGGATGATCTGCTCGCGCCGGCGCTCGTGGTCGAGCGAGGGCGCCGCCGAAAGCAGCGCCCCGGTGTAGGGATGCTGAGGCCGCTCGAACGTCGACTCGGTCTCCCCCTGCTCGACGATCCGGCCCAGATACATCACCACGACCCGGTCGGCGACATGCCGCACCACCGACAGGTCGTGCGAGATGAACAGGTACGCCACCCCGAGCTCCTGCTGCAGTTCGTTGAGCAGGTTGAGGACCTGTGCCTGCACCGAGAGGTCGAGCGCGGAGACCGGCTCGTCGCAGACGATCACGTCGGGGTTGAGCGCGAGCGCGCGGGCGATCCCGAGACGCTGCCGCTGGCCACCGGAGAACTCCTGCGGATACTTCCCGGCGTCGCCCGGCCGCAGCCCGACGAGGTCCAGCAACTCCCGCACCCGGGCCGCGCGCTCCCGCGAGGTCTTGTGGAGTCCGGTGTGCGTACGCCACGGCTCGCTCACGATGTCGCCGGCCGACATCCGGGCGTTGAGCGAGGCGAACGGGTCCTGGAACACCATCTGCACCCGGCGCCGGAACGCCAGCAGGTCGGCACCCTTGGTCGTCGTCGGGTCGACCCCGTCGAAGCGTACGGAGCCGCCGTCGGGGGTCTCCAGCATGAGCAGCGTGCGGGCCAGCGTGGACTTGCCGCAGCCGGACTCCCCCACCAGACCGAGGGTCTCGCCCCGGTGCAGGTCGAGGGTGACCCCGTCGAGCGCTCGCAGCTCCTTGCGCTTGCCGGCGTGGCGTACCGGGAAGATCTTGGTGAGGTCGCGGACCTCGAGAAGCGGTGCATCGCTCATCGGTTCACCTCGTCGGGGAAGTGGCAGGCGGACAGGTGGCCGGGGGCGACCTCACGGGCGGCGGGTCGCTCCTCGCGGCAGCGGTCCCGCGCGATCGGGCAGCGGTCCTGATAGACACAGCCGGCCGGGATCGCGGCCAGCTCGGGCGGCGAACCACCGATCGACTTGAGCTCCGCACCGCGCTCGGCGTGCACGGGCACCGACTCCAGCAGGCCGGCCGTGTAGGGGTGCTTCGGCGAGCCGAAGACCTCCTCGACCGGGCCCTGCTCGACCACGTTGCCGGCGTACATCACCACGACCCGGTCGGCCTGCTCGAAGACCAGGGCGAGGTCGTGGGTGATCAGCACGACCGCCATGTCGCGCTCCTCGCGCAGGTCCTTGAGCAGGCTCATGATCTGGGCCTGGACCGTGACGTCGAGCGCGGTGGTCGGCTCGTCGGCGAGCAGCACGGCCGGCGACAGCGCGACGCCGATCGCGATGAGCAGCCGCTGCCGCATGCCTCCCGAGAACTGGTGCGGGTAGGAGTCGATCCGAGTCTCCGGCTCGGGGATGCCGACCCGGCGCATCAGCTCGATGGCCTCCTTCCGGGCGGCCTTCTTGGACAGGCCACGGTGGATCCGGAACGGCTCGGCCAGCTGCGTACCCACGGTGTAGACGGGGTTGAGCGCGGTGAGCGCATCCTGGAAGACGATCGCCAGCTCCTTGCCGGCGATGTCGCGCCGACGCTTCGCCGACGCAGTCCGCAGGTCAGTCGTGCCACCGTCACCGGTGATGCGGACGGCACCCTCGGTCACGTCGGCGACCGGCTCCAGCAGGCCGACGACCGCGGTGGCGGTCATCGACTTGCCGCAGCCCGACTCCCCGAGCAGCGCAAGGGTCTCGCCCCGGCGCGCCTGGAAGGTCACCTTGTCGACGGCTCGGACGACGCCGTACGGCGTGCGGATGTCGACGCTCATGCCGTCGACGTCGAGGGCGACGGCCTTCTCGGTCAGAGTGCTGTTCACTGGGCGTCCTCCGTAACGGTCTGAGTGACGGTCGGGGTGGCGCGGCGACGCTGCCGTCGCGGGACCGTGAGCCGCCACCGCTGAGCGGGATCGGTGGCCAGCCGCACCCAGGCGGCGAGCACGGCGGCGGACACCGTCGCGATCACGATGGCCAGGCCGGGGAAGAAGGAGAGCCACCATGCGGTCTGCAGGTAGTTCTGCCCCTGGGCGACCATCAGGCCCCAGCTGACGTCGGGTGCCTGGATGCCGATGCCGAGGAAGCTCAGCGAAGACTCGGCGAGCATGACGTAGCAGAAGTCGAGCGTGGCGACCGTCAGCAGCGTCGGCAGCACGATCGGGAAGACGTGACGTCGGATGATGCTGAAGCTCCCCGCCCCGAACGTACGAGCCGCGTCGACGAAGACCCGGCTCTGCAGCTCGGCCGACTCCGCCCGCGCGGTGCGCAGGTAGATCGGGATGCGGGTGATCGCCAGCACGATGACGATGTTGCGCGGGCTCGGCGAGTAGACGTAGAGGACGACGACAGCCATCAGCAGCGACGGGAAGCTCAGGATGACGTCCGCGATCCGCATCACGAGGGTCTCGCGCCAGCCGCGGTGGTAGCCGGCCCACATGCCGACCACCGAGCCGATGACCAGTGAGATCAGCACGGCCGGGATGGCGACGCCGAGAGTCGTCCGGGTCGCGACGACGATCCTGGCCAGGATGCTGCGTCCGAGCGAGTCCGTGCCGAGCACGTAGAGCCAGCCGTCGAGCTCGAGCGGTGCCTTGTTGCCTCGGGTCAGGTCCTGGGCGTTGGCCTCGCTGCCGAGCAGGACCGGCCCGAAGACCGCCACGAGCAGGATGAAGCAGAGGATCACGGCGGCCACGGTCGCGACCTTGTCGCGCAGCAGCATCCGCCAGTAGCTCACCTTGCCGGAGCGGCTCGGGGCTTCAACGGAGTCGGTGGTGGTGGAGCTCATCGGTTCTCCTCTCTCACACCATCGCCTTGTCGCGCACACGTGCGTCGAGCAGGGCGTAGCAGATGTCGATGGCGATGTTGAGCAGGAAGATCGTCACCGCGGTGAGCAGCACGGCCGCCTGCAGGATGGCGAAGTCGCGGCCGGTGATCGAGTCGATCATCAGCTTGCCGATGCCGGGCCAGCCGAAGATCGACTCCACGACCACGGCACCGTTGACCAGCCCGACCGCCAGGTCGCCGGCCACGGTCAGCGCCGGAGCGGCGGCGTTGCGCAGGGCGTGGTGCGCGACGACGCGACGGCTGTCGGCACCCTTGCTGCGTGCCAGCCGGACGTACGGCGCGGACAGGGCTGCCACCATCGCGCCGCGCACCACCTGGGTGAGCACGCCGACGGGGCGCAGCAGCAGGGTCGCGATCGGCAGGACCCACGACAGCAGACCGGCGTCGACACCCGAGGTCGGCAGCACGCCGAGCATCACCGCGAAGACCCAGACCCCCATGATGGCCAGCCAGAAGTCGGGGACGCTCGCGGCGGTCATCGAGAGGAACGACGCGAACCGGTCGGCCAGCGAGTTCGGACGGTACGCCGCCCACGAGCCGATCACGACCGCGAGGACGACCGCGATCAGCATCGTGGTGATCGCCAGCTGGAGCGTCGCGGGGAAGGCCCGCAACGCCATCGCGGCCGCGGACTCACCCGTGCTCAGCGAGGTGCCGAAGTCGAGGCGGAGGATGCCCTGGAGGTAGTCGATCAGCTGCTGCCAGACCGGCAGGTCGAGGCCGTTGACTTCGCGGAAGGTCTCCTTCTGAGCCTCGGTGGCGTTCTCCGGCAGGTACAGGCTGGCCGGGTCGCCGGTGAGGCGGGCCAGGAAGAACACTCCGAGCAGCACCACGACGAGCGGCAGCAGCGAGGTGAGGGCTCGCTTGCGGAGGAACGTCACCATCGATGACCTCCTGGGTGAGTCGCGGCCGGGATCACTTGGCGGGCTTCATCTCGGTCACGCGCATCTCGTCGCCGGTCGCCGAGTTGGGCTCGTACTCGACGTTGTCCGACTCGCCGATGATCCCGGTCATGTGCGCGATGTAGGCGAACTGCGAGATCTTCTCCGGCTCGTCGGCGAAGACGCCCGCGAACGCGGCCTGGCGGTCGTCGCCCTCGGCCTTGTCAGCGGCCCCGATCTGGGCGTCGAACTCCGGCGTACCGAACGTCGACTGGGCGCCGTCGCTGAGCATGTACTGGTCGACGGAGAACTGGGCGTCACCGGCCTGGTTGCCGTGCTGGACGAGGATGATGTACGGCCCGGTGTCCTTCGGGAACGGGCGGGACTGGTACTCGACCGACGCGGCGGTGTCCATCATCTCGATAGAGACGTTGAGGCCGATGTCCTCGAGCGCCTTCTGCACGACCTCGACGGTCTCGCCGACCTTGGGGAAGAGGCCGTTGCGGGAGATCAGCCGGATCTTGGTGTCGGTCGGCACCCCGTCGGCCTTCGCCTCGGCGATGAGGGATTTGGCCTTCTCCGGGTCGTACGGCCACGCCTCGAGGTCCGGGTTGTGGCCCACGACGCCCTCGGGCACCAGCTGGGAGGCGACGTCGGCGTAGCCCTCGAAGAGGCTGTCGACGATGGACTCGCGGTCGATCGCGTAGTTGATCGCCTGGCGCACCCGGATGTCGTCGAGCGGAGCGTACGTCCCGGTCGACCGCAGCGCGGTCGTCTCGTTGTTCGGGTAGCGGACCGCGGCGTCGCCGGAGAGGTCCTCGGGCGCGAGGCCGGTGGCGATGTCGGCCTCGTTGTTGGTGATCATGGCGGCGCGTACGCTGCCCTCCTCACGCCACTGGTACTCCGCCTTCTTGAAGGCGGGGGCGTCGCCCCAGTAGGTGTCGTTGACCGCGAGGGTCAGCTTGGTGCCGTTCTGCCAATCCTCGATCTTGTAGGGGCCGGTGCCGATCGGCTCGCGCACCTTGGCGGTGTCGCTCGTCGACGCCGGCACGACCTCGATGAACGAGAGCCGCAGCGGAAGGATCGGGTCGGCCTCGGCGGTGGTCACCTCGAGGTGGGTGGCGTCGACGGCCTTGGCCTGGATGTCGTCGTCACCGAAGACGTACCCCTCGACGTTGCAGCCGAAGGTGCCGTTGACCGCGCGGTCGATGGAGTGCGCGGCGGCCTCGGCGTCGAAGGCGGAGCCGTCGGAGAACTTCACACCCTCGCGGAGCGTGAAGGTCCACTTGGTCGGCTCGGCCTGCTCCCACTCGGTGGCGAGCAGCGGCTGGAGCTCGCCGGAGGCGGGGTCGCGCTCGACCAGCGGCTCGGTGATGTTGGAGCGCACCACGACGCCCGTGGAGGTCAGGTTGGCATCGCACGGTTCGAGGGTCGGCGGCTCCTGCGGGAGCACGATCCGGACGGTGTCACCGGCCGCGCCGGCACTGTCGGAGTTGGCGACGCCACACGCCGAGAGGGTGAGCGAGACAGCCATGAGCGAGGCGCTTGCGAGTCCGAAACGGGACCGCAGCGAGGGACGAAAGTTCATGCGACTGTTCCTCCAGTCGATCGGCGACATCTACATATGTGGACGTCGTTGTCATTCGTGGATGAACCGTACGAGCGGTTTTTGTGTGACGTCAAGCACGTCAGGCAATGCCCATAGGGCATCGAACGATGCAGTCACGATGTTGGACGCGTATCGCTTCCGCTACCTAGCCTCGGGATCTCCGACGTCGTACGACCCCTTGAGGAGACCCCATGGGCCGCTACTCCCCCACCGAGCTCCGTGACGCCCTGGGCGCCGGCCTGCTGTCGTTCCCGGTGACGCACGCGACCGCCGACTACGCCTTCGACGAGGACGGCTACCGCGCGCACCTGCAGCACCTCGGCGGCTTCGACGTCGCCGGGCTCTTCGCCGCCGGCGGCACCGGCGAGTTCTTCTCGCTGACCCACGACGAGGTGTCCCGGGTCCTGCGGGCGACCGTCGAGGAGGTCGGCGACGGCACTCCGGTGATGGGCGCGGCCGGCTACGGCACCTCCCAGGCCGTCGCGATGGCGCAGCGCGCCGAGGCGGACGGCGCCGACGGCATCCTGCTGCTGCCGCCCTACCTCACCGAGCTGCCGGGTCGCGGCCTGTACGAGCACGTCGCCCGCGTGTGCTCGGCCACCTCGCTCGGCGTGATCGTCTACCACCGCGCCAACGCCCGCTACGACGCCGACACGATCGTCCGTCTCACCGAGGAGTTCCCGAACCTCATCGGGTTCAAGGACGGCATCTGCGACATCGACCTGCTCGCTACGCTCAACGCCCGTCTCGGCGACCGGCTGCTCTACGTCGGCGGGCTGCCGACCGCCGAGACGTACGCCCTGCCGTATCTCGAGCTCGGCGTCAGCACCTACTCCTCGGCGATCTTCAACTTCGCGCCGCAGTGGGCGGTCGAGTTCTACACCGCCGTCCGCAACCACGACCGCGCGGACGTGCTCGCCCGGCTCCGCGACTTCGTCGTCCCCTACATCGCGATCCGCGACCGCGGGGCCGGCTACGGCGTCTCGATCGTCAAGGCCGGGCTCACCGCGGCCGGCCGTCCGGCCGGTCCCGTACGTCCCCCGCTGACCGACCTCACCGAGCACGAACTGGCCGAGCTGACCACCCTCGTCAAGACCGTCATCTGACGGCCACCCGACCGACAGGAGAAACCGTGACCCGCCGCATCCTCCAGGTAGGACCGCTCAAGCCGTCGCTGGCCGCCACCCTCACCGACCGCTACGACGCCCTGGTGCTGCCCGACGACGACAGCCGCGCCGCGTTCCTCGCCGAGCACGGGGCCTCGATCGGCGCCGTGGTGACCACGGGACGCACCGGCGTACCGGCCGAGCTGATGGCGCAGCTGCCCGAGCTCGGCGCCGTCGTCAACTTCGGGGTCGGCTACGACACCACCGACGTCGAGGCCGCGGCCGCGCGCGGGGTGCTGGTCTCCAACACCCCCGACGTACTGACCGACTGCGTGGCCGACACCGCGATCGGCCTCACCATCGACACCCTGCGCGGGCTCAGCGCCGCCGACCGGTTCGTACGCCGCGGCGACTGGCCCGAGGTCGTCACCTACCCCCTGGCTCGAAAGGTCTCGGGCAAGCGGGTCGGCATCCTGGGTCTGGGCCGGATCGGCCAGGCGATCGCGACCCGCTTCGAGGCCTTCGGCTGCCCGATCTCCTACCACTCCCGCCGCGAGGTCCCCGGCTCCCCCTACACCTACGCCGCCTCCCCCGCGCAGCTCGCCGCCGACGTCGACATCCTGGTCCTCGCCACCTCCGGCGGCAGCGGTACGCAGCACCTCGTCGACCGCAAGGTGCTCGAGGCGCTCGGCCCCGAGGGCTACCTCATCAACATCGCGCGTGGCTCCGTGGTCGACCAGGACGCGCTGGTCGAACTGCTCGTCGAGGGCGGCATCGCCGGCGCCGGCCTCGACGTCTACACCGAGGAGCCCACGGTCCCCGCGGAGCTGATGGACCTCGACAACGTGGTGCTCCTCCCCCACCTGGCCAGCGGCACCGTCGAGACCCGTGCCGCCATGGAGCAGCTGACCCTCGACAACCTCGACCGCTGGCTCGCCGACGGGACGGTCCTCACTCCGGTGCCGGAGGTCGCTCCTCGGGGCGCAGCGCGATCTCAGTGATGCGGTTGCCGTTCCGGGCGGTCACCTCCAGGGTGCCGTCCGGAAGGGCCAGCACCTCCCCGACCTGCGGGATGTGCCCCAGCCGCGAGATGAGGTAGCCCGCGACGGTCTCGTAGGCGCCGTCCTCGAGCTCGATGCCGGTGGTGTCAGCGAAGTCCTCGATCGTCATCGCGCCGTCGATCCGGGACAGGTCACCGTGGTCGCGGATGCGGGCTTCGCCGTGGTCGTACTCGTCACGGATGTCGCCGATCATCTCCTCGACGAGGTCTTCGAGGGTCACGATGCCGTCGGTGCCGCCGTACTCGTCCACGACCATCGCCAGGTGGGTGCCGCCCTCGCGCATCGTGGCGACCGACGGGATCACCCGCTTGCTCCCGGGCAGCGAGAGCACCGGACGGCAGATGTCCCGGATCGTGCGCTCGTCCGTCGCGACGACACCGAGCAGATCGCGTACGTGCAGGAAACCGAGGATGTCGTCGAAGCCCTCGCCGGTCACCGGGTAGCGGGAGTAGGGCAGGTCACGCACGGTCTCGGCTGCCGCGGGAAGCGGCATCGAGGCGGGCATGAAGGTGACGTCGCCGCGCGGACGCATCACCTCCCGCAACGTCGTCTCGGTGGTGGCGAACACGTCACGCAGGATCCGGCGCTCGTCCTCCTCGAGGTCCCGGTTGGTGGAGACCATCTCGCGCAGCTCCTCCTCCGAGACCTGCTCGGCCGAGGCCTTGGGGTCACCGCCGAGCAGGCGTACGACCGCGTCGGTGGAGACCGAGAGCAGCCAGATCACCGGCCGCATCACGCTGGCGAACCGGTCCAGCACGGGCGCGACGGCCAGCGAGATGCCGGCGGCCTTCTGCAGCGCCAGTCGCTTGGGCACCAGCTCGCCCAGCACCAGGGAGAGATAGGCGATGAACAGGGTCAGCACGATCAGCGCCGTGGTCTCCGCCAGCGCCTCGGTCAGGCCGAGCCGCTCGAGGTAGGGCGCGACGTCGGGAGCGATCGCCGAGCCGCCGTAGGCCGCGGAGAGGAAGCCCGCGACGGTCACGCCGATCTGCACCGCGGCCAGGAAGCGGTTGGGGTCCCGGGCCACCGCCGCCACCCGTGCGCCACGCGGGCCCTTGCGCTCGATGGCGGCGAGCTGGCTCTCTCGCAGCGACACCAGCGCCAGCTCGGTCGCGGCGAAGACGCCGCCGACCAGCACGAACACCAGCACCAGCCCGAGGCTGAGAAATGTCTGACTGTCCATCAGGCCCGCTCACCATCCGATGTGAATCCAGGTGAGCGGTAGGAACTTCGAGGCCTCTTCACACAGATGAATCTACAGGCGCGTCGCTCGCTCGCTGGTTACGAAGTGCCCGCTTGTCGAGCTTGCCGACCGTGTTCTTCGGCAGCGCGTCCAGCGCATGGATCGCGGTGGGTCGCTTGTAGCCGCTGAGCTGCTCTCGGCACCTTGCCATCAGGGCCTTGACGTCGATCGTCGCGCCCGGGCGGGCCTGGACGAAGGCGACGACGACCTCGCCCCACTTCTCGTCGGGCAGCCCGATCACCGCGACCTCGAGGACGGTCGGGTCGCCGGCGAGGACGTCCTCGATCTCCTTCGGGTAGATGTTCTCGCCACCTCGGATGATCATCTCCTTCGACCGGCCGACGATGGTGAGGTAGCCGTCCTCGTCGACGTGACCGAGGTCGCCGGTGGAGAGCCAGCCATCGCTGATCACGGCGGCGGTGTCGTCCGGACGGCCCAGGTATCCGCGCATGACGTTGGCCCCGCGGACGCTGACCTCGCCGTTCTCGCCGGGCGGCACCGGCTTGCCGTCCGCGCCGAGGATGCGCAGCTCCTGGCCGGGGAAGGGCAGACCGACGGTTCCCGCCTTGCGTACGCCGCCGACCGGGTTGATCGTGGAGCCGCAGGTGGCTTCGGAGAGTCCGTAGCCCTCGATGAGCGGGAAGCCGAAGCGGGCCTCGAACCGGGCGAGCAGGTCGGCCGACGCCGGGGCCGCACCGCAGACCGCGAACCTGACCGAGCTCGTGTCGGGTCGTACGTCCTCTGGAAGCGCGGCGAGCATGCTGTAGATCGTGGGCACCGCGGAGAAGAAGGTCGGGCGCTCCTTCGCGACGGTGTCGAAGAACGTGTGCGGGTTGAATCGGTCCGCGATGACGACGCTGGCCCCGACAAGGAGCGGGGTGAGGATGCTGACGACGATGCCGTTGACGTGGAAGAGCGGCAGGATCAGCAGGCAGCGGTCCTCGGGACCGACCTCGAGCGCATCGCGCCCCATGGCGGTCATGGCCTCGAGGTTGGCGTGGTCGAGCATCACCCCCTTGGGTACGCCGGTGGTGCCCGAGGTGTAGATGAGCAGCGCCAGGAGCGCACTGTCCACGACCGGCGCGGGCCCGTCCTGCCCCGGCTCCCGGCGCAGGTCGGAGACCGAGAGGGCGGGTACCTCTCCGATCGGGTGAGCGCCGTCTTCGATGACGTGCAGCTTCGCGCCGGAGTCGTCGAGCTGCCGGGCGACCTCGGGGTCGGTCAGGGCCGGGTTGACCGGTGTGATGGTCGCTCCGAGCCGCCACGCGGCAAAGAGAAGCACGACGAACTCGACGCGGTTGGTGAGCTTGAGCGCGACGACGTCCCCTGCGCCGATGCCGAGCTCGGCGAGATGCGCTGCGCCGGCACGGACCAGGTCGAGGAGCTCGGCGTTGGTGAGCCGCTGGGACGAGTCGGCGACGGCCGGACCGGCCGGGTCGTCGGTGGCGCGCCGGTCGATGATGGTGGAGAACGTCATGATTCAGGCCTTCAGGTGACGGGTGAGGAACTCGGTCTGGTCGGCGACGACGGTCTCGAACGGTTCGCCGAGGTAGATGTCGAAGTGGCCGGCGTCGTACCGCTTGATCTCGCCGCGAGGCGCCGTGCGCGCGTAGGCGAGCGTCTCCTCGGGCGGCGTGACGGAGTCGTGGTCGCAGATGCAGAAGAGGATCGGCATCCGTACGTCCTTGGCGACCTTGCCCGGACGGTGGCGGGTGATGGTGGGGGCGACCCGGGCGGTGACCTCGTTGACGAAGCCAGCGCCCTCCGGGACGAGGGCGAGGTAGCCGGGCAAGGCGTCCGGGGCGGTCATCAGCGCCTTCTCCCCCGGCGCCCCGGCCAGCGTGATGAGCACCGGGTCCCGCCGCAGGCTCGCGGCGACGAGGTCGCGGGCGACGGTGGGCAGCAGCCGCATCGTGCCGACCGGGCCGAGGGCCCGTGCCGACGCGAGGCCATCGGTGAACGGGCACTGGGACACCGCCGCGCGCAGCTCGGGGTGGCGGGAAGCGACGACGATGGCGTGACCGCCACCGAACGAGCTCCCCCAGACCGCGACGCGAGTGCCATCTACGTCGGGCCGAGTCTTGACGTAGGCGATGGCGGCGTCCCAGTCGGCCAGCTGCCGCTTGATCGACAGCAGCTGCCGAGGCTGGCCGGTGGAGTCGCCGAAGTGGCGATAGGTGAAGGCGAGTGCCGCGATCCCGGCCTGGGCGAATCGCTCGCCGAACGCGTCCAAGCGCATCTCCCGGGTGGCACCCAGGCCGTGTCCGAGGATCACGACCGGAGGATTGGTGACGCCGTCGGGAAGGAAGAGCCAGGCGGCACAGGTGTCGCCGGCCGAGTCGAAGCCGACGTCGTGGCGGGTGACGGTGTGGCCGCTCATCGCCGGGCACCACGGGTCGTGCCGGCCTGGAGCACTTCCTCGAAGACTCCGGGCTGGTACAAAGGCAGCTCACCGGCCGCCTCGGTGTTGGCCATGTAGTCGAGCATCAGCTCCTGGCCGATGTCGGAGAGCGCGGTGGCGAGGAACTCGGCGCGTTCGATGTGCAGCCCCTCCTCGAGGCTCGCCGATCCGCCGAAGTAGACGGATCGCTTGATCGCGGCGCGCGACGTCTTCGGCCGTGTCCCAAGGTGCTCGGCGAGCTCGATCGCTCGGTCGAGCAGCTGATCGGACGCCACCACCTCGTCGACCGCGCCGATCTCCAGGGCCTGGGCCGGGGTGAACGGCTCACCGGACAGGATCGCCAGCAGCGCCTTGTGGTTGCCCACCAGGCGCGGAAGCCGCTGGCTGCCACCTCCGCCCGGCATGATCCCGAGCAGGACCTCAGGCTGGCCGATGACATGCTCGCCGTCGGCCATCACCCGCAGGTCGTTGGCCCAGCTGAACTCGGCTCCGAGACCGAGCGCCGACCCGTTCAGGGCCGCGACGAAGACGACGCCGCTGCGGTTCATCTTCAGGAACGTCTGGTGCACCCGCTCCAGCTGGACCGCCGGCCACAGCGGTGTCCTGCCGAGCGCCGCCTTCAGGCCGCCGGCCCGGTTCACCCCACGCGCGGTGTGGGCGAGGGCGGAGGCGCCTCGCACGCCGACCGAGGGGACTGTGGCCCCGCCCTCCTGCAGCCAGCGCACCTCGGCGTGCGAGACGAAGCGGTCCGGGTGGGTACCGGTGAACACGACGGCCTGGATCGCCGGATCGCCGTCCGCACGCTCGACGAGCGCGTCGAGCTGCTCGGCGATGTCGTTGCCGAACAACCCTAGCGGGCCGCCGTCGATGCGGGCGACGAGCACCGCGCCGCGGTCCTCGATCTCGAGGTTGCCTCGTACTTCTTCTGTCATGACCGGTCTCCGTTGAGTGCGGTGAGGGTGTTCGTGCGACCCTTGTCCTCACGACGATAACGAAGTTATTCTGATGTCACAACCCCGAGGAGCCGCCATGAACCGCACCACCCATCCCCCGCTGGACCATGACTGGGTCGTGGTCGGGTCGGGCTTCGGTGGCAGCGTCGCCGCCCTGCGCTTGGCCGAGAAAGGTCACCGGGTCACCGTCATCGAGCGCGGCCGGGCGTACGCCGACGAGGAGCTGCCCGCTTCGGCATCCGACAGCCGCCGGTTCGTCTGGGCGCCGAAGGTCGGGCTGCGCGGGATCATGCGCAACGTGCTCTTCCGTCACGTGTTCAGCTCCACTCAGACCGGGGTCGGTGGCGGAAGCCTCGTCTACGGCGGCGTCCTGTTCCGTCCGCACGAGCACTTCTTCGCCGACCCGCAATGGCCGCGGCCGGCCCACTGGGAGGAAGTCCTCGAGCCTCACTACGCCACGGCGGAGCGGATGCTCGGGGCGAGCACGACGCCGTGGGAGTCCGTGACGAGCGGACTGACCCGCGAGGTCGCCGACCGGTTCGGCGGCAGCTTCTCCGCGGCGCCGGTCGGGGTCTTCTTCGGCGAGCCGGGCGTCACCGTCCCGGATCCCTACTTCGGCGGCGAGGGCCCGGACCGCACCGGCTGCACCCGCTGTGGGCAGTGCATGACCGGGTGCCGCGTCGGTGCCGCCAACCGGCTCACCAAGAACTACCTCTGGTTCGCCGAGAAGCACGGCGCCCGGATCTTCGCGGAGCGCGAGGTGGTCGACGTGACTCCGCTCGGGGCAGCCGATGGGAGCGACGGCTACCGGATCACCACCCGCGGTTCCGGTGGCCGCCGCACGAGCATCACCACGCGCGGCGTCGTGTTCGCCGCCGGCGCGGTCGGCACCAACGCCCTCCTCGCGGACTGCAAGCACCGCGGGTCACTGCCCGCGGTCAGCGACCGGCTGGGCCACCTCGCCCGGACGAACAGCGAGGCCGTGCTCTCCGTCCTGCTCCCCGAGGATCTCGGAACCTGGCGCGACGTCACCGCCAGCAGCCGGGTGGTCGTCGACGGCGACACCCAGATCGAGTTCCTCACCTATGGGCCGCGTGGCGACTTCATGCGCCTGATGTTCACGGTCCTGGTCGGCGAGGGCCGGGGCGTACGTCGCCTGTCGGCCTGGCTCCGCACCGTGGCGCACCACCCACGGCGCTGGTTCGCGACGATGCGATCGGGCTGGTCCGCACGCACTCTGATGATGCTGGTCATGCAGCCGCGAGACAACGCGATCCGGTTCACGGCGAGGAGGCGACTCCTCGGACGGGGATATCGGCTCACCACCGAGCGTGACCGCGAACGGCCGGCACCGACGTACATCGACGCAGGCCACCAGGTCGCCAACTGGCTGGCAGACCGGACCGGAGGCATCGCGCAGAGCAGCGTCTTCGAGGTGTTCGGCAACCGGCCGATGACCGCCCACGTGCTAGGTGGAGCCGTGGTCGGCGCGAGCCCGGCCACGGGAGTCGTCGACGCCAAGCTGCAGGTGTTCGGCTACCGGAACATGGTCGTCTGCGACGCCGCCGCGCTGCCGGCCAACCCCGGCGTCAACCCGGCGCTGACGATCACGGCGCTGGCCGAGCACGCCATGTCGCACATCCCCGACGCCGGTTTGGGACGATGACCGCCATGTCGAGAGATTCCACGGTGACGGACGGCCCCTCCAACGGGATCCCAGAGCGGCTCATCGCCGCCGCTGTCACGATGCTGGCCGAGGAAGGTCCCTCGGCCATCAAGGCCAGGACGGTCGCCGCGAAGGCCGGCATGTCGAGCATGGTCGTCTACAACTACTTCGGCGGCGTCCCGGAGCTGCTCGGCGCGGTCGTGGACCACGGCTTCGACCAGCTGGGCGAGGCGTTCGACCAGGTGGGCGCCAGCGAGGACGCCATCGCCGACCTGTTCACGATGGCGCTGACGACACTGTCCTACGCACAGGCGAACCCGCACCTGTACGACGCCATGTTCGGCCTCTCCACCCGGGCGACCTACCGGCCCACCCCGGCCAAGGGCGAACGGCGAGCCGGCCACTCCCCCGCGTTCAACGCCGCCTACGCGCACGTGGTCGAGGCGGCCACACGGCTGAGCACCACCGGCGAGCTCACCATCGACAACCCGAGAGCCGCCGCCGGAGCCATGTGGAGCTACGTCCACGGCTACATCACGCTCGACCTGGCCAACCACTTCGTCGAGTTCGCCGACCCGGTCCGCGAGGTGCTGGTCCCGATGGGCGTCACGTTCTGCGTCGGCCTCGGAGCCGACCCCGCCGCCGCCCTCGCCTCGCACGAGACCGCACTCGACCGAGCCTGGCACCCAGGCCACTGACCCTCCGTCAGCCGCCGTTGAGCGCTTCGTCCAGTGCTGCGATCTGGGCCTTGACGAAGGCTTGGGAGACGGGAGGCTTTGCTTCGATGGAGTCGAAGTTGTGGTAGCCGCCCGGGACCACGTTGAGGGTGGCGTCGACGCCTGCCTCCTGCAGGCGCCGGGCGTAGGCGACGTCCTCGTCGTGGAAGAGGTCGTTGGTGCCGACGCCGATCCATGCGGGCGGCAGCCCGGAGAGGTCCTCGTAGCGGGACGGCGCGGCCAGTGGGGAGACCTCACCGCCCGAGGCACTGGCCCCGAGGTAGGCGCGCCAGCCGAACCGGTTGCTGGCCGGGCTCCAGATGCGTAGGCACTTCGGGTCGATGTCGGTGCGGGTCGTGGTCCTGTCGTCGAGCATCGGGTAGGACATCAGCTGCAGGACCGGACGGATCTCGCCACGTTCCTGTGCCAGCAGCGTCAGTGCGGCGGCCAGGCCGCCGCCGGCGCTCTGCCCACCGATGGCGATGCGTGCGGGGTCGATGTCGGGCTGGCCCGCGAGCCATTCCAGCGCGGTGTAGCAGTCCTCCAACGGCGTCGGGAACGGATGCTCAGGAGCGAGCCGGTACTCCACCGAGACGACCACGATGCCGAGCTCGTCTGCAACCCGGCGGCAGAACGCGCGGTCCTGCCCCGCGTCGCCGAGCACCATTCCGCCGCCATGGATCCACAGCAGAGCCGGCGTCCGGGGCCCAGCCGTTGCCGGCCGGAAGACGTGCACCGACACATCGGCGTTCACGGCGACGACCTGCGCGTCGGGCCGCCGGGCACGCGCGGTGAGCTTGGTGAGGAGACGGAGCGTGGGCAGCGTACGAGCCGTGATGATGGTGCGTGGAAGGAACCGCGCGGCCCGCAGCTGCGGATGGAAGGTCTTCTCGGTCATGGTGTTCCTGTCGGGGCAAGGGCCAGGGACAGGGCATTGCGGAGGCCCTGCTCGAGGAGGTCGTCGGAGAGCTGCCGGTCGGCCAGCGCGCGGGAGAGCTGGAGCGTCCCGGCCATCAGGCCGAGGAGGCTGAGCGCCTGCACCCGGGCCGAAAGCGGGTCTTCGGGCGCCATCCGGGCCGCGAGGCCGTCGATGACGACCAGGACGCCTTCGGTGTACGCCTGCCTGGTCTCCTCCGCGCTGCGCGCGATCTCGTCGAGCAGCGCGGCGTTGGGGCAGCCGTCGCCGGGGTTGTCCCGGTGCTCGGCCGAGAGGTACCAACGCACGATCTGCTCCAGGCCCGCTCGGCCCGGCTCCGCCTGCTCGACGATGTTGACGTGCAGCGTGTGCAGCTGGTCGGTGATCGCCTCCGCGACCAGGTTGTCCTTGGACTCGAAGTGTCGGTAGAAGGCGCCGTTGGTCAGGCCCGCGTCCTTCATCAGCGTCGCGACACCGGATCCGTCGATGCCGTCACTCTTGAGACGTCGGCCAGCCGTCGCGATGATCCGCTGCCGGGTCTCCTGCTTGTGTTCTTCCGTGTAGCGCACCATCGTCTCAGCTCGGCATCCGGTTGAACCTGCGGATGACCCGGTCGAAGCTGCGCGCCGGGGCGATGCGGTGCACCGCGTTGATGGTCCGGGCGGTCGAGCCGGCCGTACGTCGCAGCTTCGGGTTGCGGTCGGTGGCCGCCGCGAGGATCACCTTGGCGACGACGGCGGGGTCATCGCCGTCGCTGAGGTTCTTCGTGATCAGCTCGTCGTAGTTGCGCCGTCCGGCCGCGTAGAGCGGCATCGGGGTGTCGGCCTCGACGCTGTGGCCCGCGAACGGGGTGTTGATCGGGCCGGGCTCGACGAGCAGGACCCGGACGCCGTACTCACGCACCTCGTGGTCCAGCGACTGCGAGTAGCCCTCGACCGCGTGCTTGGTCGCCACGTAGACGGTCATGAACGGGCTGGGGACGAACCCGCTGAGGGAGGAGACGTTGATGATGCGCCCGCTGCGCTGAGCGCGCATGTGCGGCAGGACCGCCTTGGTCATCCGCATGACGCCGTAGACGTTGATGTCGAAGATGTCCTGCGTCTGGCCGATCGAGAACTCCTCGCCCGCACCGGTCGACCCGACGCCGGCGTTGTTGACGAGGACGTCGATCCGTCCGAACCGGTCGATGACCTGCTCGACCGCAGAGGCGACCGAGTCATCACTGGTGACGTCGAGGTCGAGGTAGGTCACCCCGGCAGGCGCGGTGAGTCGCGCGGTGTTGCGGCTGGTGCCGATCACCTGGAAGCCCGCGGCGACCAGGGCGATCGCGGTGGCCTTGCCGATACCTGAGGAGGCGCCCGTCACCAGGGCGACCTGCGGAGTTGTTGTCATCATGAGTTCCTGACGTTTGGGATTACGTTCATATGACAATAGCACATGGGATGACGATCGTATACCAATGATCGATCGTGACCTGGCCGCCCGCGTCATCGGGTGGCCCGTTCAGCCGAATCGGCAGCACGGCAGCCGCCAACCTGAGCATCGGCCTGCGATAACGCGCCGGTCACCCAATGCTGACGAACTGACGGCGCAGTGCGGCGTGCCTACGGCCGCGTCCGTAACGTCCAGCCTCGCGCAGTCCCGGACCGCGTAGATAGGTCTGGCCTCCCGCCAACGACAATGCGTCATATGACTCGCCTCTGAGCAGTCAAACCGACGTTATGACGCAGGTCACGCACCCCTAGAGTCATTCAAAGCGCCAATGAGTGTCGATGGACGGCGACGTCTCCAACCTTCACGAGGTTCGTCCGTGGATCCATACCCAGATAGCGAGCCGCCATCAGTTGACGTTCTGCCCGAGGTCGATCGGCTGGGTCGAGAGCGCCACCCACAGGTGCGCGGCCTGAGTCCGAGTCCGGATCACAACGAACCGTACGTCGACCACGAATCGGCGATCTTCACGAGAGAGGCAGCTTCATCCTATGACCACAACTACTTCAACCGATTCCCAGGCACGAGCTGGGCTGTTCATCGACGGGCGTACTGTCGAAACTGGCAACTGGACAGCTGTTCGCGACCCTTCCGATCCGAACGCGGTCGTCGGCCACTTCCTGGCCGCGTCGCAGGATCAGTCCCGCGCGGCGGTTGCAGCTGCGGACGCTGCCTTCTCCGCCTGGGCCAGCACACCGGCCAAGGAGAGAGCAGCCCTCGTGCTCGACGCGCTGGCCGGGCTCGAAGGGCACGAGGGTCGCCTCGCGGAGATCCTCGTGCGCGAGAACGGAAAGATCCAGCCCGAAGCGGCGATCGACGTGGCAGTGTTCCAGTCTCGTTTCCGGGCCGCCTGCGAGCTGGCTGCTGAGGTCCGCGAGCCCGAACGGTTCTCGTCGCCCCCGTTCCGCACCGAGGTTCACCGCCTTCCAGTGGGAGTCGTGAGCATCATCGTGCCGTTCAACTGGCCCCTCGCGATTCTTGCCGCGAGCCTGCCCTATGCACTTGTCGCGGGCAACACCGTGGTGGTGAAGCCGCCGCCCACGACACCGCTCGCCGTGACCCGAGCTCTGGAGATCATCGGCTCACGGCTTCCCAAGGGCGTGATCAACGTGATCAGCGGTGCGAACCCTGACGTCGAGCCGTTGATCACCGACCCGAGGGTGCAGCACGTCGTCTTCACCGGGAGCACTGCCGCCGGCACTCGCATCATGACGCTGGCCGCTCAGTCGCTGACGAAGGTGACGCTGGAGCTCGGTGGCAACGACCCCGCCATCGTTCTCGAGGACACGGATCTCAGCGACGCGTTGGTCTCAGACCTGGCTGGGGCGTGCTTCCTCACCTCCGGTCAGGTGTGCATGAGCGTCAAGCGCATCTACGTCGCGCGGAGCCGCTTCACCGAGCTCACCGACGCCATGGGCCAAGTTCTCGAGGGCTATGCGGTCGGCAACGGCTTCGAACCCGTGAACATGGGGCCGTTGAACACGGCCGCACAAAGCGACTACGTACGCCGCCTGCTGGACGAGGCACGAGCGTCGGGGGCCGAAGTGCGCGAGTTCGGCACGTTCACGGAGCAGGCCGCGCAGAGCGCTGGCCACTTCCTCCTCCCCTCGCTCGTCCTCGACCCCTCGCCCTCTCTGGAGGTCGTAACTGGGGAGCAGTTCGGCCCGACCGTTCCGATCCTGCCTTTCGAGGACCTCAATGGTCTGGTCGACCAACTGAACAATGAGTGGTCCGGGCTCTGCTCGTCAGTCTGGACTGCCGACGAGGAGCGCGGTGGCGAGATCGCCCGCCGAATGCGAACCGGAACCACGTGGGTCAACCAGGCCAACGCCGGCGCGTGCGACGATCGTGCGCCCTTCGGCGGGTTCCGTCAGAGCGGTATCGGCAGAGAGATGGGCACCGACGGCTTCATGGACTTCACCGAACCGCACACGGTGACCTTCCGCGCTTAGTCACTCCCCCAGATGGTGGTGTCCCGTTGCTCGTCGGCGGACACCACCATCTGGCGCGTCTGGACGATGTAGGGCGCGTGTCCTGGGAGTGCCGCTGCATGCGAGCAGGTGAGGAAGAACCGCCACGTCCCTCAGCGCGCTGGCGACAACGGTCCCTCATGTTCACCCGGCTGCACGGGATGAAACGCGTCGCGATACCCACGAGGGCTGATGGCGTACCGCTCGCGGAACAGGCGGCTGAAGTGGGAGGCCCGTGGAAGACCCACAGCGGCGCCTACGGCCTCGATCGACCGGGCGCCGTCACCCCGGGTGCCATCGAGCAATCGGCGCGCACGATCGAGACGAGCCTCCCGCAACCAGCGCGACGGTGTGCTGCCACTCTCCTGGAACACTGCGTACAGGTAGCGCTCGGAGACGGGGATTGCCGCAGCCACGTCAGCAGGCCGGAGATCCGCGTCGTGGAGGTGAGCTTCGATGAACCGTTGCGCCTGCTCGAGGATCCTGGCTGCCGGAGCCCGTGTCGGGTCTCCCGGTAGACACTCGAGGAGAGCATTCGCAGCGAGTTCAACGGCGCTGCGCGCTGTGGAACTCGCCAGAGCATCGTTGCGGTCGCTACCCAGCCGGTCCAGAGCGAGCAGGGCCGATGAAGCGACGGCGGACAGACCCGCCTGTCCTCGGACCGTGACCGCGGTCAGGTCGTCCGGGATACCCACGCCGGGGGCTAGGACTGTCGGTGGCACTTGGACCATGATCTGGTCTCCGGGGGTGAAGAACTCGCATACATAAGGCCGGCTGGTGTCGATGAAAGCGAAGTCCCCCGGTTCGGTGAGGACTGCCGTACGTCCCTCCTGGCTGAGGGCCGAACGGCCGCGGAGCAGCACGGAGATCTGCATGGTCTCACTCGGCGACAGTCGAGCAAGACGAGCTGAGCGGCTCACACGTGCCGGATCCGCATGGACCGAGTCGATGGTCAGCCCGCCGAACTCGATCCGAGTCATCCTGCTGTCGTATCCGGCTTGCGGGGGCGCCGGCATCGTGCTGTCCACGGCGAAGAAGTTGTTGACGATCGTGGTGCGCCAGAAGTCCTGCTGTTCCCGGACAGGAACGTCGCGGGTGGAGATGGTGAACACAGACTGCACCTCCCTGTGCAAGGGTCACCCGCGACGTTATGCCTGCCCGAGCCTGCCGGGTAGCGTCATCCTGCCATGTTGCTACGGGACGGATGACGTAGTCACCTCAGCCGACGCGTCGGGTCGGGTCGGTCCCGTCCCAGCCGATGCTCGCCTTCCAGAACTCGGTAAAGAGCTCGTCCATTGCTGGGGACGCCGGGATCAGCTCGATGAAGCCGGGAGCTTCCGATCCACCGTCGAGATAAACGACCTGCCCACCGGTCGGTACATCTGCGCGGTACGCGATGTGGAATCCTCGGTCGAGGTAGGACTCAATGTCCGCCTCGACGTCCTCACTCGCGATCCCGTGGTGGTGGAAGCCGTGACCACGGCGCTCGATCGTCTCCCGGTAGACCGAGGGAGCGTCGTCGTTGGGCTGGATGAGCTCGATCTGCAGGTTGCCCGTGAACGCCATCGCGATCGATACATCGGCGCTCGACGGGCCGCCCCTGTAGCTCGACTCACCCTCGCCAGGAAAGTGATCGAAGAGGAACCACGGACCGGTTCGCAGTTCGCCGACCCATCGCTCGACGGCGGCGTCGAGGTCCGGGACCACGAACGCGCTCTGGATGATCCGACCGGGGGCGCCACCGAACCCGAATAGGGAACTGGTGGTAGCGCCACTGCTTGCGTCCACAGTGCTCACCGCCCGTTGGCCATGACTGCGAGCCCACCGCCGTCGACGGGATAACCGGCGCCAGTGACATAGGACGCCGCGTCGGAGGCGAGGAATGCGACCAACTCCGCGACGTCCTCGGGTAGCCCGTTGCGGCCGAGCGGAGCCGACTGGGCCACGACCTCGAGTCCTGTCTGTTCGTCCCCCACGATCTGGGTGACGAGGTTGCGCAGCATTCGAGTCTCGATCATGCCGGGAAGCACGGCGTTGACACGTACGCCGGCGGACCCTAGCTCCGCTGCGGCGGCTCGCGTCATCCCCAGCACAGCACTCTTGGCCGCGTTGTAGCTGATGGCTCCTGCCAGCCCTCGGACGCTGGCGACCGAGCCCGTGTTGATGACGGAGCCGCTGCCTTGGGCGATCATGACCGGCAAGACGTGCTTGAGACCGAGGAAGACCCCACGCAGGTTGACCGCGATGACCTTGTCGAAGTCCTCTACCGGGTAGTCGACCAGGTCCGCGATGGGACCCTCGATGCCGGCATTGTTGAACAGGACGTCGATACGCCCGTCGAACAGCTCCTTGGCGTAGCCGACGTACTCCTGCACCGCCTGCTCGTCGGAGACGTCGGCGTTGGTCGTGTGCACCGTCCCACCGGCGGAGGCGATCGCCTCCGCCGTCTCTTTGAGACCGGCCTCGTCGCGATCGACGAGCAGGACGGCCGCACCGCGGGAAGCCATGAGAGTTGCAGTCGCGCGCCCGATTCCGGCTGCGCCACCGGTGATGATGGCGTGCTTGTCAGTGAGTTCCATGGGTCACTCCTTCATGAGTTGTGAGTTATGAGTTGTGGGAGGAACGGTCAGGACAGGGCGAAACCCGCATAGTCGGCGTCCGCAACCTCGGCGCAGCGGCGTCGGTATTCGGGGAATCCGCCGGCGTACGGCATGAACACCCGCGGCTTCCCCGGCACGTTCGCCCCGAGGTACCACGAGTCGGCCGAGGTCAAGACGGTCATCCCGGCGATCTCGGTGACGTGCTCGGTCCAGGCGCGCGCAGCCTCGGCCGTTGCCTGAACCTCAGTCAGGTCGTGGGCGCGCAGGTGTTCTGCGAGTGCTCCGATCCATTCGACGTTCTCCTCGGTGCAGCGAACGACATTGCTGAGCACCGATGGGCTGCCGGGGCCTGCGACAGTCAGCAGGTTGGGGAACCCGGGGACGGCGAGGCCGAGGTAGGTGGTCGGGCCGACGGACCATGCCTCGGCCAGCCGCTGATCCCCAGAGCCCCGGAGGTCGATGGACAGCAGCGGCCCGGTTAGCGCGTCGAACCCGGTGGCGAAGATCAGTGCATCGAGTTCGATTTCCCGATCGCCTACCCGGACACCGGAGGGAGTGACCTCGGTGAGCGGCTCCTCACCCAGGTCGACGAGCTCGACGTTCGGACGGTTGAACGTCGGGTAGTAGTCGGTCTCGACCACGAGCCGTTTAGCTCCTACCGGAAACCCCTGCGGGGTGAGGCGCTTGGCGGTCGCCGGGTCGTGCACGGTCTCGGCGATCTTCCCGCGCAGGAACTCTGCAAGGGTCTCGTTGGCGGCTGGATCGGCGAGCAGATCGGGGTAGGAGGCGAGGATGGAAGCGCCGCCCTTCTGCCAGCAAGCCTCGTAGGCAGCCGTGCGTTCGGCCGGATCGGCGGTGGCTGCCGACTCGCCTGCGAGGGGGAAGTGCACCCCGAGGAACGCGTCGAGTGCCCGGTCACGATAGTCGCGGTAGGTCGATTTCACTGCGTCCTGCTCGCCAGCGGTGAGAGGTCGGTTGTGCGCCGGAACGACGAACCCGGCAGTCCGCTGGAGCACGTGGAGCTGTTGCGCCTGGGCGGCGATCTTCGGAATCACCTGGGCGCCTGAGGAGCCGGTGCCGACGACGGCAACTCTCTTGCCGCTGAGATCCACTCCGTCGGCTGGCCACGTCGCGGTCTGAAGTCGCAGGCCGGCGAAGGTGTCGATGCCTGGCACATCCGGCAACCGCGGGGCGGACAGGGCGCCGGTGGCCATCACCACGAGCCGTGCGGTGACTTCGGTGGACTCGCCTGCTCCGCCGACGGCAGCAGCGTTCACGGTCCATGCGTGGGTCCCCGAGTCGTAAGTCGCCGACGTCACGCGGGTCGACAGTGTGATGTCGTCGCGAAGTCCGAACCGATCGGCGACGTGGTTCAGGTAGCGCAGGATCTCCGGCTGCGACGGATAGCGCTCGGACCAACTCCACTCCTGCTGCAGGTCCTCATCGAACCCGTAGCTGTAGTCGAAGCTCTCGAAGTCACATCGTGCGCCGGGATAGCGGTTCCAGTACCACGTGCCGCCGACTTCGGCGCCTGCTTCGAACAGGTGGGCTCGGAACCCCGCGCTGTGAAGCCGACGTAGCATGTGTAGTCCTGCGAAGCCCCCTCCCACGACGATGGCGTCGTAGTCGAGTGCGCTGTCTGAGACCGTGGACATTCGTGCCATGGGAACTCCCTCTGATGCGTGTTCGTGTCCTCCGAACGCTAGGCATCTCGGGGACGAATGTGTTGTCCGTCACAGCACTGCTCTGTCACGACGCTGCACGGTGCGTGTCTGTCAGCGGGCGCGGCACCGAGATGTCGTCACAAAAGCGGCCGCGACCCCGTTGCTCGGGGTCGCGGCCGGTCTACGGGCCTGGGGCCAGGCTGATCTGCCTCGGTTCCTACTCGGGGTTCGCTTCGACGAGCCCCTCACGTACGGCGACCAAGGCGGCCTGGGTACGAGTGCTGAGGTCCAGCTTGGTCAGGATCTTGCTGACATGCGTACGTGCGGTCCGTTCGCTGATCGAGAGCCGCTCGGCGATCGCGTGGTTGGACAGCCCTCGGCCGACCAGGACGAGCACGTCTCGCTCGCGCGGGCTGAGCGCGCCCACACCATGTCCCGGACCTCGTAACCGCTTGGTGAGGCTGCCTGCGACGGCGGCGTCGATGAACACCTCGTCGCGTTGCGTCGCGCGGATCGCTGCCTCGACCTCGCTGGACGCCGCGTCCTTGAGCACATATCCGGACGCGCCGTTCGCGAGCGCTGCCTGCACGCGCTCGACCTCGGAGAAGCTGGTCAGGATCACCGTGCGAACGGTCGGATGACGCTCGGCGATGAGCGCGACTGTTTCGGCGCCGTCGAGGCGGGGCATCTGCAGGTCCATGAGCACGACGTCCGGGAGCAGCCCCTGCGCGTCCATCACACCTAGCCGATCGAGGGCTTCGCGCCCATCGGACGCCTCACCGACGAAGGTGATGCCGTCGGCGAACTCGAGGAAGCTGGCAATCCCGCGTCGGACCACCTCGTGGTCATCGACGACGAACACCGAGATCGTCTCCTGGTCGATCATGTCCTGTCCTTTCGCTCAAGGCGGTTCGCAGGCAGCCGTAACACAGCGCGGACCTGGGTTCCCGTACCTACTTGTGTGTCGATCTCCACCGTCCCGCTCCAACGCCGAGCCCGGTCACGCATGGAGGTGAGGCCGAAGCCCCCGTTGCCAGAGCGGCGGGCCGCCAGACCTCGCCCGTCGTCCGCGACCTCGATGCGAAGCTCGCCTGAGTCGACGATGATCTCCGCTCGGACACAGGTCGGTTGCGCATGCTTGACAGCGTTGTGGAGTGCCTCGGCGACGATCTGATACACGTCCTCGGCCTGGTCGGCGCCATCGAGGGCACTGTCGGCCTTCGGGTCGATCACCAGGTCGACAGCGACCCCATCACGCCGTCCGATCCCTTGGGCGAGCCGATCGAGGGCGACGCTGAGCCCGAGCTCGGCAGCGACGGAAGGTTGCATGGCCAAGACGATGCCTCGCAGGTCGCGCTTCACATTGTCGACCAGGTCCGTCATCTCGTCGGCGATGGAGAGCACTCGTTCACCCTGGGGCTGCGGAAGTCCTCGTCCGATACCCGAGAGTGCCCGCGCTTGCATGCCGAGCGAGAAGACGTGCTGGACGACCGAGTCGTGAAGATCGCGGGCGAGGCGGGCGCGTTCCTCGCGGCGAGCGGTGAATCGCTGGCTGGCGATCAAGGTCGCGTAGTCCACCGCGAGAGCAGCCTGTTCGGCCATCGATTCCAGGAATCCCAGCATTGCCGGCGTTGCTTGGTGCCCGGTGGCGACGTAGACGTTGAGCACACCGAGCGCCTTGCCCCGAGACAGCAGGGGCGTGCTGATGAAGTCGTCCCACTGTATCTGGGCGACGTAGTCGTGCAGCGGTTCCCAGGACGGGTCGGCGAGCATCTGCTCCCGCCGCCTCGGGAGCACGAACTGGCGGCGTTCGTTCAGGCAGCGCTCGGTGATGAGGTCTGCGCCACGTTGCTTCGACGCCATCAGCAGGTCGAAGAACCTGGACACCTCGACGAAACCGGCGGACCCCATGAGCTGCAGCCGCTCGCCGTCAGGCGCCATGACGACGACCTGTGTTCCGGCCACCCCCGGTGACCGCTGAACCTCGCCGGCCATTGCGTTCAACACTGCCTCGAGGGAGCTGTCCGACGCGGTGCCTGCCGCAGTGCGGGCGAGCGCCGCAACCCGCCGGTGCTGGTGTCGTTCCTCGGTAACGTCACGGAACTCGATGAGCAGGCTGGCGTCGGACGCGAGATCGTCGCGGCGCCTCGCCGAGTAGGCGAGCTCGATCGGCTCGCCGAATCGGACGTCCCACGTCGCGTGGCGCTCGGTGTCTCCGTCGACGTCTTCCTCCTGAGGCAGCTCGAAAGGGGTTCGGACGTCGACCAGGTCCTGACGTGCGCTACGCAGGATCCGTTCGCCGCTGCGGTTGATCCATCGGATCCGCCCGTCGGGCCGCAGAATGGCCACGCCGGTGCCAAGGGCGTCCAGCACCTCCACCCATGGCTGACTGATCGTCATCGGAACTCCTGCGCTGGTCGCGGTCTCCGCCAAGTATCCCCTGCGTCAGGCGCTGTGCAGGTCCGACCTCCGGCGGTCGGTCTTGTACGGAGCCGGCGCCACGGTCGCCCGGATCTCCTTCTGCGGACCATCGGGGTTGCCCCAGTGCACGGTGAGGGCCGTCCCGATGTCGCTGTGTGCCACGTCGAGTGTGCACAGAGATAGCATCTCGCGGAAGAAGTAGCTGTATCCGCGTGAGGTCGACACTCCGACGAGCTCGCCGTCGCGGGTGACCCGGTCCGCCCACATGAATCCTCGCTGGTCGCGCGGCATGTCCATGAAGGGGTAGTTCTCTCCTTGGCGAAACAGCGACGCCTGGACGTCGAGCACGTCATCGGCATTCCACACGAGCGTTCGGATCACCCGCCGCGGGTTCGCCTTCTCCTCCTCGAGCGCTTCGCGGCCCAGGAAGTCGTGGTCGAACTTGATGTTGCGGGCCCACCCCAGCTCGACAGGACTGCGGTAGTACTCGGAGATCTCCTTGCCATCGTATGAGCCCGCGATGTGAGCGGGCTGCGCGAAGGCCGGCATCGACTCGGAGAAGAGCTTCAGGTAGTCCTTGGTCTCGGGCTCGAAGATCGCCGGCAGGTAGTCGGTGGCGATCGTCGGGAAGCACGCTTCCAGGTGGTTGATCGGTGCGGTACGTCCGCCGAGCTTGCGGATCCCGAACTCGCGGCCGGCTTCGAGGATCGCCTCGTAGACCTCCGCCTTGTGGGCAATGGGTCCCTGGAGCTCGAAGCCGATCTCGCCCGCCATCCCCTGACGCAGGGCGTAGATCTCGTGGCCCGCGACGGTGATCGTGTTGATCCGCATGAACCCGGTGTCCCGCAACCCGCGTCCGGCGACCTTCTCCAGGACGTGGATGGACTGCGGTCCCGACACCTGAAGGATGAACCAGTCGTCCCGCTCCACCTTGACGTCATAGTCGGTCGACTCAATGTGGTGCGCCGCCCAGAATCCACCGCGACCATGGATGACGTACTCCTCGCTCCCCAGTCGGGTGAGGACACCCTCGTGGATCACCTTCCCGTCCCGATTGGTGTGGATCGCATGCTTGGACTGCCCGATGTCGAACTTGGCGAAGCTGTTGACGGTGATCTCGCTCAGCATGGGCAGTACGTCCGGGCCCGTGAAGCGGTGTTGCCACAGGAACGACCAGTCACCGATGTAGCAGGTCTCCTTCCACGACATGCTCTCATCGAGCCAGTCGGTGTACTCCGGCTGACCGAACCGGCTCCAGGCATAGCCCTCGGGAGCCTTCCGCATGCTGGTGACTGAGTAGTTCATGGCGTCCTCGCTGTGATCTCGGCAGTTACTTGGCCCTCTCAGCGGCGACATTAGGGCGGCGCGAGCGGGGCGGGGACAACCGGATGACCTCGATCCCAAGCCCATCCGGGCAACCCGCCGCGCGACAAATGACGTAGTCAGCGCAGCTGCCATTTCGCGACGCGACGGATGACGTAGCCGAGGGACGACGTAGCGACGTGGAGGACTGGTCATTCGCAACTTACCGTCCGCATCGCGCCCACCTAGCGTCGAGAAGGACTGGGCCATTGCGGCCGAGCGATCGATGAGAAGACGACCAGAGAGGTTCGACGAAGATGGCGATAGACGGACAATCGTCGGTGCTGGTGATCAGTGCCCATTCCGGCGACTTCGTGTGGCGGGCAGGCGGAGCTCTCGCCCTGTATGCGGAACGCGGCTACGACGTACAGATCGTGTGCCTGAGCTACGGCGAGCGCGGCGAGTCCCAAGGACTGTGGCGGCAGGACGGGATGACGCTGGAGGCGGCCAAGGACGCCCGGCGTGCCGAGGCCGAGGCCGCGGCCGCCGCGCTCGGCGCCTCGATCTCGTTCCTCGACCTGGGCGACTACCCGCTGCGTGTCGACGACACCGGGCTCAACCGCATCGTCGAGGCGATGCGTGCGGTTCAGCCCGAGGTGCTGCTGACCCATGTTTCCTCCGATCCCTACAACCGGGACCACAACGCCGCGCACGAGGCGACCCTGCTGGCGCGCCAGGTCGCCCAGGCCGCCGGGCACGACCCCGCCACCACCCCGATCGGGGCACCTCAGGTGCTGCAGTTCGAACCCCACCAGCCCGAGCAGTGCGGCTTCGTGCCGAATCTGCTCCTGGACATCACCTCGGTGTTCGACAAGAAGCGCAAGGCCATGGAGTGCATGGGCGCCCAGTCCCACCTGCTGTCGTACTACACCGACCTCGGCCTGCGTCGCGGCGTGCAAGCCGTCCGCAACGGCGGTGCGAAGTCCATCGTGCAGGCCGAGGCCTACCAGCGGGTGTTCCCCATCGTCGGCGAGGTCCTGCAGTGAGCGAGCACGTGATCGTACGCACCAGCCGCGGCCCTTCTGATGATGTGGTCACCGCGCTCGAGAAGAGTGGGGTGGCGACGGCACACGAGGCCCACGGCCGCCGTGGGCTTCTCGAGCCGGAGCTCCGCCCCATCTATCCGGGTGTGCGGATCGCCGGTCGGGCCGTGACGGTGTTGTCGCACCCTGGCGACAACCTGATGATCCACGCCTCGATCGAGCAGTGTCGAGAGGGCGACGTACTCGTCGTTGCGACGACATCTCGCTCGACCGACGGTATGTTCGGCGACCTCTTCGCGACCCAGCTGCTGCACCGCGGGGTTCGTGGTCTGGTCACCGATGCAGGGGTTCGCGACATCGCCGACCTCCAGGCGATGGGATTCCCGGTCTGGGCACGGGCGATCCACGCGCAGGGCACGGCCAAGGCCGTTCCCGGGTCGGTGAACGTACCTGTCGTGGTGGCCGGACAGCTCGTCAGTCCCGGCGACATCATCGTCGCCGACGACGACGGGGTGCTGTGCATCCCGCTGGCAGCGGGTGAGCAGGTTGTCGAGGCCGCCGCTCAGCGTGAGGCCAACGAGTCAGCCAAGCGGCGGCGGTTCCGTGAAGGCGAGCTCGGGCTCGACATCTACGAGATGCGTCCCCTCCTCGAGCGGCTCGGCGTGCGCTACGTCGACGCCGACCAGGTCAACCGAGACTCGGAGGCGATCCGATGACCACATTCGTCCTGGTGCACGGTGCCTGGCACGGCGGGTGGGCATGGCAGCGAGTGGCCCCGGCGCTCCGTGCGGCCGGCCATGAGGTGCTCTCCCCCACCCTGACCGGTCTGTCTGACCGCGCCCACCTCCTCACGCCTCAGGTTGGCCTGTCCACCCACGTCCAGGACGTAGTGGCGTTGCTCGAGGGCCATGACTGCAGCGACGTCGTACTCGTCGGCCACAGCTACGCCGGTCAAGTCATCACCGGTGTGGCGGATCGGGTTCCGGAGCGGCTCCACAAGCGGATCTACCTCGACGCGTTCGTTGGCGACGACGGCGAAGCCGCCATCGACCTGCTTCCTCCCACCATCGCTCACCACTACCGCGAGTCGGTGGAGGGGCCAGGTTTCGGCTGGCTGGTCCCTGTGCGGTCGCTGGCCAAGCTCGGGGTGACCAAGGAGGACGACCTGGCTTGGCTGAGCCCGCGACTCACGCCGCACCCTTGGCTGACCTACACCGAGCCACTGAAGCTGACCGGCCAGGTCGATGAGGTCCCCGCCGCGTACATCGAGTGTGTGGACTGGATGCGGGTGTTCACGCCGCACGCGGAGAAGGCCGCCGCACGCGGATGGGCCACTCACGAGATCTCCACCGGCCACGAGGCCATGGTCACCGCTCCCGCTGACCTAGCCGCAATGCTGCTCGAGATCAGCGCGGCGTGACCGCTCACAAAGGCAACCTAAACCGAAAGGACGGCACCGTGGAATTTCTGGTCCGCACTGAGAATCTGCTTCCGAACGACACCCCGGACGACGTCCGCGACCAACTGAAGAAGGGTGAGCGGGAACGGGCGATGGAGCTGAGGGAGGCCGGTGTGCTCAAGCGACTGTGGCGAGTGCCCGGTCGGAACGCGACCATCGGCCTTTACGAGGCGGCTGATCCAGCCGCGCTGCACGACGCTCTGGTGTCTCTTCCGATGTGGAAGTGGATGGACATCACCGTCGAGGCTCTGGCTACGCATCCGCAGGAGAAGTAGTCCAGGAGAAATCACGAAGGTGCGAGGCGGGCTCAGCCCGCCCCGCACCTTCGCTCGTTTCAGGCGATCGAGCCGCGTACTGCCTGCTCGACAGCGGCCGAGCGGGCCGCGAGCTGGTCGACCAGCTCAACGATGCCGAGGAGCTCGTTTCGAACCTGTTCGTCGCGGATTCCCGGAAGGTTGATCTCGACGTTGAGCCGTGCTGTCGTTGCGGCGGCGCGTGCTGCTTCGGCCGCAGCGGCCACGTCGGTCACCAGGTTCGGGTTCGCGATCGGGAGTAGCGCCTCGGCCAGCGTCATCACATCCTTCGCTACCAGGACGACCTGTGCCGGCGGCCGCGCGGCCGCCGTCAGGGCTCGTGCCACGGCGTCAGATCGCTGCTCCTTGGCCTCTGCTGTGTCCTTCGGAAGTCCGTAGGCCTCCGTCACGGCGGTGAACGCCGCTGCGTCCTCCGCCATCAGACGCAGCGCCTGGTCGCGCGCAGCGTCACAGCGATCGACCGTGTCGGAGATGACCTCGGTGTGCTGCACAAATCTCGGTCCGGTCGTATAGCGGGCAGCCATCGCAAGGAGAGCCGCGGCCTGAGCCGCGTGCAAGGCTGCGGTGGCGCCGCCGCCCGGGGCGGGCACCCGGGCGGCGAGCTGTTCGAGAAAGCCATCGACGGTCAGTTCGGGCAGCGGCCCACGTTCGATGCTCATGGGAAGACGACTGTCCTGTTCCCCGCGACCGCAACCCGGTTCTCGCTGTGCCATCGCACCGCACGGGCAAGTGCGCGGCTCTCGGCCTCGCGACCGCGGGCAGCCAGCTCGTCGGGCGCGAGCGAGTGGTCGACGCGGATCAGCTCCTGCTCGATGATCGGACCCTCGTCCAGGTCCGCCGTCACGTAGTGTGCGGTCGCCCCGATGAACTTCACTCCTCGGGCATGGGCCTGGTGGTACGGCTTAGCACCCTTGAAGCTCGGAAGCATCGAGTGATGGATGTTGATGGCTTTGCCATCGAGCTGCTTGCACAGATCGTCGGAGAGGATCTGCATGTAGCGCGCCAGCACCACCAGATCGACATCGTTCTCACGGACCAGGTCCAGTAGCGCCGCCTCGGCCTGCGGCTTGGTCTCCTTCGTGACCGGGATGTGCCGGAAGGGGACTCCGAAGCTGTCGGCGATCCGGCCCAGGTCGGGGTGGTTGGAGACCACGGCGACGACATCGAGGTTCAGCTCTCCGATGGAGTTGCGGAACAGCAGGTCATTGAGGCAGTGCGCGAACTTGCTCACCATGATGACGACGCGCAGCCGCTCGCTCGCGTCTGCAAGGTGCCAGGTCATGGCGAGGCGCTCCCCCACCGTGTGCATCCGGCTGTGTAGCCGCTCGAAGTCGAGAGGCGACTCATCGATGCGCTTGAACTCCACGCGCATGAAGAACGTGTCGTTCATCGCGTCTCCGAACTGCTGGCTCTGCACGATGGTGCACTCCTCCTGCAGCAGGAGCTCGGAGACAGCGTTCACGATTCCCAGCGTGTCAGGACAAGACAGGAGCAGGACGCCGCGACGGGCATCGGTAGGGACGGTCATGACGCCTCCTGGAGGGAGATGTGTGCGGGGCTAGCGGTCAAGGTGCTCGGATCGGTCAGGGAGGCGGTAGCCTCGTCAGGCGTCATTCCGGAGAGCAGGCGCGCAGCCAGGACGGTGTTGCGTACGAGCCACACGTCGGTGACCGGACCGACGCCGCCGGGGACCGGCGTGATCGCCCGTGCTCGAGGAGCAACGGATGCGTAGTCGACGTCGCCGACCATGTGGACCTGACCGTCCTCGCCGGTCTGCGCGTTGATGCCCACGTCGATGACGACGGCGTTGTCGCTGACATGCTCCGCCTTGATGAGCCCGGCCTTGCCCGCGGCGACGATCAGCACGTCTGCCCAGCGGGTGTGTCGTCCCAGGCCCGTGCTCCTGTCTGCCCACTCATCAACGGACTGGACGCTTGCCTGCCGCTCGTACCCCAGGGAGATCGCCGGCTTGCCCACGTTGTTCGATCGTCCGACCACGACGATCAGCGACCGGTGGTAGAAGTCCGCTCGGTTCTGCCCGGTCGAGTCGAGCCAGGTGTCCAGCAGGTGAAAGACGGATGCGGCGGTCGACGGGACGAACCGGGGCACACCGAGCGCAAGGAGCCCGGCATTCTCCGGATGTACTGCCTCGATGTCCTTACGCGGGTCGAGCGCACGGAAGACCGCCGCCTCGTCGACGTGCGCCGGCAGCGGGCGCAGCACCAGGATCCCCGAGATGGCCGGGTCGCCGTTGAGCTCCCGGACGAGGTCGATGACCTCGGTCTGCGAGGCGTCGGCGGGCAAGACGCACGGCCGGTGCGGGATGTCCAGCTCGGTAGCGAGCCGCGTCAGCCGACGCACGTAAGCCGCCGAGCTGTACTCCTCGCCGACTACGACGGTCGCCAGTCCGATCCCGGTTCCCCCAGCCTTGAGACGCGCGACGTCGAATGCCACGGCCTCCTTCAACGTTCGGGCGGCCGCTCGGCCGTCGATGATCTCTGCACTCACTTCTTCTCAGCACTCCTCGTATCGCGTCCGGCCGGGTGCCGGTCGGGTCCTTCAGGTCGTCCGCGTTTCCCTAGGGTCTGTTGTCGAACAGGGCAAGGCCGGCCGCGGTGTTGGATGCCGGCACGTGGTAGGCCGAGTGGACCTTGCGGACTCGCGCATTCAGCGCACCGCGCATGATCAGCCACATGATCAGCTCGATCCCCTCAGATCCGGCTTCGCGGATGTAGTCCTCACGGGTGAGGGCGGCGAGCTTGGCGGGATCGTTCTCGATCGCCTCGAGGAACATGTGGTCGAACGTCGGGTTGATGAAGCCGGCTCGGGCGCCGGCGAGCTGGTGCGACATGCCACCGGTACCGAGGATTCCGACCGTCTTGACTCCGCTGTAGCCGGCAAGCGCCCGACCGATCGCCTGTCCCAACGCGTAACATCGCGCGGCTGTCGGCTGGGGATAACGAATGACGTTGACCATGATCGGGATCACCGGGCAGGGCCAGGCGTCACCAGGATCGGGCTTCCACACGGAGAGCGGCACGGTGAAGCCGTGGTCGACGTCCAGCTCGGAGAACACGGTGAGGTCGAACCCGTCATCGATCAGGCTCTGCACCAGGTGGAACGAGAGATCGGGATGACCCACCACGTCGGGGACAGGCCGGCGACCGAAGCCCTCATCGGCCACGGTGTACCGCTCTGCCGTGCCGATGGCAAAGGTCGGCACGATGTCGAGGTCGACCCCGTTCGCGTGGTCGTTGTATACGAGGATCGCCACGTCGGGGGTGTTCTCCGCCAGCCATTCCTGCGCAGGACCGTACCCGTCGAACAGCGGCGCCCAGCTCGGGTCGTCCGCCTTGCCTCTGTCGATCGCGGCCCCGATCGATGGCACATGCGACGTGCCGAGACCCCAGATGACCTCAGACATCGGTACGCCCTCCCGTTTGCATCGCGGCCAGGAACTCGGCCTCCGACATGCCGGTGAACACCCCACCGAGGAACTGCATGGAGAGTCCGTCGATCATCGCGAGCTTGTAGATGTAGAAGATGCTCCCGCCCAGATCGAGCATGGCTTGCCAGTCCCGCGTGAGGACCGCGGTCGTCTGTGCCTCGGAGAGCGCGAATCGAGCGCAGTAGGCGTCCTCGTCGGCGAGGAAGTCGTGCCGGTTGTCGCGGTCGATCAGAGACATGAACAGCTTGTTCATGTTGTGCCCGCGAAGGCTCGTCGGGCCATCGAAGACATAGGTTGCGGGCACGTCGGCTCCGGTTCGTGTCATATCGTCCTCCCTATTCGGCGCAGCGAAGACGCCCACCGGTCGGTTCACGTCGACGCTAGTTGGGCAGAGCCGCCTCGCCATCGCGCGGCCGTCCCGCTGCCAACAGGCCCGTATGACGCTGGTCACCGCGACAAAAGACGTACTGCTCGAGGTGGAGATCCGAGACACCGGGCCGGCGAGAGTCAACTGTCTCGTCCAGACCTGCCGAAGTCGGCCGGTGTTCGCTGTCAACGTCACGAGTCGGCGCGCTCCTGTGCCGCCTACGTTCCGTGATGACCGCCACATCGAGGCGGCAGAGAGACCAGGAGCAACGATGCCGACAACACCTTCCCGAACCGAACCGAGACACCAGAGCTCCCCGCGCCGAGCCGCCTGGGCAAGCTTCGTGGGCACTGCACTCGAGTGGTACGACTACTTCATCTACGGGGCGGCCGCCGCGATCGTCTTCGGGCCGCTCTTCTTTCCGAACTACTCCGCCGTCGCCGGCACACTGGCCGCCTTCGCGACGTACTCGGTGGGCTTCTTCGCCCGCCCGCTCGGCGGCGTCCTGATGGGACACTTCGGAGACCGGATCGGCCGGAAGCCGATGCTGATCCTGTCGATCCTCACGGTCGGCGGCGCGACCTTCTGCGTCGGGCTGCTCCCCACGTACGCCACCATCGGCGTGTGGGCGCCGATCCTGCTCGTCGTTCTCCGCTTCGTCCAGGGACTCGGGGTCGGCGGAGAGTGGAGCGGAGCAGTCCTCATGGCAACAGAGCACGCTCCGGCGCGCCGCAGGAACCTGTACGGCAGCTTCCCCCAGATGGGTGTTCCCGCCGGCGTCATCCTCGCCAACCTGGCCTTCCTCCTCGTCTCACGTAGCGTGAGCCCCGAGGCGTTCGTCGCCTGGGGATGGCGAGTGCCGTTCCTGCTCAGTGCCGTCCTCGTCATCGGTGGTCTCATCATCCGCAGGGCCGTCACCGAATCCCCCGAGTTCGTTGCCGCGAAGAGCGACGGGAAGGCGCAGGCGGCGCCACTGATCGAGGTGCTCAAGACCGCGCGTCCGCAGATCGTGCTCGGGGCCGGCTGCATGATCGGGACCGGCACCTTGGGCTATGTTCTTTCGCTCTACGTTCTCTCGTACACGACAGGGCCACTGGGCTTGGAGCGCAACACGATCTTGACCTTCACACTGATCAGCGCCGCGCTGTGGATGGTCGTCACTCCGTGGGCCTCCAGCCTTGCTGATCGTGTCGGACAGAAGCGCGTGCTGCTGATCGGCGGGGTTGGTCTCGCCGCATCCACAGCGTCCCTGTTCCCGCTCCTCGACACCCGAAGCTACCCGCTGATCCTGATCGCGATGCTCCTCATCGCCACCTTCGTCGCGGCCACCTACGGCCCGGTGGCCGCACTCCTCGCCGATCTCTTCGAGTCGCGCGTCCGCTACAGCGGAACGTCGCTGGCCTACCAGATCGGGACGATCCTCGGCGGTGGGCTCGCGCCAACCGTGGCCACCGCCCTGTTCGCGCGCACCGGCTCCTCCTTCCCGATCGGCATCTACCTCACGGCGCTCACCCTGATCAGTCTGATCAGCGTCGCGTTGGTGTTCCGCGCACGGCTCACCGCACGAGCCTTAACCGGCGTTGTCGGGACTTCTTCGTAAGGCCCCGGGGGCCGGAGGTGCGGTCCACCGACATAAGGACGGCACAATAGCGTCTGTGAGCCATGACTACCTGCCCCCTGAGGCCCTCGAGCGTCCTGCTGGCCGGCGGAAGGTCGACGGGCAGCGCCGCTCTGATCTCCTGGCGCAGATCGAGGCGATCCTGCTCGAGGAGGGCTTCGCCAAGCTCAGCATGGACGAACTGGCCACGCGGCTGCGCTGCTCAAAGTCGACGCTGTACGGCGTCGGTGGGTCGAAAAACGACCTTGTCTCTTTGGTGGTCAAGCGGTTCTTCGAGTCCGCGACGGAGCGGATCGAGGAGGAGACCGCGGCCGAGAGCGACCACCGCCGCAAGATCAAGGTCTATCTCCACGGCGTCGGCCGGGAGATGGGGCGCCACTCGGCCGCCTTCTACGACGACATGGTCACCTACCGCGCAGCGGCGGACATCTATGCCTTGAACTCGGCCGCCGCCGCACGCCGCGTGCACGAGATGATCGACGACGGCGTACGCGCCGGCCAGTTCCGTGCCGTCGACGCGGCCCTGGCCTCCGAGCTCGTGGTGCTCGCGATCGACGGGGTCCGCTCGGGGCGTCTGCTGCGGCGTACCGGTCTGACTGCCGGCCAGGCGTTCGCCGAGATCGGCGACATCCTGCTGGACGGACTGCAGTACCAGTCGGAGTAGCCCTGTGCGCCTGCCTCACGGCAGGCGCACAGGAACCGTGCTCAGCGCTCGATGATCGGCAGCACCAGGCGGCTGGGGCGTGCGCCACCGTGATGAACGGTGTTGTCCGCGACCACCATGTCCTCCAGAGCCTCGGAGGAGATCACTCCCCCGGTGTTGGAGTTGCGGTCGTAGTGGGGGAAGTTGCTGCTGGAGATGTCCAGGCGGATCCGGTGGCCAGGGAGGAACACGTTGGAGGTCACCGACATCGGCACGGTCACCTCGTAGACCTCGCCGGGCTCCATGAGCTCAGGCTGGGAGAGGCTGTTGCGGTAGCGCAACCGCAGGATGCCGTCGCACAGGTTGATGGCACGGCCGTCGGGGAAGACGTCGACCAGCTTGGCGGTGATGTCGGTGTCCACCGCGGTCGAGGACACGAACACCTTGAGCTCGACGAACCCGGTGACCTCGACCGGCTCGGTCAGGACCGGACCGGTGTAGCAGAGGACGTCCTCACGACCGTCGACCGCGCGCTGGTCGACCGGGCCGATGAACCCGGGCACCGACGGCAGGAGGGCGCCGCCCGCCGTGGGGACGGGGTTGCGCGGGTCGTACCGGAACTCGTCGCGAGCCTCGGCTGAAGGCGCGTCGAGATCGAGAGTGCCGTCGCCGTCCCTGGTGTTGGCCGCGCCGCCGCTGGCCAGGTGGTAGTCGGTGTAGCGGGTGTCGGGCAGCGGGAAGTCCTGCTCGTCGCGCCACTGGTCGATGCCCATCACGAACAGACGTACGCGGGGTGCCGGGGTTTCGGGAGCACGGCCGCGGAGTGTCTGGTCGAAGAACTCGACGTGCGACGCACTCAGGTCGCCGAGGGCCAGTGTGCCGAAGTAGCGATCGGGGTACTCCCCCGTGAGATTGGTGTGGTCCCACGGGCCGATCACCAGGCGGGATCCGTCACGGGCCAACTCCGAGCCGCCCTGAGTCCGGACCCGGACGAAGTCGGCGACCTGCTCGTGCATCTTCAGGTCGTACCACCCTGTCGAGGCGAGCACCGGGACGGTGACCGACGACATCGACTGCGACCAGTCCTGGGACTGCCAGTAGTCGTCGAAGTCGGGGTGAGCGAGCCAGTCGTCGAACCAGCGGCCCTTCCCGTGAAGCGGCAGGTCGGCCACGGGCGTGGCTTCGTTGAGCGATAGCGGGTCCACCAGCGCGGCTCCGAGCCGCATCAGCGCCGAGGGGTCGGACGTCTCACCGTTTTGCAGGGCACGTTGCTCCTCGGCGGCGTACATCATGGCGTTCCACCAGGTCACCAGACTCAAGCACAGGGCTCCGCCCTGGGAGTACCACAGTCCTGAATACCAGTTCGCCGATGCCACGGTGGGGGCGATGGCCTTCAGGCCCGGCGTATCGGAGATGGCCAGCGCCCATTGGGTCATGCCCATGTAAGAGCCGCCGTACGTGCCGATCGACCCATCGCTCCAGTCCTGCTCGAGGATCCAGGCCGCGGTGTCCTGGCCGTCCTCGATCTCGTTGACCTTGGGGGTGAAGGAGCCGTCGGAGGTATAGGTGCCTCGGGCGTCCTGCCAGACCACCGCGTAGCCGGCGTTCAAGAACGCGATCACGGACGGGATCGGGTTGTTGGGTCCGCCACCGAAGAAGGTGGTCTCCTTGTTGTAGGGCGTACGCATCAGCAGGGTGGGCGCTTGCCCCTCCAGCGGTCGCCAGACATCGGCGTACAGGATCACGCCGTCCCGGGTCTTCATGGCGACGTTGCGCTCGTAGACATGCTTCATCGAACTCTCCTTTGAGACTTCATCGAACTACTTGATGTGACCCGAGGGGTAGGGGTGGACTGGGGTTCTCTCACGCGCACGATCAGTCGGCCGATCGCCCGGCGTTCGTCCACGGCGCGGAGCGCGGAGGCGGTCTCCTCGAGGCTGAAGATCTCGCCGATCGGTGGGTCGACGGCACCGGACCGGATCAGTGGCATCAGCTCGTCCCATTGCTGGGCGGCGTACCCGGGGTCGAGGTGCCAGAACTCCTCGGAGGCCGCGCCCATGACGGTGGTGTTGGTGAGCAGGAGGCGGTTGACCTTGACGGTGGGGATCTCGCGGCCGGTGAAGCCGATCACGATCAGGCGTCCCTCAGGCGCGAGCGTGCGCAGCGAGTCGGTGAAGCGGTCTCCGCCGACGGGATCGACGACGACGTCGACGCCCCGACCGTCGGTGAGCCGGGAGACCTCGTCGCGAAAGCCCGCCACCAGGACGACCTCGTGCGCGCCGGCGGCGCGCGCGATCTCACCCTTCTCCGGGGTCGAGACGACCGCGATGACCCGGGCTCCGTACGCGGCGGCCAGCTGGCACGCCGCGGTTCCCACCCCACCGGCGGCCCCTTGCACCAGGACGGTCTCGCCGGCGAGGAGGCGGGCGCGGCGCCTGAGCGCGAAGTGTCCGGTCAGATAGTTCAGCGGCAGCGCCGCTCCCTTGTCGAACCCGACGTCGTCAGGCAGAGGGAAGACCATCTCCGAGGCCACCGTCACGGTCTCGGCGAAGCCCCCGATGACCGGCATCGCGGCGACCCGGTCGCCGGCGCGGAACCCGCCGGAGTCCTCGCGGACCACACCGGCCACCTCCCAGCCCGGCGTGAACGGGAGCTCCGGGCGCAGCTGGTATCCCCCGCGGGTCTGCAGTACGTCGGGGAAGACCACGCCGGCGGAGTGGACGTCGATCCGCACCCGCCCGGCCGCCGCCTCCGGCTCGGGCTCATCCCGGATCACGACGCCATCAGGGCCGTTGAGGGCGGTGATGACCGCTGCTCGCACGGGAGCCTCCTCGGAATCGGAGTGTCGAGTTCATTCGGCCGAGGTCCTTCGAGGCACCCGCAGGATCAGCGCGTCTCCTTGGCCACCGCCGCCACACAGCGCCGCCGCTCCCACTCCGCCGCCGCGGCGCCGGAGCTCGAGCGCGAGGTGGAGCACGATCCGGGTGCCGGAGCAGCCGAGCGGATGGCCGACCGCGATCGCGCCGCCGTTGACGTTGACCTTCTCCTCAGGCAGGCCGAGGGCGCGCATGGACTCGATGCCGACGGCGGCGAAGGCCTCGTTGAACTCGACCAGGTCGAGGTCGGTCGCGGCGATGCCCTCCTTCTCCAGGGCCTTGGCCGTGGCGTTGGCCGGTTGCAGCTGGAGGGTGGAGTCGGGGCCGGCGACCATGCCGTGGGCGCCGATCTCGGCGAGCCACTCCAGGCCCAGCTCCTCGGCCTTGGACCTGGCCATCACCACGACGGCGGCGGCGCCGTCGGAGATCGGCGAGGCGGATCCCGCGGTGATCGTTCCGGTGCTGGAGAAGGACGGGCGCAGCTTGGCGAGCGTCTCGGTCGTGGTGTCGTCGCGTACGCCTTCGTCGGCGGTCACGAGGACCGCGTCGCCCTTGCGCTGCGGGATGGTGACCGGGACGATCTCGTCGTCGAAGAGGCCGTTCTTCCGTGCCACCGCGGCGCGCTGATGGGAGCGGGCGGCGAAGGCGTCCTGCTCCTCGCGGGTGACGGCCGGGTCACGATCGGCGTTGACCGCCTCGGTCAAGGCACCCATCGCCTGACCGGTGGTCTGGTCGTAGAGCCCGTCGTAGGCCATGTGGTCGACGAGGGTCATGTCGCCGTACTTGCTGCCTTCCCGACTTCCCGGCAGCAGCCGCGGAGCGTTGGTCATCGACTCCATGCCACCGGCGACGATGATCTCCGCCTCGCCGGCGCGGATCAACTGGTCGGCAGTCGCGATGGCGTTCAGACCTGAGAGGCAGACCTTGTTGATGGTGATCGACGGGACGTTGCCCGGAAGCCCAGCGCTGAGTCCGGCGGTCCGTGCCGGGTTCTGGCCGGCACCGGCCTGGAGGACGTGGCCCATGATCAGGTAGTCGACCTGCTCCGGCGAGACGCGCGCCTTCTCCAGGGCACCCTTGATGGCGATGCCACCGAGGTCGGTCGCGGTGAGCGATCGCAGGCCACCGAGGAGCTTCCCGATCGGCGTACGGGCGCCCGCGACGATGACGGTCGGCTCTGTCGGCGTTCGGCGGCCGCTCATCGGATCGAGGATCCGATCCCGATGCCGCCATCGACGTCGAGCACGACGCCGGTGATGTAGCGGGCCTCCGGCGATCCCAGGAAGGCAGCGGCTGCAGCGATGTCTTCGGGTTCGCCGGGGTGCTTGACCGGGACCTTGCCGATCAGCAGGTCGCGCGCGGGGCCGTTCATAGAGGCGAGCATCGGAGTCTGGATCAGCCCGGGTGCGATCGCGTTGGCGGTGATCCCGTGCCGGGCACCCTCGAGGGCGATCGTGCGGGTGAGTCCGACGATGCCGGCCTTGGCCGCGACGTAGTTGGCCTGGCCGAAGTTGCCCCGCCAGCTCATCGAGGAGAACGAGATGATCCGGCCATAGTTCCGGTTCTTCATGTGCGGCATAGCTGCTTGGATGCAGTGGAAGGAGCCGGTCAGGCTGACGTCGATGACGGCGTGCCAGTCCTCGACGGAGATCTTCTCGACGCGGTTGTCGCGGATGATCCCGGCGTTGTTGACCAGGACGTCCACGCGCCCATCGCTCTCGGCGACGCCGTCGACCCAGGCCGTGACGGCCGCGGGGTCGGTGACATCGACGACGTGCGGCACCGGCGGGATCGGCGCGTCCGCGGCGACCTTTCCGGCCGCCTCCTGGACGGCGTCCGCGTTGACGTCGGCGAGATGGACCCGGGCGCCTTCGGCGGCGAATCGGTGGACCATCGCCAGGCCGAGCCCCTGGGCTCCGCCGGTGACGAGAACTGTCTGGTCTGTGAACCGGTCAGGCAACGGTTCGCTCCTTCTTGGAGATCGACCGCGATGTGGAGCGGCCGAGGAAACGGATGAGATCAGTGGCCACGTCGGAGCCGTTCCAGTGCTCGTCGAACATGTCGAGCTCCCGCGTCAGCGCGGCGGCGGTCGCGCCCTGTTCGTTGACGATGAGGCGCTTGTAGCGGTCCTGGGCACCCGCGGGCCGGCTCGTCAGGACCGTGGCCATGGTGTGGGCGGTGTCGAGCAGTGCGTCGGGAGCGACGACCTCGTGCAGCCACCCTGTCCTTCGCGCGAGGTCCTCTGCCGAGACGAGCTCTCCGGTCAGGGCCAGCCACGCGGCCGTGGCGGCGCCGAGCTTCGGGGGCATCCTCACGCTGGCCCCTCCCCCGGCGACCAGGTTGTTCTTCACGTGCCCGTCGCCGATCCGGGTGCTGGCCGCGGCGATGACCAGGTCGCACGCCAGCGCGATCTCCAGACCGCCAGCGACCGCGAACCCGTGCAGGGCGGCGATGAAGACGATCGGGCTGGACTCCATCGCGAGGGTGAGGTCGCAGATCTCGCGCAGGTGCGGACGAGGCGACTCCCCGCTCTGGGCACATTCGAGCAGGTACGCCAGGTCGGCTCCCGCGCAGAAGCCGGCCCCGGCCCCGGTGAGGATCACCACCCGGACCCCGTCGTCCTCGGCACAGGAGAGCTGCCGCGACAGCGCACCCACCAGCGACGGGTCCAGCGCGTTGCGGGACTCGGGCCGGTTCAGCGTCCAGGTCTCGACATCGCCGGTCCGGCTCGCCAGAAGGACGCCGTTCACTGGGTCGGTCACCGGTCGCCGCCGACCTCGGCGAGCCGCTTGCGCAGCACCGCGCGCTGCACCTTGCCGCTCGGTGTCTTGGGCAGCTCCGCGACGTACTCGATCTGGCGGGGGTAGGCGTGGGCGGCGTACTCCTTCTTCACCCAGTCCTGGAGCTCCTTCACCAGGGCGTCGGTGCCTTCGAACCCCGGGGTGAGCACGACGTACGCCTTGATGATCTCGCCCCGCATCTCGTCCGGCGCGGCCACGACCGCGCACTCGGTCACGGCTGGGTGCGTGCCCAGCGCGCTCTCGACGTCGAACGGTCCGATCCGGTAGCCGGCCATCAGGATCACGTCGTCGTCACGGGAGGAGAAGTGGATCAGACCGCTGGCATCGATAGTGATCAGGTCGCCGCTGAGGTAGAACTCGCCGTCCGCGCTGAACCGGTCACCGCGGTGACCACGATCCTGGCCATATCCGGTGAACGTGAAGAACGGACTCTCCGCGATCCGCACCGCCAGTCGCCCGACCTCGCCGGGCTCGGCAGGTACGTCCTCGTCCAACCTGAGCGCCGTCAGGGACCACCCAGGGAAGCTGCGACCCATCGCCGCCGGCTCGACCTCGGAGGCGGCGTGGGGGTGGTGGGCGAAGCCGGCGGGCATGCCCAGCTCGGTCTGCCCGAAGTGGTCGTGGATCTCCAGCCCCCACTGCTGCTGCGCCCAAGCGAACACATCAGGGGTCAGCGGCTCACCAGCGCTGGAGAGCCGCCTCAGCGCCGGAAGCTCCGCCTGTGTCTTCGCACCGCGCAACCCCCGGAAGATCGTGGGCGCCGCCGCCAGATCGGTGACCTCGTACTTCTCCAGGATCCGCCAGGTGGTCTCGGCATCGAACTTCGCCGTGCTCACGATGTTCGGGACGCCCACGCACATCGGCGCGATCACCCCGGCGTACAGGCCATAGGCCCAGCCCGGATCGGCGGCGTTCCAGTAGACCGCGCCGTCCTCGACCCCGAGACCGATCTCGAGATAGGCCTGCCAACCCGCCAGGTACGCGAGCGGGTGGATCACCGTCTTGGGCTTGCCCGTCGTGCCCGAGGTGAACATGTGCGTCAGTTCGACCTCGGGCCCGGCAGGCGCCGGCTCGCTCCACAGCGGTGCGGCCGCCACCGCGGCCGCCAGGTTGACGCCACCCGCAGGAGGCTCGGCCCCGTCCTCGAGACCGGCCACCAGGCGCACCCGACCCTCGGGCAGCTTGCCGAACTGGTCGCTGTCGGTGACCACCACGCGTACGCCGCCCTGGTCCAGACGGTCGGCGACCGCTGATGCGGCGAAGGCCGTGAACAGCGGCATGTAGACCGCACCCAGGCGCCAGATGCCCAACATCACCGCGGGAAGGTCGACGTCCTTGCCCATCAGCGTCGCCACCCGGTCACCGGCGCGCACCCCGTGCTCGCTCAGCAGCGACGCGATCCGTCGCGAACGGTCGGCGAGCTCGCCATAGGTCAACGACACCTCGTCCAGCCCTGCATCGATGAACCGGAACGCGACCGCATCGCGCGGATGGCGGTCGCACATCAGCTCAGGCGCACTAGCGGTCGGCAAGGCGAATGCACGGAGAATCTCTCCGACCCGGCCATCAAGATTCTGGCTCACGACTACTCCTTGGAACGGCGACGCCCTCGTCTCGTCCTGGCACCGCCCGAAGGCGTGCGGCTAGACGTGGGTACAAATCAGGAAACGTTTGTACCGTGACAGTAGTCACAGCATCGCAAATGCACAAGGGGTACGCAGCAACGAGTCTGCGTACCCCTTGGTTGGAGTGTGATCATGCGCCGGGGCGCCGTGCCTCCGGAAGCTGCGGGTAGGGCGGCTGGTCGATGCCGAGCGTCCCGGTGCAGGCCAGCGGCCGGGCCTGCAGGAAGACGCCGACGCGGTGGGTCTTCTGCTTCAGCGCATGGCTCATGGCGCTGGCATGGCCGCCCTTCTTGTACGCGAAGTCGCGGGCCAGGGCGTAGGTCTTCCAGAGGCTGATCGAGGTGTGCTCGTACGGCAGCTGAGCCGAGATGTCGATGCTGCCGCGGTGCCCGGGGTGGTGGGCGGCGCGGCTCGCCGCGTGCAGGTTGTTGCGCATGAACTCGACGAGCCGGCCATGCCGGAGGATGCCGTGGACGACCGCGACCATGGGCTCCCCGTCCGCGAGCGGCTCCGCGCCTTCGGCGCTGGGCTTCCAGCCGTGCCAGTGGTCGCGCTCGGACTCGGAGTCGATCCTCACCCGCACGATCTCGCTGTCGAGGCTGAACCGTCCGGGCCCGTCGATGGCTCGGCGCAGCGGACCGGCGAAGGCGGCCTCGGCCACCTCCGCCGACTCCCACGCGGCGACGAGCGCACAACCGCCCGGCAGGAGGTTCGGCGCGAGGGAGTGGGTGCCGTTGTTGGCGTAGTTCACCGTGACGCCACGCAGGCCGTCGATGCCGGTCTCGATCGTGCGCCTGAGGTCGCGCCGCCATCTGATCCGCCCGCCGGGCGGTCGCAGGAAGGCATCGACGGTCAGGAAGTCCGGTCGACTCATCACTGCCGGCTCAGGCCGCGGACTCGGTCTTCGAGCCGAGGAAGTCCAAGACCTCGGGGACGAACTCGTGGTGGTACTGGAACACGCCGCCATGACCGGAGGCCGGATAGATCCGCAGCCGGGAGTCGGGCAGCCGGGCCGCCATGTCCTTGGAGTGCTCGCTCGCGACCATCAGGTCCTTGTCACCGTTGGCGACGAAGACCGGGATCTTGATCTGCTCCAGGTCGTCGGCGGGATGCATCCCCGCGCTGGTGATCGCGCGCAGCTGGGCCAGTCCCGCCTGCGCGGAGATCGGCTTGTCCCGACCAGTCGTACGCTCCGCGAGCCGCTCGAAGTAGGCGTTGGCCGCCTTCTTGCCCTCCGCGGTGCGCTGGAAGAACAGGAAGTGGCGCGGATCCTTCCGAGCCAGGAACGCCTTGGTGTAGGCACCACCGACGATGAACGGCATCTTCCAGATGCCGCCGCCACCGCGCGGGCCGCTGCCGGCCACCACCATGCGGCGTACAAGATCGGGCGCTTGGAGGGCGACCATCTGGGCGACGGCACCACCGAGCGAGAAGCCGATCAGGTCGACCTGCTCGTGGCCGAGCGTGCGGATGAAGGCGATGGCGTCGGCGCCCATCTCCTCGATGTCGTTCGGCACCCGGCCGCCGGTCGCGCCGACACCGCGGTTGTCGAAGGCGATCACATGGTGCTGTGCGGCGACCCCGTCGAGGACGCGCGGGTCCCAGTCGTCGAGGACGGCGGTGAAGTGATGCAGGAACACCACCGGTACGCCGCCGGGCTTGCCGAGCTCGCGGTACGCGAACGAGGTGCCGCCGACGTCGATCGTCTTGTTGGGGGTGGACTTCCAGGTGGTGGTCATGACTCGTTCCTTCGTGAGAGTGCCGCCGGGACGGCGGCGGGAGGTGTGGAGAGACGGGCGTCGAGACGGGCGAGGACGTCGAGGATGCGGCGGTCGCGGGCGAAGCGGGAGTCCAGCACGGGTCCCAGGAAGCCGCGCCAGGAGGAGACGGGACGCCACAGGTTCGGCAGGATGACGCGGGCCGCGCGGGCCTCGAGCCCGTCGGCGATGCCGGCCGCGGCCTGTGCCGGGGTGATCCGCTTCAGCATCGCCTTGGGCAGCGCGCCGAGCAGCTCCATGACGACCGGATCCTGGTCGACGCCGCGGGCGATCATGTCGGTCTGGACGAGCGAGAAGTAGGCCGTCAGGACCGAGACCCCGTGGTCGGCGAGCTCGACGCGGAGGCCGCGCCCTAGCTGCTCGACGGCTGCCTTGCTCATGGCGTACGGAATCGTGCCCATGCCGTTGAGGAAGGCGAAGACGGAGCTGATCAGGACGACCTGGCCACGCTGTGCGATCACTTGGGGAAGTGCGGCCGAGACCGTGTTCGCGACACCGGTCACGTTGACCGCGAGGGTGGCCTCGATGTCCGCGGTGGGCGTGTTGCGCAGCGTGGCGGCCTTGGCCAGGAGGCCGGCGTTGGCGATCACGACGTCGAGGCGGCCGAACCGGTCGACAGTCTGGCTGACCGCCGCCTCGAGCGAGGCGGGGTCGCGGACGTCGGCGACGCAGCCGAACGAGTCGGAGGCATGCAGCGCGCCGGCTCGTACGGGCGTCGTCGGGTCGATGTCGGCGACCGCCACCCGGGCTCCCCGGTCGAGCAGGGTGCCGACCGTGGCGGCCCCGATCCCGCCGTTGCCACCGGTGACCAGGACGACCTTGTCGGCGAGGTCGTACGCGAGGCGGCTCACTTCAGGCCCCGGCGCGGCGCGAACGACACCCGGCCGTTGCGGCGCACCATGGCCACCGCGGTGCGCAGTACGCCACGGTCGAGATCCGGCTCCTGCCCGCGGGCCAGCCGGTGCATCTGGTCGGTGTTCCAGGCGAGGTTGAGGAGTCCGTCGAGAGCCTTCAGATCTGTGAACCGGCCGAGCAGACCGCGCATGCCGGCCCCGATCTCGTGGGTGCTCAGCTCCGCTGCGTGCCCCCGGAGGATCGCGTCGGCGGAGTCGGTCGTGGTCACCGTCGGGCGCCCGATGCCGACGAGGTCGCAGTCCCCGGCGGTGAGCGCATCCTGCATCCCGGCTCGGGACCGGAAACCGCCGGTCACCGCCAGCGGTACGTCGCCGGCTGCCTTCCGGACGGACCGGGCGTAGTCGAGGAAGTACGCCTCACGTGCCCGGGTCGAGGAGGCGGCCGTGCCGGACATGGCGGGTGACTCGTAGTTGCCGCCGCTGACCTCGATCAGGTCGACGTCCTCCAGGGCCAGGGCCTCGACGACGGCGCGCGAGTCGTCCTCGGTGAACCCGCCACGCTGGAAGTCGGCGGAGTTGAGCTTGACCGACACCGCGAAGCCGGGACCCACCCGGGCGCGTACGCGGCGTACGACCTCGATCAGGAAGCGCATGCGCCGCTCGGCGTCATCGCCCCATTCGTCCTCGCGCAGGTTGGTCAGCGGCGAGAGGAACTGGGTGGCGAGGTAGCCGTGCGCCGCGTGGAGCTGTACGCCGTCGAAGCCGGCCTCCTCACAGACCTTCGCCGCGACGGCGAAGCGCTCGATGATCTCCTCGATCTCCGCGCCGGCGAGCTCGCGAGGAACGGCCGCACCGGGAAGCGCGAGCGGCACGGCGCTCGGCGCGACCGGCTGATGACCGAGGTCCATCAGGTTGGACTGACGGCCCGGATGGTTGAGCTGGGCGAAGATCGCGGCGCCACCGTCGTGCGCTGCCTTGGTCCACGCGGTCAGCTGCGGGAGGGCACGGTCGTCCTCGATCACGACGTTGCCCGGCTCCCCGAGGTGCCGGCGGTCGACCATGATGTTGCCGGTGACCAGCAGGCCGTAGCCGCCCTGCGCCCAGCGGCGGTAGAGCGTGACGAGGCGCTCGTCGGGCGAGTTGTCCGCATCACCCAGAGCCTCGCTCAACGCCGCCTTGGCGATGCGGTTGGGCAGGCGTACGCCGGACGGAAGATCGAGCGGATCAGCAAGCGAGGCCATGGGATGCTCCAGTTCGTGGATTGCAGTACGTTCGTAATAGTATGGTCATAATGCTAAGGTACTGACAACCCCTGGAAGGAGATTCACCTCATGGCGAGATACAGCCCGGAGCACAAGGAAGCGACGCGGCGCCGGATGATCGAGACCGCCGGCCGCCGGTTCAAGAGCGACGGCATCGACGGCTCGGGCATCGCGACGCTGGTCGCCGACGCCGGACTGACCAACGGAGCCTTCTACGGTCACTTCGACTCGAAGGAAGACCTGGTCGCCTCGGTCGTGACCCAGCAGCTCACCGACCAGGTCGCCGTCGTCGACGCGCTGCCCGCGGGCCTCGCGTCCGTCGAGGCCTTCCTCCGCGAGTACCTCTCGGCCGAGCACCGCGACGATCTCGCCGAAGGCTGCCCGTCGGCCGCCCTCCTGGACGAGATCGGCCGCTGCGACGCGACGACCCGGGACGCCTACACCGACGGCGCCCGCTCGATGATCGAGGCGATCTCGCGCCACCTCGACGAGGGCGACGCCCAGCAGACCGACGAGCGCGCGATCGGCATCTTCACGCTCCTGGTCGGCTCCCTGCAGCTGGCTCGCGCCGTCACCGACGCCGAGCTCTCCGACCGCATCCTCGCCGCGGCCTACACCCAAGCCATGACCATCGCGGGAGCCCGTCCGGGCTCCGCGGGAACACCCACCCAGGAGTCACCATGAAGGCCTTCGTCGTCACCCACTACGGTCCGGACGGCCTCGAGGCGGCCGATGTTCCGGCGCCGACGGTCGGGCCTCGCGACGTCCTGGTCGACGTCCGCGCCGCGAGCATCAACCCGCTCGACAAGATGGTCCGCAACGGGGAGTTCAAGCAGCTGCTGAAGTACAAGCCGCCGTTCACCCTCGGCCACGACGTCTCCGGCATGATCACCGAGGTCGGGTCGGAGGTCCGTGACTTCAAGGTCGGCGACGAGATCTTCGCCCGGGCGCGCGACCTGCGCATCGGCACCTTCGCCGAGCAGATCGCCATCGACTCCGATGACATCTCGCTCAAGCCGAGGACCTTGACGTTCGAGGAGGCCGCGGCCGTACCCCTGGTCGCGCTCGCCGCATGGCAGGCCCTGGTCGGCCTGGCCAGCGTCAAGCCCGGCCAGAAGGTCCTGGTTCACGCCGGAGGCGGTGGCCTCGGCTCCACCGTCATCCAGGTCGCCAAGCACCTCGGCGCCTACGTCGCGACAACCGCCCACACCCGAGACGTCGAAAGGGTCCGGGCGCTCGGTGCCGACGAGGTCATCGACTTCACCAGCACCGACTTCGCCGAGGTCCTGTCCGGCTACGACGTCGTGCTCGACTCACTCGGGACGGCCAGCCTCGAGAAGTCGCTGACCGTCCTGAAGCCGGGCGGTCTGGCGATCAGCGTGGTCGGCCCACCTGACCCGCACATGGCGGACCAGCTGGGCAAGCCGCTCCTCAAGCCCGTCATGGCCCTGTTGAGCCGCAAGATCCGATCCCGCGCCAAGAAGCTCGGCGTGCGCTACTCGTTCCTCTTCATGGAGGCGAACGGCACCCAGCTCACGACCCTCGCCGCGCTCTACGACGAGGGCATCCTCCGGCCGGTCCTCGACCGCACCTTCCCCTTCGCCGACACGATCGAAGCGATGGCGTACGTCGAGCAGGGCAAGGCCAACGGCAAGATCGTGGTGACCCGATGAGCATCCCCGGCAACGAGCCCGTCGTCACCTCCTACGAGCAGGCCCCGACCCGCTCCGTCACCGTCGGCGACGTGACGTACGCCTACCGCGAGCTCGGCCCGAAGGGCGGCGTACCCGTCATCTTCTTCGTGCATCTCGCGGCGACCCTGGACAACTGGGACCCCCGCATCATCGATCCCATCGCCGAGAAGCGACACGTCATCACCTTCGACCAGCGCGGCGTCGGCGCCTCGACCGGAGAGGTGCCCGACACCATCGAGGCCGCTGCCGATCACGCCTACGAGTTCATCGCGGCACTCGGCTTCGAGGAGATCGACATCTTCTCCTTCTCGATGGGAGGCATGATCGCCCAGGACCTGATCCTCGAGCACCCCGGCCTGGTCCGCAGGCTCGTGCTGACCGGCACCGGGCCCAGGGGCGGCAAGGACATCGAGAAGGTCGCCGGAGTCACCTATTGGGACATCCTCCGGGCGACGCTGACCAGGTCAGACCCCAAGGAGTTCCTCTTCTTCAACCGCGACGCCACCGGAAAGTCGGCCGCGAAGGCCTTCGTCAAGCGGCTCCAGGAACGCACCATCGACCGTGACCGGCCGGCCACCATCAAGGCGCTGCGTACCCAGCTGAAGGCGATCCAGAAGTACGGTCGCTCCGCCCCGTCGGATCTGTCGGCGCTCACCATGCCGACGCTGATCGCCAACGGCGACCACGACCGGATGGTGCCCACGGCTCTCTCTGAAGACCTCCATCGCCGCATCAAGGACAGCCAGCTGATCATCTACCCCAACTCCGGTCACGGCGGGATCTTCCAGTTCCACGAGAAGTTCGCCCCGGTCGCCGCGGAGTTCCTCACCGACTGATCTGCACGCCGGTGCGGGCCCAAGGGACATGCCCTTGGACCCGCACGGAAGAGTCACCGTCAGAGTTGGCTGATCACCGCCCGAGCGTCCCGCTGCAGCGCGGCACGAGCGTCGGCATCGGCGACGTTGAGCGAGCTGGCCGCCAGGTCGGCGTACTCCTGCAGCTGCGACCGCGCGGAGGCGTTGCGCCCGGCGTCGACGTGCTTGGCAGCCTGCCTGAGCCGCTTCTCGAGGACGCTCTCCCCGGCGGGCGTGATCTCACCAGAGCGGGCGAGCCGCTCGGTCAGGGCGGTGAGCTCGGCCAACGAGGTGGTGGTCGTGAACGTCACCGTTCTCGTCGTCGCGTGTCCCGCCTTGTCGGTCGCGGTGATCTCGAGGGTGTGTGACCCGAGCGAGAGCCGCCACAGGGCGATCTCGTCGCCGGCGACCGCGGCACCGTCCAGGGTCGCGACCACGGACCCGACACCTGAGGTGGCGTCGGTGGCCGACCATGACGCATCGCCGGAGTTGCCGACCGTGCCACCGTCGGAGACACCGTCGACCGCGACCTGCGGAGCGGTCTTGTCGATCCGCACCACGACCTGTCCTACCTCGGAGACGTTGCCGCCGTTGTCGGTCGCGCGGTAGTGCACGGTCGTGACGCCTTCCGCGGACACCGTGAGCGGGTTGTTCGCGTTCTCCCAGGTCTGGCCGCCGTTGGTCGAGCGCTGCCGTGAGGCGACGGTGCCGTTGTCGGTCGCCGCTACCGCCACGGACACGTTCCCCGTCCACCAGCCGTTCTGCCCGGTCGGCTGCGCCGGGTTGAGCGTCGCGGTGACCGTGGGAGGCGTGACGTCGGCGAAGCCGTCGCCGACGAACCTGATCCGATCCAGGGTGACGCCGCCGGTGGAGGTCACGAACAGCTCGCCGCTGCCCGACGGCGCCCCGGTCAGGTCGGACGTCGTCTCGGACCAGTCCTCGCTGGCGACGTCGAACGAGGCGAACGGCGTCGCGTCGGCCGACCCCCATCGCAGCTTCACGGTGCCGGTGCCGCTGGCGCGCAGCTTGGCCGAGGTGATGCCGTCGAAGTTGACGGGCTTCCAGGAGAGCCAGTCGCCCGCATCGAGCGAGGTGACCTTCCGCAAGCCGCTCGCGGTGTCGTCCGGAGCGATGGCGACGCCCTCGGAGGCGTCGGCCCACTCGGCCTCCTGCGACTTCGGGTTGAGGATCATCGACACCTCGGACCGGGCCGCCGGCACACCGTTGGCGCCGTTGTCGGTGTAGCCGATGACGACGACTCCGTAGATGTTCTCCGTCTCGCCGTGCTCGGTGGCGTCGGCGGGCGTCGGGATCGCGAATCGGCACCCGGTCCCCTGGCTGAGCGGGTGGGCGTGGACGTCGTGCCCGAGGCCGAACGTCCAGGTCACCCGTGAGCACACCGTCGCGTTCCCGTCCTCGGCGTCGTCGGTCTTCACATCGAACGGCACCGCCTGACCCCAGTCGAAGAAGCCTCCCTCGGCCGGCGTGGCCACCTCGATCGTCGGCGCGACGTTGCCCACGCTGATCGCGGTCGAGGTGATGCCGCGACGCCCCTCGGCGTCGGTGACCCGTAGCCGGGCGGTGTAGCGGCCGAGCTCGTCGTAGGTGTGCGACGTGGTCGCCCCGGTGGCGTCGAAGGTGCCGTCGCCGTCCAGGTCCCACTCGTAGGTGAGCGCACCGCCTTCAGGGTCGACCGAGCCCGAACCGTCGAAGTCGACGGTCAGCGGTGCCGAGCTGCTGGAGATGGGGTCGGCGACGATGTCCGCGCGCGGTGCCTTGTTGCCGACGCTGTAGTCGATCCGATAGAGCCCGGCATCCGGGTTGGCGCGGAAGAAGCCGTCACCGTAGTCGAGTACGTAGAGCGACCCGTCCGGCCCGAACTCGATGTCGATCGGGCTGTCGGTGATCGGCTGCCGGTTCGTCTCGAGATCGGTGTTGGGCAGGAACTGCTCGATGTGCGAGACCGGTCCGCTTGGCCAGTCGACGGTGAACGCCGCCAGGTAGTCCTGCGAGAACTCGGCGAAGAACGCCTTGCCGTCCCAGTACTCGGGGAACTTCGTCGGCGAGGGGTTGTCCGCGTCGTAGTGGTACACCGGACCGCCCATGGGCCCCTGGCCGCCTGCCGGACCGAAGTCGGTCAGCTCCGGCCACGGCTGGTGGGTGTTGTTGTCGCCGTAGTAGAGGGTCGCGGCCGTGGCCGGCGGGACCGTCGAGAGTCCCGTGTTCCACCGCGAGTTGTTCTCCGCACCAGCGGCGCAGTCGAAGAACTCCCCCGGCGTCGCCGTCTCGAAGTCCCACTCGTTGTAGTTGAAGTGGTCGCCGGTGCAGTAGGGCCAGCCGCCGTTGATCGGCTCGTCGATCGCGGTCGTCTCCCACTCGACGTACCCCATCGGGCCACGCTCCGGGTTCGGCGCCCCGGCGTCCGGGCCGTAGTCGCCCCAGCTCACCGAGTCCGTGACGGGGTCGACATCGATCCGGAACGGGTTGCGCAGACCCATCGCGAAGATCTCCGGCCTCGTCTTCTCCGTGCCGGGGGCGAAGAGGTTGCCCTCGGGGATGGTGTACGAGCCGTCCTCCTGAACCGCGACCCGCAGGATCTTGCCGCGCAGGTCGTTCGTGTTGCCCGCGCCGCGGCGGGAGTCGAAGCCGGGGTTGAACCCGGGGGCGTCGTTGTTGGGCGCGAACCCGTTCGCGCCCGGCGTACCTGCCGGAGTGTTGTCACCCGTGGCCAGGTAGACGTTGCCCTGGTCGTCAAAGTCGACGTCGCCGGCGACGTGGCAGCACTGGCCGCGCTGCACCTCGACCTTGAGGATCACCTGCTCGGTCGCGAGATCCAGCTTGTCGGCGGCCTCGTCCCACTTCACGCGGGTGAGCTGGTTGTAGCCCTTCCACTGGTCCCAGTACGCCTCGGTCTGACCGGCGGGCAGCGTGTTGGGTGCCGAGCCGGGCGGCGTGGTCGACGGGTACGGGCCGGTCATGGTGCGCGGCGCGTAATAGAGGTAGACCCAGCCCGACTCCTCGAAGTCGGGCGCGAGGGTGACCGTCTGCAGGCCGTCCTCGGAGTTGTTGTATGTCGGAATCGTGTTGACCACGCGGGTCGTACCGGCGTCAGGGTCGACGAGCCGGATGTCGCCGTTGCGCGCAGTGGTGAGCACGCGCCGGTCCGGCAGGACGGCCATGTCGATCGGCTCACCGGTGTCCTTGGTGAGAGTGACCTTCTCGTAGTTGGACCAGTCCAGAGCGAGGCCGGCCCCGGGCTCGGTGCCGTGGTCGACGCCGTCGTGGGCGGCAGCGGACGTCGCGAGTGCGAGCCCGGAGGTGAGAGCGAGCGCGAGCCCGGAGGTCACCGCGAGGAGTGAACGCCGGGCACGACGGCGGGGTATCCCACCGATTGTGCTGTGTTTGGGCATGACGGTTCCTTGGAGAGCGAGGCGGGCGAAGCCGGAGGAGGGCGTGCGAGCACGCCGGTGGCCGGAGCGCGACCCGGTGAGGGCGCGCTCCGGCTGTCAGCGAAGGGAGAGGTGGCGGCCGGTCAGCCGCGGAGCTCGTCCATGTTCTGGTAGCTCAGCTTGGCCAGGGCCAGGGACTGGCCTGGGTTCATCGCACCGCCGGGCGCGGTGTCCTGCTCCCACATCGGGTTGTGGTAGCCCCGTGCCGGCATGTCGCCGAAGAAGGCCTGGTAGTCGATGTCGCCCTCCCCGAACGGCGCCATCACGTAACCGTTGGCCTGCGTCTCGTCCTTCTTGCCGTCCTTCGCATGGAAGAGCGGGAAGCGCATGGGCGCCGACTTGACGACCTCGAGCGGGTCGAAGCGGTCCTCGACGAGAGTGCCGTCGGGAGCGGTGTAGGTGTGGTGCTTGTACTGCGCAACGTGCGCCCAGTAGATGTCCATCTCCAGCGACACGTGGCCGGGGTCGGTGTTCGCCAGGAACCACTCCAGCCGGCGCACGCCGGAGGACCGGGTCGGGCGGCCCAGCGCATCGTTGGGTCCGCTGTCCAGGAGGAAGCTGTACGCGATGTCGTGGTTGTGCGTGTAGAGCTTGAGCCCGTGTCCGGCAGCGCGCTCACCGAGGATGTTCCAGCGATCGGCTGCGGCCTGCCAGTCAGCCAGGTAGGCCGACCCGGTGGGGTCGCTTCCGGTCCCGATGTGCCTCATCCCCAAGATGTTCGCGACCTCGCACGCCGCATCGAACGCAGCCAGTGACGCATCGGTGATCGTGGAGGGAACCGACCCGTGGTTCCCCTCGGCCTCGAGACCGTTGTCATCGAGCCACAGCCGCAGCAGGTGTGCACCATCGATGTTGTTGACGTTGCCGCCGGGCGCGTTGGCGTTCTGGTTGTAGCCCGCGAACTCGATCTGCCGGTAGCCGATCTTCGACAGCTCCTCGAAGACCGCCTTGAACCCCGAGGCGTACGGGCTGGTGGCCGGATCGCGGCTGATTGCGTCGCGCACCGTGTAGAGGATGATGCCGCGCCGCGGCCGCGGGATCAGCAGCGCGTCGGCTGCGGCGGATCCGGCGAGAGGGACACCGCCGAGGGCGATCCCCGCCGCGGCCATGCCTGTCGTGGCCGCCAGCAACTGCCGACGGTTGAGCCCGAGCTTGCGTGCGATAGCCGGAACCTCGTGGTTCGCGGCAGGGGTGGGACGGTTGCGCATCAGTGCTCCTTCGGGAGGGTGAAGCCAAGTGAGCCGCAACTGTGACCTGCGTCACGTTGTGCGATCGTCAACTTACGGTTTCAGCGAAGCACCAGTCAATAGTCCAAATTCACCATGCGAAAGTAAGCAAGTTTCTTTCGAAAGTCCCCTAGTGTCTATCGTGATGCCCGGCGCACGAGGCGCGGGGTGAGGCACTGCACTGACCGCGATCTCGCGGCGCCGAGCCAGAGTCCGGCACCGTAGGCGAGGTCGTCGAGGCGACGGCCGAGGAGAGTCGTGGGACGGACATCGTTCTCGTGGAAGGCGACGGCGGTGTCGACCACGAGCGCGGCGAGCACCATCCGGCGGGCGGTGCGGCTGAACAGGCAGGCGACCAGCGTGAGCGGCCACCAGTGACGCAGCAGCAGCGCTGACTCCTGCCGCAGCGACCAGCCGAGTCCTCTCACGGCGAGACGGGAGGCGAGGCCGCGGCGGCCGGGTACGTCGGGGAGAGCATCCGAGACGACGCGGCTGCCCCAGACCAGCGAGGCGAGCGCCGCGGGTGCCGACCACCAGCTGCCGGCGAGAATCGCGGCTCCGGCGGCGGCCATTGCCGGGGAGAGTACGGCCGGGGCGATCGCGTCCCCGTGGCGGCGGCCGAGCTCAGCGCCGCCGGTGCCGTAGACGAGCTTGCGGCCGAGCCAGCCGCGTACGGTGCCGCGGACCTCGTGCAGGGCCCCGAGGTCGGGGGCGTAGCGGACCACGTGCCCGGCCTCGACCAGGCGCCAGACCAGGTCGACGTCCTCGCCCACGCGCAGATCGCCGGCGAACCCGCCGGTCTCTTGCAAAGTCGAGGTGCGGGCGACCAGGCATGCCGACGGCAGCCAGCCGACGGCCGCGCCGGGACGTACCGAGCATGCTCTGGTGCCGAGGGAGAGCGAGGAGGCGGCCATGTCGTGGCGTTCGAACCACGCCGGCCGAGCCTTGTCGCTGTGCCCCCGCACCAGTGGCCCCACCAGCGCGACCCGAGGGTCCGCGAGATGACCGGCCAACTGGGCGAGCATCTTCGGGGCGGCGGTGACGTCGGAGTCCACGAAGGCGACGTAGGTCGTGGCGACCCGGGCGAGTCCGGCGTTTCGGGCGCCGGCGGGTCCGAGGTTGTCGGTCAGCGCGAGGAGGTTGGCGCCGTGGCGGCGTACGACCTCCGCGACGGCCTCCGGGTCGCGGGAGGCGTCGTCGACGACGATGACGCCGAGCCCGCTCAGGGCGGCCAGGCAGCGGTCGAGAAGCTCGGGCCGGTCGTGGGCCGGGACGATGACGGTGAGCTCGGTCGGGTCGACGGGCGCGAGGCCCGCGGGGTCGGCGAGGTTGCCGTCGAGCAGGCGGCGAGCGACGAGGTCGGAGGTGGCATCGTCAACCTGCACCTGCCTGTCGGCCACGCGGTCGGCAGCCGTGGACACCAGGCGCATGGACCGCAACGGGGAGCCGCCGACCAGCGACAACCCGCCGTCTGGCGTGGGCAGGAGGCGTACGTCATCGCGCACCCGCACCGTGAACCCATCCGGCAGCCTCATCCGCTGAAGTGTCATCCGCCGAAGCCTCCGTCGGCGGCGACGACCGAGCCGTTGAGCACCGCTCCGGCGCGCGAGCAGGCGTGGACGACGGTGGCGGCGACCTCGTCGGGTGTGAGCGGGCGGCGTAGGAGCTGGTGGGCGGCGAGGTCGTCGGGGCCGACCGCGTAGAGGTCGGCGGTCGCGGCGAGCATCGCGGTGTCGGTGGAGCCCGGTGAGACGGCGCAGGCGGTCACGCCCGTGCCGGCCAGGTCGGCGGCCAGGCCTCGCACCAGACCGATCACGGCATGCTTCGCGGCGTTGTAGGCGGCGAGGTGGAACAGTCCGCGCGAGCCCGCTGCGGAGGCGAGCGCGACGAACCGGCAGCCGCTGGGATCGGGCCCGGCGAGCATCGCCGGGACGGCGGCCGCCGCGGTGTTCCAGACCCCGGCGACGTCGATCTGCCACTGCAGGTCGAGCGAGGTGTCCTCCCACAGCGGGCGCCCGCCGGCGATCACCGCCGCGCCTGCGACGGCGATGTCGAGCCGTCCCCACCTCTGTTGCGCGGCATCGACCGCGGCGGTCAGCGCAGCCGGGTCCCGTACGTCACCGACGACCGGTTCGACCCGGCCGGCCGGGAGCGAGGCGACCAGGGTGTCCAGGTCGGCCTTGGTGGCCTGGGGGTAGGCGGCCGGAGAGTCCTCCCCAGCGCACCAGTCGAGTGCGACGACGCGTACGCCCTCGGCCACCAGGCCACGCACGGTCGCCGCGCCGATCCCGCGCGCGGCGCCGGTCACCAGTGCGACCCGTGTCGTCTCGACGCTCATCGTGCCGCCGCTCCGATCTGGAGCCGGTCATAGGCAGCGACGACCATCGCCTCGAGGATGCGCTTGCCCTGCTCGGCGCTCGCTCCGGTCGGGTCGCCGAGGACGCCGTTGGCCGAGACGGCTTCGACGCCGCCTGCCCGCATCGCCGGCAGCAGCTCGGTGATCGGGCGGGTGTTGCCGGGGACGGCCTGCCGCAGACGTACCCGTTCGGGGGCCAGGTGCAGCATGAGCGAAGTCTCGGTCCGGCCGGCGTGCGGATCCGCGTCCGGGACCTGACAGGGCACCCAGGAGACCTCTCTCCCCTCGGCGCGAAGGACCGTCACGGCGGCCGTGACCGCGTCCAGGTTGCCGCCGTGACCGTTGACCAGGACAACCCGGGAGGCCCAGGTGGTCAGCGAGCGACCGAGCTCGACGAGGACCGAGGTCAGCACCGCGGTCCCGATCGAGATGGTCCCGGGAAACGACTGGTGCTCCCCACTGGCACCGATCGGCACCGCCGGCGCGACGGAGGCGCCGATGAGCGGGGCGAGCTCGTTTGCCACCGCGGTCGCGATCACTGTGTCGACGTCGAGGGGCAGGTGCGGGCCGTGCTGCTCGATGGATCCGACCGGCACCAGGATCGTGCCGCCCGGCACGATCTCCGGCCAGGGACGGTCGACCAGGCTCACGGCCGGCCCAGTGGTCGGCCCAGGGCGAGCTCGAAGCCGTCGGGGATCACCAGATCCTCCGGGGTGAGGTCGTGGACGGAGGCCTTGCCCATGCCGAGGACCGCGGAGTCGAGGCCGTTGCGGAGGATGTCGAGGACGTTCTCGACACCGGCCTGACCGTTGGCACCCAGGCCCCACAGGTAGGCACGCCCGACCATCACCGCACGCGCGCCCAGTGCCAGCGCCTTGGCGACGTCGGAGCCGCGGCGTACGCCACCGTCGAGGAGGACCTCGATCTGGTCGCCCACCGCGGTGGCGATCGGGGGCAGCACCCGGATGGTGGCCGGGGTGCCGTCGAGGTTGTTGCCGCCGTGGTTGGAGACCGAGATCGCGTCCACGCCCGCGTCGACCGCGCGCAGCGCGTCGTCGACCCGGCACACGCCCTTGAGCATGAACGGTTTGCCTCCGCTCAGTTCCTTCCAGGTGGCCACCATCCAAGCGACGTCGTCCCACGACGGCGGCGGCGTGGTCATCCACTCGTAGTAGGCACCGAAGAACGTGGGTGGCTCCCCCAGGCTGCCGTCGTCGGCGATCGGTGCCAGGTTGGGCGCGGTCAGGTCCGGGATGCCGCCGCTGCGGGCGTACGCCGCCAGCCATCTCCCCCGGCTCATCACCTGGGGCGCGAACCTGAGCATCGCGGAGAGATCGACCTTCTCCGGGATCTCCGGGCTGCCCCAGTCACGGCCCATGGAGAAGGACCAGTCGAGGGTGGCGATCAGCGCCTTCGCCCCGGCCGCGTGGGCCCGGCGCATCCGGCGGATCATCACGTCACGGTCACCGGTCCAGTACATCTGGAAGAACGTCGCCGCGTTGGCCTCCACGACCTCCTCGACCGACTTCGAAGCGAAGTTGGACAGCCCCATCACCGTGCCCCGGGCCGCCGCCGCCCGCGCGACCGCGACCTCACCGTCGGGATGAACAGCCTGTACGCCGGTGGGCGAGATGATCACCGGGAACCCGATCTCCTGGCCCAGCACCGAGGTCGCCAGCTCGCGCTTGTCGTGATGGCCGGCCACGTGCGGAGCGAGCCCGAGGTCGGCGAACGCCTGCTGGTTGTCCGCGATCGTCTGGCCACGCTCGGAGCCGGCCAGCAGGGCCGCGTACACGGGCTTCGGCAGCCGTTTGCGGGCACGCTCCTGCGCCACCGCGACGGACTCGAACCACGGGTTCTGCTTCCAGGGGTTCTTCCAGGCCATATCTGTTCTCGCTTCTTCAAGAGGTTCAGTTGGGGGCGAAGCCGGCCAGCGGCGACTCGGCGCACGCACTCACCGGCGGGCTCACGGGTGGGTCCAGATCCGAGTCCGGACGCCGTCGGGAGAGGGTCAGCAGCACCGGCGCGTTGCGGCTGGGGGCGCTGCGGGAGTGGTCCTGGCCGGCCGCCGGAATGGTCCGGGCCCCGGCCAGCGCGGACTCGCCGTATCCCTGGACACACTCCGGGTCCGGCCCGTCCAGCGGCAGACCGGTGAAGAACTTCGCTGCCATGCAGCCTCCGCGACACGAGTCGTAGTGGGCGCAGCCCGAGCAGGCGCCACCGGTCTGCGGCTCACGCAGCTCCTGGAAGAGCGCCGAGGTCTTCCACACCTTGTCGAAGCCGCCGTCGGTGAGCAGGTTGCCCGCGAGGAACTGGTCGTGGATCGCGAACGGACAGGCATAGACATCGCCCACCGGATCGATCAGGCACACCACCCGGCCGGCGCCGCACAGGTTCAGGCCGGGCAGCGCACCGCTGCCGTCCTCGGGCCCGAACGCGGCCAGGTGGAAGAAGGAGTCCCCGGTGAGCACGTTGTCTCCGTTGGCGACAAGCCATTCGTACAGCTCTCGCTGCTGCTCGGGCAGCGGATGGAGCTCGTCCCACACGTCCGCACCGCGGCCCGAGGGACGCAGCCGGGTCAGCCGCAGCGTCGCCCCGAACCGGTCGGCGATCGCCTTGAACTCGTCGAGCTGCCCGATGTTCTCGCGGGTGCAGACCACGCTGAGCTTGGCGTCGCGGAATCCCGCCTCGTGCAAGTTGCGCAGCGCGGTGATCGCGGTGTCGTAGGACCCCGTCCCCCGCACCCGGTCGTTGACCTCGGCGGTGGCGCCGTCCAGCGAGATCTGGACATCCACATAGTCACTGGCGGCCAGCCACCGCGCTCGCTCCGGGGTGAGCCGCACGCCGTTGGTCGAGAACTTCACCCCGACGTCGTGGGCGACGGCGTATTCGACCAGGTGCCAGAAGTCGGGGCGTACGGTCGGCTCGCCACCGCCGATGTTCACGTAGAAGACCTGCATCCGCTGCAGCTCGTCGATCACCGCCTCGCACTGCTCGGTGCTCAGCTCACGCGGGTCGCGCCGGCCGCTGCTCGACAGGCAGTGCGCGCACTCCAGGTTGCACGCATACGTCAGCTCCCAGGTCAGGCAGATCGGCGCATCCAGGCCGAGCTCGAAGTGCTCCACCAGCTTCATCACAGGCTCCTCACGTCACGGGACGGATCATGTCGGTCCGGGCCAGGCCGGAGAGCGCAGCGACGTACGCAGCGTGCTGGCCCTCCGGCACTCCCGATGCCACGAGCGCACCGCGCACGTCCGGGTGCGACTCCAGGGCGCGTACCACCGCCACCAGCTCGGGACGCTTGAGGAAGGTCAGCTTCCGGTTCCCGAAGTGATAGGCCAACGCCCCGAAGGGCTCGGGCCGCAGCTCGACCGACGGCGACAACGCCCACGCGCTCTCCAGCGTGACGAGCATCAGTAGACGCCGCACATGCCGTCGATCGAGACCTCCTCGATCAGCCCATCCTCGATCTGCACAGCCTCGGTCAGGGCCTCGTCCACGACCTGGGTGTTCTCTTCAGGGTTCATGACAGCTCTCCTTCATCTCGAGTGACGCACAACACATTAATGACACTCAAGGTCAAAAAGATAGAGGTTGTCTCGAACCGGGAACTCTTTTGCATTCGGCGCGTCTGAGGCGGCTGATAGATTCCGACGAATGCCGACCAGCCCCGCTCCCGCGACGCGGCGCAGCTCGCTCCGCGGACGCCCCGCCGCGACCACGCACGCGGAGATCGAGCAGGCCGCCTTCCGGCTCTTCGTGACCAGGGGCTTCGAGGCCACCACCCTCGACGACATCGGCGAGGCGATCGGGGTCGGCAGGCGCACCATCACCCGCTACTACCCCTCGAAGAACGACATCCCCTGGGGGCAGTTCGACCGCACGCTCGACGGCTTCCGCGAGATCCTTCGCTCCATGCCCGCCGACCTCCCGCTGCACGAGGCGGTCCACCGCGGCGTACTCGCCTTCAACGACTTCCCCACCGACGCCAGCCCCAGCCACCGCGACCGGATGCGCCTGATCCTGTCCACCCCGGCACTCCAGGCCCACTCGGTGCTCCGCTACGCGAGCTGGCGCGAGGTCATCGCCGAGTACGTCGCCGAGCGCACCGACGGGCGCCCCGACGACCTGCTCCCCCAGACCATCGGCCAGGTCTCGCTCGCCCTCGCCCTGACCTCGTACCAGGCCTGGCTCGCCGACGAGGACGCCTCGCTCCCCGACCTGCTCGACGCCACGATGGCCCACCTGCGCACGTACGTCTCGAGCTGAGGCCTGCCACTACGGCGACGCGGCTACGGGCTTGCCGCAACAAATTCGTTGTCACTGTACGAAACCGGGCTGTCACGACGACGCGGATCGCGACGCCATGACAGCCCGGACGGTTCCCGATCAGGTTCAGCTGAACTGGGTCCTGAGCCTGGCCCGGGCCAGGGCCCGGGGTGCGGTCTCGGGCAGCAGGCAGAGGCAGATCAACGAGAGCGCGCACGTCGCGGCCAGGTAATAGCCGACGTACGTCGCCTCGCCGGTGCCCGCCATGATCCGATTCGCGATCAGCGGCGAGATGCCGCCGCCCAGCACCGCGCCGACGTGGAAGGAGACGCCCATCCCCGACTGGCGCTGGTCGCGCGGGAAGAGCTCAGTGAAGAAGGTGTACATCGGTCCGAAGAGGATCCCGGTGGTGGTGAACCCGATGATCATCGCGGCGGCCACGCCGGCCACGCTGCCCGCCTCGGCGAGGTGGAAGATCACCAGCGCCGACGCGATCGAGCCGGCCGCGCCGACCATCATCACCGGCCGGCGACCGAGCCGGTCGGCAGCCCAGGCGGACAGTACGTTCGCGACCGCGTGCATCAGCAGGGCGGCGATGCTGGCGTTGACGATGGGCTGACGCGGCAGACCGAGACCCTCGGGGGCGGCCGCCGTGGCGTACGAGAGCATGAAGATGGCGAGAGCGAAGGTGCTCGAGTTCAGGCCGATGTTGACGCCGGCGGCGAGCACGACGCGACGCCAGTTGGTCTTGAGTACGGCGAAGACCGGGAGCTGGTTCTTCAGCGTCTCGCCCTCCTCGCGCATCATCCGCTGGAAGACCGGGCTCTCCGAGACGCCCCGGCGGATCCAGATACCGAGGAACAACACGACACCACCGATGAGGAACGGGATCCGCCAGCCCCAGCTCTCCACACTGGCGGCCGGGAGGAGCAGCACCGCCGCGAAGGCGAGGTTGGCCAGGATCGATCCGATCGGCGACCCGAGCGCCACGAAGACGCCGTACCGGGCCCGCTTGTCGTCGGGGGCGTGCTCGATCGCGAGCACGGCAGCGCCACCGGTCTCCCCGCCCCGGCACAGGCCGTGCACCATGCGGAGCAGCACCAGCAGGATCGGCGCGGCGACGCCGATCTGGGCGTATGTGGGCAGCATGCCCATCACCATCGTGGCGACGCCCATACCGATGAACGTCATCAGCAGCGCGGACTTGCGGCCGTACCGGTCGCCGACCCAGCCGAACAGCACCGCACCGACCGGTGCCATCAGGAAGCCGATGGCGAAGGTCGCCAGGCCCATGAAGGTGCTGAACCAGGGGTTGTTGGTCCGGAAGAAGGTGTCGGTGAAGACGAGTGCGGTCGCCGTGCCGTAGATGGCGAAGTCGTAGAACTCCAGAGAGGTTCCGACGCCGCTGGCGAAGGCGAGGCGGGCGACGCCGCCTTTGGTGGAGGTCAGATCCGATCCGTCGGTGTCGACGCGGGATGTCGTGGTCATGACTGTCCTGTCGGTAAGGCGCGAGGAGCAGATCATCCCTCAACCGCACGGCATCGTGCGACTGCGGATGTGCTCCGACCCTCGCGAGGGGGTGGTTCCACGCTAGGAACGTTGACGCCCGGGCTCCATTGGCATTGACCGCAGCCCGTTGAGGGTTTCCCCTACCGGCGATGGCGTCAGTACAGCTCGATGACGAGCTTCGGGCTCTTGGCCCGGGAGACGCACAGCGCCATCTGGTCGCCGGCCTCCTTGTCGGCCGCGGAGAGGCAGTTGTCCCGATGGTCGGGGACGCCTTCGAGGACTCCGGAGACGCACGAGCCGCAGATCCCCTCCTCGCAGGACTTGAACACGTCGATCCCGTTGTCGGTCAGCACCGACAGGATCGAGCGGTCGGCGGGGACCTCGAAGGACTCCCCCGTATCGAGCTCGACCGTGAACGCGTCGTCCTCGGAGGTGTCGATCTCGGCAGCCTCGAAGTGCTCGACGTGTACGTTGCGCTCACCGACCACGGGCGCGGCCACCGCGGTCACCTGCTCCATGAAGCCGGTCGGGCCACAGGTGTAGACGTGGCTGCTCGCGGTCATCGTCTCGAGCGCGTCGCGCAACAACGTGCTCTGGTCAGTACGAGGCACGCCCAGATGGATCTCGACACGGTTCGCGAAGTCGGCGTCTTCGAGCAGGTCCAGGAAGGCGGCATGCTCGCGGGACCGGGCGAAGTAGACCAGCCGGAACTCCTCACCACACGCGTGCAGCTCGTAGGCGAGACTCAGCATCGGGGTGATCCCGATGCCGCCGGCGACGAGCAGGTGCTGGTCGGCGCCTTCGACGACGGAGACGAGGTTGCGCGGCTCCCCGACAGCGAGGACGTCGCCCTCGCCCACCTGGTGCATCGCCGAACTGCCGCCACGCGAGTCTGGCTCGAGCTTGACCGCGATCAGCTGTGAATCGCTCTCGGACGGCGGGCTGCACAGCGAATACTGGCGCAGCACTCCGGTCGGACCGACCACGTCGATGTGGGCTCCGGCTCGGTAGCGCTCGAACGTCCGGCCGTCCTCACGGACGAGCCGCAGCGTACGGATGTGCGGGGTCTCGACCCCGATATGAGTGACACGGACCTTGATGTCGGTCATCGATCTGCTCCTCTCGGTGGTGATCAGCGCACGTAGAGGCCACCGTTGGCGTCCCAGCACGCTCCTGTCACCGAGGCCGCGCCCGGCGAGGCCAGCAGCGCGACCATCTCGGCGATGAACTCGGGGCTTCCGAGCCTGCCCACGGGGATGGTCTCGGCGAACCGGTCGACGTTCTCCTCGCCGACGATGCGGCGTACGACGGGGAGGTCGAGCGGTCCGGGTGACACGGCGTTGACGGTCACTCCGGCGCTCGCGAGCTCACGGGCGAACACCTTCGTCGCCGCCAGCACCGCGCCCTTGGATGACGCGTAGTGACCGCCGGTGGCGGTGCCGCCGTTCTGACCGGCGAGGGATCCGAGGTTCACGATCCGGCCGTAGCCGGCAGCGGCCATGTGCCGTCCGAACACCTGGCAGGCGGCGAAGGTGCCGCCGATGTTGACCGCCATCACCGAGGCGAGCTCTTCGGACGAGATCTCCAGCAGCGGGGTCGCCTGGGTCCGGGCAGCGTTGTTCACCAGGACGTGTACGTCGCCCCAGCTCTCCAACAGTGCGGCCAGCAGGTCCTCGATCGCCTCCCGGTCGGTGACGTCGAGGCCGTACGCACGGGCGGTCTCGCCCGTGCCGTCCAGGTCGCCGGCCACCGTCTTCGCGGCGGCTTCGTCGATGTCCACGACGGCCACGCGGTGACCGGTGCGGTGCAGGTGAGCGGCGATCACCGCCCCGAGGCCGTTGCCGGCGCCGGTGACGACCGCGACCGGCCGGTCCTCGGATCGCGGTGTCACAGCAGAAACCCCGCCGCCGGGACGGCGGCCTCGCTGTCGACCAGGCGGATGACCTTGAGCACGATCAGATCCTCGGCCGGGGTGGCGCCCAGCCGGATCCGGTACTCCACGTCACCGGCCCACAGATCGTGCCGGCCGCGCTTGAACGCGACCAGCACCTGGGAGGCGCGCAGCACGACCTCGGCATCGGAGACCTCGACGGGTACGAACCGCGAGACGGTGCGCGTGGTCGTGGCCGAGTCGACGGCGGCGAGGGCGTACCCCTCGGTCATCCGGGTGACGCGCATCGCGCGCATGCGGGCGTCGTCGTAGACCATGTTCAGCGTGTTGTCGAAGTCGGTCGTGGTCGGATCGATCGGGATGACGTAGTGCCCGTCTTGGGCGTAGAGCGCGTTCCAGGTGGCGTACTCCTTCCGGTCGAGCAGGTCGGCCTCCCGCCAGGCCAGCTCGATCCCGCGCAGCACGCGCGGGTCCGCCAGCGACGTGGCAGGCGTGTCGGTGCGTGTGTCGGGGAGAGTCTCAGTCATCGCTCATCATCTGCTTCCACTGGGCGTACGCAGCGCGCATCCCGGTCTCGTCGGTGACATGTGAGGTCGGCCAGCCCTCGGGGCTCGGCTTCTCCCGAGCCGCGCCGCGGTTGACCAGGATCGGCATCTCGGGTGCGCCCTGCGCGCCCCGCTGGACCCGGTCCCATCCCTCCGCGTCGTCAGGGGTGCCGAAACCGAACGGCCCCTGGAAGTGCTCGTGCACCCGCAGCCGGGCGCGGTTCACCGGGCCCACGACTTCGTCGGGGCCGTCGGGGCCGATCGCGACGTGCTCGATGACGGTCTTGTCGACCGAGATCGGCCGCAGGACCCGGAAGAACGCCGCGGACATGGAGACGTTCGGGAAGAGGTTGAGGTTGAACCCCGTGCCGTGCATGGCCAGGACCACCTTGCGGATCGCCGAGTCGGACAGGCCGGCCGCCCGCAGGTCGGCGATCAGCCCGTCGAACCGGTCCTGGAGCTTCTCGGTGCCGTCGTCGGCATCGAGGTCGGAGTGCTCCGGCACCATCTGCATGACGCTGTGACCGTTGCCGAGGTCGTGGGTGATCGCCTCGGGGTCAGTCATGAACGACATCATGTCGGCGGTCTCGGCGTCGACCGACGCCATCCAGGAGCGGTGCACGATCGGGAAGTGGTAGCCGTCGGTGGTGTTCTCCAGCTGGATCTTCCAGTTGCCACCGAAGGTGAACTGGTGGGTGCCGAGCACCTTGACCGGGTAGCCGCCACCCTGCTTCATGAACCGGTCGATCCACACCTTCACGTCGCCGAGGAACTCCTCGAGCGGCTCGATGTCCTCGTCGAGGGTGGCGAAGACCATGCCGCCGTACGACTCGGTGCGCAGCCGCTTGAGCGAGAGCTCGCTCTTGTCCAGGACACCCTCGTAGCCCTCCGGGTAGGGGATGCCGCGCAGCTTGCCGTCGAGGCTGTAGGACCAGGCGTGGTAGGGGCAGGTGAAGCCGTTGGCCTCGCCGGTCCGCTTCTCGCACAGGCTCGCGCCGCGATGCCGACAGCGGTTGACGAGCGTGTGGATCGCCCCCTTGCGGTCTCGCGAGACGATGACCGGCTGCCGGCCGACGTACGTCGACTTGAAGCTGCCGGGCTTGGGCAGATCGCTCTCGTGCGCGACCCAGATCCAGGTGTGCTCGAAGATCCGGGTCATCTCCTGCTCGAAGATCTCGGGGTCGGTGTACATCCGGCCCGCGACCCGGTCGCCCTGGACCAGGTCGGCCGGCGCGACGTCGTACACGTTGGATGCAGTGATCTCGGTGGTCATCTCAGTTCGCCTCCGCGGGCTCGTAGGAGCGCGGGGTGAGGGCTCTGCCCATCCGCGCCTCGACCTTGGCGTATCTCCAGAGCTTGAAGTCGCCCTCACCCACCGCGATGGTGCGGAACAGGTTGCAGGCGGCCCTGACGGTCTCCTGGGAGTCGACGTCGGCCAGCAGGTAGCAGGTCCACGGCCAGGAGTCGGAGGGACCGACCATGTGCGCGTCGTCGTCGATGTCCCCGATGAAGTCGACCCCCGGCAGCGCCTTGATGCCGTCCATCATCTCGACGAAGGCTCTCCACACGTCGTCGACGGTGATGCCAGCGCTGGGCAGGTCGAAGAAGTTCTGGTTGATACCGATGCAGAACAGGACGCGGAGTGGTGTTGGTTCGCTCATCGGGTCTCCTTGGGATCGTGGGACGGGCGGCTGGTGGGTCCGCTCACATGAATCCGGGGACGGTCGGCTCCTGGCCGAGCAGCACTGCACCGGCGGCGTCGTACATCGAGGGGCCGAGGAACGCGTGCACCTGGGGGACCTCGGCGTCTCGGCGAAGCCGCTGCAGCGGGTGCTGGTTCGCGATGGTGCCGGTGCCCGAGATGGTGCAGAGGTCGGCGACGATGCGGGCCGCGGTGGACGCCAGGTGGGTGGCGGAGAGCCGGATCCGGGCATGTTGCTCGGGGAGGACCTCGTCGCCGGCGACGACGCTGCTCCAGACCTCCTCAGCGACCTCGTAGTAGAACGCGCGCGCCGAACGCAGCGCGGCATAGCTCTCGGCGTAGGAGGTGCGGTAGTAGGCGCGGGCGGCCAGGGGCGGTGCGCCGGTCACGCCGGTGCGCGAACCCGCCTGCTGGGCGAAGGTGAGCGCCGCCTGCGCGACTCCGAGGCCGACCGCGGCATGGACCTGAGCCTGGTAGCCGATCGTGGGGTAGCGGAAGAGTGGCTCGTCGACGGTCGGCTCTCCACCACGGACGAACGTCCACTCGCGGGCGACCTCGACCTCCTTGACGACCAGATCGAACGAGCCCGACGCGCGCATCCCGGCGACGTCCCAGTCCTGCACGATCTCGACCTGCTCGGGTAGCAGCAGAGCGCTACGCGGCTTGCCCCCGGAGGCGTCGTCGCTGGGGATGCCGACACCCAGCACGTCGGCGCCCATGCAACCGCTGGCGAACTTCCAGCGACCGTCGACGATGAAGCCGCGCTCGGTGGGGGTCACCGGCTGCACCGGGAACAATCCGCCCGCGAAGACGACATCGGGGCCGCCGGCGTACAGCTCGGCCTGGGTCTCGAGCGGGAGCGCCGCCAGGTAGGTGAGCGCGGAACCGAAGGCCGCGACCCATCCGGTCGACCCGTCGACGGCCGAGATCCGCTCGACGACCTCTAGGAAGTCGGCTGGGGCCATCGGCTCGCCTCCGAACATCCGCGGAGCCGAGCTCCGGTAGACGCCCACCTCCTTGAGCCGGTCGATGAAGTCACGGGGAACGTAGCTCTGCTCGTGGAACTCACCACGCCGGGCAGCCAGCTCCGACAGGACGTCCTCCAGGGTGAGCGGCGCAGCGGCCGTCTCCGGCTGGATCTCCTGGGTCTGGGCCATGTCGGCTCCTCTGAGTTGGATGCGTCGGGTCGGGATGTGTCGGACCGGTCGGGTGCCGACCGCCGGGTTCGACGCTATGAGGCTCGCCGTGCGGCGGGAATTGGGAATGCCCGGCGCGGATGAGGGGGCCTCACTGCCCCGCGTAGGGGATTTCTTCAGCGCCCGGGCCTCATCCGGCGACCTATCCTGACCAGATGCAGGTCGACCCACAGGCGCCCGAGCTGGTCCATACCGACTTCCTCGCGATGATGAACGCGACCTCGCTGTGCGTGCTGATCCACGACGCCGAGACGCAGAACATCATCTGGGCCAACCCCGCCGCGTGCGAACTGCTCGAGTGGAGCGTCACCGAGCTGCGGCCGCTCAAGGCCAACGAGATGAGCAGCTCCGCCCAGGAGTACGACCGGGTGATCGGCAGGGCGTGGTTGCAGGAGGCGGTCGAGAAGGGCCGGAGCAGGATCGAGTGGCACTACCGCTCGAGCACCGGCCGGGTGGTCCCGACCGAGGCGGTCGCGACCCGCGTCGAGCTGGCCCAGGGTCCGGCGGTGATGGTGCAGTTCCGCGACATCGAGCGCGAGCAGGCGGTCGAGCGCGAGCTGAGACAGACCACGGCGTACGTCGAGACGCTGAGCCGGCACACCGCCGCAGGGGTCGTCGTGCTGAGCCCGGACGGCGTGGTCCAGCACGTGACCGACCAGGCTCTCGCCCAGTTCGGGGTGTCCCGCACCGACATGGCAGGGCAGCGTCTGGACGACGTCGCCTCGGTCCAGATCGACCGTCGAGGCGACCGCGAGCGCACCGGCTGGTCGGCGGCGGTCGGCGCGGCCGATCCCATCGCCACCGTCCGGCTGCGGCTGCGCCGCCGCGCCGGAGCCGGCCCGTCCCGGTCCGCCTGGCTGGGCGGAACCCTCGAGCGGATGCATCAGCCCGGGATCGCGGAGTTCGTGCTGACCGTCTACGACATCTCCGAGCGGGTGCGTGCCGAGCAGGCGTACGACCAGGAGAACTATCTGGCCCGCTACAACGCGATGGGTGACATGGCGATGGCCATCGCGCACGAGCTGGGCCAGCCCCTGGCCGCGGCGAACAACTTCCTGGCCGGCGTCCGCGCCCGGGCACGGACGCTCGAGGGCTGTGCCGAGACGGCCGAGGGCACCACCGAGATGCTCGAGTTCGGGCTGGACGGTGCCGAGCGCCAGATCGAGCGGGCGGCGACGATCGTCAGCTCCGTACGCTCCTATGTCGGCCATCTGGAGCAGGTCTCGGGCCGCGTGGACCTCAACGACGTGATCGAGGAGTGCCTCTACTTCGTCGGGCTGCGGGCGGACCCCGCGGGGATCGAGGTCGAGCTCGATCTCTGCTCGGACCCGGTCCCCGTGCGCTGCGAACGAGTGCTGACCGGGCAGGTGGTGCTCAACCTCTGCTTCAACGCCGTCGACGAGCTGAGCCAGTGCGAGCCGGACAACCGGGTGCTCCGGATCAGCACCAGCACCGCGACGTACGACCGAAAGACCTCGGGGATGGTGACCGTCGAGGACCGCGGGCGCGGTCTGACGCAGGACCCGTTCGCGGAGTCGTTCACGTCCAAGGAGCGCGGGAGCGGGATCGGGCTGGCCCTGAGCTATCGGATCATCACCCGTCAGCACGGCATGATCTGGGCCGAGTCGCGCGAGGGCGGTGGCACCCGATTCGCCTTCACACTGCCCCACGCGTAGCCGGGTCGGCGTAGGGGAAATCCTCATCCTCCGTCGAGGAACTCTCGATTCCGCGGCGGCGCGACACTGCCTACGGTCGAGGTATCCGACCCGGTAGGAGGCCCAGGTTGTCAACCACGACCCATCCCGAGCTGACCCCGACCCAGCGCGCCTTCCGAGCCGCGATGTCGAATCTTTCGGCAGCGGTCAACATCGTCACCACCGACGGCCCGCGTGGGCCGGCCGGCATCACGGTGAGCGCGACGTGCTCGGTCACCGACAGTCCGCCGACGATGCTCGTCTGCGTCAATCGGTCCAGCTACACCCACGACTTCTTCGTCGAGAACAAGCGGGTCGGCATCAACGTGCTCGGCGCCGAGCACGAGCCGATCGCGATGCGCTTCGCCGGAGCGAGCGACGTGTCGATGAGCGACCGGCTCTCCGAGCCGGAATGGGAGCACGACAGCCACGGCGTCCCCGTCCTGCGCGGTGCCGTCGCGACGGTCATCGGACGGGTCGCGGACCACCGTTCGCACGGCTCGCACACGGTGCTCTTCGTCGAGGTCGAAGCCGTCAACAGCCGCGACGACACCGGCGGCCTGGTCTACTTCCAGCGCCGCTTCCACACCCTGCACCCCACCGAGCTCTCCGCATGAGCCGAAGGAGCGCGATGATGATGGAGGCGGGTGCTCGGATGACGCTGATGTGCTACACCGACACCCACGGGTACGGCTGGCAGCACGTGGACCTCTTCGTCCACGACGCCGCCGGCCACGAGCTCAACTGGGTGCACTGGGAGGTCCCTGGCGACGGACCCGAGATCGCCGACCAGGTCACGTCCCGGATCGAGCCGACCCTGCGGCGCACCTCCGAATGGCGCCATGCCGTGTCCGCGAGCGGGATGGACTACTGGACCGCCGACGCCAGCTGGGAGGACGCATGAGCACGTCGCTGTGGCAGCCCTGGTCGCTGCGTGACCTCGTCACCGACCTCGCCCGAGGCGCCACCACGCCGGCCGAGGCGATGGCCCGCTCCGCGAAGCGGATCGCGGAGACCGAGCCCGGGATCAACGCCTGGGTCGTCCGGGAGGACCCGGATCTGGGCGCTGGCTCCGGGCCCCTGGCGGGCGTGCCTCTGGGCGTCAAGGACATCATCGACGTCGCCGGCCTGCCGACCAGATGCGGCTCTGGGCTCCGTGCGGACGCCCCGCCTGCCGACAAGGACGCGGCGATAGTCGCGGAGTGGCGCCGGACCGGTGCAGTACCTGTGGGCAAGACCGTCACGACCGAGTTCGCCTTCTTCTCCCCCGGCCCCACGGCCAACCCGGCCGCGACCGACCACACCCCCGGCGGCTCCTCCAGCGGCTCGGCAGCGGCCGTCGGCTCCGGGCAGGTGCCGCTCGCCCTGGGATCGCAGACCGCCGGCTCGGTGACCCGCCCGGCGGCGTACTGCGGGGTCGCAGCCCTGGTGATGACCAACGGTCGCTTCCCGGTCGACGGCGTCACGGGGCTGAGCCCGAGCCTCGACAGCCACGGTGTGTACGCCGCGACGGCGGGTGACCTCGCGCTGGCCTGGTCCGCGCTGAGCGGCGGCGCGGACGTCGCCCGAGAGGGCACGCCGCCACGAGGCGAGCCGCTGCGCGCGCTGCTCTGGTCTGCCGCACCGATCGGTGTCCTGGATCCAGCGATGCGGGGCGCCCTGGAGACCACCCGGGCCGCACTGCAGGCGAGCGGCGCCATCGTCCGCGACTTCCCCGAGGAGCAACTGGTCGCCGACCTCGCCGCCGCGCACCCCGTGGTCATGGCGTACGAGGCCGCCCGTGAGCGCGCCGCGGAACTGGCGGCAGCCGACCAGCTGTCCGAGCCGTTGGCCGGGCTGCTGCGTACGGGTGCCGCGACCAGCCGGAGCGACTACGAGACGGCCCTCGGCCTGATCGCGCGAGGCCGTGAGCGGGTCGCCGGGCTCCTCGCGGGGTACGACGTCGTGGTCGGAGCCGCAGCCCCTGGCCCCGCTCCCCGAGGGCTCGGCGCGACCGGTGACCCGGTGCTGAGCCGGCCGTGGCAGGCGCTCGGCCTACCCGTCGTGACAGTCCCCGGGCTACGGGATGCCGAGGGCATGCCGCTAGGCATCCAGGTGGTCGGCCGCCGCCTCGGTGAGGACCACCTCCTGGCCGCAGCGTGCACCGTCGAGCAAAGCCTGGTGTGCTGATCCTGGGCATATGGCCCTGGTCACACCACGAGGGATGAGTGAAGCACGATGACGAAACGGCTGAGTAACAGCGACGACGTACCGTCGATGACCATCCCCACGAGCAAGGCGACACCGATGAGCATCACTGAACTCCCCCGGCCGGAAGCCACCGCCGTCACCCGCGCTCCGGTCGTCCACATCGTCGACGACGACCACGACCTCCGGCAGTCGCTGGTCTTCCTGCTGGAGACCGTCGGCATCGAGGCACTGACCTATCCCGACGCCACCACGTTCCTCGATGAGTACGACGCGACCGAACCGGCGGTCCTCATCGTCGACGTCAGGATGCCTGGGGTCAGCGGCTTCCAGCTGCAGGAGACGCTTCGCCAGCAGGACTACCCGGCACCGGTCATCTTCTGCTCCGCGCATGGCGACGTGCCCATGTCGGTGCGGGCGATGCAGCACGGCGCCGTCGACTTCCTCGAGAAGCCGTACGACTCCCAGCAGATGCTGGAGGTCGTCCAGGAGCAGCTCCTCGAGGCGGGCAGGCGGTTCGCCGTCGATGCCGTACGCCGCGAGGTGCAGACCCGGGTCGACCAGCTCACCCCGCGCGAGCTCGAGGTCCTGCGCCTGGTCATCGACGGCCTGCCCAGCCAGCACATCGCCCGGGAGCTCGGCACCAGCGTCAAGACGGTCGACGTCCACCGAGCCCGGATCAAGGCGAAGACCTGCTCCGACAGCCTCGGCACCCTCGTCCGCGACGTGCTCCTCTACCAGGTGACCGTCTGAGCTCTGCTCAGGGCGCCATCAGCACCGACGCCGACGGGTAGGACTCCGCCCAGGTCGGCGAGAGCGGTGCGATGAAGACGTTCTCGGTGCGGGTCCGGCTGATCCGCCAGGTTCCGTCGACCCGGCGGAAGGCGTTGTTCAGTCGGCTGGAGCGGAGCATCGCCGTGCCGTCGGAGAAGAGCCATGGCTGCATGTGGATCCACTGGCCCTCGGCCTCGTCACCGTCGACGTGGATCTGCTCGGAGGTCAGGTAGTGGGCGTTGAGCAGCAGGGCCGGGTCCTGCTTCTCTCCCCAGAACCTCTCGAAGTGCGCGCGGATCGCGGCCTTTCCCTCGGCCTTCCCGAACTGACCGTCGTAGTACTCCCCGACGCCCTCCCAGACCGCGTCCTCGGTGTAGAGGTCCATGATCAGGTCGATCCGCTGGGCGTCATCGCTGACACCGAACTCCGGGCAGGGCGTGTCGCAGAGGAACATGTAGCACGCCTCCAGCCGGCGGATCTCCGCCTCCGATTCGAGGGCCTCCACCCGGCGCAGCAGGGCCGTGATCGTGTCGGCGATCGTGTCGGTGTCGGGGGTGCTGGTCATGCTTCTCCTCGGGTCCATGCCTATGGCAGCTGAACTCCCACGCTAGGAAGCCCTGCCGAGCCGCTCAAGTGGCAATGACCGCAGGTTGCTGAGGTAATCCCCTATCCCACCGCCACCGCGTCGTTGCCCTCCAGGTCGAGATCGACCCAGCGGACGCCGCCGTCCTGATCGACGGCGGCGTCCAGGCTTCCATCATCCCTCCCGCGCTCGAGTCCCGCCCTCGACAAACCAGCCGCTGACCATCAGTTGCTCGGCTCCCGGAGCTGCATGCGCTGCTGCTCGCGTGCCACGTCCTCGGCGAAGTCGCCCCAGTCGTTCTCGCACCGGAAGCTGCTCGCCTCCGTGGTGGGCCCAGCGCCGACGTACCCTGCGATCTGGGGGTACGGACACAGCGGCCTCGACATCACGACCCGGTTCTCCGGACGGTCGTTCTCGTACTTGGTGGCGACCATCTGCTTCGGAGCGATCCCCTGCTCGACCCAGGCCCGCACGGCGGCCAGAGCATCGAACGAGTTGGGGCCCACTCCCCCGCTGACGTGCCCGCCGCCAGGGATCATGAAGAGTCGGTAGAACTCCTGGACGTCTCGGAGAGCCGAGCGCACCGTCGAGCCGTTCCGCTCGAGGAGGACCCGGGTGTAGTACTCGATCGGCAGACTGCCCGACTGGAACGGGTCGGCCCATCCCTGGGTCATGATCAGCTTGCCGCCACGTGCGTCGAACTTCGAGAGGTCGGTACGCGTGGGGTCGATCTTGGGGCTCAGCTTCTCCTCCACCAGATTCACGTCCTCATCCCAGTCGAAGCTGCGCCAGTCCCACTGGGGATCGTCGAACACGGCCCTGCCGAGCAGCGCCTGCGGATAGGAGACGAGTGCCTGTCGCTCTGCAGTGAAATTCCACGCCGCCTCGCTGCCGTAGGCGAATCCCGGGTAGATGTGCTCACCCGTCCCCTGGTTGGCAACCTTGGCGTAGACGTGTTCCGCCGTCCTGACCTGCTCCGCCGTCAGGCACCCCGCACTCGTCCCGGAGCGGCATTCCAGCCGCTTGACCTTGTAGTGACAGTCCCGCGGATCGTTCAGGAACGGGTCGCCGGCGACTCCGTCCCGGCCACCGCAGGCAGCCAACACGGTGTCGTTGAGGAGCTTGCGGTCACCGCCGTCGAGAGCGCCGCTCGGGCTCTCCGCGAGGCGCTGCGCGGTCCACAGCACCGCCATCATCACGTGGCTGTAGTCCATGCCAGGACTGTGCGAGACGATGCCGTCGTAGTCGTTGGGGAAGAACTCCGCCTGGTCCATCGCCTGGCGGCCGCCGGTGGAGCCGCCCTCGAAGTAGGAGAACTTCGGCGCCTTCTCGTTGAACGCGGTCAGGATCTGCTTGGCGCGCACCGTCATCAGGTGGATCGAGGTCCGCCCCCACATCTCGAGCTGGGTCGGGTTGCTGATCCAGGAGTTGGTCGAGTCGGTGTCGGAGTGGCCCGTGTCGGTGGACGCCGTCGCATAGCCGGCCGAGAGAGCCGGAGCCATCGCGTCGTAGCTGATGTTTCCGGCGAAGCCACCGTTGCCCACCCCCAGGAACCGCTCGTTCCACGTGACCGTCGGCAACCAGACCTCGAACTTCAGGCTCGGGGCGACGGTCGCGGCCACCCGGCAGAACTCGGGCAGGTCGCGATGGACCGTGCCCTCCGCGTCCACGTAGTCACCGGCGGGAACGAGCTCGCTGGCCGTGATCTCGGTGTCAGGCACCGAGAGTTCGGTGAGCTCCTCGCAGCGGGCGCTGCCGGCGTCGGTGTCGGCAGCGCTGGGCGCTGCTCCGACGATCTGGAGACTGAGTGCGAAAAGGGACGCTATCCCGACGAGCACGCGCAGCGTGCCCCCGGAGCTCCCCGGCCGTCGAACAGTCATGGTTCCACCCTTCGAGGTTTGCGAGTCGGGGCGGCGGCATGCTTGCGCCCAGCTCGTACGTTCACCAGTCCCGTAATCGGCTGAGCGGTCCGCGCTGACCGACTGATGTCGCCTCAGAATAGGAAGGCGATCACCACGGTCATACGGGAGAAATCCTTATCCGAGTAAGGCCTTCGAACCGGCGCGATCTCCCCGAACGGTGTGGTCATGAGAGGTCGCGCGAGGGAGTCGGTGGGGCGAGGTTGCGGACGTGAGTCTGTGGGCCACTCCCCCGCCTTGCACGCACACGAGCAAGTGATGCGAACCTGTCTTGCGACAGAGATTCAGCCCGGAAGATGGCGACGGGCAGACGGTCCGAAACCGGAACAAACAGGTGCGCCTCAAAAGCGATCAAGCCGTGTTCTCAACCTTCGGTGAAGGCTCAGAACACGGCTCTGATCAGGTGTTTCGGTGGAGGTGAGGGGACTCGAACCCCTGACCCTCTGCATGCCATGCAGATGCGCTACCAGCTGCGCCACACCCCCGTGGCGTTGTCCCGGTCGATCACCCCGGGCAACGAGAAGAACAGTAGCGGAATGCTTCCGCGATCACGAAATCGGGGTCCCCATTCCGTAGGTCGCGAGCCGCCAGGGCGCCGACGGGATGAGACCGTGGGCGGACTCCCGGGCGGTGAGCTCGATCCAGGCGCAGTTCGTCAGCGGGGCGAGGGTGGTGACGACGGACGGGTCCCAGCCGAGGAAGGCGGCCAGACCCTGCCGGATGGCGCCGCCGTGAGCGACGACCACGACGGTCTCGCCGGGCGCGACGGTCTCGGCGACGTCGTGGAGCGCGCCGCTGAAACGTGCCGCGACCGTGGGCCACGACTCCCCGCCGTAGGGCTCCCAGCTGGCCGGCATCTCACCGAAGCGCTCGAAGATCTCGGCACGGTTCATCCCCTCGGCCTCCCCCGCGCAGACCTCCCGCAGCCGCGGATCGTACGCGGCCTCCAGGCCGGTCTCCTCGGCGACGTACGCAGCGGTCTGCCGTGCCCGCATCAGGTCCGAGGAGACGAGGCGGGTGACGGCGAAGGTCGTCCCGAGCGCGCGAGCGGCGGCCTTGGCCTGCTGGTGGCCGGTCTCGGCCAGCTCGATGTCGGTCTGGCCCTGGTAGCGGCCGTCGGCGTTCCAGCCGGTGACCCCGTGACGGAGCAGGATGAGGCGGCGGATCTCGGCAGGCTCGACCACCGGCCCTCAGCCTTCGGAGACGACGTCGGCGGGCAGCGAGATCGACGGGCAGTCACGCCAGAGCCGCTCGAGGGCGTAGAACTGGCGCTCCTCCTCGTGCTGGACGTGCACGACGATCTCGCCGTAGTCGAGCAGCACCCAGCGCCCCTCCTTGTGCCCCTCGCGGCGCAGCGGCTTGGAGCCGAGGTCGCGCAGCTTCAGCTCGACCTCGTCGACGATCGACTGCACCTGCCGCTCGTTGGGGGCGGAGGCCAGCACGAAGGCGTCGGTGATGGCCAGCTGGTCGCTGACGTCGAAGGCCATGATGTGGCCGGCCTTCTTGTCCGAGGCCGCCCGGGCGGCAGTGATGGTGAGCTCGATGGCGTGCTCGGTCGCGGTCATACGCGGTCCTTATGGTGGAGAGTCTTGGATTGAGGGGCCCTGGTTTCCTTGGGCCGGTAGAGGTCGTGCTTGCCGATGTACTGCACCACGCCGTCGGGGACGAGATACCAGACCGGCTCGCCACGGTGACGCCGCTCGCGGCAGTCGGAGGAGGAGATCGCCAGAGCCGGGATCTCGAGCATGGTGATGCGGTCGGAGGGGATCTTCGCGATGACCTCGGGATCCATGGCGTACCCCGGGCGCGTGCACCCCACGAACTGGGCGAGCTCGAAGAGCTCGTCGGTGTCACGCCAGGTGAAGATCTCGGCGAGTGCGTCGGCCCCGGTGATGAAGTAGAGATCGGAGTCCGGCAACGCCTTGGCGAGATCACGCAGCGTGTCGATGGTGTAGGTCCGGCCGGCCCGGTCGATGTCGACCCTGCTCACGGTGAAGCGAGGGTTGGCGGCGGTCGCGATGACCGTCATCAGGTAGCGGTGCTCGGCCGGCGAGACGTCGCGGTCGGCCTTCTGCCACGGGTCGCCCGTCGGCACGAAGACGACCTCGTCGAGGTCGAAGAACGACTGCACCTCGGAGGCCGCCACCAGGTGGCCGTGGTGGATGGGATCGAAGGTGCCACCCATCACCCCGACACGGCGCTTGCCGGTCAGGCCCTCCAGACCTGGCTCGGGCGCTCCCCCGCTGCCCATCAGATCAGCGCTCAGGAGTGCTCACGGCCACCGGCGAACCAGACCAGGACCAGGAGCGCGAAGATCAGGATCGCCAGGGCGCCGCCGCCGATGACCCACTCGATGCCAGAGGTGCCGTGCTCGGCCCCGTGCTCAGCGGAGGTGATGATGCTCGACACAACAGAGTTCGACATGGCGCACAGATTACCTTGTGGCAGCTGTCGCTAGCGCACGTGCCCGTCCCCGGTGACGACATACTTCGTCGAGGTCATCTCGGGCAGCCCCATCGGGCCGCGGGCGTGCAGCTTCTGGGTCGAGATCCCGATCTCCGCGCCGAAGCCGAACTCGCCGCCGTCGGTGAACCGCGTCGAGGCGTTGACCATGACCGCCGCGGAGTCAACGGCTGCCGTGAACCGCCGGGCCGCGGCCAGGTCCTCGGTCAGGATCGCCTCGGTGTGACCGCTGGACCAGCGCCGGATGTGGGCGATGGCGGCGTCGAGATCGGGTACGACCGCTGCGCTGATCTTCAGCGCCAGGAACTCGGCCGCATAGTCCTCGTCGGTGGCGGGCTCGACTAGGTCGTACGCCTGGAAGGCCTCGTCGCCGTGGATCTGCACCCCACGCTCCTGCAGGGCGGGGACGATCATGGGCAGGAACGACTTGGCGATGTCGGCGTGCACGAGCAGCGACTCGGCGGAGTTGCACACGCTCGTGCGCTGGGTCTTGGAGTTGACCACGATCGAGACCGCCTTCTCGAGGTCGGCGGCCTTGTCGACGTAGACGTGTACGTTGCCCACCCCCGTCTCGATGACCGGCACCGTCGACTCCTCGACGACGCTGCGGATCAGCCCGGCGCCACCGCGCGGGATGAGCACGTCGACCAGGCCGCGGGCCCGCATCAGCGCCTTGACCGAGTCGTGGCCCTCACCGGGTACGACCTGGATCACGTCGGCCGGGAGGCCGACGGAGACGACGGCGTCGCGGAGCACGGCGGCGATCGCCACGTTGCTCGACGCGATGTTGGAGGAGCCGCGCAGGAGCGCCGCGTTGCCGGACTTCAGGCAGATCCCGGCCGCGTCCACGGTCACGTTGGGGCGAGCCTCGTAGATCATCCCGACGACACCGAACGGCACCCGCACCTGGCGCAGCTCGAGGCCGTTGGCGAGGGTGCTGCCGCGTACGACGTCTCCGACGGGGTCGGGGAGGGCAGCGAGCTCGCGGAGCGCGGCGGCGATGCCGTCGAGACGCTCGGGGTTCAGGGTGAGGCGGTCGATGATGTTGGCCGGGCTGCCCGAGGCCTCGGCGCGGGCGATGTCGGCCGCGTTGGCCGCCAGCACCTCGTCGGACCGCTCCAGGAGGGCGTCAGCCATCGCGTGCAGCGCCGCGTCCTTCACGCTGCGTGGCGCGACCGCGAGCTCGTAGCTCGCCTCTCGTGCCTTCGCCGCCACCTCACGGATCACTGCCTCTGCGCTCATGAGGGAAACCCTATGCCGTCCGGCGTACGCAGCCACCACCCTTTCGCCGTGCGGACCGCACGGCCGGGGTCAGTCCTCGCCCAGGCCCAGCAGCACGCCGAGACCGCCGAGCGGGTCGAACGGGCTCTCGGACGGCCGAGGTGTCGCCATCGGCTCGCCACTCCTCGACCCAGACGCGGAGGGCCGGGCCTTGCGCGGCGCCTTCACCGGCGTCGGGTCGGCGGGCGCGCCCGTCGGTCGCGTCGACGGCGACTCGCGCCGGTCCTGCTTCGCCGGCGCGGACGACGAGGCCTCCGCCGCCGGCTCGGACTCGTTCATCGCCGGATAGTCCACCGGGGGCTCGTAGGTCTTCCGCACGAACGCGATCCCCGACGTCGCCCCTGCGAACAGCGCCGACAGCACGAGCGCCGAGATCCAGGGCGTCCAGCCACGCCACCAACCTCCGGCGGGGCCCCGAACCCCGTCGAAATCACTCACTCCCACAACCATCCCCCAGGTTGCGCCGGCACCGTCCGGCGCGCTCCGATCCTAGCGGCGATCGGAGCCTTCCGGGGCGGTGTGGACATCCCCGGATCGAGCGATCTCGAGCAGGAGGTCGTGCGCCCGGGCAGCCACCGGATTGGCGGTACGCCGCGCCCCGAGCTCGACCAGCGCGACCAGGTCCGCGGAGCGGGCCAGATCGAGGGCATCCGTGGCACTGCCGCCGCGCACCGCTACGTAGCCCTCCAGCACCCCCGAGACGTAGGCCGCCTCCCGGTCGAACCGCAGCAGGTTGCCGAGGTCGGCGAACGGTGAGCCGGCGTGGGCGAACTCCCAGTCCAGCACCGCGCGCACGCGCAGTGTCTCCGGGTCCACGATGAGGTTCTTGGGGTTGAGGTCGCTGTGCACGAGGCTCACCCTGGGGACCGTGTCGAGGAGGTCCTGGGCGTCGGCGGCCACGTCCCGCAGGCCGTCCAGATCGGGCGGTGACCAGTCGAGACGGTCGGCGTACGACTCGACCCAGTCGGTCAGGTCCAGCGCGAACGCCTCGACCCGCAGGTCCTTGTCGGCGAAGATCCCGGCGGTCAGGAACGGCATCCCGGCCAGGGTGCCAGCCAGCTCGCCGAGGCAGTGCCCGAGCCTGGCCTGTTGCGCTTCGTCCAGATCCGGGAGCAGCAGGTCGCCGCGTACGCCCTCGACGAACTCGGTCACCAGCAGCGCTGGCGTGCCCGTGGCCGGGTCGGCGCGGCGTACCTCCAAGACGTCCGGGACCGGGACGAGGCCCCGCACCAGACGGTGCAGGGCCCCGTGGATCTCCGCAGCCTGCGGGTGGTGGCGCGGGTCGGCGAAGACCCGCACGACCGATCTCTCCCCACCAGCCTCTGCCAGGAACGTCTCTCCCGACCAGCCGCCGTCGAGCGGCCGGAGGCCCCCACCGAGTTCACCGAAGTTCACCCGGCGAGGTTAGCGCCCCCAGCGTCAGGCGCAGGGACGGGTCTTCGGCTCCAGGTAGATCCGGTGCGTGGCCCGCGGGCTGTCCCACATCTTGTTGAACCGGGCGGTGTAGGCGGTGTAGTAGCTCTTCGAGGTGAACCGGAAGGTGACCTCGTCGTTGCTGAACGACGGCGGCGACCAGTTCTCCGAGCCCGTCCAGACGCTGTAGGTGCCCCGGTCCGCGAAGCGGCCGTTGACGCTCATCCACTTGTAGTGGGAGTAGCAGCGCGAGCCGTAGACGATGTTGTCACCGCTGGTCGACTTCTTCTGGCCCCAGTCCCAGGCGGCGTCGCGCGCCGGGATGCCGACCGCCCTCAGCTTGCGGTAGACCACGTTGCTGGTGACCGAGCCGATCACCCGGACCACGCAGCCGCGCTTCTTCAGCCGGACGACCTCGTCGGCGATGCGCTCGCCACGGCGGCCATACCAGGCGTACATGTGGATCCGCAGGATCGTCTTGCCCTTGGTGCCGTAGCCGCTCGGCGCACTGCAGCCGATCAGCCGCAGCCGGTCGATCACCCGGTCACCGGTGCCGCGGGCGTAGATCTCGTCGCTGGTCGTGCCCGGACGCTGACGCTGGAAGCCGACGGAGGTGCCGCCACCGGACCACGACACGTAGCGCGGCGTGGCCTTCCTGTCGGCCTTGAGCTCGTTGAACATCCGCAGCCAGGTCGACCACAGGCTGTCGTTGGCATAGATCGTCTGAGCGTCGTTCCACTGCGAGCCGGCCGCTCCGCCACCGAGGTTGCCGGAGCTGTTGATGATGATGTTGCGCTTGTCGCCGACCTGGGTGAACGAGTGGATCTTGATGTGCAGGTTGCCCGTGTCGTATCCACGGCAGGCGCCGGCGCAGCCGTAGATGAAGCTCGGGCGGGAGCGCGTGGTGCCGAGACGGCCGGCCAGCTTGCGCTCACCGCTGCTCCACATCTTCCGATTGACCAGGATCTGCACGTGGACACCACGCTTGTGCGCGGCGATGAGGTGGTCGACCGTGTCCGCGCGGTCCAGGTTGTAGGTGACGAACCGGATGTAGGAGCCCGCGCGCGCGTAGCGGATGCTGTTGTTGAGCCGGTGGATGATGAAGTTGCGCTGCGACGCGTCACCGGTCGGGTTGTTGAAGAACGGCCCCGCCGGGGGCGACCAGGTCGCCGCGGTCGCCGGTGTCGAGACCACGGACATCGTCGCCACAACCAGGGCAGCCACGCAGCCCGCCACAGCCGAAGCGATCGATATCTTCCGGGTCGTCCTCGACCTCAGCGCATTCACCCACATGCGGCCGGACTATACCCAGCGACGTATGGGCCGCAACGACAATTCCCAGAACAAGATGCCAAACCGAAAGAAACCCGCCTCCGAGCGGTGCTCGGAGGCGGGTTTTCGGGACGAACGTCACACTTTGACTCAGCCCTTGGCGGCCTCCACGGCCTCGGTGACGGCCGGGAGAACGGTGTGCAGATCGCCCACCACACCGAAGTCGACGAGCTCGAAGATCGGTGCCTCCTCGTCCTTGTTGACCGCGACGATGGTCTTCGAGGTCTGCATACCGGCACGGTGCTGGATCGCACCGGAGATCCCGTTGGCCACGTAGAGCTGCGGGGAGACGGTCTTACCGGTCTGACCGACCTGGAAGGTGTGCGGCATCCAGCCCGAGTCGACCGCGGCACGCGAGGCGCCCACAGCGGCACCGAGCGCGTCGGCGAGGCCCTCGACGGCGGAGAAGTCGCCGCCGGTGCCACGACCACCGGAGACCACGATCGCGGCCTCGGTGAGCTCCGGGCGGCCGGAGGCCTTACGCGGCTGGGAGGCCACGATCTGGGCGGTCTTGGCGGCGTCGGAGATGGTCACCTCGAACGGGGTGACCGCGGCGGCGCCGGCCTTCTCGACCGGAGCGGCCGAGTTGGGCTTGACCGTGATGATCGGGGTGCCCTTGGTGACCTTGCCCTTGACCGTGAAGTTGCCGGCGAAGACGGACTGGGTCGCCACACCGGACTCGTCGAGGTCGACCGCGTCGGTGATCAGACCGGAGTCGATCTTGATCGCCAGACGGGCGGCGACCTCCTTGTTCTCCGCGGAGGAGGGCAGCAGGATCGCGGCCGGGGAGGCGGTGCCGGCCAGCTGCGCGAGCGCCTCGGCCTTCGGGGCCACCAGGTAGCCCTTGATCTGGGCGTCGTCGATGACGTAGACCTTCTCGGCGCCGTAGCCCTTCACGGCCTCCGCCGCACCGGCGGCACCGTCGGCGCCACCGATGTAGACAGCGGAGGGCTCGCCGAGCTTGGCGGCCAGGGTGAGCAGCTCGTAGGTCGGCTTCTTGACCTGACCACCAACGTGGTCGATGAGAACGAGAACTTCAGCCATGATTCAGAATCCTTCCCGGCCTCAGATGAACTTCTTGGACGCGAGGAACTCGGCCAGCGCCTTGGCGCCCGAGCCGTCCTCGTCGGTGACGATCTCACCGGCAGTACGCGGCGGACGGGCCGCCGTCTCCTCGACCGCGGTGTAGGCAGCGCCCAGGCCGACCTGGCCGGCATCGACACCGAGGTCGGCCAGCGACCACGTCTCCAGCGGCTTCTTCTTGGCCGCCATGATGCCCTTGAACGACGGGTAACGGGCCTCGCCCGACTGGTCGGTGACCGAGAGGACCAGCGGCAGCGTGCCGCCGATGACCTCGGTGGCCACGTCACCGTCACGCTTGATCCGGATCTGGTCGCCCTGGGTCTCGACGACCGAGGCCAGGGTCACCTGCGGCAGGCCGAGGCGCTCGGCCAGCATCGCCGGGACGACGCTCATGCCGGCGTCGGTCGAGGCCAGACCGCCGACCACGAGGTCGACCGGACCGAGCTTCTCGATCGCCTTGGCGAGCACCAGCGAGGTGGCGATGGAGTCCGAGCCGGCGATGGCGTCGTCGACGACGTGGACGCCCTTGTCGGCACCCATCTGCAGCGCCTTGCGCACAGCAGCCTCGGCAGCCTGCGGACCAACGGTCAGCGCGGTGACGGTGATCTCCTCACCCTCGCGCTTCTCCTTGATCTGCAACGACTGCTCGACGGCGTACTCATCGAGCTCGGAGAGCAGACCGTCGACGTTCACGCGGTCGACGGTGAAGTCGTCCTCGAACTGCCGGTCCGCGGTCGCGTCCGGCACGTACTTCACAAGCACAACAATGTTCATGATGGTGCGGCCTTGCCGGCCCCTCCTGGAATGGTCGTAGTTCGCCAGCGATGTTACCCGTCAGTCACATACGGATGACAGGTGCCTACGCGTTGAGAATGTCACATGGGCTCAGGGCCGGATCACACCGGCCACGATGCGGCCGACGATCAGCCACGCCAGCGCACCGATGCCCCAGTTGAAGAGCGCGTTCTTGATCTCGGCGTCCTCACCGCTGAACTGCTTGATGCCGTTCTCCCGCGAGAACAGGCCGAGATCGGCGATGTCGGCGAGGTTGAGGATGAACGCCACGAGGGTGTTGTCCTGGTTCGCCTTGAGCGCGATCATCAGCGCTCCGATCGCCAGGGCCAGCGCGGCAAGCAGCGCGATCGCCCAGACCACCCTGGAGGCGTAGGACCGGATGGTGTGGACCATGCCCGGGCCGGTGGACGTCTTGGTGTCGGACACGAGATTCACTTCCCTTCGAAGTTGGCTTTGCCGGGGCCGTTCTCCAGGAACGATGCCATCCCGGTCTGGGAGTCCTGCGTCGCGAACACGCCGGCGAACTGCTGCTGCTCGATTGCCAGCCCGGTGGCGAGGTCCACCCCGAGGCCCTTGTCGATCGCCGTCTTCGCCGCCGCCAGAGCGTACGGTGCCGCCTTCTTGAACTGGCTCGCCCACGCGAGCGCCTCCTCATAGACCGAGGCCGCCGGTACGAGCCGGTCGGCCAAGCCGATTGCAAGCGCCTCGTCTGCCTTGACGAAGCGGCCCGAGAAGATCAGATCCTTTGCCTTCGACGGCCCGACCAGGCGGGCCAACCGCTGGGTGCCACCGGCGCCCGGGATGATGCCGAGCAGGACCTCCGGCTGGCCGAAGGTCGCGTCGTCGGCGGCGATCCGGAAGTCGGCCGCGAGCGCCAGCTCGCAACCGCCGCCCAGCGCGTAGCCCGTCACCGCGGCCACCACCGGCTTGGGGATCTCCGCGACGGCCGTCACCGCGGTCTGCACGCCCGCGACCCGCTTGGCCATCTCCGAGTAGGAGAGGCCGGCCATCTCCTTGACGTCGTTCCCGGCGGCGAACAGTCTCTCGCCTCCGTAGACGACGACCGCGCGTACGTCATCGTCGGCTGCCGCCTCGGTCGCGACCTCGAGCAGCTCGGCCTGCACCTGGAAGCTGATCGCGTTCATCTTCGGCCGGTCGAGCCGGATCGTGCCGATGCCGTCCTCGACGGTGAGGTTGACGAAGTCACCCATCGTGGCGCTCCCCTGTCTGTGAAGGCGGTTACATGTGTCCGGAACACTATCGGGTGCCTTCCACCTCTCGTGTGCCGGTTCGCGGTACAGGCGTTGCGTGTATCGCGTAACCCCGGCCGGTAAAGGGGCGTTTCAATAACATGACCGATATTCGTTCCAGTCGCGCCAGGGTGAGCCTCGGTGCCGCGCTGAGCCTCGCCCTCGGCGCTGTCGTACTGGCGACGCCGGTCTCGGGTGCCGCGCTCTCCACTACTGATGACACTGCCAACACCATGGCTGAGGCGGCCCGCTCCGGCGGGCTGCTCGGTCACGAGGCCGATGCCGGCCTGGACGTACGCGACCGCGTGCTGCCCACCTCGACCCAGGAGTCCGCGGCCCAGGCCCTGGACGCCGTCGACATCCGCTGGAACGCCCACGGAACTCCGACCTCGCTGATCACCTCCGACGGCGTGCTGGCCACGGCCGGCTCCTCGGACCCGGTCGCCGCCGCCCGGGACTTCCTCGACGACAACGCGGCGGTCTTCGGGCTCACCGCGGGCCAAATGGACGACCTCGAGCTCGTCAGCGACCAGAAGCTGGCCGGCGGGGGCGGTCATGCGGTGCTCTTCCGGCAGACCTACGACGGCCTGTCCGCCGCGACCGAGGGGCTGGTCACCGTGGGGGTGGCCGGCGGTGACATCACCTACGTCTCCTCCTCGCTGTCCAAGGTGACCGGCGCTCCGGCGAAGGCCGAGCTCACCCCGACCGAGGCGTGGCTGAAGGCGGCGGCCTCGGCCGGACGCCCGATCTCCGGCGCGAAGGTCGGCGAGATCGTCACCGACCTCGCCGCCAAGCTGACCGACTGGACCAAGCTGACCGTCCCTGGTCTGGCGACCGACCAGCTGGTGCGGCTGCGGGCCCTCCCGGTCCCCGGTGAGGGCGTACGTCCCGTCTTCCAGGCCACCGTCGTCGACTCCGCCGCCGCCACCCTGCTGGGGCAGACGGTGCTGGTCGACGCGGCCACCGGCGAGGTGCTCCTGCGCCGCAACAACGTCAACCACGAGAACGACGTCGAGGGTCCATTCACCGGCACCGCGCTCGGCGCCTGCGGCCCGAAGCACACCTTCGAGATCTCCGACGACAAGACCCGCACCCTGGCCGCGGTCGCGGTCGGGCTGCCGACCGACGACTTCACCGTGAAGCTCTTCGCCCCCGACGGGAAGCTGCTCGTGGAAGGTGACCTGCTCACCAGCCCCGAGACCGCGACCTACGCCGCGGAGAAGATCGACCCCGGGACGTACGCGGTCCAGGTCTGTCCCTTCGACGACTCGCTGCTCGTGGGCAGCTACACGGTGACCGTCGCCTCCTCCGATGCCGGCGCGGAGACAGGTGACCTGCCGGGCAGCAACCCGCGCTGGTCCTACTTCCCCGGCACGCCCGATGCCGCCTCGACCGGCGGTGAAGCGGTCCCGGCCAACGATGTGATCGCCTGCTGGACCAAGGTCGCCGAGTGCACCGGGCCGGAACTGAAGAGCCTGGCCAACGCCGGCCCGTGGGACACGCTGCTCAACACGGCCGTCGGGGTGCCGAGCCTGACCACGATCGGCAACAACGCCAACACCCACGAGGGCTGGCTCTCGCCGCTGGCCGCCGGTGGCCTCGAGCAGGCGCCGATCTCGCCGGTACGCGACTACACCGGCACGTTCACCGACGCCTGGAACAACTCCAAGTGCTCGCCCACGACTCTGGTCCCCGGCGGCAACGACGTGAACTACGTGGTCGGAAACCTGTTCGCCAGCCACAACCGGATGCACGACTGGTCCTACTTCCTCGGCTTCACCGAGGAGAACTACAACCTGCAGACCGACAACCTCGGCCGTGGCGGTCGTGGCCTCGACGCCGAGGTCGGCAATGCGCAGGCCGCCGCGCTCGACTCGCAGATCATCGAGCAGAGCGGGCTGCTGACCGGTCGCAACAACGCCAACCAGCTCACGCTGATGGACGGCGTTCCGGGCGTCACCAACCAGTACCTCTTCCAGCCCGCCGCCGGCGCCTTCTACGCGCCCTGCACCGACGGCTCGCTGGACTTCGGGATCGTGGGCCACGAGTACACCCACGCCATCTCCAACCGGATGGTCGGTGGCCCCGACGACGGCCTGACCTCGGAGCAGGGCGGCGCGATGGGTGAGTCCTGGAGCGACCTGGCCGCGGCCGAGCACATGTTCGCCCACGACCTCTACAACGGCGGCAGCCCCTGGGCCGTCGGCTCCTACGCCACCGGCAACACCGACGTCGCGATCCGCGACTTCGCGATCGACAAGAACCCGCTCAACTTCTCCGACTACGGCTTCGACAGCACCGGACCCGAGGTCCACGCCGACGGCGAGATCTGGAACGGGACGATGTGGTCGGTGCGGCAGGCGCTGGTCGACAAGTACAACGCGACCTATCCCTACGCCGACAAGGCCCTGCAGCGGCGCTGCTCGGTCGGGACGACGACCGCCTCGCCGCTGGCCGCCGACAAGTGCCCCGGCAACCGCCGCTGGATCCAGCTGGTCTTCGACTCGTTCCTGCTCCAGCAGGGTGCGACCTCGATGCTGGACGCCCGCGACGCCTTCCTCGCCGCCGACCAGATGCGCTTCGGCGGCGCCAACCGCCAGGTGATCGCCGATGCGTTCGCCCGCCGTGGCATGGGCCAGTACGCCACCACGACCGCCGACGACCACGAGCCGACCCCGAGCTTCGCCTCGCCGGCCTCGCGCAACGTCAAGGTCACCTTCAGCGCACCGGCGCCCGGGAAGGTCTACGTCGGCCGCTTCGAGGCGCGGGCGACCCCGATCGCTGACACGCTCTCGAGCACCGCGCTCGGGTCGGTGGCGCACTTCGTGCCGGGGACGTACGAGCTTCTGTACGTCTCCGCCACCGGTGGCGCCCAGCGCAAGACGGTCACGGTCTCCCCCACGGAGATCACCAAGACCGTCTCGTTCGCGACCGGGACCAACCTGGCCGCGGCCGCCAACGGGGCCAAGGTGCTCACCTCGACCGAGGGCTCCCGCAACCCGGGCGCCCTGATCGACGGCACCGAGGGCACCAACTGGGGTGGGGTGACCGCGGACAACGTGGACGCCACCACACCCTCGATCGCGGTCGACCTGGCCGGCGGGACGCGCACCGTGAACACGGTCAACGTCAGCGCCTACCTGTCGCCGGCGACCGACACGGACGCCGACTCGGGGTCGCGCTTCACCGCCCTCCGGAAGTTCGCACTGGAGGCATGCGTCTCCGCCTGCGACACGGCCGGCGCGACCTGGAAGCGCTTCTACACCTCGGCCGACGACGCCTTCCCCGGAAAGCGCCCGAGGCCGGTAGCGCCCAACCTCAACCTGCGCACCTTCGACGTCCCCGACACCTCCGCCGCGGCGGTCCGTATGGTGGCATTGGAGAACCAGTGCACGGGCTATGCCGGCTACGCCGGTGAGCAGGACGCAGACCCGCTCACCACGACCGACTGCAAGACCGGCTCCGACCGAGGCACCATCGTCCACGCCGCCGAGCTGCAGGTCTTCGGGCAGTAGCCGGACCGGCTTCTACCCTGGCGTCCTCACGGACGCCAGGGTAGAACGGGACGCAGCGGCGGGCGGGGGTCCTGCCGGTCTGGAGATCGACGATGAAGGCTCTGAGGTACGTCACGATCGGCGCTGCGCCGGAGATCAGCGAGGTTCCGGTGCCAGAGCCGGCACCGGGCCAGGTGCGGGTGAAGATCACCGCGGCCGGCGCCTGTCACTCCGACTCCTTCGTGATGGGCCTGCCGGAGGATGCCTGGCAGTCGTTCGGCTACCCGCTGCCGATGACGCTCGGCCACGAGGGCGTCGGGGTCGTCGACGCGCTCGGCGACGGCGTGCACGGGATCGAGCCCGGTGAGCCGGTGGCGATCTACGGGCCGCAGGGCTGCGGCCGCTGCTACCCCTGCGCGCAGGGCAAGGAGAACTACTGCGAGCGCGCCGCCGAGCTCCACATCAGCCCGCCAGGGCTCGGCACCGACGGGACCATGGCTGAGTACGTCCTCGTGCCGGACGCCCGCCACCTGCTGCCGCTCGGCGACCTCGACCCGGTCGCCAACGTGGCGCTCACCGACGCCGGCCTGACGCCCTACCACGCCATCAAGGGCTCCCTGCCCAAGCTGGTCGCCGGCTCGACCGCCGTCGTGATCGGCGCGGGCGGCCTCGGTCACGTCGCGATCCAGCTGCTGCGGGCACTCTCCCCTGCCACCGTGATCGCGCTCGACCTCAGCGAGGACAAGCTCGCCCTGGCAACCGACGTCGGCGCCCACCACGCCTTCCTGTCCGACAAGACGGCCGCCGACAACATCCGCAAGGTAGTCGGCGCCCGCGGCGTCACCGCCGTCTTCGACTTCGTCGGCGCCCAGCCGACCGTCGATCTGGCCTCGTCCGTGATCGGTGTGGAGAGCGATCTGGTCATCGTCGGCATCGGCACCGCCAGCGCCCAGGTCGGCGCGCTCTCCAAGCCGTACGACGCGGGGATCCGGGCTCCTTACTGGGGCTCGCGCTCGGAGCTGATGGAGGTCTTCGACCTCGCCCGCGCTGGGCTCGTGCACGTGGAGACGGAACAGTTCTCCCTGGACGAGGCACCGGAGGCGTACCGGCGACTTCACGAAGGCACGCTTCGCGGCCGCGCCGTTGTCGTCCCCTAGTCCTCTCGAACAGAGCCCAGAGGCTGAGTCACCGCCGCCCGAACGACGCCAACGCAACCCCCGCAAGCAAAGCAGCGACAAGCACGGTCCCAGCAAGGACCCAGTAGAGCGCGTCATACCCGCCCAGCACGGCAGCTAGCGCAGCGCCCACAGCAGGAGCAAGCGCACCGGCGACCCCGGCAGGAGCGGAGTAGACACCGTTGAGCGCGGCGTACCTCTCCGGCCCCCACACGTCACTGACGACGGTCGCCGCGATGAGCGTGTAGAGCCCGCGAGCGGTGCCGGTGAGCACCGAGGCGACGATCATCACCCAGCCGACGGCAGGCAGCAACGGAAGCAGCGCGACGGAGGCGGCGAACCACAGCACTCCCCCGATCATCCGGGCCCGGACGCCGAACCTCCGAGCGAGCATCGGATAGAACGCCCGCCCCGCGACCTGGCCGGCGCCGCTGAGCCCGAGGGCCCAGGCGGCGGTGGTCGCGCTCAGCCCGTGCTCGACGAGGAACGGCACCAGGTGGACGATCGAGGCGAACACGACCATCGAGACCAGCGTGCCCGCAAGCGTGAGCAGCACGAACCGGCTGCTCCGCAGCACGTCCCGGTCCCGCACAGGTCGACCGTCCTCAGCCGGAGCAGTCGGCTTCCAGGCGAGATCGAGCACGACGATGCTCGGCACGAACGTCAGCACGACGAAGGCGCCGGCCAGGATGACGTACGTCCATCGCCACTCCACCCACCCCGCCAGCGCGTCGGTGAGCGGCGCGAAGATCGTCGAGGCGAACCCGCCGGCCAGGGTGAGGGTGGTGATCGCATCGACCCGCCGCGTACCGAACCAGTGGGTCAGCGCCGCGAAGGCCGGCGGATAGAAGGTGCCGGCGGTCGAGAGCCCGACCAGCAGCCAGCCCAGCGCGAAGATCCAGTAGGAAGGCGCAGCAGCGACCACGAGCAGCGACACCGCTCCCAGCAGGCTGCCCCCGGCCATCACCCACCGCGGCCCGAAGCGCTGGATGATCCGCCCGACGGGGATGCCCGCCACGGCTCCCACCAGCGTGCCGGCAGAGAAGGCGGTGGTGATCGCGGCCGCCGACCACCCGGTGGCGTCGACGATCCGCGGCTGTAGGACGGTGAAGGCGTAGTAGAGGACGCCGTACGCCGCGGTGACGGTCACACAGAGCGTGACCAGCACCGCGAGCAGTGGCCGACCCTCGACCCGCTCCTCCATCGCCAACCTCCAAGCAGCACGTACGTCGTCACCCTCGCACGCGCCACCTCAGCGCCGGCTTCGGCCTCAGCGTTCCAAGTGGACCTGTTCTGCGACGCCGCTGAGCTTGGAGGGGTTGCGTACGTAGTAGAGGCCGGTGACCATGCCGTCCTCGACGTGCAGAGTGACGACGCCGTCGACCTCCTCGCCGAAGTAGATCAGCATCCCGGGGGCGCGGTTGACGCTGGTCAGCTCGAACCTCGGGATGCCGTACTTCGTGGCCAGCCCTGCGAAGAACCGCAGCACCTTCTCGGCGCCGTGGATCGGCTTGCGGGCCGCCTGCACCACACCGCCGCCGTCGGAGAAGAGCACGACGTCGGGGGCGAGCACGTCCAGCAGCGACTGTAGGTCGCCGCCCGTCGCGGCGTCGCGGAACCGCTCCAGCGCGTGCCGCGCCTCGACCGCCGAGACCGACTCGCGCGGACGCCGCTCGGCGACGTGGTCGCGGGCCCGGTGGGCGATCTGCCGCACAGCGGCGGGCGACTTGTCGACCGCTGCCGCGATCTCGTCATAGCCGAGCGCGAAGACCTCACGCAGCACGAAGACCGCCCGCTCGGTCGGCGAGAGCGTCTCCAGCACCAGCAGCACCGCGGTCGAGAGCGAGTCGGCGAGCTCCGCATCCTCGGCGACGTCCGGCGCGGTCAGCAGCGGCTCCGGCAGCCACGGACCGACGTACGTCTCCTTGCGACGCGACAGCGTCCGGATGCGGTTGAGCGCGAGCCTGGTCGTGATCCGCACCAGGTAGGCGCGGTGGTCGCGCACCTCCTCCAGCGGCACCTCGGCCCAGCGCAGCCAGGTCTCCTGGAGCACGTCCTCGGCGTCGGCGGCCGAGCCGAGCATCTCGTAGGCCACCGTGAAGAGCAGGTTGCGGTGGGCGACGAAGACCTTCGTCGCGGCATCGTCGCCGGTCGGCTGGCTCATGCGTGCGACCCTACCGGCGCTGGCGCGAGCGGGATCTCGCAGACATCGGAGTAGCCCTGGCTCTGCAGCCCGGCGGCCGAGTTGAAGCGGGAGCGCATGTTCTCCAGCGCGATCATCTGCGTCAGCTCCACCATCGCCTCGGTGCCCAGCTCGGCCAGCAGGGCCGCGACCATCTCGTCGGTGACGGTCATCGGCGTGGACGACATCGCCTCGGCGTACTCGATGACCTTCCGCTCGGTCTCGTCGAAGACGTCAGCGGTCCGCCACACCTGCACCTTGCTGATCTTCTCGAGGTCGAGGTCCGCGTTGCGGGCGAGGTAGTAGCCGAAGTCCAGGCACCAGCTGCACCCGATCGTGCTCGCCGCGGCCATCTCGGCCAGCGACTTGTACGTCGGGTCGAGCGCCTTCCACTTCCCCACCTTTGTCTCGAACCCCATCACCGCGCGCAGCAGCGGCTTGTGGTGGAAGTAGACGTAGCCGACATCGGGGACCTCGCCGTACATCTTCTTGCTCACCCGCCGCACCACGGCGCCGTAGAGGCCGGTCAGATCTGCCTTCGGGATCCTGAACGTGCTGGGCATCGTTGCCCTCCTGTGTCGTACGGAGCATCTCGTCACCATCCAGACACCGACGACCCCCGGGTTGTGACAGTCCCGGCTCGCTAGGGTGGTCGCGTGAGCGAGCCAGAGACGACGACGGTGGCGGAGGGCGTTGCCCGGATCGAGTGGGCCGCGGGCGAGGCCGTCGATGTCGTACGCCGCGAGGTGGCCGCCGCGCTGCTCACCCATCACCGGGTGGAGGCGCTGGTCGACCCGGACGACCCGACCGAGCAGCGCACCGCTACCTGGTCGGGACTTCACCGTGAGGGCCTGCTCCGCGGCGTGGCGGGCGGCAAGGACCGGATGCTCTACGCCCGGGTCGCGAGCGATGCGCCGGTGGAGGCACCCGAGGGCTTCCGGGCGCTGCTCAACTCGTTCCTCCCGCGCAAGCGCGCGATCGGGCAGATGCTGGTGCGCGACGCCGAGGAGCGCGTCCTGATGTGCCAGCTGACCTACAAGAAGGACTGGGACCTGCCCGGCGGCATCGTGGAGGTTGGCGAGTCCCCGAAGCTCGCCACCACTCGCGAGATCGAGGAGGAGCTCGCCCTCGTCCTCCCCGCCGGCGACCTGCTGCTCACCGACTGGCTGCCACCGTGGGGCGGCTGGGACGACGCCGTCTGCCTGGTCTTCGACGGCGGCGTCCACCCGTCCTCGATCGTCGAGCAGACCACGCTCCAGCCGCGCGAGATCCGCTCAGTGGCGTTCTGCACCCTCGACGAGGTCCGCGAGCGGGCCGCCGACTTCACCGCGCGCCGGGTCGAGGCCGCCCTCGCCGCGCTGCGGGGCGGTCCTGGCTACACCGAGTCGGGGCGCGCGTAGCACCCCCTGAGCAACGAGCGCCCCGATCACCAGGAGGGCGCCGCCGGCGAGCTCGCCGGCGCTCGGCACCTCCCCGAGCAGCAGCCACGCGGAGCCGATCGCGACCGGCGGGACCAGCAGGATCCACGGCACCACCGACGACGCCGGGTGCCTCGCGAGCAGCGAGTTGAAGATCCCGTAGCCGACGAAGGAGGCCAGCACGACCGTGTAGGCGGTGGAGACGAGCGCCTCCCAGCCGAAGGCGGCGACCCCCTCACGGACACCCTCCGGCCCGTCGAGAACCAGCGAGAGCGCCAGCAGCGGGAGCGGTACGACCAGGGCCGACCAGACCGTCAGCGAGAGCCCACCGGGCACCTTGGCCGCCCGGGAGATCACGTTGCCGATCGCCCACGACAGCGCGGCGAGCAGGCACAGCACCAGCGCGACGGCGGGCACGTGACCGCCCCGCCCGAGCGCGACCACGACCAGCCCGAGGGCGCCGGCGACGACGCCAATCACCTGCATGAGGGTCGGTCGCTCGCGCAGCACCCCGGCCGCGATGACGATCGTGAGCACGACCTGCGCCTGGAGCACCAGCCCGGCCAGCCCGGGCGGCATCCCGGCGGCCATGCTCGTGTAGAGCAGCCCGAACTGGCCCAGGCTCATGAAGATCCCGACCGCCGCGATGACCCGCCACGACGCCTTCGGACGCGGGAGCAGGAACACCGCCGGGAACGCGACCAGGACGAACCGCACGGCGAGCAGGAGCAGCGGCGGCACCGCATGCCCGTCGCGCTCCTCGAGGCCCCAGTCGATGACGACGAAGTTGAAGCCCCACAGGACGGCGACGAGGACGGCGAGCAGCGAGTCACGGCGAGTCACACCATCAACGATGACAACAAAGACAATGAAGCACCAGCGAATGATTCTTCATCCAATGACGTAGCATCGCTTCATGATCGACCTCGCCTCGCTCGTCGCCCTCCGCGCCGTCGACACCCATGGTTCGGTGGTCGCGGCGGCCGACGCTCTGGGCTTCACGCCGAGCGCCGTGTCACAGCAGGTCAAGCGGCTCGAGCGGCAGGTCGGCGTACCTCTTCTGGAGCGGATCGGGCGCGGCGTCATGCTCACCCATGCCGGCCGGCACCTGGTCGACGAGGGCTCGCGGCTGCTCGCCGACATGGAGTCGCTGGAGTCCGGGCTGCACGAGCAGGCCACCACCGTGGCTGGGCGGCTGCGGCTGACCGCATTCTCGACCGCGATGCGCGGGATGGTGGCGCCGGTCGCCGGCAAGCTCCGCACCGTCCATCCCGACCTCGCCCTCACCCTCTCCGAGCGCGAGCCGTGGGACACCGTCGACCTGGTCGCCACCGGTCACAGCGAGATCGGCGTCGTGCACTCCTGGGGCGACGTGCCGCTCTCCATCCCCGACCATCTCGTCACCACCGAGCTCCACCGCGACATCGCCGACGTGATCGCCCATCGCGACCATCCGCTGGCCCAGCTCGCCAAGGTGACCCCGCACGACCTCGTTGCCGAGGACTGGATCGCAACTCCGGAGGGCACGATCTGCCGGCAGTGGCTGAACCGGATGTACGCCGGCACCGGCCAGCTGCCGCGGATCGCGCACGTCTCGATGGAGTTCGACAGCCATCTCGCACTGGTGCGAGCCGGCCTCGGGATCGCGCTCATCCCGCGCATGGGGCGGGCGGCGCTGGGTGAGGACCTGGTCGCCGTACGTGTCGTCGACCCGGTCCCCACGCGCGAGATCCTCGCGCTGCACCGGCGCACGATGGCCGCCTCGCCGGCGGTGACCGCCGTGCTGACGGCCCTCGCGGCTCAGAACAGCGCAGAGGCCAGCGACTGACGGCCCTTGAGCACTCGCTCGTCGTCGTTGCCGACCGCGGCGAAGAGCCCCAGCAGGTGCTCGCGCGCCTTGTTGCGCTCATCCCCCGACGTACGCCGCACCAGCTCGACCAGGCGGATGAAGGAGTCCTCCACGTGGCCGCCGAGCAGGTCCAGGTCGGCGACGAGCGTCTGCGCCTCGACGTCGTCGGGCGCGCCCGCGGCGGCGGCACGGGCCGCGTTGAGGTCGACCCCCTGCGTACGCTGCAGCACCTTGGCCATCGCCAGCCCGGCGGCGGCCTCGGAGTCGGCGGGGTTGGAGGCGATCAGCTTCTCGTACTCGGCCACTGCGGCGTCGATGTCACCACGCTCCAGGGCGTCCTGGGCCGGGGCGTAGCGCGGATCCATCGCCGGCTCGTCGCCGTCCTCGGTCGCCACGGCACCGCCGAGGGCGTTGGGCTTGTGCCGCCCGCCGATGCCCTGGGTGGTGAGCTGCTGCCCGAGCTGCTGGAAGACCGTACGCAGCTCCTCGAGGTTGAGCGCGCCAGGGATCGGCTGGGTGACCGGCCGGCCATCGAGCAGGATGTAGAGGAGCGGCACCTGGGGCACCTGCAGCGCCTGCGCGATCTGCGGGTTCTTGTCGATGTCGACCAGGCCGACCAGGAAGCGGCCGTCGTACTCCTCCACGACCGTCGACACGTCGGCCGCGTAGGTGACGCTCTCGGGAGCACGGGAGGCCGAGTAGAAGACCAGGACGACCGGAGCGGTCATCGACGCCTCGAGCACCGACTGGAAGATCTGCTCGTCGATCTCGACGGTGTAGGAGCCGGCGCTGCGCCCCTGAGCGGGAGCCGCATCGGCCGGACCGCCGAAGGCGGCGTCCTGTGCGGGAGTGGTGCTGGCGAGCCCGGAGAGGTCGACGGCTCCGGGACGGGAGAACGGCTGCTGCGTCATGTTCTCAATCCTATGAGGAGGGACCAGCGCAGCGGCCAACCGACGGTGGTTTATCCCACGCTGCCGCGGAGACCCGCACGCTGGACGACGCGCTGAATGGTCAGGTCACGCTCGGTGGGCCGCCCGACGAAGTAGATGTTGTTCAGGCCCTGCTCCTGAGCGGCCGACTCGAAGACGAAGTGCCCGTAGTTGAAGATCTGACCCGTGAACGACTGCTTCACCGTGATGTCGAGAACTCGAGCCAGCGGCATCGTCGCCAGCTCGCTCGAGAGCACGCCGTGGACGCGGAAGATGCGCATGTTGGTGACCACGAACCGGTCCCGGCTGATCACCAGAGCCCGCCAGAATGCGTACCCGACCAGCCCGAACGCGAGCAGCACGATGATCCAGGCGACGTTCATGTCGATCGTCGCCGCCACGATCATCAGCGCCAGCCCGAGGATCGCGTAGGCGACCGGCTTGATGTAGGAGACCCAGTGATGGGTGACCTCGTCGACGACGACCTCACCTTCGTCTCGCAGAAGGTGCTTGGAGATGTCGACACCGAAGAGGTTCACACAGGCCACGATAGTGACTCCGCAGAACCCGTGGCGAGAGAACAGGCCGTACGCCGGGACAACTCGCGCCGAAAGGGCTAGTCATCGAGGAGGGTGTCGGCGGCGGCGTAGGGGTCTCGTACGCCTTTGACCACATCCGCCGCCAGGGCGTCTAGGTCGCCGGCCGACCCGACCGTCGACCATCTCGCCCGCAGGGTCTCGACGGCGATGGCCTCGACCTCGGCACGGGCCCGACGCGTACGCCGCAGCTCCAGCGTCCCGCTGGAGCGCAGCCAGTCGCGGTGCTCGTCGAGCGCGCCGACGACCTCGGCCAGGCCCTTGCCGGACTGCGCGACGGCGGTGAGGACGGACGGGGTCCAGGCCCCCTCGGTGCGGTCGGTCAGGCGCAGCATCCCACGCAGGTCGCGCTGGACCTTGGTCGCGCCGTCGCGGTCGGCCTTGTTGACGACGTAGAGGTCGCCGATCTCCAGGATCCCGGCCTTCGCGGCCTGGATGCCGTCGCCCATGCCGGGCGCGACCAGCACGACGGTGGTGTCGGCGAGCCCGGCGATCTCGACCTCCGACTGGCCGACGCCGACGGTCTCGACCAGCACGACGTCGAACCCGGCAGCGTCCAGCACCCGGATCGCCTGCGGCGCCGACCAGGCCAGCCCGCCGAGGTGACCTCGGGAGGCCATCGAGCGGATGAAGACACCCGGATCGGTGGCGTGGTCGGTCATGCGGATCCGGTCGCCCAGCAGCGCGCCACCGGAGAACGGCGAGGACGGGTCGACGGCCAGCACCGCCACGGTGCGCCCCTCGGAGCGCAGCTCGCGGACCAGCGCGGAGGTGGTGGTCGACTTCCCCACCCCGGGTGCGCCGGTGAGCCCCACGATGTGGGCGTGGCCGCCATGAGGCGCGAGCGCGGCCATCACCTCGCGGAGCCGCTCTCCCCCGCCGACCGGGGCGTTCTCGACGTACGACACCAGCCGCGCGACCGCCCGGGGCTCACCGCCCCGGGCGCGCGCGACCAGGTCGCTCACATCAGCGATGGCTCAGGCCTTGGGGACACGCACGATCAGGGCGTCGCCCTGACCGCCACCGCCACACAGCGCGGCGGCGCCGGTGCCACCGCCACGGCGCTTGAGCTCGTGCGCCAGGTGGAGCACAACCCGGGTCCCGGACATGCCGACCGGGTGACCGAGGGCGATCGCGCCGCCGTTGACGTTGACCTTCTCGGGGTCGAGGCCGAGCTCCTTGATGGACTCGATGCCGACGGCCGCGAACGCCTCGTTGAACTCGACGAGGTCGAGGTCGGCGGCGGTGATGCCCTCCTTCTCGAGGGCCTTGGCCGTGGCGTTGGCCGGCTGCAGCTGCAGCGAGGAGTCAGGACCGGCAACCATGCCGTGGGCGCCGATCTCGGCCAGCCACTCCAGACCCAGCGACTCGGCCTTCTCCTTCGACATGACCACGACGGCGGCAGCGCCGTCGGAGATCTGCGAGGCGGAGCCGGCGGTGATGGTGCCCTCCTTGGAGAACGCCGGGCGGAGCTTGCCGAGCGACTCGGCGGTGGTGTCGCCGCGTACGCCCTCATCGGCGCTGATCACGATCGGGTCGCCCTTGCGCTGCGGGATGGAGACCGGGACGATCTCGTCGTCGAAGAGCCCGTTCTTCTGGGCCGCGGCGGCGCGCTGGTGCGAGGTGGCGGCGAAGGCGTCCTGCTCCTCGCGGGTGAGCTTCACGCCCTCGGCGTTGATCTGCTCGGTCAGCCCGCCCATCGCCTGCTTGGTGGCCTGGTCGTAGAGCGCGTCGTAGGCCATCGAGTCGACCAGCGTGGTGTCGCCGTACTTGAAGCCCTCGCGGGACTTCGGCAGCAGGTGCGGCGCGTTGGTCATCGACTCCATGCCACCCGCGACGATGACCTCGGCCTCGCCGGCGCGAATCAGCTGGTCGGCCGTGGCGATGGCGTTGAGGCCGGAGAGGCAGACCTTGTTGATGGTGATCGAGGGCACGTTCATCGGCAGCCCGCCGGCGATGCCCGCGGCGCGCGCCGGGTTCTGGCCGGCACCGGCCTGGATGACCTGGCCCATGATCAGGTAGTCGACCTGATCCGGCGAGACGCCCGCCTTCTCGAGGGCGCCCTTGATGGCGATGCCGCCCAGATCGGCCGCGGACAGGCCCTTGAACCCGCCGAGCAGGCGGCCGATCGGCGTACGTGCCCCGGCGACGATGACGTTGGACATGGGTCCTCCATGAATGTTGGGTGGTGCTGATCTGCCTTGAGGTTACTAATTAGTAACCTCAGTGGGAAGAGTGTTGAGCACAGCCTGGTGTGGCTGTCATCACACATTGTGCCCGTTGAGCCCGACCTCAAGGAGAGTAGGCCCATGACATCCGTGGAAATCCCATCGCACCTGTTCACCCAGATCGACCACGTCGGTCTCGCCGTCGCCGATCTGGACGCGGCGATCGACTTCTACGAGAAGACCTTCGGCATGAAGCTCGCCCACCGCGAGACCAACGAGGAGCAGGGCGTCGAGGAGGCGATGATCGCGATCGGCGACTCCGACAACAAGCTCCAGCTGCTCGCCCCACTCAACGAGAACAGCACCATCGCCAAGTTCCTCGACCGCAATGGCCCCGGCATGCAGCAGCTCGCCTACCGGGTCACCGACGTGGAGCAGGTCTCCGCGATCCTCAAGGAGCGCGGCGTACGTCTGCTGTACGACGCACCGCGACGCGGCACCGCCGACTCGCGCATCAACTTCATCCACCCCAAGGATGCCGGCGGCGTCCTGGTCGAGCTGGTCGAGCCGGCCGCGAACCCCGCCCACTGAGGCTAGACCCCACCAGGGCACGTGAACGATCCAAGAGTCATGTGTCACATCAGGCTGGCCATTGCGGTTACTCACCAGTAATGTCCAGCGAACTAGAGTCAACCGCGACCCCTACGACGACGCAGGAGCCGACCATGCAACACATCCTCGACGCGATTCTCGCCGGCGATACGCCCGGCGAGGAGTTCGCCAACCTCGAGATCCCCGACCACTACCGCGCCGCAACCGTCCACAAGGACGAGGTCGACATGTTCGAGGGCGTCGCGACCAAGGAGAAGGACCCGCGCAAGTCCATCCACGTCGAGGATGTCGCCCTCCCCGAGCTCGGTCCGGGCGAGGCCTTCGTCGCGGTGATGGCGTCCGCGATCAACTACAACACCGTGTGGACCTCGATCTTCGAGCCGGTCTCCACCTTCGGGTTCCTGGAGCGCTACGGCAAGGAGTCCGAGCTCGGCGCCCGCCACAACCTCGACTACCACGTCGTCGGCTCCGACCTGTCCGGCGTCGTGCTCGCCGTGGGTGCCGGCGTGACCAAGTGGAAGCCCGGCGACCGCGTCGTCGCCCACTGCCTCTCGGTCGAGCTCGAGGCCCCCGACGGCCACAACGACACGATGATGGACCCCTCCCAGCGCATCTGGGGCTTCGAGACCAACTTCGGCGGCCTCGCCGACGTGGCGATGGTCAAGGCCAACCAGCTGATGCCGAAGCCCGAGCACCTGACCTGGGAGGAGGCCGCCTCCCCCGGCCTGGTCAACTGCACCGCCTACCGCCAGCTCGTCTCCGCCAACGGCGGCAACATGAAGCAGGGCGACAACGTCCTGATCTGGGGCGCCTCCGGCGGCCTCGGCGGCTTCGCGACGCAGTACGCCCTCAACGGCGGCGCCAACCCGGTCTGCGTGGTCTCCAACGAGGAGAAGGCCAAGATCGTGCGCAACATGGGCGCCGAGATGGTCATCAACCGCTCCGAGATGGACTTCAAGTTCTGGAACGAGGAGGGCACCAAGCAGAACCCGAAGGAGTGGCTGCGCCTGGGCAAGGCCATCCGCGAGCTCACCGGCGGCGAGGACATCGACATCGTCTTCGAGCACCCGGGCCGCGAGACCTTCGGCGCCTCGGTCTTCGTCACCCGCAAGGGCGGCACCATCACCACCTGCGCGTCGACCTCGGGCTACATGCACGAGTACGACAACCGCTACCTGTGGATGAACCTCAAGAAGATCATCTCCAGCCACTTCGCGAACTACCGCGAGTCGTGGGAGGCCAACCGCCTCATCGCCCAGGGCAAGATCCACCCGACGCTGTCGCGGACGTACACCCTCGAAGAGGTCGGCCAGGCCTCTCTCGACGTCCATCACAACAAGCACCAGGGCAAGGTCGGCGTGCTCTGCCTCGCTCCCGAGGAGGGCCTCGGCGTCCTCGACGAGGAGAAGCGCGCGGCGCACATCGACAAGATCAACCTGTTCCGCGGAATCTGAGACGTCGCGTCCAGGTAAATAGCCCATTTGAGACTGGATTCACGGCCGGTCTCCCCTTGCGCGAGGGGCGACCGGCCGTAGTCTTGCCCTTTGGGAGCAGAGGGCAAGACACAAACCCCCCTAAAGTGTGAGGAATCCGCCACAAATGACGAATGAGGGACTATCCATCTTCAACGAGGCTTCAGAGCCTCGGAAGAAGCCCGACCAGGACTCGACGGAGACGCAGGTTCTCCCGCGAGTTCCTGGCGCTTCCGGATCGCCCAGCTCCGGCCACAACTCGGCTCCACCGGCTCCAGGCTCACTCCCAGCCTTCCCGGTCGTGCGGCGTGGCGGATACGACCCCGGCACGGTGAACGCGCGGGTGCAGCAGCTGCTCCAGGCCAACGGCCAGGGTCAGTCGGCGCTGCGCAACGCCCAGCGCCGCATCGCCGAGCTCGAGCGCAAGGTCACCGACCTCAAGGCTGCTGCCACCCAGGGCACCGAAGCCCCCTCCTACGCCTCCCTGGGTGGTCGCGCTAGCGCGATGCTCCGGCTGGCCGAGGAAGAGGCCGCCGCCGTCAAGGAGTCCGCTGAGAAGGAGGCCGCGGTCATCCGCGAGGCCGCCCAGCGTGAGGCTGCCGCGACCAAGGCGTCTGCCCAGCGTGACATCGAGGCGCTGCGTACGACGCACTACAAGGAGATCGACGATCACCGCGAGAAGGTGACCTCGGAGGTCCAGCAGGCCCGCAAGATGGTGCAGGCCGAGAGCGACGAGCTGCTCGCCGCCGCCAAGCGCGAGGCCGACCAGATCCGGCTCGCCGTGCAGCAGGAGGTCACTCAGCTGCGTACGTCGACCCAGCGCGAGGTCGAGAAGGCACGCGCCGGCGCGGACCGCGAGGTCCAGGAGGCCCGGCGGATGCTCGCCGTCGAGCGTGAGCGTCTCGCCCGCGAGGCAGCCGACCACCACGACCAGGCGATGGCCGAGACCGCTCGCATCGTGACCGAAGGCGAGACCCGCGCCGCAGACGCCGAGGAGCGGGCCCGGATCGCTGCGCAGCACGTCGCCGACCAGCGCGCCGAGCTGGCCAAGGAGTCCGAGGGGATCGTCGCCCGCGCCCGCCGCGACGCCGAGGCGATCCTGTCCAAGGCTCGCGCCGAGGCCGACCACCTCGCCTCCACCGCGACCGTCGAGGCCGAGAAGGGCCACGCGATCATCAAGGCCGAGGTCGACCGTCTCACCAAGCGTCGCGACGCCATCGCCGCTCAGCTCTCCTCGCTCACCGACCTGGTCTCCGGGTTCGGCAAGACCGAGGACCCGGCCGAGCTCGAGGCGCCGAAGCTGATCACCGAGGACGAGGACATCGTCGACGGCGAACTGGTGGTGGACGAGAGCGTCACCCTGGTCGACTCGGACGACGACCTCGCCGACGACTACGACGACTACGACGAGCCCTCTGAGAAGACCGCGATCCGCGAGCCCGAGACTGCGACCGAGAGCCGGTGAGCGCCGCCGCTGCCGACCGTCCTGCGGACGGTCCTGAGACGACGTCTGCCCAGACCGACTCCAGCGACGACGCGACGGTCGACAGCGAGGCCGCGATCGACGTCGAGGAGCCTGAGGAGGAGAGCGAGCGCGACAAGCGGTTCGGCAAGCCCGGACCGCCTTTCGACCGCCGTTCGCCCTACCTGTTCGGGCTTCTCCTCGGCCTCGGTCTGCTGACGGCCTACGCAGCGGGCAACCTCCTCACCACGATGGGGAGCGTGATCCTCCAGGTGGTGGTCTCGCTCTTCATCGCCGCAGGGATCAACCCGATGGTGGTGTTCCTGCAGAGGCGAGGCTTCCCACGGCCGTGGGCGGTCCTGAGCGTCATCCTCGGCGTGCTGGGCGCCCTCGTGCTCTTCTTCGTGGCGCTCGTGCCGGTGATCAGCGACCAGGTCGCCAAGATCTCGGCCAACGTCCCGGACTGGATCGAGGAGCTTCAGCGCAACCAGCGCGTCCAGCAGCTCAACGAGGAATACCAGATCCTCGACAAGGTGCAGGACTACGTCGCCAGCGGCGACTTCGTCAGCAGTGCCTTCGGCGGGGCGCTCGGCGTGGGCCTGGCGGTGATCAACGTGCTCGTCACGGGCTTCATCGTCATCGTCCTGACGCTCTACTTCATCGCTGCCTACGACCAGACGAAGAACGCCATCTACCGACTCGCCCCGGCCTCGCGCCGCGAGCGGGTCAGCAAGCTCGGTGACCGGGTCTTCGACGGCATCGGGGGCTACGTCTCCGGGGCCTTCATCGTCGCCCTGTGCGCCGGTCTGTCCACACTGGTGCTGCTCTTCGTCATCGGGATGGGCGAATACGCCGTCGCCCTGGCCTTCGTCGTCATGATCACCGACGTGATCCCGATGATCGGGGCCACCATCGGCGCGGTCATCGTCTGCGCGATCACCTTCGCGACGACCGATCTGAAGACCGGCCTCATCGCGGTGATCTTCTACATCGCCTACCAGCAGTTCGAGAACTATGTCGTCTATCCGCGGGTCATGTCCCGCTCGGTCGACATCCCCGGCGTCATCACGGTGATCGCGGCCCTCATCGGTGCCTCGCTCCTCGGTGTCGTCGGCGCCCTGCTGGCGATCCCGACCGCCGCGGCCGTGCTCATGCTGGTCCGCGAGGTCTACGTTCGGGCTCAGGACGAACGCTAGTCATCACCCGTGGAGCGCTGTACGTACCTGGTACGTATGGCGCTCCTCGGCATTTGGCTATGAGGAGAGCAGCTTCCAGTGCCCCTCGCTGACGACCTCGACCGTGTCGTCGGCGACCTTGATGGCGGTCTGGTCGTCGATGGCGTACGCCCGATGACCGATGTCCGCCGCCCAGCGCTCGGCCTCGTCCAGGGTGTTCGACGGGAAGACATCGAGGTGCGGGAAGATCGAGAAGTCCACGATCCCGAGGGTGCGGTCGTCCGGGGCCGCCGGCCACTCCACGAAGGCATCGCCGATCCGCGGAGTCATCACCATGCTGCCGGCGCTGACCCCTACCCAGACCGTGTCGGGCAGCGACGGCAGCAGGTCGGCCAGCCCGGACTCACGCATCCAGTGGCACAGGTACATAGCCTCGCCGCCCTCGACCAGCAGCGCGTCGGCCTCCCGGACCCAGGGGACCCAGCGCTCCGCGCCGATCGTGGGCAGCGCGGTCAGCTCGAGGACGCCCAGCGATCCCCACTCCAGGGAGGTCATCCCGCCCCAGGGTGGCAGGCCGCTGACGGCACCCCGCACCGACTCCGGTCCGAGCATCGGGTGGCCCCACTTGGCCGTCGGGATGCAGAGGGCGGTGGACTCGGCGACGGGTTTGCCCAGCAGGTCGACCAGCGCATCGCGGATGCTCGTGTTCGTGACGCCCCCGGACGTGAGAAGAAGCTTCACGATGCCTCCAGAATCGGGGTTCACCCGCTCGTCGTCGACTGCTCTCCCTGCTGGACCGCGATGATACCGGCCAGCACGACCAGCCCGCCGATGAGCTGAATGAGCCCGGGGGCCTCGCCGAGCAGCAGCCAGGCGACGACGACGGCCGAGACGACCTCGAGAAGCCCCACGAAGGACGAGAGCCGCGAACCGAGAGTGCGGGTGGCGGCGATGCCAGTGGCGTACGCGACCGAGCAGGTCAGCACGCCGAGGCCGATCAGCGGCCCCCACCACGGCATCTCCACGCCCGCCAGGACCACCGGCGAGGTCTCCATCTCGAACGGGATGGCTCCGATCAGGCAGAGCAGCGCGAGCAGGACCGTGGCCCCGGTCAGACCGAGCCAGGCCAGCGCGAGCGGTGGCAGCGTGGTGCTGGAGTGGGCGTTGAGCACGTAGTAGCCGGCCAGTCCGACGGCGGCAGCGGAGCCCCACATGATGCCGAGCGGGTGCACGTTCGCGCCGCTGACCAGGTCGAGGACGAGCACGAGCCCGGCGATCGCGACCAGCGCGCCGATCATCGTCAGCCGCGAGGGCCGCTCGCCGTGCCGCAGCCACATCCAGGCGACGACGAGGACAACCCCCATGTACTCCAGCAGCAGGGCCGGCCCGACCGCCATCCACTGCACCGCCGAGAAGAAGGCGAACTGCGGCACCACGATCGCCAGCAGTGCGTACGCCACCACGACCCGCCAGCTCGCAGCGACACCCCGCCACCGGCCGGCGAGCGCGCGCAGCGCGAAGGGGGCCAGCACGACGGCGCCGATGCCGACGCGGAAGACCAGCACCCCGCCCGTCGACCAGCCGGTGTCGAAGAGGCCGCGTCCCAGCGGTCCCGAGAGGCTGAACGTGACCGCCGAGACGACCGCCATCAGCAGTCCGGCAGCCACCAGCGGCGTCTTTTGCGTGCTCTGCGGCACCGCCTCGTCATTGGTCAAAGTCGTCATGACACATGACGATCCCAGTGACGCGGTAATGTGTCAACATGGTTTTCACCCATGACACCGACGTAGGCCTCCAGGCAGCCGCCGCGCTGGCGAACACCCTCGCCCTCTCCCCCGGCTCGGTCGACGAACTGGAGACCGTGGAGGCCCTCGACGAGTTCTTCGTGACGTACGACTACACGGGGCGGCACGACGGCGACCGCGCCGAGCTCGACGAGGTCCGGGCCCTTCGCGTCCGGCTGCGCGATCTGCTCACCGCCGAGCGCGACGAGGCCGTGCGGCTGACCAACGAGTTGCTCGCCGAGCACCGCGCGACGCCTCAGCTCGTCCGCCACACGAGCTACGACTGGCACATCCACGCCACCGAGCCCGATGCCCCGCTGGCCACGAGGATCGCCGTCGAGACCGCGATGGCCATGGTCGACGTCATCCGCGCCGACGAGCTGTCCCGGCTCTCGATCTGCGCCGACGACAACTGTGCCGGCGTGGTCGTCGACCTCTCCCGCAACCGCTCCAAACGCTACTGCTCGCCGACCTGCACCAATCGCAACGCCGTTGCTGCCTATCGCGAACGTCAGGCGAGCACGAAGTAGCGGAGGGCGACGTAGACCCAGGCGACGGCCAGCGTCACGATCGTCACCACGATGCCGTACCTGGTGAACTTCCAGAAGCTGATCGGGTGGCCGGCCTTGGCAGCGAGGCCGAGCACCACGACGTTGGCGCCGGCGGCGACGGCGGTCGTGTTGCCACCGAGGTCGGCGCCGAAGACGAGGGCCCACCACAGCGGGCTGTCGGCGCCCGAGGAGGGCGTCGCGGCGACCATCTCCTCCACGATCGGCACCATCGCCGCGGTGTAGGGGATGTTGTCGACGAACCCGCCCACGACCGCCGAGCCGATCATCAGCCCGGTCACCCCGGCGAGCTCGTTGTCGCCCATCAGCTCGGCGGCGTACGTCCCGAGGGACCCGATCACACCGACCTCGACCAACCCGCCGACCAGCACGAACAGCGCCATGAAGAAGGCCAGGGTCGACCACTCGACCTCCTCCAGGAACGCCTCCGTCTGCGTCTGGGAGACGACCACCATCGCGCCGGCGCCGAGCATGGCGACCATCGACGGGTCCAGGTGGAGCTCGGTGTGCAGGCTGAAGGCGAGCATCACCAGGGCCAGGACGGCGAGGCAGCGGTAGAGCAGCCCGCGGTCGTGGATCGCCGAGGCGGGCGGCTCGATCAGTCCGTCCAGGTCGACCCGGCCACGGAAGTCGCGCCGGAAGAGCACCCGGACCAGCCCGATCAGGACGACCAGCAGGATCAGGCACAGCGGCAGCGAGTGGATCAGGAAGTCGTCGAAGGTCAGGTTGGCCCGGCTGGCCACGATGATGTTGGGCGGGTCGGCGATCAGGGTCGAGGTGCCGCCGACGTTGGCGGCCAGGATGAGCGAGATCAGGTAGGGCATCGGGCGCAGACCCAGCCGCTCGCAGACCGACAGCGTCACCGGCGTGACGAGCAGGACGGTGGTCACGTTGTCGAGGATCGGCGAGAGTGCCGCGGTGACCAGGATCAGCAGCGTCGCCAGGCGCGCCGGGCGGCCGCCGGAATGCTTGACCGCCCACAGCGCCAGGAACTCGAACAGGCCCGTCTGCTTGAGGACACCGACGATCACCATCATCCCGAAGAGCAGGAAGATGACGTCCCAGTCGACCCCGGTCTCGTGGCTGAAGAAGGCCGACTCGGCGTTGATGATGCCGAGCGCGACCATCGCGGCGACGCCACCCAGGGCGGCGGCGACGCGGTGGACGCGCTCGGTGGCGATGAGGCCGTAGGTGACGATGAAGACGGCCACCGCTGCGTACACGATCATGCGTTGAGCTCCATGCCATCGACCCTCCGTTACCGGAGACTCGATCCGAATGGGTGCTGCCACCCATAAGCCCTGGCCAGAGGAGATGTCAGGGTTGGTGCATGAGTCATCTACCGCTGTACTGGCGGGTCTGCCTGACGAACGGCACGCTCTTCTGCGTCGGCACCCTGGTCCTGGCGCTGTCCCCGGCCCGGGTCTCCGAACGCGTCCTGGCCTCGGAGGCCGTGGTGCTGGCGGTCGGGCTGGTCGTGATGGCGACGCTCAACGCGCTCCTGCTGCTGCGCAGCCTGGCACCGATCGACCGGGTGATCCGCACCATGGACTCGGTCGACCACCTCTCCCCCGACCAGCGCCTGCCGACCCCCGGCAAGGGCGCCGGCGCCCGCCTGGTGGCCAGCTACAACGCGATGCTCGAGCGACTGGAGACCGAGCGGAGCACCAGCAACGCCAAGGCGCTCGCCGCGCAGGAGGCGGAGCGACACCGGATCGCCCAGGAGCTCCACGACGAGGTGGGGCAGTCGCTCACCGTCGTGCTCCTGGGGCTCAAGGGGCTGGAGCGACAGGTGCCGGAGGACGTACGCCCCGAGCTCGCCGCCGTCCGCGAGTCAGCGCGCACCGGCATCGATGACGTACGCCGCGTGGCGCGCCAGTTGCGGCCGGGCGTGCTCGAGGATCTCGGCCTGCACGCCGCCCTGGCCTCGCTGGCCACCGACGTCGGCGCTCTGGGCCGCACGACCGTACGCCGCACCATCGGCCGCGGGCTTCCCGAGCTGCCCCAGGACCGCGAGCTGGTGATCTACCGGGTCGCCCAGGAGGCGCTCACCAACGTCGTACGCCACGCCCACGCTGCCACCGCCGAGCTCTCCCTCTGCAAGGTCGGCGACAAGGTCGTCCTCACCGTCACCGACGACGGCCGAGGCAGCGCCGACCTCGTGGCCGGCGCCGGGATCAGCGGGATGCGGGAGCGAGCCCTGCTCGTCGGTGCCGACCTGAGCGTGACCAGCACCCCCGGCCGCGGCACCACCGTCCGCCTGGAGGTGCCGCTGTGACTCCGACGCCCGCGAAGATCCGGATCCTGCTGGCCGACGACCACACCCTCGTACGCCGCGGCGTCCGCCTCATCCTCGACGCCGAACCGGACCTCGAGGTGGTCGCCGAGGCCGCCGATGGAGCGGAGGCCGTCGCGGCGCTGCGCGACGCCGAGGTCGACCTGGTGATCCTCGACGTCGCCATGCCTCGCATGACCGGGCTGCAGGCCGCGCGCACCATCGCCCGAATGCGTACGCCTCCGAAGATGCTGATGCTCTCGATGCACGACAACGAGCAGTACTTCTTCGAGGCGCTCAAGGTCGGCGCCAGCGGGTACGTCCTCAAGTCGGTCGCCGACGAGGACCTGGTCAAGGCGTGCCGCACCGCTATTCGGGGCCAAGCGTTCGTCTATCCCGGAGCGATGAGTGCACTGGTGCGCGACTACCTCGACCGCCTCAACCGTGGTGAGAGCCTGCCGCGCACGGTGCTGACCGAGCGCGAGGACGAGGTGCTCAAGCTCATCGCCGAGGGCCACTCGACCCGCGAGATCGCCCGCGAGCTGACCATCTCCTACAAGACCGTCGAGCGGCACCGCGAGAACATCCTCGCCAAGCTGGGCCTCCGCGATCGCACCCAGGTGACCCGCTATGCCATCAGAGCGGGTCTCATCGAGCCCTGAGATGCCCTACCGTCCAAGGATGGACCCATTGCTCGATGCGGACCTCGCCGGGATGCCCGATCTCCTCGACGCGATCCAGGACTACGCACAGGAGATCATCGCCGGGCTCGACGACAGGCCGGTGACCTCTCCGTTCCGGCCGCCCTCCGCCGAGCGGCTTCCGGCTCAGGGCGCCGGCGGCCAGGCCGCTCTGCGCCACTTCGAGAACCGCTGGGCGCCGGGCTTCTCCGCGAGCGCCGGTCCCCGCTACCTGGGCTTCGTCACCGGCGGGGCGACCCCGGCCGCGGTTGCCGGCGACTGGCTGACCTCGGTCTTCGACCAGAACACCATCACGGTCCAGGACTCCGCCGCCAGCGACCTGGAGCGCGAGACGGTCCGCTGGTTCCTCGACCTGCTGGACCTTCCTGGCGACTTCAGCGGAGCATTCGTCACCGGTGCGACGATGTCCAACCTCACCGGGCTGGCGTTGGCGCGCGAGTGGGTCGGCGACCAGCTCGGAGCCTCGGTCTCGGCCGAGGGCGTCGCGGCGCTCGGTGGGGTCGTCGTGCTGTCGGGCGCCGCTCACTCGACCGTCTTCAAGGCACTGTCCGTGCTCGGGCTGGGCCGCGACAGCGTCCGCCCGGTCGCCCTCCTCCCCGGCCGGGATGCGGTCGACATCGCCGCGTTGCGGGCTGCGTTGAGCGAACAGGACGGCCGGCCCGTGATCGTCGTCGCCAACGCCGGCACCGTGAACACCGGCGACTTCGACGACTTGGACGCCATCGCCGACCTCCGCGACGAGTTCCCGTTCTGGCTCCACGTCGACGGCGCCTTCGGTGCCTTCGCAGCCCTCTCCCCCGCGCACGCCCACCTCGTAGCAGGTCTCTCCCGCGCCGACTCGATCTGCGTCGACCTCCACAAATGGCTCAACGTCCCCTACGACGCCGCGATCCAGCTCAGCCGCCACCCGGACCTGCAGGCTCGCGTCTTCAGCAACGCCTCGGCCTACATCGGCCTCCCTGGCGACTCCCCCGACTTCGTACACCTCACCCCGGAGAGCTCACGCCGCCTGCGCGCCCTGCCCGCCTGGTTCACCCTGTACGCCTACGGGCGCGACGGCCACCGCGAGATCGTCGAGCGCACCATCGCTCTCGCTCGCCGGGCTGGGAGGCTGCTTGCCGAGATCGACGAGGTCGAGCTGCTTGCGCCTGTTCGGCTCAACATCGTCTGTCTGAAGGTTCCTGGCGATCCTGCTGAGCTTGCTCGCCGCGTTGCCGATACTGGGGTTACCTTCGTGACTCCTACGGTTCATCACGGCACGCCCGCCTTGCGGTTGGCTTTCAGCAACTGGCGTACGTCTGAGGCGGATGTGGATCGGATCGTCGAGGTGTTTCGGCGACTCTTGTCATAGGCATGCGCCCCGCTGCTTTGGAGTGATTCTCGATCGTGCGCGGCATACTTCGCGATCACACCCTCGCGGCGTGATCCACCGCTTCAGACGTGCTTCGACGAGGACTTCCCGGACGAATGGCACAAGAAGCCGCCACGACCAGCAATGTCACGCTGCCTGCGACGACACCGACGGCGAGGTCGGGTAACCAGGTGGCAGCGAACCCGAGCGTTCCGCCCAGCAGTCTCGGCATCAGGATCAGGCCGATCGCGGCCAGACCGGCAACTGCCGCGCAGACCCATCTGAGCGGCGAGGGACGCGGGATGCGACGGGCGACCAGCGCGAGCACCAGGCCGATCGGGACGGATCCGGCCAATATCCAAGGCGCTGACGACAGCAGCGGATCACCGTCTTCGACAGTTGCCGATCCGCCGCGGGCGATCTCGTCGATGTCCTCGGCGGCGGCGCTCAGGCTGGACGCGCGCTTCTCGGCGTAGGAATTGGCCAGAACGACGACAGCCCGGTCCTCGCCGGGGTTCAGGAAGACATGAGCGAAGTAACCAGGGGTGGCACCGGTGTGGTGAACGCGGCGGCGATCGCCATCCTGGACGCTCCAGCCGTAGCCATAGCCGCGCGCCGACCCGGTGACCTCCTGAATGCTCCAAGCCTCGCCCTCGAGGCTGCGCGGCAGTATCTGACCAGCCAGATGGGCTTGGGCGTACGTCACCAGATCGTCGAGCGTCGAGACGACATATCCGTAGGAAGCGCCCGACTCGTCGAAGCCGGGCCGGTAGGCCCTTGTAGCCGACCACCAGTGGCGGTGGCCGGCTGGCAGCGTCGAGGCATCGTCGGCGTCGGCAGTGGTGTCCGTCATCCCGAGCGGCCCGAAGAGGGACTCCTCCGCTACAGCAGCGAACGAGCTGCCCGTGATCTCCTCGACCAGAGCCCCCAGGACGAGGTAGTCGGCACTGTTGTACGTGTATTCCCCCGGCGTGCCGTGGTGTTCGAGATCGCGAGCCGCCCGACGCAGTGCATCGGGTCCGTTGTCGAACCGCTCTGAGACAGCGAGTCCGTCGAGGGCGGTGTAGCCGGCCGTGTGCGTGAGCAGCTGACGTACGGTGATCCGCGGCGCATCCAGCCAGGGCAGATACCGGCTCACAGGGTCGTCGAGCCGGAGCCGGCCGTCCTCGACCAAGTCGAGCACCAGCGCGCTGGTGAATGTCTTCGCGACCGAACCCACCAGGAACGGTGTCACGCGGGATACCGGAGCCCCGTCACCGTCCTCACCCGAGACGTAGGTCCGCACCTCGTCGCCGTCGACGACCGCGACCGCCGCGCCTGGCACGCCGTTGGCTTCGCGCCAGCTCTCGACGTACGCCTCGACCGCATCATCCGCCTCCGCCGGCCCTTCCGCTGACGCCGGAGAGGCGACCACCCCGATCGCGGCCGCCGCAGCGGCGAACGCACCTGCCAGAAGTCGAGAAACATCCATGCCCTCGAGAATAACCATACGGCCATATTGTTATCATCTGATTTATGCCCAGGACCGCAGACCATGACAGCCGACGTGCCCAGATCACCGCGGGCGTACGCGAGCTTGCACTCGCCTCCGGGCTCGGCGCCGTGACCATCGCCGGGACCGCCAGGGCCGCAGGCATCTCCGTCGGTCTGGTGCAGCACTACTACGACTCCAAGGAGTCCCTGCTGGCCGACACCCTGGGTCGTCTGCTGGGCGACATCGAGGGTCGAGTCGATGCGGCAATCATCCGCGCGGAACGCGACCATGCCCGGATCGAGCACATGCTGGGCGCAGGGTTGCTGGAACTGCTTCCGCTGAGCCCCACCCACAGGGACGAGACCTATCTCCGGCACGCCTTCGCAGGACTCGCGCTCGACAACCCGGTCCTGGCCGAGCACCAACGGGCCTTCGACCGACGCCTCCGCGACCGCATCGCGCAGGCGGTGAGGAACGGGGTGGAGTGTGGTGAGGTCACAGCCGAGACCGACGGTCTCCTCGAGAGCGAGGCCGCTCTCGCCGTGACGCAGGGACTCGCCGTTCGCCTGCTCATCGACCCGGACGAAGTGGTCCGGAACCGCGCGCGGGCCGTGATCGGCTCCCAGATGTCGGGCGTGTTCGCCGGTCCGTGCGCCCGCGAGTCTCAGTCGCCGAGCTCAGTCACCTAGGCTCAGTCACCTAGGAAGGGACGCAGGGTCGCGAGGAAGGTCTCCGGCTTCTCGGAGTGGACCCAGTGTCCGGCACCCTTGATCGTCACCTTGCGGTAGCGCGGGAACCATTCCTTCATCGCCGGCGCGTACTCGTCGGTGACGTAGTTCGACAGCTCGCCGGCCAGCCACAGCACGGGGCCGTCGTACGGGTCGTACGCCTTCAGCTCCTCGGTCGGCCAGGCGCCGATGCGGTCGAGGTCGCGGCCCAGGACGGGGAGGTTCATGGACCAGCGCCAGCTGTCGCCGTCGCGGCGCAGGTTCTGCAGCAGGAAGCCGCGGATCGTCGGGTCGGGGACGGCCTCCTGCATCCCGGCGTCGGCCTCCTCGCGGCGGGTGATGCGGGTCAGGTCGAGGCTCTGCATGGCGTCGACGTACGTCTTGAAGCCGCCGACGCGCTCGTAGACGACCGGAGACATGTCGGCCACGACCAGCTTTGCGACCAGCTCGGGGCGGGTGATCGCGAGCAGCATCGCCACCTTGCCGCCCATGGAGTGGCCGACCACGGTTGCGGGGTCGTCGGCCGTGAGCAGGTCGGCGACGGCTGCGGTCACCTCGAGGTAGTCGAAGGTGTCAGGTTGCGGGGAGCGGCCGTGGTGGGGCAGGTCGACGAGCGTGACCCGATGCTTGTCGGCCAGCTGCTTGCCGAGCGTGTTCCAGTTGCGTCCCTGGCCGAAGAGTCCGTGCAGAAAGACGACACGACTACCGGTCTCGCCGAGCTCGAGCGTATGAAGAGTCACCGAAGGATCGTACGGGAGCGGCCGAGGCTAGAAGTCGAAGCCGTCGAACATGTCACCGATGCCGTCGCCGATCCCGCCGAACATGTCCCCCATGCCCTCGCCGATGCCACCGATCGCATCGCCCATGCCCTCGCCGATCTCACCGAAGGCGTCGAAGCCGCCGAAGGCGCTGAACATCAGCCCGGCGAACATCCAGTCCATCGGCGAGAAGGCGCCGAAGTAGCCGGCGGCGTAGGGCCGGTAGGCCGGGCCACCCTGCCAGTAGGGGACGCGCTCGTTGCCGACCATCACCTTGCGGGTGTCGGGCTCCGCGCCGACCTTGACGCGCTCGGCGTCGAGCGCGCAGGCGGGTACGTCACGAGTGGTGCCGCCCGGCGGCGCCCAGGCCACGTCCTCGACCGAGAGGCCGTGGCGGGGGTCGAAGAAGCACGGCGGGCGACGCTTCGGCAGCGGCTCGCCGGCGACCCGCGCCTCGACGCAGGCGATCGCATAGCGGCCGTCCTCGACGATCGTGGTGATCTTCTTGACGTCGTCGGGCACGGTCATCTTGTCGACGGTGCGCTTGGCCGTCTCGTATTCGTCCAGCGCGCGCTGGTAGTCGGCGTTGGCGCCCTCGTCGAGCTCCTTGCCGGCCATGTCCAGGTCGAGCCTCTGCAGCTCTTCACCGAAGGCGGTCACGTCCTCGAAGGCGAGCTGCTTGACCGGTTCGAGGTCAGCGCGCTGCTTTTCCAGCGCTCGTGCCTGCGAGCGCTTGTTGGTCACTACCACGGTCCCGATCACCGCGACGACGATGAGAAGTGCGATCAGAAGTCCCACGTCTTTCAGCGTACTGCCACGGTGGTCGGGCCGGGAGTGACGTCACTCAGGAGTAGTCGCGGAAGCCCTTGCCGGTCTTGCGGCCGAGGTAGCCCGCGGTGACCAGGTGCTCCAGCAGCGGCGCGGGCGCGAAGCCCGGCTCACGGAACTCCAGGTAGAGCTCGCGCTCGATGGCCAGCGAGACGTCGTTGCCGACGACGTCGAGCAGCTCGAACGGACCCATCGGCAGCGCACAGCCGAGCTTCATCGCGGTGTCGATGTCGTCGGCGGTCGCGTAGTGCCCCTCGAGCATCTTGACCGCATCGTTGAGGTAGGGGAAGAGCAGCGCGTTGACGATGAAGCCGGCCCGGTCGCCGCACGAGACAGGCGACTTGCCGACCTCCTTGCAGAGGGCGCGGACGGTCTCGGAGACCTCCTCGTCCGTAGTGACGGTGGAGACGACCTCGACCAGCTTCATCACCGGCGCCGGGTTGAAGAAGTGCATCCCGACGACGTCGGACGGCCGCTTGGTCACCTTCGCCAGCTCGATGACCGGCAGGCTCGAGGTCGTGGTCGCCAGGATCGCGCCGGGCTTGCAGATGTCGTCGAGGTTCTCGAAGAGCGTGGTCTTGATGGCCAGGTCCTCGGCGATCGCCTCCACGACGATGTCGACGTCAGCCAGGTCGTCCAGCGAGGTCGTACCGGTGAGCCGGCCGAGGATCTCCGGCTTCGCCGACTCCTCCAGCTTGCCCCGTCCGATTGCCTTGTCGAGGCTCTTGGTGATCCGCGCGGCGACACCGTCGACCTTGTCGGGGCTACGCCCGACGTACGTCACGTCGTAGCCACCCTTGGCGAAGACCTCGACGATCCCGGAGGCCATCGTGCCGGTGCCGACGACGCCGACCTTCGAGATCGGGCGGCGCAGCTCGTGGGTGGCGTCGGCGCTCGGGGTCAGCGCGTCCGGGACGACGACGGGCGAGTCGGCGGCCTCGTAGGTGTAGAAGCCGCGGCCCGACTTCCGCCCGAGCATCCCGGCGGTGACCATCTGCTTGAGGATCGGCGCGGGGGCGTGCAGCCGGTCGCGACCCTGGCGGTACATCGTGTCGAGGATCTCGTAGGACGTGTCCAGCCCGATCAGGTCCAGCAGGGCCAGCGGCCCCATCGGGTAGCCGCAGCCCAGCCGCATCGCGGTGTCGATGTCCTCGCGGGTGGCGTAGTGGCCCTCGAACATCGCGACCGCGTGGTTCAGGTAGCCGAAGAGCAGCGCGTTGGCGATGAACCCGGCCCGGTCACCGCAGACCACCGGCGACTTGCCGACCTTGCCGACGACCTCGCGCACGTCCTCGAGCACCTCGGGCTCGGTCACCACGGTGCGTACGATCTCGACGAACTTCTGCACCGGGGCAGGGTTGAAGAAGTGCACGCCGACGACTCGCCCGGGGTGGTTGGAGGCGGTCGAGATCTCGGTCACCGACAGCGACGAGGTGTTGGTCGCCAAGATCGTCTCGGGAGCAACGATCTCGTCGAGGGTGGCGAGGATCGACTTCTTCAGCTCCAGCGACTCCACGACCGCCTCGACGACCATGTCGACGTCCTTGAGCGCCGTCGGGTCGGTGGCGAAGGAGATCCGGCCGAGCAGGGCCTCCTGCTCCTCCTCGCTGAGCTTGCCGCGCTTGACCGCGCGACCCGTCGAGTGCGCCAGGTGGGCCTTGCCACGCTCGAGGCCCTCCTCGTCCCGCTCCACCCCGACAACGGTGAACCCGTTGCGGGCGAACACCTCCGCGATACCGGCACCCATGGTGCCCAGGCCGACGACTCCGACTGTCTCGATCGTGCGCTCACTCATGCCCCGCATCCTGCCACGGTGTGATGCCCGGCACGCCAGGACGCCGCTAGATTCGGGCACTGTGACCGACCAGACTCAGGCCCCCGAGCGCATCGAGGCCGAACGCATCGACGCCGAGCGGATCATCCCCGCCTCCCCCACCGACATCTTCGCCGTTCTCATCGACCCCGACGGCCACGTGGCCATCGACGCCGCCGGCATGCTCCAGTCCGCAGAAGGATCGCCGGTGAGCGCGGTCGGCGACCGGTTCGTCGTCCACATGGACCGCGAGGCGCTCGGCGACTATCCGCTCGGCAAGTACGACGTCACCGTGATCGTCACCGGCTTCGAACCCGACCGGGCGATCGAGTGGACCATCGAAGGCACCATCAAGCCGCCCATCGGCCACCGCTTCGGCTACGAGCTCGAGCAGCTCGAATCCGGTGACACCCGCGTCACCTCGTACTGCGACTGGTCCACCGCCCTTCCCGAGTGGAAGGCGATCTTCCCGGTGATCGACCAGAAGTCGATCCGGGCCACCCTGGGGATCCTGGAACGAGCCGTACGCCGCGGCTACCCCCGCCCCTGACCGAAGCCCCCGCAGGCCGAGGCGTCACTCGCGCGAATCGAGCCGGCACCGAAGTGCCGGCTCGATTCGCGTAGGTGACGCCTCGGCCGACGTACGTGACTTCTCGGCCGGGCGGGGATCAGTAGGTGTGGAAGCCCTCACCGGTCTTGCGGCCGAGCTTGCCTTCCTCGACCTTCTGGACCAGCAGGGCGGCGGGGTCGAAGCCGGGCTCGCCGAACTCGTTGCGGAGCTCGGACTGGATGGCCAGGGAGACGTCGTTGCCGACCACGTCGAGGAGCTCGAAGGGGCCCATCGGGAAGCCGGCGGTCTCCTTGATCGCAGCATCGATCTCGGCGATGGCGACGCCGGACTCGTGCAGCTTGACCGCGTCGTTGAGGTAGGGGAACAGCAGCGCGTTGACGATGAAGCCGGAGCGGTCGCCGCAAGAGACCGGGACCTTCTTGACCGCGGCGGACAGCGCGCGCACCGTCTCGTCGACCTCGGGCGAGGTGAGGTCGGTGGTGACCACCTCGACGAGCTTCATGACCGGCGCGGGGTTGAAGAAGTGCATCCCGATGACGTCCCCGGGGCGCGCGGTGACCTTGGCGAGCTCGGTGATCGGCATCGAGCTGGTCGTCGTGGCCAGGATGGCGCCGGTCTTGGCGATCCGGTCGAGGTCCTTGAAGAGCTGGGTCTTGACCTCGAGGTCCTCGGCGATGCCCTCGACGATCAGGTCGGCCTCGCCGAGGTCCTCGCGAGAGGTGCTGCCGGTGAGGCGGCCGAGCACGGCGGTCTTGGTCGCCTCGTCCGAGCGGCCCTTCGCGATGGCCTTGTCGAGCGACTTGGTGATGCCGGCGACGACCCCGTCGAGCTTCTCCTGCGAGCGGCCGACGAAGACGACGTCGTACCCGGCCTGGGCGAAGACCTGGACGATGCCCGAGGCCATCGTGCCGGTGCCGACCACGCCGATCTTCTCGATCGTGTGGCGCAGCTCCGGAGCCTTGGCGTGGTCCCCAGCCACCGAGGCGAACGTCCCGGACTCGCCTGCGACCTTGGTGAGCAGGTCGGCGGGCTTGTGCAGGTTGTCGCCGGTCTCCTCGAAGCGGGCGAGCAGCGCGTCGCGTACGGCGGCAGCGCCGATCTCGTCGGCCGTCGCCAGCGGCCCCTGGGGGTAGCCGCAGCCGAAGCACATGGCGTTGTCGATGTCGGTGGCGGTGGCGTAGCCCGACTCGAGCATGCGAATGGCGTGGTTGAGGTAGGGCAGCACGAGCACGTCGTGGATGGAACCCTGGGTCGAAACCGTCATGCGACGGAAGACTGCCAAATTTATTACCCATGAGTAACCCCTGGTGGCGTGACGCTGCTCACATGGGGCCATGCGATACGTTCTCCCGGTGAGACTCGTCGTTGCCACCTGCCAGGTCGACTACGCGGGGCGGCTCACCGCCCACCTCCCGATGGCCACCAGGGTGTTGATGCTCAAGGCCGACGGATCGGTGCTGGTCCATTCCGACGGAGGCTCCTACAAGCCCCTCAACTGGATGTCGCCGCCCTGCACCCTCTCGGAGGGCAAGTCCGACGACGGCCGCGTCGAGTGGACCGTCACCTCCAAGACGGATGACACCCTGCGCATCCTGATCGACGAGATCCACCACGAGACGTCGCACGACCTCGGCATCGACCCCGGCCTGCAGAAGGACGGCGTCGAGAAGCACCTCCAGGAGCTCCTCGCCGACCACCCGGCGACGCTGGGCGACGGGTTGACCCTCGTACGCCGCGAGTACCCGACAGCGATCGGGCCGGTCGACCTGATGTGCCGCGACGCCGACGGGAAGTCGGTCGCGGTCGAGATCAAGCGGCGCGGCGAGATCGACGGCGTCGAGCAGCTGACCCGCTACCTCGAGCTCCTCAACCGCGACCCGCTGCTGGCCCCGGTGAGGGGCATCTTCGCCGCTCAGGCGATCAAGCCGCAGGCGCGCGTACTGGCCGAAGACCGCGGCATCACCTGCGCGATCGTCGACTACGACGCACTGCGCGGCCTCGATGATCCGACCGAGAGACTCTTCTGACCAACAGTTGGTGCACGGTCAGGCAAGTTCACACAGGGGAAACGCCTTTCCTTACCTTTGAGTAGGAACAGCGTGACAAGATTCACGCCATGTCCATGAACTACTCGGGGCATGGCGTTGGGGGCCGCCTGTCCGTGAGCGACGTCGAGGCGATCATGATCGATCTCCTGACGATGCAGCAGATGCACACGGCGGAGTTCCACGCGATCAAGAGCCGGATGGAGCGCACCGACGCCGCGATCGACAGCGTCAACGCGCGCCTGGACAGCGTCGAGCGGCGGCTGGACGACCTGCTGATCTCGATGAGCCAACTGCTCAACTGGGCCAACCCCCGCTGACCCGTCGCCCAACCGCCGTGGCGGCTACTCCACGGTGATCGGCTCGCCGCCGGAGACGAGGCGCCAGTCGACCGAGGCGAATGCGGCCGGGTCGATGACCTGGTGGGCGGTGACCCAGTCGATGAGCAGCTGCCGGATCTCGACCTGCTGGTTGTAGACCACGGTGGCGTCGGTGACGTGCGGGAAGCCGCCACCACCGGACTGGCGGTAGTTGTTGACCGCGAGCACGAACTCCTGCGCGTCGGTCACCGCGACGCCGCCGTAGGCGAGGTTGGTGATCCGCGAGCCCACCGCGACGGAGATGTCGATGTCGTAGGTCAGTGGTGCGTCCAGCCCGGCGATCGTGTCGAAGTTGTAGTCGGGCGTGCCGTTGGGCGCGGTGTCGGTCGGCGCGTTGGTCACGGCGTCGATCGGGAACGGGCCGGTGCCGCTGACCTGCTTGAAGTAGCGGGCGGTGAACTCGAGGTAGTCCTTGAGCTGGGCGCCGGTGATGCGCACCGCCATCAGGGTGTTGTCGTAGATGTAGAGGCCGGCCACGTCGCGTACGGTCACCTCGCCCGCCGGGAAAGCGGCGGCGCGACTGAACGGCGCCGCGATCGAGATGACCGGCAGCTCGGCGTCGGAGCCGGTGAGCGCCGCCTTGACCGCATCGGCCTGGACGTAGTTGACGAAGTCGATGATGGGTACGTCCTCGACGACCGCTCGCGCGGCCAGCATCTCCACCGCAGAGGTGCCGACGACGGAGTTGACGTAGGAGACCACGACGTCGTGCTGCTCCTGCACGGCGGCCGAGACCTCCGGGTCGGGGTCGACAGTGTTGGAGTTGAGCGTCTGCGAGGTCGCCGACTGCAGGACCCAGCGGGGCCGGCCGTGACGCTTCTCGCGGCGTACGACCAGGTCCATCACGGAGACGCGCATGCCCCAGTAGAGCGGCTCGGTCAGCAGCACCTGCTTGCCGGTCTCGGTGTTGGTGACGTAGCGCTGGGTGATCTCGCGGTGGGCGTGGCCGACGAGGATCGCGTCGACGTCGGGCACCTGCTCGGCCACCAGGGTCGAGGCGTTCTCCGGGGGCAGCTCGTCGCCGTAGGAGCTGGAGGTGTCGGCGCCGGAGTGGGCGCTGATGATGACCAGGTCGCAGCCGGCCTTCTTGAGCTCGGGCACGAAGATCTTGGCCTGCTCGACCAGCCCCGGGAACTCCATCTTCCCCTCGACGTTGGCCTTGTCCCAGATCGCGATGCCGGGATTGGTCAGACCGAGCACGCCGACGCGGAGGCGGCGGCCGCGGCCCAGGTCGTAGTCCTTGATGATGTAGGGCGGGAAGACCGGCAGCTTGGTCGACGGGTCGACCGCGTTGGCGCCGAGCATCGGGAAGTTCACCTGCTCCTCGAACTTCCGGATCGTGTCGATGCCGTAGTTGAACTCGTGGTTGCCGAGCGCCGCAGCGTCGTAGCCGACCAGGTTCATCGCCCGCGCCATCGGGTGGATCGCGCCCTCGGTGATCGGGTCGATCCGGGCGTAGTAGTAGGCCAGCGGGGTGCCCTGGATGGTGTCACCGGCGTCGATGGTGAGGATCGGCTCGCCGCGACGCTCCTCACGTACGGCGTCGATCAGCGTCTTGACCTTGGCGACGCCGATCTCGTTGCCGGCGCTGTTCGAGAACTCGGCGTTCTTGTAGTAGTCCCAGTTGAAGACGTTGCCGTGCAGGTCGGTCGTGCCGAGCACGGTCAGCCGGACGGTGTCGGGCTTGCCCGCGTGCGCCGGCGCAGCGGTGTAACCGGCAGCGCTCAGCGCCGCAGCGCCCGTGACAGCAGCACCGGACAGGACAGAGCGGCGGGTGGCGTGAGGCATCGGTAACGTCCTTGCGCGAGTGGGTAATGGAATGCAAGGCAATTCCTACCACCTCGGACGCAACTTGGCGGCGCCTTCCGTCAAGCAGCCAGATGCTTCTTCTTGACCGGCTTGCCGTCGAGGGTCACCAGACGGCGCTTCTTGACCGTCATCCCCTCGGGCAGGGTGCCCTCCTTGAGCATGCGGATCGGGCACCGCTTGCAGCGCGACTTCGACACGCAGCACTCCGTCTTGGGAGGCTTCCTCTTCTTGCCCACGCTCGAAGGGTAACAGCAGAGTTAGGCGTGCCTTACTTCCACGAGCGACGCCACCTCGGTGGCACAACCCCAGCTCAGCGTCACCCCGGCGCCGCCGTGGCCGTAGCAGTGCACCACTTTCCCCTCGCGTTCCAGCCGGACCGATGGCCTGGCCGGGCGGAGGCCGACCAGGTGGGCCCTGACCTCGGCGTTCGCGATCCCCGGCACCGCTGCGGCGGCGTCTGCGAGGATCCGCTCAGCCGTACGCGGGTCCGGGCTCTGGTCCCAGGCGTGCGGCACCGACGTACCTCCGACCACGGTGTCGCCACCGCGCGGGAAGACGTAGGAGGGGGCGTCGCCCTCGGCCTCCAGCCACTCCTCGGTGGCGCCCGGCCCGAGGACGACGACCTGGCCCTGCACCGGGTAGAGGCTGGTGTCGCCGACCAGCTCTCGTGAGCCGAGGCCGGTCGCGTTGACCACGACATCGGCGTCCAGACTCGCCAGGTCGTCGACAGTGCCGGTCGTGATGCTCCCGCCCGCCTCGGTGACCTGCCGCTCGAGCCAGGGCAGGTAGACCGGCATCTCGGCGATCGGGGCGGTGAACTCGGCGCGGCCCTCGGTGACGGTCAGGTCGGTGAGCGGTGCGGCCCACCACAGGTCGGCCTCAGGGTTGTGCTGGGTGCCGTGCACCATGCGTACGCCGGCTTCCGGCTCCTCCTCGGCCAGCCGGGCGAGCTCTCGGAAGGTCTCGGCCGCCCAGGCGGTCACCCGGTCGCGTGGCTCGGCGAGGTAGGGGAACCAGAACCCACCGGCCACCGCCGAGGTGGTCCCGCTCGTCCGCTCGCGGCCGATCACGCTGACCTCGTGACCGGCGTCCAGCAGCCGTACCGCGCACGAGAGCCCGATGACTCCGGCTCCGACCACCGTTACTCGCATGCGCGGCAGGCTACTAGGAAGGATCACTGGGCGAGGCGGCGAGCCAGCACCGGGATGACGATGGCGGCGGCGACGACGTGCATGAGCATCAGGACGACCGCGCTGGCGGCGTCGAAGCCGAAGGTGACGTCGGGGACGAGCGAGGCGACGGTCAGCACGACGGTGGTGACCACGAACGTACGTCGCGGGTGGCGGGCCACGCGGGCCATCACCGCGGCCATCGCGACCCCGATGAGGGAGAAGAGGGCGGTCAGCTGGGCGTAGCCGGCGAGCGGGATCGTGCCACTGGCGGTCTCGAAGCTCACCCCGGCCGCCGAGGCGACGACAGCGAGGACGGTGACGACCGCGCTGGCGACGACCGTGGCGCCGAGGCCATGGACCCAGACCGGCTTGCGGGCGGCGGCGCGGGTCGAGCGGGTGTTCTGCTGGGCGGTGGTGATCGTGGACATCTCGTACTCCCGTGAAGTGGCGGGAGGCGCTGTCCGCCTCCCTCTGCCCCTTTCACGAATGGCCACGCACCGAGATCGACACGGCTCCCGAACTTTTTCGGGAGCCGTGTCGATCCTCGGATCAGGAGAGGCCCGTCAGGAGAGGTCGTTCGCCTTGCGGATGACCTCGACGATGTCGGCCATGATCTCGGTGAGGCTGAAGTCCTTGGGCGTGTAGACCGCCGCGACGCCCGACGCGATCAGCGTCTTGGCGTCGGACTCGGGCACGATGCCACCGACGATGACGGGTACGTCACCGAGGCCCGCCTCGCGCAGCCCGTCGACCACCGACGGCACGAGCGACATGTGCGAACCGGAGAGGATGGAGAGCCCGACGACGTGTACGTCCTCGGCGACCGCCGCGGCGACGATCTGCTCCGGGGTGAGCCGGATGCCCTGGTAGATGACCTCGAAGCCGGCGTCACGTGCCCGGACCGCGACCTGCTCGGCACCGTTGGAGTGACCGTCCAGGCCCGGCTTGCCGACAAGCATGCGCAGCTTGACGCCGAGCTCCTCGCCGGTGGCCTTGACTCGGTCGCGTACGGCCGACAGCTCGGCGCCGGCCTCCGCGGCGCCGACGGCGCCGGAGACGCCGGTGGGCGCCCGGAACTCGCCGAAGACCTCACGCAGGGTGCCGGCCCACTCCCCCGTGGTCGCGCCCGCGCGGGCGGCGGCCAGGGTGGCCTCCATCAGGTTTGCGTCGGTCTTCGCGGCGGCGGCCAGAGCGGCCAGTGCCTCGGAGACGGCCGTCTCGTCACGCTCGGCCTTCCACGCCTCGAGAGAGGCCTTGGCGGCCTCCTCGGCGCGGGGATCGGCGACCATGATCGCGGCGTCGAGATCCGCGGTCAGCGGGCTCGGCTCGGTCGTCGTGAACTTGTTGACGCCGACGATGATCTCGTCACCGGACTCGATCGCGGCGCGACGGCGCGCATGCGAGGAGACCAGCTCGGACTTCATGTAACCGGTGTCGACCGCGGCGATCGCGCCACCCATGGCCTGGACCCGGTCGATCTCGTCCTTGGCGCCCGCGACGAGCTCGGCCACCTTCGCCTCGACGACCGGCGAGCCGTCGAAGAGGTCGCCGTACTCCAGCAGATCGGACTCGTAGGCGAGGACCTGCTGCAGGCGCAGCGACCACTGCTGGTCCCACGGACGCGGGAGGCCGAGCGCCTCGTTCCAGGCAGGCAGCTGCACCGCGCGCGCCCGCGCGTTCTTGGACAGCGTCACGGCGAGCATCTCCAGCACGATGCGTTGGACGTTGTTCTCCGGCTGCGCCTCGGTCAGGCCGAGGGAGTTGACCTGTACGCCGTAGCGGAACCGGCGCATCTTCGGGTCCTCGACGCCGTAGCGCTCGCGGGTGATCTCGTCCCACAGCTCGACGAAGGCGCGCATCTTGCACATCTCCTCGACGAACCGCACGCCCGCGTTGACGAAGAACGAGATCCGGCCGACGACCTTGCCGAAGTCCTCCTCGGAGACCTGACCGGAGGCCTTGACCTGGTCGAGGACCGAGATGGCGGTGCACATCGCGTACGCGATCTCCTGCACCGGCGTCGCCCCAGCCTCCTGCAGGTGGTAGCTGCAGATGTTGATCGGGTTCCACTTCGGGATCTGGTGGACCGTGTAGGCGATCATGTCGCTGATCAGCCGCAGGGAGTGCTCCGGCGGGAAGACGTACGTCCCCCGGGAGAGATACTCCTTGATGATGTCGTTCTGGGTGGTGCCGGCCAGCTTGGCGGCCACCTCGACAGGGTCCATGCCGGGGTTCTGCTCCTCGGCGGCCACCTGATACATCGCGAGCAGCCACATGGCGGTCGCGTTGATCGTCATCGAGGTGTTCATCTCGGTGAGCGGGATCTGGTCGAAGAGCTTGCGCATCTCGCCCATGTGCATGATCGGCACGCCGACCTTGCCGACCTCGCCGCGGGCGAGGATGCTGTCGGGGTCGTAGCCGGTCTGCGTGGGCAGGTCGAAGGCGACCGAGAGACCGGTCTGGCCCTTGGCGAGGTTGTTGCGATAGAGCTGGTTGGACGCCTCGGCGGTCGAGTGGCCGGCGTACGTGCGCATCAGCCAGGAGCGATCCTTCGCCGGGCGGCTCTGCTCGGAAGGCGTGGTGTCCGTCATAAGAGGCATGCTAGCCCCTCGGTTACCGATCAGTAACCGGGTCCGGTGTGGAAGATGTCACTCACCGGGCCGGTCTTTTACCCACTGCCCGCTAGGCGATGAGCGGCGAGTTCTCCACCTCGAGAACACGATAGAGCCTGGAGAGGTGGAGCATCCGGCGCACCGCGGGCGTGCAGCCCTGCAGAGTGAGGCGGCGACCCTCGGCATGGGCCTGCCGGGTGGCGACGGCGAGCAGCTTCAGCGCCGTCACATCGGCACTGTTCACGCCGGAGACGTCGAGGACGACATCACCCTCCACCGAGTCGAGATGGTCATAGATCACGCTGCGTGCCATCCAGGTGCTGCGTACGTCGAAATCTCCGCTCAGCACCAGCGTCGGCCCGTCGATCAAGATCTCCATGCCCTGCCTCCATCCCCCAGGAAGTGGATTCCCTCTCGCCCACTATGACGCGCGGCCGCTCCCATTGGTTGCACCTCACCAGCCTCATTCGTCACTCTTGTCCCTATTTTCTGTCGCTTGACCACGTTCGCCGAAAGCGGGCCGTCCGAATAGGCTCAGCGCATGGTCAACCTGACGCGCATCTACACCCGCACCGGCGACGCCGGTGAGACCCGGCTCGGCGACATGAGCCTGACCGCCAAGACCGATCTGCGGCTGGAGGCGTACGCGACGACCGACGAGGCTGGGGCGGCGATCGGTGTCGCACTGGCTCACGGCGGCATCGACGAGGACGTCGTGAAGGTGCTGACGACCGTCCAGAACGACCTCTTCGACGTCGGCGCGGACCTCTCGACCCCGGTCGTGGCCGAGCCCGAGTATCCCCCGCTCCGCGTCGAGCAGGCCTACATCGACCGGCTCGAGGCCTGGTGCGACGACTACAACGAGCCCCTGGAGAAGCTCCGCTCGTTCATCCTCTCCGGCGGCACCGTGGCCGCGGCCCACCTGCACGTGGCCCGCACCGTCGTGCGCCGCGCGGAGCGCGCGGCCTGGGCTGCGTACGAGGTCCACGGCGAGACCATGAACAAACTCGCCCTGACCTACCTCAACCGCCTCAGCGACCTGCTCTTCATCCTCGCCCGCCACGCCAACCGCGAGCAGGGCGACGTCCTGTGGGTGCCCGGCGGCGAGCGCTGAACAGGCCTCACAGCCAGCCGCGACGCCCCGCCTCGTAGCCGAGCTGGAGGCGGGTGTCGACCCGCGCGCGGTCCATCATCTGGCGCACCCGCCGCTGGACCGTACGCAGCGACAGCCCGAGCTGCGCCCCGATGGAGGCATCGGTCAGGCCCGCCAGCAGCAGCGAGAGCACCTTGGTGTCCAGGGGCTCGAGGCGATCGGCGGCGGTCTCGACCGTGCCCTCGGGTGTCGCGACCAGCTTGGGGGCCGAGGTCCAGATCAGGTCGAAGAGGGCGATGATCGCGTCGAGGAGACCGCTGGGGTGGAGCAGCAGCGCGTCCTGGACAGTGTTGTGCTCACTGTTCATGAGCGGGATCAGAGCGATCTCCCGGTCGACGATGAAGGCGCGCAGCGGCACCGACGGCACCACCCGCAGCTCGATCCCGATCTCGAGGCCGGAGTCGATGGTCTCGTAGATGCCGGGGGTGTCGAAGACGGAGCGCTCGAGGACGATGTCATGCCTGACCCCGCGTTCGATCGCGGCCCGCTCGGCCTCGTCGGCGTCCTCCCGGGTGACGACCGCGGCCTGCGGCTTCTGCAGCGCCTGGATGCACTTCTTCGCCGAGTACTGCAGCTGGGCGAACCGCTGGGCGATGGCCTCGGTGCCGTGCACGACGTCGACGACGTCGGCCACGTCCCGGCGAGCGACCGAGCCGCGGTAGAGCCCGGCGAGCTCGGTCATCTCGACCTGCGCGCGGCGCAGCTCGTCCTGGCGCTGGACGAGCAGCGCCCCGAGCGCCACCGCCGGCGGGGAGGCGACGTAGCGGTCCTGGCCGGCCGAGGCCCGAGCGACCAGGCCCTTCCCCTCCAGCGCGGAAAGCACCGCCGAGACCGCGTAGGTGTCCAGGTCTGCCGCCTCGGCCAGCTCTTCGAGGTTGGCCGACGGCGCGGCGACCAGCTGGCGGTAGATCGTCTCCTCGAGATTGTCGAGACCAAGCGCATCGAGCATCCGAGATGCCTTTCGTGGCGGGGGAACGAACGACCGACATCATGGCAGATATACGTCACGTCACATTCCCGCCATAGCGGTTCGACTTGCAATCACCGCCAACTTGGCCGAAAGTATTCATCGCCACCTCGGTCCGGATCCCCCCGCTCGGATCGAGGTGGCTTTACTTTTGCGCGACAAAGTTGTCGCGATCGGTTCGGATCCGCTTGTCCAGACGGGATGTCGGGCGTGCGTCTATGCAGGCCGATGAATGCACCGCCACCCCGTGATGGCGCACCGCTGGTCTAGACCACTGCCACCGCAACGAACGAGACGCTGCTCACCACCAGCGTCCACGAAGTCGCAGAACCCGCCTCATGCTGGAAGAATAGATCGGGTGCCCTTGCTCGAAGCTCTCACGAACGACCTGCTCCGCGAGACCTTCGACCCCCAGACCATCGAGCGTGGCGAGGCCTACGCAGCCCAGGGCCGGGTCGGGGAGCCCCGGGTCACCGAGGTCGGCAGCAGCGCGCTACGAGCCGCAGCCGAGGTCAGAGGCACCAGCCCGGCTCCCTACCGCGTGACCCTCAACCTGGATTCCAGGAACGGCGTCGTCAGAGCGACGAGCTCGTGCAGCTGCCCCGTGCACAACAACTGCAAGCACGGTGCCGCCCTCGGCCTGGTCCTCGCTGGCTCGCGCGCCGGGGCGACACCGATGGGCCCGTCGTGGGAGACGGAGCTGCGCACTCTTCTGGGCCAGCTCGCCGAGGACAACAAGCCCGAGGACGACCTGCCCGCGCTGGCGCTCGAGGTCGACGTGCACAGCCCACGGTCGGCCGTCGCGGGCTCCCCCACGATCGAGCTGCGCCCGATGCGCATGGGCAACCGCGAGCGCTGGGCGAAGACCGGCGCCGACTGGGCCAGCATCCCCAACGCGGTGCCCGGCAAGGACTTCCCCCGCAGCCAGCTGCTCCCCCTGCAGGAGCTGGCCCGCCAGCTGCGGTCCGACCGGCTCCTCTACGCCCGTGGCTCCTCGCTGGGCCTCGCCGACTTCGGCGAGCACGCGGTCAGCCTGCTCCGCGAAGCGATCCGTGGCGGTGTGACAGTCCTGCCCGGCGAGAACGTACGCGGCGTGGTGATCTTCGACGAGCCGCTCTCGCTCGCCGGCGAGCTGCGTCGCGAGGACGGCGAGGCGGTCCTCCGGTTCGGACTGGCCCACGGTGACCGGGTCTACGCCGGGCCGACCGTGCTCCCGATCGGTCGTCCCACCCGCTCGGTCGGCGTCCTCGATGCCGGGGTGCTCCATCTCGCGGATCTGCCCGGACCGCTTTCGACGCATGCGCAGCGGCTGGTGACCGCCCGGGAGCCACTCACCGTCCCCGAGGCCGAGATCGGCACGCTGAGCGCCCTGCTGGGCCCGCTGGCCCGTCTGGTGCCGCTGCGCTCGGCCGACGGCTCCCTCGACATCCCCGAGCCTCCCGCCCCGCGCCTGACCCTGACGGTCACCTGGCGCAGCTCGACGCATGCCACGCTCGGCTGGACCTGGGCCTACGGCGTACGTCACTACCCGGTGGACTCCCGCGAGGACCTCGGCCTGGTACGCAACCCGGCCGAGGAGGCCGCGCTGCGGGCAAAGGTCTCCACCGAGCTGCTCCGCAAGCAGGAGGTACGCGACGGCGACGCCCTCGCGCTCGCCATCCACGACCTGCCCGCGCTGCGCGAGGTCGACGGCGTCGAGGTCACCGAGGTGGAGCGGCCCGACTTCCGCGAGACCGACGAGGACCCCGAGATCTCCTTCGAGATCACCTCGCCTGACGGTGCTGCCGTGGCCGGGCAGGACTGGCTCGACCTGCAGGTCGTGATCCGCATCGGCGCCGAGGCAGTCCCGCTTCCCGACGTACTCGGTGCGCTGACCCGCGGCGACGACCACCTGATCCTCCCCAGCGGCACCTACATCACCACCGACCGGCCCGAGCTCGACCGGCTGCGCAACGTCGTCGAGGCCGCCGGGCAGCTCCACGAGCGCACCGGCGACGGGATCGCGGTCGGCAAGCACGACCTCGGTGTCTGGGCCGAGCTCGCCGAGCTCGGCGTGGTCGACCAGCAGGCCGCCGAATGGGTCCAGCGCGCCCAGGCGCTGCGCGACTTGCGCGAGATCCCCCGGCCCGAGCCGACCGGGCTGGCGACCGAGCTGCGCCACTACCAGCTCGACGGCTTCCACTGGCTGGCGTTCCTGCACGAGCAGGGTCTCGGCGGGATCCTCGCCGACGACATGGGTCTGGGCAAGACGCTCCAGGTGCTGGCCACGATCTCCCATGCCGTGCACACGCAGCCGGAGACGCGCACCCCCTACCTCGTGGTGGCGCCCACCAGCGTCGTACCCGCCTGGGTCCAGGAGGCCCGCCGCCACACCCCCGGTCTCCGGGTGAGCACGGTGAGCAAGCGCGTCGACTCAGTGGCCGAGGCGCGCGAGGGCGCCGACGTCGTGGTCACGACCTACGCCATCCTCCGGCTCGAGCAGGACGCCTTCGCCGGGCGCCCTTGGGCCGGCCTCGTCCTCGATGAGGCCCAGCAGGTCAAGAACCACCAGTCCAAGACGTACGCAGCGGCCCGCCGGATCGACGCCCGCTGGCGTCTCGCGGTGACGGGCACGCCGTTCGAGAACCGGCTGATGGAGCTGTGGGCGCTGCTCTCGATCACGGCGCCGGGGCTCTATCCCAGCCCGCGGCTGTTCCGCGACACCGTGGTCTCGCCTGTGGAGAAGTCGGGTGACGACGCGGCGCTGCGCCGGTTCCGGACCCGGCTGCGCCCGTTCCTGCTGCGGCGCACGAAGGAGCTCGTCGCGGACGACCTGCCGCCCAAGCAGGAGCAGGTGCTCGGCGTGGACCTCAACCCCGCGCACCGCAAGATCTACGACGCCCACCTGGCCAAGGAGCGGCAGCGGATCCTGCACCTGCTCGACGACTTCAACGACAACCGGGTCGCGATCCTCAGTGCGCTGACCAGGCTGCGGCAGCTCTCCCTCGACCCCGGCCTCGTCGACCCCGATGACAACGATGTCGGCTCCGCCAAGCTCGACACGCTCGTCGAACACATCGAGGAGCTCGCCGCCGAGGGCCACAAGGCGCTGGTCTTCAGCCAGTTCACCTCGTTCCTCGGCCGGGCACGCACCCGACTCAAGGAGGCGGGCATCGACGCCGCCTACCTCGACGGCGCCACCCGCGACCGCGGTGCGGTCATCGAGAGCTTCCGCGACGGCGACGCCCCGGTGTTCCTGATCTCCCTCAAGGCCGGCGGCGTCGGCCTGACCCTGACCGAGGCCGACTACGTCTTCGTACTCGACCCCTGGTGGAACCCCGCCGCCGAGGCCCAGGCCGTCGACCGCGCCCACCGCATCGGCCAGACCCAGCACGTCATGGTCTACCGCCTGGTCTCGACCGAGACGATCGAGGAGAAGGTCATGGAGCTCAAGGAGCGCAAGGCCGAGCTCTTCGCGAAGGTCGTCGACGGAGAAGGTGCCATGGGCTCCACCATCGGCGCCGACGACATCCGCGCCCTCTTCGATTGACCCAGACCGAGGGCGTCGCTCCGGTGTAACACGTCGTTCGTAGGACTACTCGCCCTATCTGGACGACCGGATAGTCCTACGAACAGCGTGTTACACGGCCCGCCGCCGCGCCACCGTCGCGGCCAGCGCCGCCGCGGGGATCATGAGGAAGGCGACGACCAGGAGGGCTCTCAGGGTGCCGATCTGATCGCCTACGGCGCCCAGGATGGGCGGGAAGCCGAGGAAGGCTCCATAGGCCAGCGTGGAGACGACCGAGACGCGAGCCGCGGCCCGGGTCTCGTCGTCGGCGGCGATGCTGATCCCCAGCGGGAAGCCGAGGGCCGCGCCGAAGCCCCACAGGACGATCCCGGCCAGCGCGAGCCCGAACGAGCCGGCGAACACGGTCAGCACGATCCCCACGCCCGCCAGCGCCGCCGAGGTGATCAGCACCGGCTGCCGGCCGACCCGGTCGATCACCTTCGCGCCCGCGAAGCGGGCCAGGCTCATGCAGAAGACGAACGCCGCATAGCACGCCACCCCGACCCGGTGGCTCACGTCGTAGCCGTCGATCATCGCCAGTGACACCCAGTCGTTGGCGCTTCCCTCGGCGGCGGCGAAGGCGAGCACCATCAGGCCCAGCAGCAGCGTGTGCGGCGAGCGCCAGGCGGCGATGAGCTCACGCCGTGGCGAGTGCCCCTCTCGAGGCGGCTCGGCCGGGAGGAACCCCGCGGTCCCCCACCAGCAGACCGCCAGCACGATGGCCGCGACCCCGGCGACGTGCCACACCGTCGGCAACGTACCCACCAGGGCGATGCCCAGCAGTCCACCGAGCACGGTGCCAACACTCCACATCGCGTGCAGCTGCGGCATCAGCGTCTTGCCGCCGAGCCGCTCGACCGCGGCCCCCTCGACGTTCATGGCGACGTCCCAGAGCCCATAACCGACGCCGTACGCCACCAGGAACAGCGCCACCAGCCACGCCTGTTCCAACCAGCTGCCGGAGACCGCCACCATGGTCAGGGCGGCGACACAGAGAACCGCGCAGCCGCGTACGACCCGGGCGGCGCCCCAGCGCATCACCAGTCCCCCGGCGAGCGGCAGCGCGGCGACGGAGCCGATGCCCATCGCCAGCAGCATCAGGCCGACGGCTGAGTTGTTCAGGCCGAGGCTCTCGCGGAGCGCGGGGATGCGGGAGATGAAGGTCGCAGACAGCAGACCGTTGGTGGCGAACGCCACCACCGATCCAGCCTGGGCACGGCGGAGAGGCGTCACAAGTAAAGGCTAGTGGGACCTCGGGCCGCGTCCAGGTGCGGGGATCAGTCCCGCTTCTTCTCGTACGGCCCGCCGCGGCCGAAGATCGGCAGGACCCACGGCTGGCGCAGCGGGGCACCGGCGAGCGCCACGACCGCGAAGGCGGCAGCGAGCACCCAGGCGATCCCGTAGAGCGCGCCGCCGAGGCCGAAGGTCACGATCGTGACGGCGAGCAGGGTGAGCTGCAGGTTGAGGGCGCCGGCGGCGTGGTGCTTCACGAACTCGGAACGCTTGCCGACGGTGTAGTAGAGGATCGCGGGACCGACGACGATCGGCACCAAGGTCGTGGCCTGGGCGAGGGCGCCCAGGAGCCGCTCCTCGGTGGTCGGCGGCGGCAGCAGGTCGCGGACGGGCTTCGCCTGCACCGGCGCCGGGGCGGGCTGCGCGATCAGGTCGCGGGTGATCGGCTCCAGGGCGGCGTACGTCTTCGACTTCATGGTCAGGTCGAACCGGACGTCGAACTCGGCCTGGTCGAGCCGGCCGTCGGCATAGGCGGACTTCAGCACGTCGATCACACGGTCGCGATCGGCGTCGGTGCAGCGGAGCTCGTCGCCGGTGACCGGAGCCGACGGGACGGGTGGAGTGGGCGGGGTGGGCTGAGTGGAATCAGGAGTGGGAGCAGTTGAGGACATACCTCTACCATCCGCCGCAGATGCCCTCCGGACAATCAGGGAAGCCCCCGAATGCAAACCGACCGACCCCGGTGTTGTGCCGGAGACGGTCGGAGGGAGTAGGAAGGAGTCGCTCAGAAGACGGTCCAGGTGGACCGCATCGGGCGGGACTCCAGCCAGGCCTGGAAGCCGATGAGGGTCTGCTGGTCCATCGCCAGGTCGATGTGCTCGCCCTTGACGTCGCAGGTGACGATCAGGCTCTCGGGGTAGAGGACCAGCTCCTCGATCCCCTCGGGAGAGCGGCTGGAGACATAGACGATCTCGGTCCGGCGCCAGACCCGTTTGGGCTTGGGCGAGAGCGAGAAGATGCGGAACCACTCCAGCTGAGCGTCACCGGAGTAGCGGCCGATGCCGATGACCCAACCGCGCCCGGGACTGGTGTCCCGGACGCGGTGGCTCAGTTCGAAGACGCCGCCGTTGCGAGCGAGCAGACGGCGGCGTACGGCGATCCCGACGCCATAGGCGAGGACAAGCAGAAGCGATGCGGCCACAACGGCCAAGAGCAGCTCCCACCATGCCATCCGGGTATCGCCCCTCTTTCCCTAAGAGGCCTTCTCGACAGCGCGGATGCGTGCCTCGGCACGACGGATGCGCTTTTCGGCGTCATTGTTGGTGCCGAGCAGGCGGCGGGCCTCCTCGAGCTCGACCTCAGCCTGGCTGAGGTCGATCTCGTGAGCCAGCAGCACGTGCTCGGACAGGATCGAGACGCGGTCGTTGGCCACCGAGAGGAAGCCACCGTCGACGGTCGCGATGACCTCGGTGCCCTCCTCCGGAGTGATCTCCACGACCGCCTCGGTGAGAGCCGACAGCACCGGCGCGTGACCGCGCAGGACGCCGACATCACCGTCGACCGTTCGGGCGATGACCATGGTGGCCCCGCCGCTCCAGACCACGCGGTCTGCAGCGACGAGCTCCACCTGAAGTGCGTCAGTCATCAGAGGCTCTTCTGGATCTCGGCCCACTTCGCCTCGACGTCGTCGAGGCCACCGCACATGAAGAACGCCTGCTCGGCGACGTGGTCGTACTCGCCCTCGGCGATCTTGTTGAACGCCTCGATGGTGTCCTTGACCGGAACCGTCGAACCCTCGATGCCGGTGAACTGCTTGGCGACGTAGGTGTTCTGCGACAGGAACCGCTGGATCCGGCGAGCGCGGGAGACGATGATCTTGTCTTCCTCGGAGAGCTCGTCGACACCCAGGATCGCGATGATGTCCTGCAGCTCCTTGTTGCGCTGGAGGATCTGCTTGACGCGGACGGCGCAGTCGTAGTGGTCCTGACCGATGTACTGCGGGTCCAGGATTCGCGACGTCGAGGTCAGCGGGTCCACGGCCGGGTAGATACCCAGCGACGCGATCTCGCGGGAGAGCTCGGTGGTCGCGTCCAGGTGGGCGAAGGTGGTCGCCGGAGCCGGGTCGGTGTAGTCGTCGGCCGGCACGTAGATCGCCTGCATCGAGGTGATCGAGTGACCACGCGTCGAGGTGATCCGCTCCTGGAGCTGACCCATCTCGTCGGCGAGGTTGGGCTGGTAGCCCACGGCCGAAGGCATGCGGCCCAGCAGGGTCGAGACCTCAGAGCCCGCCTGGGTGAAGCGGAAGATGTTGTCGATGAAGAGCAGCACGTCCTGGCCCTGGACGTCGCGGAAGTACTCCGCCATCGTCAGCGCCGAGAGGGCCACGCGAAGACGCGTGCCCGGCGGCTCGTCCATCTGGCCGAAGGTCAGGGCGACCTTGTCGTAGACGCCGGCCTCCTGCATCTCGTGGATGAGGTCGTTGCCCTCACGGGTGCGCTCGCCGACACCGGCGAACACGGAGACACCACCGTGGTTCTTGGCGACTCGGGCGATCATCTCCTGGATGAGGACGGTCTTGCCGACGCCCGCACCACCGAAGAGGCCGATCTTTCCACCGGTCACGTAGGGGGTGAGGAGGTCGATGACCTTGATGCCCGTCTCGAACATCTGGGTCTTGGACTCCAGCTGGTCGAAGGCCGGAGCCTTGCGGTGGATGCCCCAGCGCTCGTTGACCTCGACCGTGGCCGGGTCGACGTCGAGGATGTCACCGGTCGCGTTGAACACGTGGCCGAGGGTGACGTCACCCACGGGAACCGTGATCGGGCCACCGGTGTCACGCACCGAGGAGCCGCGTACGACGCCGTCGGTCGGCTTCAGCGAGATCGCGCGGACCATGCCGTCACCGATGTGCTGGGCAACCTCGAGCGGCAGGGTCGTCGTCTCACCGCTGATGGTGACCTCGACCTCGAGCTTGTTGTAGATGTCCGGCATGGCGTCGACGGGGAACTCCACGTCGACGACCGGGCCGATCACGCGGGCGATGCGGCCCGTCGTGGTCTTCTCGTCAACCTGTGCGGTCATTTTCTAGTCAGTCCTTCTGTGGGTTCTCAGTCGTTCGCAGCCTGGGCGTCGGCGAGCGCGTTCACGCCACCGACGATCTCGCTGATCTCCTGGGTGATGCCGGCCTGGCGAGCCTGGTTGGCAACCCGGGTGAACTTCTTGATGAGCTCATCGGCATTGTCGGTGGCCGACTTCATCGCCTTCTGACGCTGGGCCAGCTCGGAGGCGGCGGCCTGCAGCAGCGCGAACCAGATTCGGCTCACGACGTACTGCGGGAGCAGCGAGTCGAGCACGGCCTCGGCCGACGGCTCGAACTCGTAGAGCGGCAGGACGTCGCCCTCGGCCGGAGCCTCGGTGCCCTCCACGACCTCCAGAGGCAGGAGACGTACGGCGGTGGGCTTCTGCGTCATCATGGTGATGAACCGCGTGTAGACCACGTGGACCTCGTCGACGCCGGGAGCGGCGGCCTTCTCGGCCTCGGTGCCCTCGACGAAGACCTCGATCAGCTTCTCGCCGATCTCCTTTGCCGCCTCGAACTCCGGACGGTCGGAGAAGCCGGTCCAGGCCTGCGCCACGGAACGACCGCGGAACTTGTAGAAGGCCTCCGCCTTGCGTCCGGTGACGTAGAGGTCGACCTCCTTGCCCTCGGCCTTGAGCTTCTCGACCAGGCCCTCGGCCTCCTTGAGCACGCTCGAGGAGTAGGAGCCCGCCAGACCACGGTCGCTGGTGACCACCAGCACGGCGGCGCGGGTGGGCGCCTCCGGCTCGGTGGTCAGCGGGTGGTCCACGTTGGAGTAGGTCGCCACCGCCGAGACGGCGCGGGTGAGCTCTCGGGCGTACGGCGCGGCCGCATTGGCCCGCTGCTGCGCCTTGATGATCCGGGACGCAGCGATGAGCTCCATGGCACGCGTGATCTTCTTCATCGACTCCGTCGACTTGATCCGCGCGCGGAGTTCACGCACTGACACGGCCATGGGTCAGCCCCGCTTCTGCTTGACGATCTGCTCCTGCTCGACGTCCTCGTCAGCCAGGGCCTCCGTCTTGGAGGAACCCGGCTTGATCGAGTGGCCCTCCGAGGTCTCGAACTGGTTGAGGAACGAGTCGTAAGCCTTCTTCAGCTCGGACTCGGTGGAGTCCTCGAACTTCAGCGACTCACGGATGCCGGCGAGGATGCCGTCGTGGGAGCGACGCAGGAAGTCGAGGAACTCCCGCTCGAACTTGAGCACGTCCTCGACCGGGACGATGTCCAGGCTGCCGGAGGTGCCCAGCCACAGCGAGACGGTCATCTCGTCGATCGGGTAGGGCGAGTAGGCCGGCTGCTTGAGCAGCGCCATCAGCCGCTGACCGCGAGCCAGCTGCTGCTTCGAGGCCGCGTCCAGGTCGGAGGCGAACATCGCGAAGGCCTCCATCGCGCGGTACTGCGCGAGCTCGACCTTGAGCGAGCCGGTGACGCCCTTGAGGGCCTTGGTCATCGCGGCGCTACCGACGCGGGAGACCGAGACGCCGACGTCGATGGCCGGGCGCTGGTTGGCCGCGAACAGGTCGGACTGCAGGAAGATCTGACCGTCGGTGATGGAGATGACGTTGGTCGGGATGAACGCCGAGACGTCGTTGGCCTTGGTCTCGATGATCGGAAGACCGGTCATCGAGCCCTTGCCCATCTCGTCGGAGAGCTTCGCGCAGCGCTCCAGCAGCCGGGAGTGCAGGTAGAAGACGTCACCCGGGTAGGCCTCACGGCCCGGCGGGCGGCGCAGCAGCAGCGACACGGCGCGGTAGGCCTCGGCCTGCTTGGTCAGGTCGTCGAAGACGATCAGGACGTGCTTGCCCTCGTACATCCAGTGCTGGCCGATGGCCGAGCCGGTGTAGGGGGCGAGGTACTTGAAGCCGGCCGAGTCGGAGGCCGGAGCCGCGACGATCGTGGTGTACTCCAGCGCGCCGGACTCCTCGAGGGCGCCACGCACGGAGGCGATGGTCGAGCCCTTCTGGCCGATGGCAACGTAGATGCAGCGGACCTGCTTGTCGGGGTCGCCCGACTCCCAGTTCTGCTTCTGGTTGATGATCGTGTCGATCGCGACCGTGGTCTTACCGGTCGAGCGGTCACCGATGATCAGCTGACGCTGGCCACGGCCGATCGGGGTCATCGCGTCGATCGCCTTGATGCCGGTGGCGAGCGGCTCGTGCACCGACTTGCGGGCCATCACGCCGGGAGCCTGGAGCTCCAGGGCGCGGCGGCCGACCGTCTCGATGTCGCCGAGGCCGTCGATCGCGTTGCCGAGCGGGTCCACGACGCGGCCGAGGTAGCCGTCACCGACGGGGACCGAGAGAACCTCGCCCGTACGTCGGACCGACTGGCCCTCCTCGATCTTGTCGAAGTCACCCAGGACGACGACACCGATCTCGCGGGTGTCCAGGTTCAGGGCCAGACCAAGGGTGCCGTCCTCGAACTCGAGGAGCTCGTTGGTCATGGCCGAGGGCAGACCCGACACGCGGGCGATACCGTCCGCGGTCGAAGCGACGGTGCCGACCTCCTCGGTCTTCGCCGCCTCCGGCTTGTAGTCCGCGACGTACTTTGCCAGTGCGTCCCGGATCTCGTCGGGACGGATGGAGAGCTCCGTCATCTGTGCCTTCTCTCTCAGTTCTTACAAGTCAGTCTGTGTCACACAGGGGTCGTACGGCCAGTTGAGGTCGGCCGCGGTGCCGGATCAGCCGGCCAGGGCTCGCTGCGCCCCTTCGAGGCGACTCGAGACGGTGCCGTCGATGACGTCGTCACCGATCGATACCTTGATGCCACCGACGACAGCCGGATCGACGACCACGTTGAGGTGGACCTCGCGGCCGTACTTCCTCGCCAGTGCTGCCGCCAGACGGGTGGTCTCGGCCTCCGAGAGCGGGGCCGCAACGCGGATGACCGCGGTGCCCTCGTCTGCGACGGATGCCGCGACCTTCTGGTATTCACCGAGAGCGGCCGATGCGGTGCGGTAGGTGCCCGCCAGCGCCTGCTTCGTCAGGGTCACGGTCGCCGGAAGCGCCTTGCCCCCGAGCAGCGTGTCGACGAGCGCGGCCTTGTCCTCGGTCGTGCGGGCCGGGTCGGAGAGCGCGTCGCGCAGCTCCGGCGTCTCCTGCACGGCCTGCTGGACCGCGAACAGCTCGTCGGCGAGGCGCTTGGCCTCGCCGCCGGCGCTGCGGACCGCGGCGATCTCGCTCAGTCGCTCGATCGCATCGCTCAGGTCACCGGCGTGCGTCCAGCGGTGCTTGACCGCCGACTCGAACACGCCGAGGCCCGTCGCGTCGACCTTCCCGCCGAACAGCTCACCGACGAGGCCGGTCTTGGCCTCCTGCGGCACCGATACGTCGGTGACGAAGCGGCGCAGAGCTGCCTCGGCGCGGAGGGTCTGGGAGACCTCGAAGAGGGTGTCGGCCGCCTTCGCCGCCGCCTCAGGAGAGGCGGAGACAGCGGTCTTCAGCTCCTCGGTCAGGGCGGCAACGGCGTCGGCCGACGCTCCACGGAAGTCCATCAGTGAACCCCTGCCTCGAGGTCAGCGAGGAACCGCTCGACCACACGGCTGGAACGCTCGTCGTCGTCGAGGGACTCGCCGACGATGCGACCGGCGAGACCGGTGGCCAGCGAGCCGACCTCGGTCTTCAGCGACGTAGCAGCCGCCTGGCGCTCGGCCTCGATCTGCGCCTTGCCGGCGGTGATGATGCGCTCCGCCTCGGCCTGCGCCTCGAGGCGCATCTCGGCCTTGATCGCGGCGCCCTCCTCGCGAGCCTGCTCGCGGATGCGGGCAGCCTCGTGGCGAGCGTCGGCCAGCTGGGCCTCCAGCTGAGCGAGCTTGGCATCCGCCTCGGCCTGCTTGGCGTTGGCGTTCTCGATGCCGCCTTCGATCGCCGCGGTTCGATCGGCGTACGCCTTCTCGAAGTTCGGAACGATGAACTTCGCAACTCCCACGAAGAGGATGGCGATGACGATGAAACCGAGGATGATCTCCGGGACGTGCGGGACCAACGGGTTGATCTCGGTCTCCGCAGCGGTTACCTGGGTAAGGATCATGTCGGAACCTTCGGTAGTTCCCTACGTCAGAGCACGAAGGCGAGGGCGAGGGAGATGATGAAGAACTGCTCACAAAGCGCGAAGCCGAGGATCGCGATGGCCTGCAGGCGGCTCTGGGCCTCCGGCTGGCGAGCGACACCGGCAACATACGCGGCGAAGATCAGACCGACACCGACACCGGGGCCGATAGCGGAGAGGCCGAGGCCGATCATGTCTGCGGAGCCGTCCATTGTGGACTTCCTTTCGGTTGTGACGCGCCTTGCGTCAGTTGTTGTACATCGTTGGGTTTGGCTGGTGGAACGAGCTGTGGATCAGTGCTCGTCCGCGACTGCACCGGCGATGTACATCGCCGAGAGCAGGGTGAAGACATATGCCTGCAGGAACATGATCAGCATGTCCAGGAAGGACACGAGGATGCCCAGCAGGAAGGAGAAGAGGCCGGCGGTGATGCCCTGCCATACCGGAACGTAGTGCAGCATCAACCAGGCGCCACCGATGGAGAAGAGCGCCACCAGCAGGTGGCCGGCGAACATGGTCGCGAAGAGACGGATGGCCAGCGTGAACGGGCGCACGATGATGTTGGAGAGGAACTCCAGCGGAACCATCATGATCAGGATCGGACCGCTCACACCGCTGGGCACCGTCTGGTGCTTGAGGTAGCCGACGAAACCGTGCTTCGCGATGCCGACGATGTTGTAGATCAGCCAGGTGATGATCGCCAGGGCCGCCGTGTAGCCGATGTGCGACATCGTGGGGAACTGGACGAACGGGATGATCCCGTAGAAGTTGTTGATGAGGATGAAGACGAAGACCGTGAAGAGGTACGGCACGAACCTCATGTAGTCCTTCGACCCGATGATGTCTCGGGCGATGGAGTTGCGGACCATCCCGTAGACGTACTCACCGGCGAACTGCAGACGGCCCGGAACCACGGCGGCCTTGCGGGAGGCGGCGTAGAAGAAGCCGAAGGCGATCACGACGGACAGCAGGACCAGGAGGCTCACCTTGGTCAGGGCCCAGTCGCCGGACCCGACGATCGGCGGAAGGAAGAAGTCCGCGGGCCCCGGGATATGAGGCCCCGACTCCGACGCCATAACGGTGGCGGCAAGCGACTTCACGCTGTCTCCTGTTTGTTCGAACTTACGATTCTGGGTGGCGAGCCTCAAAGGCTCGGGCATCATCCCGGCGGCCGCCCCCGACGGCCCGGACGATATCAGGCGCTACTGGCGGGTCACGAGTCTGCCCCGGGCAGGTCGAAGAGCGGGATTCGCTCGCGTCGCACCAGGAACGCGAACGTGGTCGTCCAAGCCACTGTGAGCGCCATGACCGAGAAGGCTGCCGGACGTACGACAGCGTCTCCCCCGGTCTGCGAAACGATCAGCAGGACAACGAAGAGAACCATGCCTGACAGCGTGAAGACACCGACAGCGGCGGGCAGCGACATGGCGGGCGACTTCGCCGCGATCCAGAACATCGCCCAAGAGCCGACCGCCAGCACGACAACGGTGGCGATCGAACCGATCGCAGCACCTGTCAGACCATCAGTCCCGGCAAGAACAAAAGCCACCGCGAGGGCCGCGAGCACAGCAACTGCGGACACTGCGGCAGAACCTCGCAGCACCTTGGATTTGCTGGTTGCGGTCGTCATCGTCGGCGGCCGTTCTCTCTGGGGGCATTTCACGTGTTCAGGAGCGTATCCCGAACGCTCGTGAAAACTATCACAAGCGTCTTTGGGTGCCCTAATTGATCGATCAAGGCGCCCCTAGCGGGGCTGATTTTCCAGCGGGGTGAGGTCCTCGGGGACCTCGAGGAGCTTGTCGGTGCGCTCGCCGCGGATCTTGGGGAGAACGAAGGTGAGGAGCACGATGAGAGCGGTGGCGACCACTACGCCGGTGATGACCACGGGGCCGCGGTAGAGGGTCACGAAGACCGATCCGAAGGACATCAGGCCCGCCCAGAGCCACATGATCAGCACGGCTCGACGCTGGGAGTGGCCGATCTCCAGGAGGCGGTGGTGGAGGTGCTTCTTGTCCGCGGCGAAGGGTGACCGGCCGGCGCGGGTGCGGCGTACGACGGCCAGCACGAGGTCGACGAGAGGGACCACCAGGATCGTCAGCGGGAGCAGCAGTGGCAGGAAGGTCACCAGGAGCGCGGTGGAGGCGTCGAAGGCGTTCACGTTCAGGCCGCCGGCGTTGTAGGAGCCCGAGAGGGTGACCGCGCTGGCGGCGAGGATCAGACCGATCAGCATCGAGCCGCTGTCGCCCATGAACAGCCGGGCGGGATGCCAGTTGTGAATGAGGAAGCCGACGCAGGCTCCGGCGAGCGCGACGGTCAGGAGAGCCGCAGTCGAGGCGCGGCCGATGTCGTTGATCCGGGTGAACTGGTAGCAGAACAGGAACAGCGCCAGCGCGCCGATACCGACGACACCCGCGGCCAGACCGTCGAGACCGTCGATGAAGTTGACCGCGTTGACCACGGTGATCACGACGAGCCCGGTGAGCAGAGCCCCCTGGGCGGGGTCGATGGAGAACTGGGTGCCATCGGGGAACGTGATCAGGCTGTACTGCAGGTTGAAGCCCACCAGGATCGCGGTCGCCAGCACCTGACCGCCCAGCTTGGTGAGGGCGTCGAGCTCGAAGATGTCATCGACGACGCCGACGATGCAGATCAGTGCGCCGGCGAGGATCACCACGCCGGTGTCCTGGAGCACGAAGTCCGGCGCATCGGCCAGGAACGGCAGCTCACGGGCGACCAGGTAGGCGGCCACCAGGCCACCCAGCATCGCCACGCCACCCATGTAAGGGATCGGAACGGCGTGTACGTCACGGTCGCGGACCTTCGCGACGGCCCCCGTGCGCATCGCGAACTCGCGGGCGACGACGGTGAGCAGGTAGGTCACCACGGCGGCGACCAGGAAGAGGAGGACGTAGGCGCGCATCAGGCTTCTGTGTCGGCGTCCGTGGCCGGCAGGTCGGTCTCGGGCCCGTCGGTCTCGGGCATGTTGGCGGGGTCGGGATCGCCCGGCCGACGGATGGCGACGTCGTGATGGGCGAGGATCTCGTTGATCCGGTCGATGCTGATCGTGCCCTCCCGCAGAACCTTCGGCTCGTCACCGGTGGCGGAGATGATCGTGGACGCCTCGCCGACCGGCGACTCGCCCCCGTCGATGATGGCCTTGACCATCTTCCCGAGCATCTCGTCGGCCTGGTCGGCGTTGGTGGCAGCGGGCTTCGTGGTGCGGTTCGCCGAGCTGGTCGCCAGCGGACCGACCCGGTCGATGATCCGGCGCAGGATGTCGGAGTCGGGGATGCGTACGGCCACGGTCTGGCGGGCCTCGCCCAGGTCCCACTGCAGCGACGGCTGCTGGTGGAACACGACCGTCAGCGCACCGGGCCACAGCTCCTCGACCAGGCTGCGGGCCCAGTCGGGGATCCTCGTCGCGAGGGCGTCGAGGGTGGCGACGTTGGAGATCAGCACCGGCGGCGGCATCGAGCGGCCACGGCCCTTGGCGGCGAGCAGACCGGCCACGGCGCCCTTGTCGAACGCGTCGGCGGCGATGCCGTAGACCGTGTCGGTCGGTACGACCACGAGCTCGCCGGCCTGAAGGGCAGCCACAGCAGCATCGATCGCCTCGGTCTGCTCGTCCTCGTTCGCGATCGGGTAGCGCTCAGTCACAGTGCTCATGTTGCCAGTTGTGCGGTCGTGAAGCGCGGACGGCCTGCCAGATCGAGGTGATCGCGTACGTCCTGCCATCTTCCGGTGGCGGCGAAGACCGCCGGGGCGCCACCGTTCTGACCGTCCGGGCCCTGCTCGTCGGCATGCTCGAAGCCGACCACTCCCCCGGGCTTCAGCAGCTCGGCGGCCCGCCGTTCCAGGACACGGATCGCGTCCAGCCCGTCCTGCCCGGAGAAGAGGGCGAGGTCGGGGTCGTGGTCGCGCGCCTCGGCGGCAACGGACTCCCAGGCTTCGAGCGGGATGTACGGCGGATTGCAGACCAGCACGTCGACGCTGCCGTCCAGGTCGGTGAACTCATCGGCCATGTCGCCCTGTCGCAGGTCCACGCCGGTGCCGGTCAGGTTGCGTACGGCCCAGGGATAGGCGTCCTCGGAGAGCTCGACCGCGTGCACGTCGGCGCCCGGGACCTCATCGGCGATGCTCTTCGCGATCGCTCCCGATCCCGTGCAGAGGTCGACGACCACGGGCTGGTCGATGGCCGCGGCCTGATCGATCGCCCAGCCGGCGAGCAGCTCGGTCTCGGGCCGCGGCACGAAGACGCCGGGACCGACGGCTAGCTCGACGTGGCGGAAGTACGCCACCCCGGTCAGGTGCTGCAGCGGCTCGCGTTCCGCGCGGCGGGCGAGCAGGTCCGCGTAGGCCTTCTCGTGGTGCTCCGCCACGTCATCGACGAGGAAGAGGCGGTTGCGGTCGGTGTCGAGGACATGGGCCAACAAGATGGCCGCATCGGCGTCCGGGCTGTCGACTCCGGCCTCTTCGAGCTGCTTTCGGGCACTTGCCAGAAGTGTGCGCGGGGCGGTCATGGGCAACTGCTCCTGAATGTGTTAGTCATGCTTTACCCGGCTGAGGGTAACGTTCGGGCGCCTCAACGGTTCTTCCGGTCATATCGGGGGACGCGGGACTGGCCGCACACCTCGTCGGGCGCTGTGCTGCCCCACCATCACACCCGAGATCTCCCCCGGAAGGAAACATCACCCCATGAAGTGGCTCTTGCTGCTTGCACTCATCCTCGTCCTCGTCCTCATGATCTGGTTCTTCTTCGGACGCCCGATCCGCAAGGACGCCAAGGCCGCACACCGAGCCGACAAGGACCACCCGGCCACCGAAGGCACCGAGGCCACCAGCGCTCCCGTCGCCGCTGCCGCCGTCCCCGCCGAGGCGTCCGTGGCCGAGCCGGCCACTGAGGCTCCCGCTGCCGACGCTCCGGCCGACGCTCCCGTGGCCGAGGAGTCCGCCGTCGAAGAGCCCGTCGCCGAAGAGCCCGCCGAGGCTGCTGTCGAGGCCGAGGTCACCGAGACCGCCACGGACGACGTGACCGACGCGGACACCGCTGCTGTGGTCGCGGAGGCCGAGAGCGTCATCGCGGCTGCTGCAGCCGATGCCGAGACCACTGAGGCCGAGCCTGCCGCGGCCGAGGCGGCCACTCCCGAGCCCGCTCCCGTCGATGCCGAGCCAGAGGCAGCTCCGGCCGCCGAGGCGCCCGCCGCGACCGACGGTGCTCCCTACGCCGGCGCCGTGCTGCCGGCTGCTGATGGAAGCAGCTCGGACGCTGCGTACAGCATCAAGGGCAGCAGCGGGAAGAAGTACCACACGACCGCGAGCCCCTACTACGGCCGCACGAAGGCAGCCGTCTACTTCGACTCCGAGGAGTCGGCCGAGGCGGCCGGGTTCGTGCGGGCGAGCAGCGACTTCTACGACCGCAGCAAGAAGGCCGACGCCGCTGCGACCGAGCAGCCGCTGCCGCCGGCGAGCAGCTACGGCACCGGTAGCGCCGACCCGCTCGAGGACGGCTCCAGCCCGCACCCGGCGTACGTCGTGAAGGGCAACATCCGCAAGGACGGCGCGAAGCGCTACCACACCTCCGCGAGCACGGCCTTCAAGCGGACCCAGGCCGAGGTCTGGTTCGACAGCGAGGCCTCAGCCGAGGCCGCCGGCTTCGTCGTGGGCTTCAAGAAGAAGGCCAACGCCTGACCTGCACATCAAACAAACTCGAAGGTCGCAGTCACCCGGTGACTGCGACCTTCGACGCTGTTGAGGGCCTTAGGAGTCGAGGGAGGCCAGCCGGGCCGCCAGATCGGCGTCCACGGCGCTTCCGATCACCGGCTCCAGGTCGCCGTCGAGGACCTGGTCGAGGTTGTAGGACTTGTAACCCGTGCGGTGGTCCGAGATGCGGTTCTCCGGGTAGTTGTAGGTGCGGATGCGCTCGGAGCGGTCGACGGTGCGCACCTGGGAGCGGCGAGCGTCGGAGGCTTCCGCGTCGGCAGCGTCCTGGGCCGCCTGGAGCAGGCGCGAACGAAGCACGCGCATGGCCTGCTCCTTGTTCTGCAGCTGCGACTTCTCGTTCTGCATCGAGACGACGATGCCGGTGGGGATGTGGGTGATCCGGACCGCCGAGTCGGTGGTGTTGACCGACTGGCCGCCGGGTCCGGAGGAGCGGTAGACGTCGATGCGGAGGTCGTTGTCGTTGATCTCGACATCGATCGGCTCGGCCTCGGGAACCACCAGGACACCCGCGGCCGAGGTGTGCACGCGGCCCTGCGACTCGGTGACCGGCACCCGCTGGACACGGTGTACGCCGCCCTCGAACTTGAGCAGCGCGTAGGGCGCCCGGCCGGGCTCGGAGGTCCCCTTCGCCTTCACCGCAACGGTGACGGACTTGTAGCCGCCGAGGTCGGACTCGTTGGCGTCGAGGAACTCGAGCTTCCAGCCCTGGCGCTCGGCGTAGCGGGTGTACATCCGCAGCAGGTCGCCGGCGAACAGCGCCGACTCCTCACCGCCCTCCCCCGACTTCACCTCGAGGATGGCGTCCTTGTCGTCGGTCGGGTCGCGAGGCACGAGCAGGCGACGCAGCCGCTCCTCGGCCTCCTCACGCTGGGGCACCAGCGCCTCGGCCTCCTCGGCGAACGTAGGGTCCTCCCCTGCCAGCTCGCGGGCGGCCTCGACGTCGTCACCGAGCTGCTGCCAGGAGTGGTAGGCGTCGATGATCGAGCTCAGCTCGGCGTACCGCTGGTTGAGCTTCTTCGCCAGGCGTGCGTCGGCGTGGGTCTCGGGCTCGGCGAGCCGCTTCTCGAGGCCTTCGTGCTCCTCGATCAGCCCTTCGACCGCTTCAAACTGTGACATCTCCGCCTCGCTTCTCGCTTGGGAGGAATACCCGGTTAACCGGGTATTCCTGCACTTCTCGGGCGTTGCAACACCCCGGAAGTGCAGGAATTGCCCGATAAGTTCGATGAAATGCGCCGCGCCGGCCCCCACGAACACGTGGGGGCCGGCGCGTTAAGAGCTACTTGTTGCGCTTGCCGAAGCGAGCCTCGAAGCGAGCCACGCGACCGCCGGTGTCGAGGATCTTCTGCTTGCCCGTGTAGAACGGGTGGCAGTTGGAGCACACGTCGGCGCGGATGGCGCCCTCGGCCACCGTGCTGCGGGTGGTGAACGAGTTGCCGCAGGTGCAGGTGACCTGGGTGTCGACGTAGGTCGGGTGGATGTCGGTCTTCATGAGGTTCCTCTCAAGACATTGGGTTCCGGGTCGCCTCCGCAGGTTGCGGGACGTGAACCGGCACCGAGGATTCAGTGTATGTGAACGCCTGGGGCCGCCAATAATTCCCGGCGGCCCCAGGGCGCACATCGCACTCCGCGCTTCGCGCGGTCACTCCCTCGCTCGGCGCGAGCGGACGAGCAAGCTCGCCGCTCGACCTCGCTACGGTCGTCTCAGCTCTTGGCTACCTCGTTGAGCAGCACCATGTTGGTGGCCGACCCGGCGACCTTCTCGGTCAGGACCGAGGCGGCCTTGGCGCCGTCGAGCGTGGCCAGGGAGGCGCGCAGCTTGCGCACCGCGTCGCCCTCGCCGCCGGTGAAGAGCAGATCGTCGCGGCGGGTGCCGGAGGCGTTGACGTCGACGGCGGGGAAGATCCCGGCCTCCGCGTACTCCTCGCTCAGTCGCAGCTCGGAGTTGGCGGTGTCCTTGAACGCCTCGAAGATGATCTCGTCGGTCTTCGAACCGGTCTCGACCGCGGCCGTGGCGAGGATGGTCAGCGAGCCGCCGTCCTCGACGTTGCGGGCCGCACCGAAGAACCGCTTGGTCGGGTAGAGCGCCGCGGAGTCGACGCCGCCACCGAGGATCCGGCCCGACGCCGGGACGGAGAGGTTGTACGCCTTGCCCAGGCGGGTCAGCCCGTCGAGCAGGACGACCACGTCGTGGCCGAGCTCGACCAGGCGCTTGGCCCGCTCGATGGCCAGCTCGGCGACCACGGTGTGGTCGGCGGGCTGACGGTCGAAGGTGGAGGCGATGACCTCGCCCTTGACGCTGCGCTCGAAGTCGGTGACCTCCTCCGGGCGCTCGTCGACGAGCACCACCATCAGGTGGCACTCGGGGTTGTTGGCGGTGATCGCCCCGGCGATCGCCTGCAGGACGGACGTCTTGCCAGCCTTCGACGGCGAGGCGATCAGGCCGCGCTGGCCCTTGCCGATCGGCGCGACCAGGTCGATGATCCGGCCGGTGACCGGGTCGGAGCCGCCCTCGAGGCGGAGCCGCTGGTCGGGGTGGACCGGGGCGAGCTTGTCGAACTCGACGCGGTGCCTGGCGACCTCGGGGTCGGCGCCGTTGACCGAGTCGATGCGCACCATCGGGTTGTACTTCTCCTTGCGCTCGCCCTCGCGGGGCTGGCGCACCTGACCGACGATCGCGTCACCACGGCGCAAGCCGAGGCGCTTGACCAGCGACAGGGAGAGGTAGACGTCGTCCGGTCCGGGCAGGTAGCCGGAGGTGCGGACGAAGGCGTAGTTGTCGAGTACGTCCAGGATGCCTGCCGCGGGCACGAGCACGTCGTCCTCGAGGACGGTCGTGTCGGGCTCGCCGCGACCCGGGCGGTTGCGGTCGCGGTCGCGGCCACGGCGGCGGCGGTTGCGGCGGCTGCCGCCCTCGCCGTCGTCATCGCCCGCGTCATCGGCCGACTCGGCCGGCCGCTCCTTCTGAGCGTCCTCGTTCTTCTTCTCGGCGGCAGGCTGGCCGGCCTTGGCCGGGCCCTTGTTCTGGCCGCCACCGGCGGGCTGACCGGACTGGCCGCCCTGGCCACCCTGACCGCCCTGGCCCTGGCCGCTGCTCTTGTTCTGGTTCTGGTTGCGCTGGCGACGCGGGCGCTGGGCGCCCTCGTTACCGGCGTCAGCAGCCTCGGCGGACTTCTCCGCGGGCTTCTCGGCCTTCTCGGCCGGCTTCTCCGCGGTCTTCTCCGCAGGCTTCTCAGCGGCAGGCTTCTCGGCAGCGGGCTTCTCGGCGGCAGGCTTCTCGGCCTTCTCCGCCGGCGCCGACTGCGCACGACTGCTCTGCGCAGCCTTGATCGCGTCGATCAGCTGAGCCTTCTTCATCGAGTTGGCCCCGGTGATACCCATACCGTTCGCCATCGCCTTGAGGTCGGCGAGGAGCATTCCGCCAAGGCCACCGCGCTTCTTCGGGGCTGCGTTCGGCTCCGGCGCAGTGGATTCCATGGTTTCAGTCACGTGAGTCCTTTCCCACGTATCGCCGATCGGCGTACGACGCCGACGGCTCGTTTGTCAGAACCCCTGACGCGCCGATGCGCGCCAAACGAAGTGGCACGGCACGAAAGGGGGATAGCACACTCGCAGGCCTGAACGGCCCAACGGATGTATGCCCAGGCTAACACGCATGGCACCCCTCACAGCAGGGGCCCGGAAGGCGGGTCAGAGGATGCGTACGCCGTCCATGTCGACGCTCAGCGCATGACACGTCCAGCCCTCGGGGCAGCGGGCGGTCAGCTTGCTGGTCTCGGCGGACTCGACCCCGCTGCTGAACGCCAGCACCGTGGGTCCGGCGCCGGAGACGATCGCGGCGACGCCGTCGGCGCGCAGCTCGTCGACCAGGGCGAGCGACTCCGGCATCGCGGGTCGGCGGTACTCCTGGTGCAGGAAGTCGCGGGTGGCGCGGTGCAGGTGTTCGGGCGCATCGCTGAGCGCCGCGACCAGGAGGGCCGTACGCCCCGCATCGGCCGCCGCGTCGGAGTGCGGGACGGTCTCGGGCAGCAGCCCGCGAGCGGCCTTGGTCTCGACGCCGGTCGCGGGGACGAAGACGACGACGCTGACCCTCGGGTCGACGGCGGTGCGGACGGCGAAGAAGCCATCGTCGTCACCGGCGATCGTGAAGCCGCCGTGGAAGGCAGGAGCCACGTTGTCGGGGTGACCCTCGATCTCGGCGGCCTTCTGGAAAAGGGTGTCGTCGTCGAGGATCAGCTCTCCCCCAGCGACCAGGGCGCGAGCGAGCACGAGACCGCCGATGATCGCGGCCGAGGACGAGCCCAGGCCGCGCGCGTGCGGGATCCGGTTGCGGCAGTGCAGCCGCAGACCGGCCGGCTGCTTGCCGATGATCTCGAAGGCGGCCCGCATGGAGCGTACGACGAGATGGGACTCGTCGAGCGGGACCGTGCCCTCACCCGCACCCTCGACGATGACCGCCAACGTCCCGCCCGGCACCACCTCACCGGTGAGCTCGTCACGCAGGTCGAGCGCCAGCCCCAGCGAGTCGTAGCCGGGGCCGAGGTTGGCGGAGGTGGCCGGGACGGTGACGGTGACCGGGCCTTCTACGAACGTCATGGTCGCTACGCGAGCCCGGCTGCGGCCGCCGCGGCCTCGAGGTCGGCGTCGATGATGATCTCGGGCAGCTCACCGAAGAACTCCAGCGCGGTGGCGGTGTCCTTGAGGCCGTGGCCGGTGACGGTGATGACCGTCGTGGCTCCGGCGTAGGTCTCCCCCGCCTCCAAGTCGGCGAGGAGCCCGGCGACACCGGCCGCCGAGGCGGGCTCGACGAACACGCCCTCGTTGCGGGCGAGCAGCGCCTGGGCCGAGAGGATCTGCTCGTCGGAGAGCGCACGGAAGCGGCCCCCCGACTTGGCGGCCGCGGCCTCGGCGAGCTGCCACGAGGCCGGATTGCCGATGCGGATCGCGGTCGCCTTGGTCTCCGGGTGCTCGACGGGGTGGCCGAGCACGAGCGGCGCCGCGCCCTCAGCCTGGAAGGCGCGCATGACCGGGGTCTTGGTGGCGTGGCCGGCCGCTGCGTACTGCTCGTAGCCGAGCCAGTAGGCCGACAGGTTGCCGGCGTTGCCGATGGGCATCAGGTGGTAGTCGGGGGCGTCGCCCAGGCGGTCGACGACCTCGAACGACGCCGTCTTCTGACCCTCGAGGCGGATCGGGTTGACCGAGTTGACCAGCGCGACCGGGTAGCTGTCGGCGAGCGCGCGGGAGAGCTTGAGGCAGTCGTCGAAGTTGCCGCGTACCTTGACCACCTCGGCGCCGTGGACCAGCGCCTGGGCCATCTTGGCGGCACTGATCTTGCCGTTGGGGACGAGCACGACCGGGGTGATCCCGGCTTTGGCCGCATACGCCGCCATCGAGGCCGAGGTGTTGCCGGTCGAGGCGCAGACCACGGCCTTGGCGCCCTCGTGGACGGCGACGGAGATGGCCGCGGTCATGCCGCGGTCCTTGAACGAGCCGGTCGGGTTCTGGCCCTCGACCTTCAGCCACACCTCACCCTTGGTCGCGCCGGAGAGCCACTCGGAGTGGACCAGCGGGGTGCCGCCCTCGCCGAGGGTCACCGCCGGGGTGTCCTGGGGGATGTCGAGGAGGGTTCGATACTCCTCGATCACACCGCGCCATTGGCTGGTTGTCATCAAACTGCTCCTTCTACGCGCATCACCGAGGCGACGTCGCGGACGAACTCCATCTCGCGCAGGTGCTGCACGGTCGCCGCGAGCGCGGCATCGGGGGCCTCGTGGGAGACGACGACGAGCTGGGCGTCCTCTCCCCTGCCTTCTTGGCGTACGGCCTTGATCGAGACGCCGTGCTCGGAGAAGGCGGTCGCGACGGCGGCGAGCACGCCGGCCTTGTCGGCCACGTCGAGGCTGACGTGGTAGCGGGTGACGGTCTCGCCCATCGGGCGCACCGCGCGGTCGGCGTAGGCGGACTCGCCGAAGCCGCGGGTGCCGAGGACCTTGTTGCGGGCGATCGTGACGAGGTCGCCCATGACGGCACTCGCGGTGGGATCGCCGCCGGCGCCCTGGCCGTAGAACATCAGGTCGCCGGCCGAGGCGGACTCGACGAAGACGGCGTTGTAGGCGCCGCGTACGGTCGCCAGCGCGTGGGTGCGCGGGATCATCACCGGGTGGACCCGGACCGAGACGTCGTCGTCCTCGAGCTCGGCGATCGCGAGCAGCTTCACGACGCTGCCCATGGCCTTGGCCGAGGCGACGTCGCCGGCGGTCACCTCGGTGATGCCCTCGCGGTAGACGTCGCTGGCGGTCACCCGGCTGTGGAAGGCGAGGCTCGCCAGGATCGCGGCCTTGGCGGCGGCGTCGAAGCCCTCGACGTCGGCGGTCGGGTCGGCCTCGGCGTAGCCCAGCTCCTGGGCCTCGGCGAGGGCCTCCTCGAAGCCGGCACCGTAGGTGTCCATCTTGTCGAGGATGTAGTTGGTGGTGCCGTTGACGATGCCCATCACCTTGGTGACGTGGTCGCCGACGAGCGAGTCGCGCAGGGGGCGCAGGATCGGGATCGCACCGGCGACCGCGGCCTCGTAGTAGAGGTCGGTGCCGGCCTTCTCGGCGGCCTCGTAGAGCGTCGGGCCGTCCTCGGCGAGCAGCGCCTTGTTGGCGGTGACGACGCTGGCGCCGTTCTCCAGCGCCGTGAGGATGAGTCCGCGGGCCGGCTCGATGCCGCCGATCACTTCGATCACGAGGTCGATGTCATCGCGGGCGACCAGGCCCTGGGCGTCCGTGGTGAGCAGATCCGCGGGCACCTCGACGTCGCGAGGGGCGTCGAGGCGGCGTACGGCCACGCCCCTGATCTCCAGCGGCGCGCCCACTCTGGCGGCGAGATCCGCATCGCCCTCGAGCAGGAGTCGGACCACCTGGGACCCCACCACACCGCAGCCGAGGACGGCGACGCCCAGGGGATCGACGGCGTGCGCGGTCGTCTTGTTGCTGCTCACGCGCCCAAGGGTATCCGGGACAGGCTCCAGGGTCCGACTTCCGCTCTAGGCGCGGACACCTCCGCCGGGTTTCGGCTCAGGTCAGCAGCACGACCTTGCCGGTGGTCTCCCGAGCCTCGAGCGCACGATGAGCGGCTGCCGCCTCGGCCAGCGGGAAGGCGGAGCCGACGTACGGCCTCCGGGTGCCGTCCGCGGCGGTCTCGAGCGAGGCCTGCTCGAACTCCTTGATCCGGCCCTGGACCCAGGGGCCGAGGATGTCGATGATCTTCGCGGCGCCCTCGTAGCCGTCCTGGTCGCCGGAGAAGCGGACCATCCGCCCGTCCGGCTCGAGGTGGGCGTAGACCTGCCTGGGTACGTCACCCCCGAGCCCGTCGAGGAGGACCGTGATCCGGGGCTCCTCGGCGCGAAGCCGCTCCAGCCAGCCGTCCGTGCGGTAGTCGATGGCCGTCTGCGCGCCGAAGCCGCGGGCGATCTCGAGCTTGGCGTCCGAGCCCGCGAGCCCGACCGCGCGGGCGCCCGCGTTGCGGATGCCCTGGAGCAGGATCGCGCCCATGCCGCCGGCGGCCGAAGTGACCACGACGACGTCGTCAGGAGTGATCTGGGCGGCCTCGAGCACCGCGGCCGAGGTGCGGCCGGTGCCGATCGCGGCCACGGCCTCGGCCGACTCCAGACCGTCGGGGCGGAGGTAGAGCTGCTTCTCGTCGGCGACGGCGAGCTCGGCGTAGCCACCGCTGCTTCCCGGACCGAGATGCGCGACGACCTTCGCGCCCCGCCAGGCGTCGTCGACGCCCTCACCGAGCTCGTCGACCACGCCGGCGACCTCGCGGCCGGGAGTCATCGGGAGCTCCGGTCGCGGCATCGTCGGCGGCAGGTCGGCCGCTCTGATCGACGTGTCGAGACGGTGGATGCCCGCGGCCTCCACCCTGATGCGTACCTGGCCCGGGCGTGGTGTCGGGTCGGGCACCTCCTCGAGTCGCAGGACCTCCGGGCCGCCGAACTCGTGCTGTCTGATCGCTCGCATGCGGCAAGTCAATCTGCTCAAGTTGACTTGAGGTCAAGGGTTTTCGGGAACCTCTCAGGCGAGCTCCGGGATCGGCCGGAGCACCGCGGCGACATCACGCGCCAGACGTACGCGACGGAGCAGCTCTTCCGCGTCCGGCTCCACGTCGGTGGTGACGGTGATGGCGTCGTTGCGGGCCACCACCCACAGCCGCTCGTCGACGACGTGGCTGGCGAAGCGGGACAGCGCGCGCGCATGCTCCTCGTCGGCAGCGATGACGGCCCCGTCGGGGGTGGTCACGTTGGTCTTGGCGCGGAACTCCGGCGGGAAGAAGACCGGCGTGGGCACCCGGCCGGTGCCGGTGTTGCCCGAGCCCGGCGAGAGCCCGATCATCGCGGCCGTCTTCGGCAGGCGGGCGGGGACGCGCACCACCACCCAGCGCGCCGGACGCCAGGGCCCTTTCCCGGGCGACGCCTTGCCGTGCCAGTACTCGACCAGGATCCCGTCGCAGGTGCCGTCGACGACGAGGTCGCAGCGCTCGGCGCGTACGTCCGGCCCCAGCACCTCCCACCGCACCGGCCGCTGCGCGGCGGCCTTGCCGGTCACCACCGGCCAGCCGAACGTCTGCGCCGCTCGGGTCACGCTGTCCCGCCGCTCCTTCGTCAGCCGGGCGACGGACGCTCGCGGCGCCTGGGACGGCGCCGCGAGCGTCCGTTCTGAGTAGACCCCCCGCGGCATGCGCCCCATCGTAGGACCCCAGACCCCAGGATTTCGGGAAGGCGAAACCGAATTTCGTACGTCACGCGGTTTGATGGGTGCGTGCTGTTCCCCAACGCCGACCTCGAACGCATCCGCACCGGCGAGGTCGACCTCGCCTTCCGCCGCTGGAAACGTCCGATGCATGTCGCCGGCGGCCGCCAGCGCACCCGGATCGGCGTGGTCGAGTTCGTCTCTGTCGCTCCGGTTTCGTGCGACACGCTCACCGCGGAGGACGCCCGCCGGGCTGGCATGACCCTGGAGGACCTGCTGGCGTTCCTGTCCCGCAAGGACGGCGAGGTCTACCGGATCGAGATGCGCTACGCCGGCGAGGACGAGCGGGTCGCGCTGCGTACCAAGCGTCCGGGGAAGACCGAGACCGCCGCGCTGGTCGCGAAGCTGGCCGACATGGATCGGCGCAGCCGCCGGGGCCCGTGGACGCAGGAGCACCTGGAGCTGATCGAGGCCCGGCCCGGCGAGCTGGCCGAGACCATCGCGGCCTCGATCGGGCGGGAGAAGAAGCCGTTCAAGGCCGACATCCGCCGGCTCAAGGAGCTCGGTCTCACCGAGTCCCTCCCCGTCGGCTACCGCCTCTCACCGCGCGGCCGCGCAGTCCTCCGTGCCTTGCGGGCGTGAGCCCGATCAGCCGAGATCGGTGGCGAAAAGGTCGTCCTCGGTCTCGCGCCGGACAAGCACCCGGGACTCACCGTCGCGGACCGCGACGACCGGGGGCCGCAGGGCGTGGTTGTAGTTGGAGGCCATCGAACGGCCGTAGGCACCGGTGCCCGGGACCGCGATCAGGTCCCCGGGAGCGATGTCGCCGGGCAGGAACTCGTGCTTGACCACGATGTCGCCGGCCTCGCAGTGCTTGCCAACGACGCGGCCGAGCACGGGCCCGGCCGACGAGGACCGGCCCGCGAGGGTGGCTGAGTAGTCGGCGTCGTAGAGAGCCGTGCGAATGTTGTCGCTCATCCCGCCGTCGACGCTCACATACGTGCGGGTCACGCCGCCGTCGAGGGCGACCTCCTTGACCGTGCCGACCGTGTAGACGGTGCACATCGAGGGCCCGACGATGGCGCGGCCCGGCTCGATCGAGAGGTGCGGCACCGCGAGGCCGAAGCCACGGCACTCGTGCTCGACGATCGCGGTGAGCTCCTCGGCCAGGGCCTTGGGCGTCGAGGGGTCGTCCTGGGTGGTGTAGGCGATGCCGAAGCCACCACCGAGATCCATCTCGGGCAGCTCGGTGCCGAGCTCGTCCCGGATCCGCGCCTGCAGCGCCAGCACCCGCCGGGTGGCCACCTCGAAGCCGGAGGAGTCGAAGATCTGCGACCCGATGTGGGAGTGGAGCCCGCGCATCTCGACGTTCGGAGCGTCCAGCAACCGGCGTACGGCCTCGAAGGCGTCGCCGGACGAGATCGAGAAGCCGAACTTCTGGTCCTCGTGGGCGGTGGCGATGTATTCGTGGGTGTGGGCCTCGACGCCGGCGGTCACCCGCACCATCACCTTGGCGGTGATGCCGGTCTCGGCGGTGATCGCGGCGACCCGCTCGACCTCGTCGAAGGAGTCGACGATGATCCGTCCGACGCCCGCGACGATCGCGCGACGCAGCTCCATCGGGGTCTTGTTGTTGCCGTGGTAGCCGATCTTGGCCGGGTCCACCTCGGCGCGCAGCGCGACCGAGAGCTCACCGTTGGAGCAGACGTCGAGGCAGAGCCCCTCCTGCGCCACCCAGCGCGCCACCTCGGTGCACAGGAACGCCTTGCCGGCGTAGTAGACGTCGTAGCCCGTGAAGGCGTCACGGAACGCGCGGGCACGCTCGCGGAAGTCGGCCTCGTCCAGGACGTACGCCGGGGTGTTGATGTTCGCGACCAGGTCGGGCACCGCGACACCCCCGACGGTGAGGACACCGTCGGTCTTCTCGGCCGTCGCCGACCACAGCGCCGGCACGAGGGCGTTGACGTCGTCGGGGGTCTTCAGCCATACCGGGGAGGTGCCGGTGAACGAGCCCGGCGAAGAGTGGGAGGTCATCACATACGCTCCGGAGCCGAGACGCCGAGCAGCCCGAGGCCGTTGGCGAAGACGGTGCGGGCGGCGGAGACGAGCGCCAGCCGGGCCAGGTTGACGGGCGCCACCGGCTCGTCGCCCTTGGGCAGCATGCGGCAGTCGTCATCGTCGTACCAGCGGTGGAAGATGCCGGCGGTGTTCTCCAGATAGCGGGCGACCCGGTGCGGCTCGCGCAGCTCGGCGGCGGTGGCGACCACGCGCGGCAGCTCGGCCAGCGCACGCAGCAGCTCGCCCTCGCGCTCGTGGGTGAGCAGCTCCGGATCGAAGGTGTCGAGGTCGATCTGCATGCCCAGGTCGGCCGCGTTGGCCATCATCCGGCAGGTGCGCGCGTGGACGTACTGCACGTAGTAGACCGGGTTGGCGCTGTCGGCCTTGGCCCACAGGTCGAGGTCGATGTCGATGTTGGAGTCGCTGGAGTAGCGCGCCAGCGCGTAGCGGGCCGCGTCCACCCCGATCGCCTCGACGATGTCGTCGATGGTGACCACGGTGCCGGCACGCTTCGACATCCGCATCGGCTGGCCGTCCTTGAGGAGGTTGACCATCTGGCCGATCAGGATCTCTAGGTTCTCGTGGGGCGTGTCGCCGAAGGCTGCGCACATCGCCATCATCCGGCCGACGTAGCCGTGGTGGTCGGCGCCCAGCATGATGAAGCAGCGGTCGAAGCCGCGCTCGCGCTTGTCGAGGTAGTAGGCGAGGTCGCCGGAGAAGTAGGCCCCCTGGCCGTCGGCCTTGATGACGACGCGGTCCTTGTCGTCACCGAACTTCTCGGTCGCCAGCCAGATCGCGCCGTCCTTCTCGTAGACGTTGCCGAGCTCGCGGAGCTTCTCGATGGCGCGGTCCACCGCTCCGGACTTGTGGAGGTTGTCCTCGTGGAAGTAGACGTCGAAGTCGACGTTGAAGTCGTGCAGGCTCTGCTTGATCTCGGAGAACATCAGGTCGACGCCGATCGCACGGAAGACCTCCTGCGGGTCTTCACCGTCGAGCGCGCTCGGCTCCTTGGCCAGCACCTGCTTGGCGATCTCCTCGATGTACGCCCCGCCGTAGCCGTCCTCGGGCACCGGCTTGCCCTGCGCCCAGGCCAGCAGCGAGCGCGCGAAGCGGTCGATCTGGCCGCCGTGGTCGTTGAAGTAGTACTCCCGGGTGACCTCGGCGCCGGACGCCTCCAGCACGCGACCCAGCGCGTCCCCGACCGCTGCCCAGCGGACGCCACCGAGGTGCAGCGGGCCGGTCGGGTTGGCGGAGACGAACTCCAGGTTGATGTTGTGGCCCTTGAAGGCCTCGTTGTTGCCGTACGCAGCCCCGGCGGCGACGATCTCGGCCGCCAGCTTGCCCTGGGCACCGGCCTCGACGGAGATGTTCAGGAAACCCGGACCGGCGATCTCGACGTCAGCGATCCCGTCGGTCGCCTTCAGCTTCTCCGCAACCTGCTCCCCCAGCGCACGCGGGTTCATCCCCGCCTTCTTGGCCAGCTGCAGCGCCACGTTGGTGGCATAGTCGCCGTGGCCCTTCTGCCGGGGTCGCTCCACCGTGACAGTGCTCGGAACGCCGTCGGGAAGGGTGATCGCACCCTCATCGACGAGCGCGGTGAGGACATCGACGACCGCGGTGGAAAGCTGCTCAGGAGTCACGAGGTCCAGCGTATAAGCGCCAGTCGGTTTCACCGTTATCCGTCCCAGCCTGTAGGGTTCCATTCGCACTGCTAGAGCAGTGCATCGCCTCCGTAGCTCAGGGGATAGAGCGCCGGTTTCCGGTACCGTAGGCCGCAGGTTCGATTCCTGCCGGGGGCACAGATGAGACCGCTGGGTGACCAGCGGTTTCTCTCATTTTGGCGCGGTTGTCGAGGATCGGCTCCACGGCGAGCACCGCGATGACGGCGAGGGTCGCGGCGATGGCCACTCCCACCTCCCCGGCGCGGACGATCACGACGACCGCTGCGGCCGTCACGACGTACGGACGCAGGAACGTGCACGGTCCCATGATGGTCGCGGAGGCGAGGTATCTCAGCTCCCAGCGCAGGATCCCGTACGCCGCCAGCGCGAGCAGCACGATGGCCGCGAACGGGACGATGACCAGCAGGAACAAGTTGGCGGCGGAGACGTACGCCTGGAAGCCGTGACCGCGGAAGAGGTCGATCGCGAGGACAGCAGCGGCCGGCAATGACAGCAAAGGGAACAGACGAAGCCCGCGGAGCATGCCCACGCGGTCCTCATGAACGTGGTCGACCAGCCCGCTGCGTCCCTGCGCGGACCGGAACCCGCTGAAGGCGGCGTCGAGGAGGCCAAGCAGCACGAGGACGACCAGGCTCATCGGTGCACCCCCACGAGAGGACGGAGTACGTCGAGCGCCTTCGGATGCCAGCGCGAACCCTCGCGCACCTCGATGGCGTAGTCGGGCGCACCACGGCCTGCGGCCGCCAGCAGCGTCTCGGCCGGATGGGCCCGGCGTGCCGACATCACGCCGTCGTGGCGTGAGACGGCCTCGCGCATCCGTGCCTGGTGGAAGATCCAGGCACCCATCGTCGACCACAGGCATGGCGCGATGTCCCAGTGCACGAACGCCGCGACTCCCAGCCGCGCCTGGGCGGCGAAGAACCCCTCCAGGTCCTCCGGCGCGAGGTGGTGCATGAGTCCGCTGGACACGACCACGGTCCGTGCTCCGTCCTCGATGACGACGCCCGGCTCGAACGCGTCACCCGAGACGAACCGGCAGTCCAGTCCTTCGATCGTGGCGAGTCGCGAGGCCTCGGTGACGAGCGTGGTGTTGAGGTCGACCCCGACCAGCTCGACATGCTCAGGGAGCTCCCCACGAGCCGCGATCGACCGCAGCACATGCCCGAGCCCACAGCCGACGTCGACCACCCGTACCGGTTCGACACCGACAGGAAGCAATGTACGTACAACCGACGCCACCCGCCGGCCCAGCTGTAGCTCGTCCCCCAGCCGCTGCAGCTCACGATGAATCCGCAGCCCAAGCGCGTCGGTCGCGTCCGCGTCGAGGAAACCGTCCCGCTCAGGCAGCAGGGAAACCGTCCGTGCCGCCCGCGACTGCCCGCGCGATCGCAGCAGCGCGACCGCCTCCGCCCGAACCACCGGCTCACCTGAATCCGACCAGAGCAGGTCGGTGATCTCCAACGGTCCCTCGCGCATGGCAGAAGTGAAACCCATGCCGGATCCTGGCGCGGGTCAGACGCCCTCGGCGAGGGTATGGGCGACGAGAGCGTTGGCGTGACCGTGCCCGAGGGCGTACTCGCTCTTCAGCATGCCCACGAGCTCCATGTGCTTGGTGATCCCGCTGTCGCGGATGATCTGCTGCCACTCCGCGATCGGGCGGCCGTACTTCTTCTCGATGGACGGGAAGTAGGCGGCGGGGCCCTTCACCTGGTCGGTCATCTCTGGTCTCCTTGGGTAAAACGTGGCGACGATCGCCACACGCCTACGCGTCGAACAGAGCATGACCGCTTCGACACGGACCACAACAGAAATTCGGGAGACCCACGTGACCAGCTATCCCCCAGCCCCTTGGCACATGCACGGATCGATGTGGCTCTCGGTCTACCGGCTCGCTCACGACGTCGACGAGCGGCACCCGAAGGGGATCTACGCCGTCGCCCTGGTCGACTACACCGAACCGAGCCCGCTGACCTACCACGAGCTCCTCTCCGCCCGCGTGATCACCGCGTCCAACGGGAAGAAGGCGGTGAGCGTCGTCGACATCTGGGTGGACTCCCCCGACTCCGTGGCCGGTGGCCGTACGTTGTGGGCGATCCCGAAGGGGCTGGCCAAGTTCAGCGGCGGGTCGTCCACCAAGGGACCGCTCGCGACCCACTCCTGGGAGACGAGCCACGACGACGGCCCGATCGCGACCGCCAGGTTCACCGATGTCACCCAGCTCGCCCCGCGCCTCCCCATGGTGGGCAACGTCGAGCAGCCGGGCATCGAGGAGCACCCCGACACCGCCTGGCTCACCATGAAGGGCGGCGCCAAGCTCCTGCCCGCGCGCGGCACCTGGACCTTTGACCCCGACGGCCCGCTCGCCTACCTCCGCGACGCCGCCAAGCTTGGCTCCTTCCGCGGCAAGGGCTTCGAGATCTCCTTCGGCTGAGCCTTCGACCCAGGCTTCGACTGCGCGAGAGTGTCGGTGGTCGCAGGTAGCGTCGAGGGGCATGAATGCACTCCACATCGACTACCTCGAGCTCGCGGTCACCGACCTCCCGAGCTCCCGCACCTTCTACGAGTCCGCCTTCGGCTGGTCCTTCAACGACTACGGCGGGATGTACGCCGGGATCGTCGGGCCCGACGGCAAGGACGAGAACGGCGGGATGTACGCCTCCGAAACCCCCGTCGCCCCGCTCCCGTTGATCCGCACGACCGATCTGGAGGCCGCGGTGGCGGCCGTCGAGAAGGCCGGCGGGACGATCGCCGAAGCGCCCTACGACTACCCCGGCGGGCGCCGGTTCATCTTCACCGATCCGTCCGGAAACCGGCTCGGGGTCTACCAGCCCGCTGAGTAGCCCCGATATCTAAGGCTCGACCGGATTACCGGGAGCGCCCTAGACTCCGACCGCATGACCGACGCTACGCCGGCTCTGCTCGCGTATCTGTCCCGGTGGCTCGATGAGTCCCAGGGCGATCGCGACGCGGAAGCCGTTCTCTGGGGGAGAGTCGCGAAGGTGAGCGAAGAGGCTGGCGAGGCAATCGCCGCACTCATCGGAGCCACCGGCCAGAATCCCCGACTGAACCCTTTTTTGGGAAACACCCACAGCTACGACGATGTCGTCGAAGAGCTCCTCGATGTTGCGATCACCGCGATGACCGCGGTCGAGCACATGACCGGCAACGAATCCAGGTCGCTCGGCCTCTTCCACGAGAAGGTCGGCGCCGTCGCCGAGCGCGCCGGCGCTCCGACCTAGGGCGAGTCCTCAGGACTTCCGCTTCGCGGCCTTCCGCTGAGCGCGAAGCCTGCGCTCCTCGGCGTACATCGCCTCGGCCTCCTCGAGCGTGGGGGCCGAGCCGCCGTACGCCTTCGGCAGCCACCACGAGCCCGGGGGCTGCTCCTCGGCGGGGTGCGCCTTGATCAGCCGGTCGAGCATGCCCTCCATCTGCGCCTTGAGCGCCGCGGTCTCGGCGGCCGGGTCCTCCCCGGTCACCGGCAGCGGCGGGCCGATCTCGATGCCGACGGTCTTGTGGCGCGACAGGTCGACCTTCTGACCCTTCGTCATGATCCGCTGGGTGCCCCACAGCACGACGGGGATCAGCGGGACGCCGGCGTCAGCGGCGATGCGTACGGTTCCGGTCTTGAGGTCCTTGATCAGGAACGAGCGCGAGATGGTGGCCTCGGGGAAGATCCCGACGACCTCACCGTCCTGGAGGTAGTCGACGGCCTTCTTCATCCCGGCCGCGCCGTAGCTGCGGTCGATCGGGATGTGGTGGAACGAGCGCATCACCGGGCCGCCGACGGGGTGGTCGAAGACCTCCTTCTTGGCGATGAACCGGGTCAGCCGGCCGCGCTCCGCACCGGGGAACCCGGCCATGACGTAGTCGACGAAGGAGAGGTGGTTGATCGCCAGCAGGGCACCACCCTTCTCGGGGATGTGCTCCGCGCCGGTCATGTTGATCTTGATGTCGCCGAGCTTGAACCAGGTGCGAGCCGCGGCGATCGTGACCGGATAGCTGATGTCCATGGGGCGAATCGTGTCACGTCGGCGCGAACGCCGCCCGACTAGCCTCGCCGGTGTGAGCACCCTTTACGTGACGACCACCGACGGACTCCGGCTGGCCGTCACCGACTTCGGGTCTCCTGACGACACCCGCCCGACGCTGGTCTGCGTCCACGGCTATCCCGACAACGCCAGCGTCTGGCTCCCGCTGGTGAGGATCCTCGGCAGCGAGCTGCGGATCGTGACCTACGACGTACGCGGCCACGGCAGCTCGCAGGCTCCGGCCACGCGCGAGGGCTATCTGATCGAGCAGCTCAACGCGGATCTGCAGTCCGTCATCGACGCGGTCAGCCCGTCGGCGCCGGTGCACCTGCTCGCCCACGACTGGGGCTCGACCCAGACCTGGGAGGCGGTCGCGGGCAACGTGCCGTCCGAGCGGATCGCGTCGTTCACGTCGATCTCGGGGCCGAGCCTCGACCAGACCGGGGCCTGGCTGCGTACGCCCGCACGGACCGCCCGCGGCGTCCTCGAGCGTCTCAAGCAGGGCGCCGAGTCGACTTACATCGGGTTCTTCCAGGCACCCCTGCTCCCCGAGCTCGCCTGGCGCTCGGGGTTCCTCGACCGGATCGTCGGCGGCTCGGCCGTGGACCGCACCCAGGCCGACCGGATCAACGGCCTCGAGCTCTACCGCGCCAACGCGATCGCCCGGATGGGGCGTCCGCAGCCGCGGCCGGTCACCATCCCGGTCCAGGTCATCACCCCTACCGGTGACGTCTACGTCAGCCGCGCGCTGGCGACCGAGGCCCCGCAGCCGTACGTCGCGGACCTGACGATCCGCGAGGTCGCCGGCTCACACTGGGTGGTCGCCGATCATCCAGAGCGGATCGCGCCGCTGGTGCGCGACTTCATCGCCGCGCACGAGTGACCTCAGCCGCGGCAGCCGCGGTTGAGCCGGCCGTCGTTGCGAGCGTCCTTGCCCATCGCCCGGGCCGCCCCGACGTTGGGGAAGACGACGCTGGCGGCGCCGGCGTTGCCGATCCCGCCGGGAACGACGCAGGTGCGGATCTTCCCCGGGTTGATCGCGGCAACCGCGTTGGCGAGCTGGTAGAGGTCGCGGCCGGAGAGGCCGGTGGTGTGCATCTTCTTCATCACCAGCGAGACGCCCTTGGCCTTGAAGCCGATGTCGTACTGCCGGGCGACGATCTTGCGGTGGATGCCGCGAATGACCCGGGACTGGTTGGCCGAGCGGTCGAAGTCACCGCCGGGCAGCGTCTTGCGGGCCCGCGCGAAGTCGACCGAGTGCGGGCCGCTGATGTGGATGCGGCCCTTCTTGAAGCCGTAGCGCGCGACGTACGGATCGCTGAAGGCGCGCGGGTTGTCGACGTCGACGCCACCGATCCCGATCACCATGTCGCTCATGCCGGAGAAGGAGGTGACGAAGACGTACTGCGGCTGCACGCCGACCAGATTGCCGACGGCGCGGCCCATCAGCTTCGGGCCGCCGTAGAGCAGCGCCGAGTTGATCTTGTCGCGCCCGTGGCCGGGGATGTTGACGTAGGAGTCGCGCGGGATGCTGATGTCGGTCGCATAGCCCGAGGACGGGTTGAAGCCGATCAGGTGCAGCGCGTCGCCGCGGCTGCGGGTGACCTTCTGGCCGGGGCGGGCGTCCGAGCCGACCGCGAGGACCCAGATCGTGCCGCCCTTGCGGGTGAACTTGGCGACGTCGAGCCCCTTGGCCCACTTGGTCGCGATCAGCTCGGCGCGCGGCTCGGCGACCTCGGGGTCGGGCACCAGGACGGCGGTCAGCGCGAGCACCACGCCCAGCGCGAGCGTGGTCAGGAGGCGGCGGCGTACGAGCGTCGTCAGGCGGCTCATGACTTGTCTCCCGAGGGGCTGGGCGAGGCGGAGGGCGACGAGGACGGGTTCGGCGCCAGCTTCTCCTCGCGGGTGATGTTGAAGCCGAAGACGGCCCAGGAGGTCTTGGTCGGCACCATGTCCAGCGTGCCGCGGACGGTCTGGCGCGACGCGCGCTCCCCCGTGGTGTCGTAGACCAGCCGCACCCGGGCGACCGCGCCAACCGGGTAGTTGTTGTTGGCCAGCAGATCGACGTGGACGTCGCTGGCGACCACCTCGACCCCGTCGATGTGGGGAGCGATCGTGGCGTTGCTCATCTGGGTCATCTGCTTGCCCGCCTGGGCGATCGTGACCTTGGAGAAGCCAGGAAAGGACTTGGCCGTGAAGGTGGAGGTCTCGCGTGGGTAGTCACCACCGACGTACGCGGCCTGCAGCCATCGGTCGACGACCTTGGCCACGTTGGCGGAGACCGCCTGGTGCCGGCTCTTGGGGAACTTGCCCTGCACGTGGACGACCTTCGCGGCCGACTTCACCGTGGGCGCGGGGGTCGGCGACGGGGAGGACGAGGCGGCCGGCTTGTCGGGCTCGCCGCCGCATCCGGTGAGCGCCAAGGTGCTGCTCAGGGCCGCCGCCGTGAGTGCCGTTGCGACGCGCGGAAGGCGCCTCGTACTGCTGCTCGTCATGTGGGGAATCCGCCTCATAGACCTGCTCCGGGACCGGGCCACTGTACGCATACCGACCCGGGTTGCAAGTACACCCGGTAGGTAACGCAAGATGTGGGACGGATTACATCCTGTCCACAGGGAGAGCCTGCATCGGGCATTTGCGTGTTCGTGGGGATAGCCTTGCCAGTGGGCAACCCATTTCTTACAGTGCGAAAATTCGGAAGAGGCGAATCAAGCCGTGTCCTCAGGCACCCCGTCCCCCAACACTGCCGATATCCCAGCGGAATTCGGCGCCAACGAGTGGCTGGTCGAGGAGATGTACGACCAGTACACGAAGGATCCCAGCAGTGTTGACCCCGTGTGGGTGAAGTTCTTCGAGACCAACGGACAGCCTGGCGCGTCGCCGAACGGCGCCGCGGCCCCGGCGACGCCCGCCGCCGCACCCGCCGCCAAGGCTCCGGTCTCCCCCGCGCCGGCCACCGCGCCCGCGCCGACCACCCCTGCCTCCGCTGAGGCGCCGGCGGCCAAGGCGGCCCCGGCCCCCAAGGCCAAGCCGCGCCCGGCCGCGCAGGCCGCCGAGCCCGCCAAGGGCACCGCGACGCCCACTCCCAAGGACGCCCCGAAGCCGACCGCCGTCGCCGTCACCGACGAGCCGACCTACACCACGCTGCGCGGCATCCCCGCCGCCACCGCCAAGAACATGGACGTGTCGCTCTCGGTGCCGACCGCGACCTCCGTGCGCAACATGCCGGTCAAGCTGCTGTGGGACAACCGCACGGTCATCAACAACCACCTCAAGCGCGCCCGCGGCGGCAAGGTCTCCTTCACCCACCTCATCGGCTACGCCATCATCAAGGCGATCAAGGCGATGCCGGCGATGAACAACACCTACGCCGAGGTCGACGGCAAGCCGACCCAGGTGACCCCGCCGCACATCAACCTCGGTCTGGCCATCGACCAGCAGAAGAAGGACGGCACCCGCCAGCTGGTCGCGCCGTCCATCAAGGGCTGCGAGCTGATGGACTTCGCCGGCTTCTGGACTGCGTACGAGGACATCGTCCGCAAGGCCAAGGACAACAAGCTGTCCATGGCCGACTACTCCGGCACCACGGTCAGCCTGACCAACGTCGGCGGCATCGGCACCAACAACTCGGTGCCGCGGCTGATGCAGGGCCAGGCCGCGATCATCGGCGTCGGCTCGATGGACTACCCGCCCGAGTTCCAGGGCGCCTCCCCCTCGAAGCTCGCGCAGAACGCGGTCTCGCGGATCATGACGATGACCTCGACGTACGACCACCGGGTCATCCAGGGCGCCCAGTCCGGCGAGTTCCTGGCCACCGTCCATCGGCTCCTGCTCGGTGAGAACGAGTTCTACGACGAGATCTTCGCGTCGTTGCGGATCCCGTACGAGCCGATCCGCTGGAACCAGGACATCGACACCACCCACGACGACCAGATCTCCAAGCAGGTCAAGGTCGGCGAGATCATCCACGCCCACCGCGTGCGTGGTCACATGATGGCCGACACCGACCCGCTGGAGTACAAGCAGCGTTCGCACCCCGACCTGCAGATCGAGTCGCACGGGCTGACCCTGTGGGACCTCGACCGCGAGTTCCCGGTCGGCTCCTTCGCCGGCGGCCGCAAGCCGTTTATGAAGCTGCGCGAGATCCTCGGTGTCCTGCGTGACTCCTACGTCCGCACCACCGGCATCGAGTACATGCACATCCAGGACCCCGAGCAGCGCCGGTGGATCCAGGACCGCGTCGAGCGGCCCTACGACAAGACCCCGCGCCAGGAGCAGCTCCGGATCCTGTCGAAGCTCAACGAGGCCGAGGCCTTCGAGACCTTCCTGCAGACGAAGTTCGTCGGCCAGAAGCGGTTCTCCCTCGAGGGTGGCGAGACCGCGATCCCGGTCATCGACGAGGTCTGCGAGGCCGCTGCCGAGGCCGGTCTGGACGAGGTCACCATCGGTATGGCCCACCGTGGCCGCCTCAACGTGCTCGCCAACATCGTCGGCAAGTCCTACAACCAGATCTTCCGCGAGTTCGAGGGCAACATCGACCCGCGCACGGTCCAGGGCTCCGGCGACGTGAAGTACCACCTCGGTGCCGAGGGCGAGTTCCTCTCCGACCTGGGCGACACGATCAAGGTCTCCGTCGCCGCCAACCCGTCCCACCTCGAGACCGTCGACCCGGTCCTGGAGGGCATCGCCCGCGCCAAGCAGGACGTGCTCGACCAGGGCGCGGTCTTCCCGGTCCTGCCGCTGCTGGTCCACGGTGACGCGGCCTTCGCCGGCCAGGGTGTGGTCGCGGAGACGCTGAACCTGTCCCAGCTGCGTGGCTACCGCACCGGTGGCACCGTCCACCTGGTCATCAACAACCAGGTCGGCTTCACCACCTCGCCGGGCTCGTCGCGCTCCTCGCTCTACGCCACCGACGTCGCCCGGATGGTCCAGGCGCCGATCTTCCACGTGAACGGCGACGACCCGGAGGCCTGCGTGCGCGTCGCGCGGCTCGCCTTCGAGTACCGCCAGGCGTTCAACAAGGATGTCGTCATCGACCTCATCTGCTACCGCCGCCGCGGTCACAACGAGGGCGACGACCCGTCGTTCACCCAGCCGATGATGTACGACCTGATCGAGCAGAAGCGCTCGGTCCGCAAGCTCTACACCGAGTCGCTGATCGGTCGTGGTGACATCACGATCGAGGAGGCGGAGCAGGTGCTGGCCGCCTACCAGGCTCGCCTGGAGCAGGTCTTCACCGAGGTGCGCGAGGCCGACAAGATGCCGCAGGCCTGGGAGACCGTCCCGGACTACCCGGAGAAGCCTGTCGGCGAGACCGTCACCGCGATCACCAACGATGTGTTGAAGCGGATCGCGGATGCGTACGTCACCCCGCCGGACGGCTTCACGGTCCACCCGAAGGTGATGCCGCAGCTGCAGCGTCGCGCGACCCAGATCACCGACGGCGGCATCGACTGGGGCACCGGCGAGACGCTGGCGTTCGGGTCGCTCCTGATGGACGGGCGCCCGGTGCGTCTGGCCGGTCAGGACTCGCGTCGCGGCACCTTCGTGCAGCGCTTCGCGACCATGATCGACCGCAAGAACGCCGACGAGTGGACGCCGCTGAACAACCTCACCGAGGACCAGGCGAAGTTCTACGTCTACGACTCGCTGCTCTCCGAGTACGCCGCCCTCGGCTTCGAGTACGGCTACTCGGTCGCACGGCCGGACTCGCTGGTCCTGTGGGAGGCGCAGTTCGGTGACTTCGTCAACGGCGCCCAGTCGGTGATCGACGAGTACATCTCCGCAGGCAAGACCAAGTGGGGCCAGGACTCGGGTGTCGTGCTGCTGCTGCCGCACGGCTACGAGGGTCAGGGTGCCGACCACTCCTCGGCGCGCATCGAGCGGTTCCTCACGCTGTGCGCCGACGAGGCCATGGTCGTGGCGCAGCCGTCCTCGCCGGCGTCGTACTTCCACCTGCTGCGTACGCACACCCTCGGCGCCGAGCACCGGCCGCTGATCGTCTTCACCCCGAAGTCGATGCTGCGCCGCAAGGAGGCCGCTTCCCAGCCGGCCGACTTCACCTCGGGTTCGTTCCAGCCGGTCATCCCCGACACCGAGACGGACGCCTCGAAGGTCAGCACCGTTCTGCTGGTCTCCGGCCGACTGACCTGGGACCTCACGGTCGAGCGCAAGAAGCGGAGCCGCGAGGACGTCGCGATCGTCCGCGTCGAGCAGCTCTACCCGTGGCCGACCGAGGAGCTCGCCACCGAGCTCGCGAAGTACCCCAACGCGAAGGTCAAGTGGGTCCAGGACGAGCCCTTCAACCAGGGCCCGTGGCCGAGCTACTACCTCAACGTGGTCCCCGAGCTGGGCCGCGAGGTCGAGCCGATCACCCGCCCGGCCTCCTCGACCACCGCCGTCGGCACCATCAAGCGGCACACGGTCGAGCAGAAGGAGCTCATCGACCGCGCCTTCTCCTGATCCCCGGATCAACCCCAATGCCGAGTCGGCGCGTTCTAACGCGCCGACTCGGCATGGTTTTGGTCAGACGGGGACCGGGACCGGCTCCTCGCTGAGCCCGACCTTGCGGTGCAGGCGCCGCAGCGGTCGCGGCGCCCACCAGGCCGCTTCCCCGAGCACCCGCATGGCTGCCGGGAGGAGGATGCCGCGGATCAGGACGGCGTCGATGAGGATCGCCAGCCCGACCCCGAGGCCGAAGAACTTCATGAAGCTGATGTCGCTGACCATGAACGCGAAGAAGCTGGTCGCGATCAGGGCGGCGGCAGTGGTGACGATCCGACCGGTGTGGGCCAGCCCCTGTACGACCGCATCGACGTTGCTCAGCCCCCGCCGGCGCATCTCGGTGATCCGGCCGAGCACGAAGACCTCGTAGTCCATCGACAGCCCGAACGCGATCACCAGCAGCAGGACGACCATCGATACGTTCAGCGGCATCGCGGTGAAGCCGAGGAGGTCGGCGCCGAATCCCTCCTGGAAGATCACCACGGTCGTCCCGATCGTCGCGCCGAGGCCGATGACGTTGAGCACCAGGGCCCGGAGCGGCTGGACCAGACTGCCGGTGAACAGGAACAGGATCACCACCATCGCGATCGCGAGTCCGCCGACGGCGTACGGGAGCTTGGCGCCGATAGCGTCGAGCGAGTCCAGCAGCTCCGCGGCACCCCCACCCACGAGCGCGGTGGTTCCTTGTGGTGACGGGACAGCGCGTACGTCACGGACCAGGTCACGCGCCTCCTCGGACTGGCGGTCGAGCTGGTTGACGACGGCGAGCTCGTCCACACCGTCGCCGGGTGGAAGTGCCGGCGTCGTCGACGCGAGGGTGCCGTCGACGTACGTCCCGACGCGGGTGTCGACACGGTCGACGTCGTCGACCCGGGAGAGGTCGGCGGCGTACGTCGCCAGGCTCTCGTCGTCGACGACCGAGGTGGTCACGACGCGGATGGGGCTGGTGCCGTCGCCGTCGAACTCCTCGCGAAGCAGGTCGCCGGCCTGACGGCTCCCCGCCGATGCCGGGAGGACGCGGTCGTCGGGGGTGCCGAACTCGATCACGGCCAGCGGCGCGGCCATCGCGAGCAGGACGGCCACGACCGGGAGCGCGACCCACGGCCGTCTGGTGACGAAGCCGGCCAGCCGTGTCCAGAACGGGGCCGCGCCACCGCGGAGACCGCGTACGCCCGGGACGCGGAGGGCGTCGATCCGGTCGCCCAGGAGGGTGATCGTGGCAGGGAGCAGCACCACCGCGACCACGGCGGTGATCACCATGACCCCGATGCCGGCGTACGCCGAGGAGCGCAGGAAGTAGAGCGGGAAGACGAGCAGCGAGGCCAGGGAGACCGCGACGGTGGTGGCGCTGAAGACGATCGTCCGGCCGGCGGTCTCCACGGCGCGCACGACGGCGTCGGAGTGCTCCGCTCCTGCGGCTCGCTCCTCGCGGACCCTCGCCACCATCAGCAGGCCGTAGTCCACCGCGAGGCCGAGTCCGAGGCCGGTCGTCAGGTTGAGGGCGTAGATGGAGACGTCGGTGAAGTTGCCGAGCACCGAGAGCTCGGCGAAGGTGCCGGCGATGGCGAACCCGCCGACTCCCATGGTGACGATGGCGGCGACCACGTTGCCGAAGGCGAGGACCAGCAGCGCGATCATCAGCGGGATCGCGATCGCCTCAGCAAGGGCGAGGTCGGCACCGATCTGGCTGCCGACCTCCTCGAAGGTCGCGAGCTGGCCGCCGACGTGGACCGTCGTGGCCCCGTCGGTCGCGGTCTCGTCGGTGTAGCGGTCGATCACCGCAGCCGCGTCGACCGCGTCCGGGTTCTTCGCGCCGACGGAGATCAGTCCGTGGGTTCCGTCGTCCGAGATCATGCCGGGCCCGGGAGCGTCGAGGTACGAGACGACGTCGGTCAGGTCGTCATCGGCTCGCAGGCGTTCGACGAGCGCCTGAGCGTCCTTCGCGGCGGTGCCCTCGGTCACGGCGCCGTGGGCGGCGCTCACGGTCAGGAGGAACCCGGCCCCGTTGCCGAACCCCTCCTCCAGCGCGATGGCCGCGCGGCTGCTCTCCGAGGCGGGGTCGTCGAAGCCGGCGTCGTCGAGCTTGCCGAAGGCCGAGGTGGCCAGATAGATCGCGCCGAGGAGAGCGACCAGGCCGATCACCAGGACCCGGCGCGGATTTCGCACCACGAGGGTGCCGAGTCGGTGGAACACGATTCCTCCAGAATGAATGTGGGCAGGCGTAAACTTTGCAGGTGTTAACTTTCCCTTTGATGTGGGCAGGTGTCAACATGAATTCCGTGAAACCCTCAGAGAGCTCGGACGAGGGCGCCCGGCCCTACCACCACGGCGACCTCCGGAACGCGCTGGTCGATGCGGCCGCGACGCTTGCCGAGGAGGGCGGCCCGGACGCGGTGACCATCCGAGCTGCGGCGCGCGCGGTCGGCGTGACCCCGACCGCGACCTACCGCCACTTCGCCAACCAGGCCGACCTGCTCGTCGCCGCCAAGCACGAGGCCATGGACCGGCTGGCCGCGACGATCCTCGACCTCCTGGCCGCCGAGAAGCCGTCTCCGCATCCGGCCGAGGCCGCGGTGCAGCGCCTCGCCGCGGCCGGGCGCGGCTACATCCGCTTTGCCCTAGCTCAGCCCGGCCTGTTCCGCACTGCCTTCCTCCGTCCCCACGACGGAGACCCACACCCGCCCGCGGAGATGTCAGCGATCCTCGCCGAAGCCCCGCCCTACGCCTTCCTCACCACGGCTCTCGACGACCTCGTCGCGGCCGGCTGGCTGGCTCCGGAGCTGCGCCCCGAAGCCGAGACGGCCGCCTGGGCCGCCGTCCACGGCCTCGCGGTCCTGCTCATCGACGGGCCCTACCGCACTTGCCCCGACCCCGAGCGCGATCGCCTCATCAACGTCACCCTCGGCATGGTCGTACGCGGCCTCTCCGGAGGCCCGGCCTCCGACGCGCCGCTGAACGCAGAATGAAAGACTGAGCCCATGTACTTCACCGACCGCGGCATCGAGGAGCTCGTCACCCGTCGGGGCGACGAGGAGGTCACCCTCGCCTGGCTGGCCGAGCAGCTCCAGGCCTTCGTCGACGTACACCCCGAGCACGAGACCCCCATCGAGCGCCTTGCCACCTGGCTGGCCCGCCTCGACGACCCCGAGGACTGACCCCCGCCGAGTCCGCAGCTCTGGCGAGCGAGAAATCAGTTGTGGGCGACGAAACGATGGTTTCGTCGCCCACAACTGCGGCTTCGGCCGCCAGAACTACTACTATTCGGCGAGGTCCTTCTCGGCTCGCTTGGCGGCGGCACGGAGCTCGAAGAGCTCGGTGGCGAGGCCACCGATGGCACCGGCCACGTCGCGTACGGCGCCGGTGATGATCATGGTGACCTGGCCGACCGTGGTCGCGGTGACCTCGACGGCACTCTGGGCGACATCCTTGCGGATCTCGTTCTTGCTCAACTCGGGCTCCATGACAACCCATTGTGGCTGGTCAGGCGTCATGCCGCCACCTCGGTAGCGAGAGCGGGAGTGCTCTCGACACCCACGGAAGCCGGCTTCTTGCGGTCGGGAAGGGCGTACTTGCAGATCTTCTTGAAGACGCCCCACAGCTGCTGGTGCAGCGGGCCGGTGTTGTAGGCCAGGTCGTAGCGCTCGCAGATCTCGCGGACCTCGTCGGCGATCTCCGGGTAGCGGCGGGCGGGGAGGTCGGGGAAGAGGTGGTGCTCGATCTGGTGGGACAGGTTCCCGGACATGATGTGGAAGATGCGCCCACCGGTGATGTTGGCGGAGCCGAGGAGCTGGCGGTAGTACCAGTGACCCTGGGTCTCGTCCTCGCACTCCTCCTGCGAGAAGGAGGCGACGCCGGCCGGGAAGTGGCCGCAGAAGATGATGTTGAACGTCCAGATGTTGCGGATGATGTTGGCGGTGAAGTTTCCGGCGAAGGTCAGCGGCGCCAGCGGGCCGGTGAGCAGCGGGAAGAGGACGTAGTCCTTCAGCGTCTGCTTCTTCACCTTGCGCCAGATCCGGGCGCCGATCTCCTTGTTCTCGGCCCAGGTCCGGCGACCGGCGACGAGCTCGTCGACCTCGAGGTCATGCATCGCCACCCCCCACTCGAAGAACGTCATCAGCAAGAACGCGTAGAGCGGGTTGCCGAGGTAGTAGGGGTGCCACTTCTGGTCCTCGTCCATCCGGAGGATGCCGTAGCCCACGTCGCGGTCCTTGCCCACGATGTTCGTGAACGTGTGATGCATGTAGTTGTGGCCGTACTTCCAGTTCTCGGCCGGCGCCATCGTGTCCCAGTCGAACATGCGCGAGTTGAGGTCGGGGTCGCCCATCCAGTCGTACTGGCCGTGCATGACGTTGTGCCCGATCTCCATGTTGTCGAGGATCTTGGAGATCGACAGACAGGCGACGGCCGGGACCCAGCCGATCACGGGCAGGTAGAACAGCGCGCGGCCGGCGAGCTCGAAGGCGCGCTGCTTCTTGACGATGTCGTAGATGTACGCCGAGTCCTTCTCGCCCAGGTCGGCGACGATCCGCTGGCGGATGGCTTCCATCTCGGCGCCGAACGCCTCCAGCTCCTCGGGGCTCAGCCGGCGGTTTCCGGTGTTCTCAACGGTGGTCATGGGGATGTCTCCTTGGAGGAATCGTCAGAGGTCCACGGAGCAGTCGCCCTCGGGCGTGCTCACGCAGATCCGGATCTGTTCGTCGGGGAGCTCGGAGGTCTCGCCGGTCAGGATGTTGCGGACCCTTCCGGAGCTCTTGTTGGTCGTGCAGGAGAAGCAGATCCCCATCCGGCAGCCGGACTCGGGGGTCAGCCCCGCGGCCTCGGCCTGGTCGAGGATCGTGGCGCCGTCGTTGGCGACGGTCTTGCCGGTGCGGGCGAACTCCATCTCGCCACCGGCCACGCCGGCGTTCTTGGGCGGCTTGAAGTACTCCACGCGGAGCGAGTCGGTCCCTTCGTACGCACCCTGGGCCGCCTCGATCAGCGACGCAGGCCCACAGGCCCAGGCCGGTACATCGCGGTAGCCCGGGACGAGCTTCTCCAGCAGCGCCGGGGAGAGGTAGGGCGCCCCGTCGGCGGTGTGGAGGATGTGCAGGTCGACGCCGTGGCCCTGGTGACGGATCTCCTCGAGCTCGTCGGCGAAGATCTGGCGGTCGGCGCTGGGCGCCCAGTGCAGGAAGGTGACCTTGCCCCGGTGCGTACGCCGCTGCAGGGAGCGCAGCATCGACATCACCGGGGTGATGCCGGAGCCTCCGGAGATGAGGAGGATGTGCTCGGGCACCCGGTCGGGGAGGACGAAGTCGCCCTCGGCCTGGGACAGGTGGACCAGGGTGCCGACGGTGGCCCGCTCGGTCAGGTACTTGGAGATGCTGTAGGGGGTCGCGTGCTCGTCGTCGTGGGCACGGACCGTGATGGTGAGCGGCTCACCCGGCTTCCCCTCGGTGTTGGAAACGGTGAAGACGCGGGTGGTACGCCGCCCCTCCCCCGTGTCGATGCCGACACTGACGTGCTGACCGGCGCGGTGGCCGCGCCAGGTCGAGGTGGGCTGGAGCGTCACGGTCGCCACCCGGGGCGCGCCAGGCGCGCTCACCTCCGGGTGGATGTCGGTGATGCGGGCACGCACCTCGTGCGCGGCCAGCATCGGGTTGATCTGGGTCAGATAGCGGTCGATGCCGTGCGGTGAGGCGAGCGCCGCAACCGTGCGGGAGCGGAGGATCCGGCCGCCGAGGTCGAGTGCCATGTCTTTCGCCTTTCAGTGAACATCTGTACACCGACAACCATGGCGGGTCATCCCAGCACGCGTCAAGACGCTGCGAGCGTGGTCCAGATCACGGTGTACAGGTGTGCACCTGACGCTCCACCGACCTCTGCGCCTAGGATGGTCTGGTGATCGAGACGGGTGCCGAGCCTGAGAGCCGTGCGGAGCGCAAGCTCCGGACCCGGCGAGCGATCCTGGACGCGACGCTGGAGCTGTGCACCGACAGCTCGTTGACAGCGCTCTCGCTACGCCAGGTCGCCAAACAGGTCGGCATCGTACCGACCGCGTTCTACCGCCACTTCGACTCCATCGAGTCGCTCGGGCTGGCGCTGGTCGAGGAGTCATTCGACTCGCTGCGCGACCTCTTTCGAGACGTACGCCGCAACGCCCGGGCCGACCAAGACATCGTCGACGGCTCGATCGATGCGCTCGTCGACCACGTTCACCGGCGCCGCGACCACTTCGGGTTCATCGCCCGCGAGCGTGTCGCCGGGCCGCGTTCGGTGCGCGAGGCCATCCACCGCGAGATCGAGCTCTGCGAGCGCGAGCTCGCCACCGACCTGGCGCTGATGACCGGCACCGACACCTGGACGGCCAAGGACCTGCACGTGCTCTCGTCGCTGTTCGTGACTGTCCTGGTCGCCACCGCCGAGCAGATCCTCTCCACCGCCCGTCCCGAGCAGGAGGAGCAGATCGTCGCCACCGTGCGCACCCAGCTGAGGATGTTGCTGATCGGCGTCTATCAGTGGCGCTCGGAGTCGTAGGAATACCCGGTTAACCGGGTATTCCTACACAGGCATACGGCTCAGCAGCCGCACACAGCAGGCTCGCGCCCGTGCTCGCACAGCTCGGCGAGCTCGGCGTCGATATCTGCATCCGGCTCCTCGGCAGAATCCTCAGCGGACTCCTCGTCGGACTCGCCGTAGCCCTCGGCCCGAGCCGGCAGCAGGACGGCCATCACGACCACGATCAGAGCCAGCGCGGCGCTGACCATGAACGCGGCCTGCAGGCCGCTCACCTGGGCAGCGATGGCGCCGACCTCGTCGATGACCTGGTCGCTGCGTACGGACATCACGGTGACCGCCAGCGCGGTGCCGAAGGCGGCCGCGACCTGCTGGAGCGTGCCCAGGATCGAGGAGCCGTGGGAGTAGAGGTGCGAGGGCAGCGAGCCGAGGCCCAGGGTGAAGACCGGGGTGAAGGCCGCCGCCAGGCTGACCATCAGGACCAGGTGCAGCACCAGCACGAGCAGGTAGGGGGTGGTCAGCGAGATCTGCGAGAGCCCGGCGAGAGCGACCACGATGCCGACGGAGCCCGGGATCACGAGCACCCGGCCACCGTACGTGTCGAAGATCCGTCCCACGGTCGGCCCGAGCAGACCCATGGCCAGGCCACCCGGCATGACCAGCAGACCGGTCATCAGCGGGGACAGGCCGCGCACGGTCTGCAGGTAGAGCGGCAGCAGGATCATCGAGCCCATCATCGCCAGGAACGCGATCGCCATCAGCACCAGCGCCTTGGTGAAGGTGGAGTGCAGGAACGCGCGCAGGTCCAGCAACGGCGTACCGACCCGCTGCAGGTGGAGCTGACGGAACACGAACCCGACGATCAGCACCGCACCGAAGGCGGCGATCACCACCGGACGCCCGACCTCACTCTCCGCGAAGCGGCTCAGCCCGTAGACCAGAGATCCGAACCCGAGTGCGGCGATCACCACGGACGCCCAGTCCACGGTCGACTCGGAGGTCTCGCCCACGTTCTCCAGCTTGCGCAGCCCGGACCAGGCGACCCCGATCGCGATCGGCAGGACCAGCAGGAAGAGCAGTCGCCACGATCCGAAGCCCAGGATCAGCCCGGACACGGTCGGCCCGAGCGCCGGCGCGACCGAGATCGCCATGGTGACGTTGCCCATCACCCGGCCCCGGTCGCTCTCGTCGACAACCGTCATCAGCGTGGTCATCAGCAGCGGCATCATCACCGCGGTACCGGCCGCCTGGATGACTCGGCCGGCGAGCAGGATCCCGAAGACCGGCGCGATCGCCGAGATCAGGGTGCCGGCGATGAAGACACCCATCGCCGTGGCGTACGCGGTCCTGGTCGTCACCCGCTGCAGGAACCAGCCGGTCACCGGGATGACCGAGGCCATGGTCAGCATGAACGCGGTCGAGACCCACTGAGCGGCATGCTCGGTGACCCCGAAGCTGTTCATCAGGTTCGGGATCGCGTTGAGCATGATCGTCTCGTTCAGGATCACCACGAAGGTGGCCAGCACGAGCAGGGTGATGACGGCAGGCGTACGCCGCTTCTCACCGTCTTGTGGACGATGCGATGTTGTGACGGCAGCAGTCATGACGTGTTCCTCGGGTCGTACGCAGGGGCCCGGTGCCACCCGCTCTATACATAGATCGAACGGGCGGGGCCGATTTCGACATCACGCCACGAGAAACTTTTCGAGCCCCCCGGCAGTGACACTCAATGGTCGCTTGTTGAACCGGGGAGAGTCGAACGATATTCCGTACGTCACACGGCCGTACGTCACACCGCAGGCGTCACAGAGTGCTGTGTCACAGGGTGAAGACGACCTTCCCGAAGAGATCACCGGCGTGCATCGCCTCGAAGCCGGCCTTGGCCTCGGTCAGCGGCATGGTGCGGTCGATCAGCGGGCGGGTGCCGGTGGCCTCGAGCAGCGATACCAGGCTGGCCAGCTCGTTGCGGGTGCCCATCGTCGAGCCGATCACCTTCAGCTGCAGGAAGAAGATGTTGGTCAGCATCGCGTCGTCGAGGTTCGCCCCGGACGTGGTGCCGCTGATGATGATCGACCCGCCCGGACGCAGCGAGCGCACCGAGTGCTTCCAGGTCGCCCGGCCGACGGTCTCGATCACCGCGTCGACCTTGACCGGCAGCCTCTCGCCCGAAGGCAGGGCCTCGTGGGCACCGAGCTCGAGGGCACGCTTCTGCTTCGCCTCGTCACGCGAGGTCGCGTAGACCTTCAGGCCGGCTGCCCGCGCGAGCGTGATCGCCGCGGTCGCCACTCCCCCGCCGGCGCCCTGCACCAGCACCGAGTCGCCGGCCTTGAGCCCGCCCTGGGTGAACAGCATCCGGTAGGCCGTCAGCCATGCCGTCGGCAGGCAGGCGGCCTCCTCGAACGACATCCCCGCGGGCTTCGGCACGACGTTGCGGCGCGGCACGATCACCTTCTCGGCGAAGGTGCCCTGGTGGCGCTCGGAGAGCAGCGACCGCTTCGGGTCGAGGGTCTCGTCGCCGGTCCAGTCGGGCGAGGAGATCACCGAGTGCACCACGACCTCGTTGCCGTCCTCGTCGAGGCCGGCCGCGTCGCAGCCCAGGATCATCGGCAGCGCCTCGGCCTTGAGCCCGACCCCCTGCAGCGACCACAGGTCGTGGTGGTTGAGCGAGGCCGCCTTGACGGTGACCGTCGTCCACCCGTCCGGAGCGACAGGGTCGGGCCGCTCCCCCAGCACGAGGCCGGAGATCGGATCGTCGGATGAGAACTTCTCGGCGTACGCAGCGAACATGCGCCCGACCCTACCGACCTGGGCGGTTCCTCGATCAAGGTGTGCAGATCGCGGAACGCTCAGGCGCGAGCGACCCCGTCAGCCCGAGCGGCCTCGGCGACCGCGGCGGCGACGGCGGGGCCGACGCGGGGGTCGAACGGCTCCGGGATGATCTTCGTCTCGGAGAGCTCGTCGCCGACCAGTGCAGCCAGCGCCTGCGCGGCGGCGAGCTTCATGCCCTCGGTGATCGAGGAGGCGTGCACGTCGATCGCACCCCGGAAGATCCCGGGGAAGGCGAGGACGTTGTTGATCTGGTTGGGGAAGTCCGAGCGCCCGGTGGCGACGATGCTGGCGTACTTGTGGGCCACGTCGGGGTGGATCTCCGGGTTCGGGTTGGCCATCGCGAAGACGATCCCCTGCGGGGCCATGGTCGCGACGAGCTCCTCGGGGACGGTGCCGCCGGAGACGCCGACGTAGACATCGGCGCCGGCCAGCGCGTCGGCCAGCGAGCCCGAGCGGCCGGTGACGTCCGCGGTCACCTCGGCGATCGCCTTCTTCGACGCGGTCAGGTCCGAGCGGGTGGAGGAGATGACGCCCTTGCGGTCGAGCAGCGCAAGGTCCTTGATGCCGAACTCGAGCAGGATCTTGGCGACCGCGACACCGGCGGCACCGGCACCCGAGATGACCACGCGGGTCGACTCCGGGTTGCGGCCGGTCAGCTTCAGCGCGTTCATCAGAGCGGCCAGGGTGACCACGGCGGTGCCGTGCTGGTCGTCGTGGAAGACCGGGATGTCGAGCGCCTCCTTGAGGCGGTCCTCGATCTCGAAGCAGCGCGGCGCGGAGATGTCCTCGAGGTTGATCCCGCCGAAGCTCGGCGCCATCCGGATGACCGTCTCGACGATCTCGTCGACGTCGGTGGTGTCCAGGCAGATCGGGATCGAGTCGACGCCGCCGAACTCCTTGAACAGCACCGCCTTGCCCTCCATCACCGGCATCGCGGCGGCCGGGCCGATGTCACCGAGACCGAGCACCGCGGTGCCGTCGGTGACGACCGCGACGGTGTTGGGCACCCAGGTGTAGGTGTGGGCCAGCTCAGGGTTCTCGGCGATCGCGGTGCAGACTCGCGCGACACCGGGGGTGTAGGCCATCGACAGCGAGGCCTTGTCGGAGACCGATGCGGTCGCCGCGATCGCCATCTTGCCGCCGCGGTGAAGCTCGAACACCGGGTCGCCGTCATAGGCGGTGGTCTCGGTGGACAGGGTGGACTCGGTCATTGGGGGCCTCCAGAAAACTACGGACTCGGACGTCGGGCGGTCGAACGCGAGCCGAGGGGTGGAGCCGCGCAAGGCGCCATCTACAGGGATGTGATGCCCGGATGGCGAAAAGTTTCCCACAGGCTACCGGAGGAAGCGGTTGATGTTTCCTACAAGGTGACGAAGCCCTCATCTGGAGCCCTCATCCAGAGATTTGCCCCAGGATGCGCGGGCGCGGCCAGAGTCGGGCGACGACGACGCCGATCATGTCGGCGTCCGCGACAGGCCCACGGTGACGGGAGTCGATCACGCCGGGAGCGGCCGGATTGTCCGAGAGCAGCCACCACGCGGGACGCCCGGATGCGGTCGTACGCCGCTCCACCGCCCGCTTCACCACGACCGCCCCGTCGGCGAGCCGCGCGACGACCACGCACCCGGCCACCGGCGTACGTCCGTAGGAGACCCACAACCGGTCCCCCGCCCGCAGCGTCGGCTCCATCGAGACCCCTACGACCTTCGCCATCCCCCAGCTGTGTCGGGGTGCCCTGGCCGCGATGTCTTCCATGCGGAGTAGTGTCGCAATCCGTAGGACACATGAACACTCTTTGAGAGGACCCGCATGTTCGCGCGACTTTTCGCTCCCACCATCGAGGTCTCGGCCCACTGCGACCTGCCCTGCGGCGTCTACGACCCCGCCCAGGCCCGCATCGAGGCCGAGTCCGTCAAGGCCGTCATCGCCAAGGCCCTGGACAGCGACGACCCCGACTTCCGCACCCGCGCGGTGCTCATCAAGGAGCAGCGCTCCGAACTGGTCAAGCACCACCTCTGGGTGCTGTGGACCGACTACTTCAAGCCCCCGCACTTCGAGGCCTACCCCCAGCTCCACACCCTCGTCAACGAGGCCACCAAGCTGGCCGGCGCCTCCGGCACCAAGGGCACCCTCGACCTCGAGGTAGCCGACAAGCTCCTCGCCAAGATCGACGAGATCGCCGAGATCTTCTGGGCGACCAAGAAGGCCTGATCTCTCCCGAGATTCAGCTCGTACGCCACAGCCGCTCCGTTCACGGAGCGGCTGTGGTGCGTTAACGGCGCGGCGAGAGCGGTCTCGTTGCATAATCGTCGGGACTCCCACAGAAGGACTGACAAACCCAGATGCCCCAGGTCGAACTGCGCGTTCCCGCAGAAGGTGCTTACGTCTCCGTGCTGCGTACGACGACCGCCGCGCTCGCCGCGCGCCTCGACTTCACGCTCGAGGACATCGAGGACCTGCGGATGGCGGTCAGCGAGGCCGCGGCGATCTGTCTGGAGTGCGCCGCGGAGGACGCTGACCTGGACGTCGTCTTCGACCTGGGCGAGGACACCATCGGAGTCACCGTGACCACGACCTGCGATGCCGTGGCGGAGATCGACGAGGAGAGCTTCGCCTGGCAGGTGCTCACCACGCTGGCCAGGGAGGTCACCGCCACCCCGGACGGTGATCAGCTCAGGATCTCCCTGGTCGCGGGAGCGACCCCGCTTGGAGCCGCGCGCTGACATGGCGCAGGAGACGATTCGGTCGTCGAGGTCCAGGAGCTCCAGCGAGGTGGATGACGCCCGCGCACGCTCCCGTGAGCTCTTCAGGACCCTCGCCGGCCCAGACCTGACCGACCCAGAACGGACCCGCGTTCGCGACGAGCTGGTCCACCTCAACATGGCGCTGGTCGAATACTGCGCCTCCCAGTTCTACGGCCGCGGCGAGCCGCACGAGGACCTCGTCCAGGTCGGCGTCGTCGGCCTCCTCAACGCCGTGGACCGCTACGACCTCTCCCGCGACGTGGAGTTCTCGACGTACGCCGTGCCCACGATCCTCGGCGAGATCAAGCGTTACTTCCGCGACAGCCGGTGGGCCGTCAGCGTCCCGCGCCGCCTTCGCGACCTGCAGCAGAACCTCCGCGACGCCACCGCCGAGCTCTCCCAGGAGCTCGGCCGCTCCCCCACGGCCCGCGACCTCGCCACCCGGCTCGGGGTCAGCCTGGAGACCGTCGTCGAGGGCCTGGAGTCCAGCAATGCGTACGCAGCGCTGTCCCTCGACTCCGAGAGCGACGAGACCTCACCGATGCTCGACTCGCTGACCGCCCACGACCTGCGCCTGGACGACGTCGAGGTGCGGGAGTCGATCAAGCCGGTGCTCGACAGCCTCTCCGCCCACGAGAAGCAGGTGCTGATGCTGAAGTTCTTCCGCAACAAGACCCAGACCGAGATCGCCGCCGAGCTCGGGGTCTCCCAGATGCAGGTCTCCCGGCTGCTCAACCGCTCGCTCGCCCAGCTCCGCAAGGCGCTGGAGGAGGACTAGGGCGCGTCTTCGGGCGACACGCCCGGGCGGTCCTCGAGCGCGGCGATGCTCGGCGGCGCGAAGATGCCGACGAGGGCGACGACCGCGACCAGCGCCAGCCCGCCCGCGATCGCGAGATCGTCCCGCAGGTTCCAGGCCAAGCCGAGCACGATCAGCTGGACGAGCACCAGCGGCGCCCGCGCCCACGACTCCAGTCGCCAGAACATGGCGGCGCACCAGCCGATGCCGGCGGCGCAGAGCAGGAAGAACAGGCCACCCGCGATCGCGGTCGTGAGCGAGGCGGCGCCGGGGATGCGTACGAACTCCAGCGCTCCCCAGAGCAGCATCGCCACGGTCTCGGCGCCTGCGGCGAACACGGTCAGCAGGAGGGTCCAGGGGCGATGCGGCGCGGTCACCTCAGCAGCCTAGAACCCTCGCCAAGCGTCAGAAAATCCGCAGCAGCATACACCACCCGATTTGCGGGTAACTCACCGCGTTACCGAATTGTCTAGCCCCAGGAAGACTGAGTGTTACGGTCCGGTGACGAACCAGACACTGGTTAGGGGTTGTTTCGGCGTCCATTTCTTGGAACTCTAGAGACCAGCACGCACGTGAAGACATTCACACATCCCCGCCACGTGCCGACTCGCAGGGTCTCGAACCACCAGGGCCTTGCCCATCCTACGTCAGAAAGAGGGTCTACCCAGCCATGGATTGGCGCCACCGTTCGGCTTGTCTCGATGAAGACCCGGAACTGTTCTTCCCCATCGGAAACACCGGTCCGGCCATCCTCCAGATCGAGGAAGCCAAGCAGGTCTGCCGGCGTTGCGACGTCCGGGAGCAGTGTCTTCAGTGGGCTCTTGAGGCCGGTCAGGACCACGGCGTGTGGGGTGGACTTAGCGAGGACGAGCGTCGTGCGCTGAAGCGCCGCAACGCCCGCTCCCGTGTCCGCACCGCCGTCTGACCAAGCCCTAGAGGCCATCAACCCCTAGCGATCCACCTAGAGCTCCAACGGCAGTTCGACAGCAGCTCTCGCCCCATGGCCATTAGGCCGGGGCCCCAACGAGAGCCGGCCCCCGAGCTCGCCTTCGACGAGAGTCTTCACGATCGACAACCCAAGGTTTGTCGATGTGTCGAGACTGAACCCGTCGGGTAGTCCATGACCGTCATCCTCGATGGTCACCCGGAGATGCCCGGCGGGTTGCTGTCGTACGGACATCACGATCTTGCCCGTCTCGGCATCGCCAGGACCGCTGCCGCGGTAGCCGTGCTCGACTGCGTTCTGCAGCAGCTCGGTGACGACCATCGCCATCGGCGTGGCCACCTCCGAGGGCAGCGATCCGAACGACCCCTCACGGCGCACCCGCACCGGGACGCCGACCGAGGTGACCTCCCCGACCATCAACGCGAGCCGGTCGGCGATCTCGTCGAACTCGACGGTCTCCTCGACGGCCTGCTGAGAGAGGATCTCGTGGACCAGCGCGATGGACCCGACACGCCGTACGGCCTCGTTCAGCGCATCTTGGGCGACACCGGAGTCGACCCGGCGAGCCTGCATCCGAAGCAACGCGGCCACGGTTTGTAGGTTGTTCTTCACTCGATGGTGGATCTCGCGGATCGTTGCGTCCTTTGTGACGAGCTCACGATCGCGTCGGCGCAGGTCGGTGACGTCGCGCAGCAGCACCAGCGCGCCGATCGCCTCACCGCGTGGCCGCAGTGGGATCGAGCGCATGATGATCGCCATCACCCCGGTGTCGATCTCGGTGTCGCGGTGGGCCCGCCCACCGAGGACCGCGCTCAGCGTCTCCTCATCGGGCCGCTTGCGCGGCGGCACCAGAGCACGGGTCATCCCGGCCAGGGACTGGCCGGCGAGGTCGCCGGAGAGCCCCAGCCGGCGGAAGACCGAGAGCGCGTTGGGGCTGGCGTAGTCGACGACGCCGTCGGCGTCCACCCGCACGAACCCGTCCCCCACCCGAGGGGTATCGGTGTGGTCGCTGCGCTGCCCCACCGCCGGGAAGTAGCCGTTGGCCACCATCTGGGTCAGGTCGGCGGCGGTCTGCAGATAGGACAGCTCGAGCTTGGAGGGCGTGCGTACGCCGAGCAGGTTGGTGTTGCGGCTCAGCACCGCGATGATGCGGCCGGCGCGGCGCACGGGGATCGTCTCGACCCGCACTGGGAGGTCGTCGCGCCACTCCGGGTCGCCCTCACGAACGAGCCGGCCGGCGTCGACGGCGTCGTCGAGGGTGGCGTGGCGCCCCTTCGGCACGAACATGCCGACGATGTCGTCCACATAGGCCGTCGGACCGGTCGTGGGACGCATCTGACCGGCCGCCCAGAAGCCGTTCCCGGACTTGTCCGGCAACCACAGCACCAGGTCGGCGAAGGAGAGATCGGCCAGGATCTGCCAGTCGGCCATGAGCAGCTGAAGCCAGCCGACGTCCTCGCTGTCGAGGTCGGTGTGGCTCTGGGCAAGCTCACTCAGGGTGGGCACGCGGACAGCGTAGATGTAGACCTTGGTAGGGCATTGCGCGGGTCGGTGGTCGGCGCGTGGCCGGGTTTGGCAGGATGTTCCCCATGTCGGAGGCGTACTGGCGGGAGGTTCACTCGACCGGTCTCGCCGTACCCACGGACCGGCCCCTCGGTGACCTCACCATCGAGCTCACCCGGATGCTCGGTGATCCAGACCCGGACGTACGCAGCGGACTGGCCGTGCCGGCCCTGTCGACGTGGATCCAGCGCGGCGTCTACGACGACCTGCTGGGGGGTCTTGGCGACGGGATGGCCGCCGGCCTCGTGGTCGGGCTCGGCGACTCCGGCAACAACGGCGTCTTCCGCCGGGCTTCCTCGGTCGAGGCCCTGGCGCAGTGCATCGCCCGCGACAACGCCCGCTCGCTGGTGCCGGCGGAGAAGGTGCTGGAGTGGGGCGACCGGATCGCCACCTGGCTGCTGCGCGAGCGCGACCTGCGCGCCTTCGTTCCCGAGCGTGGCTGGGCGCACGCGGTCGCCCGTGGCGCCGACGCGCTGGGCACCCTGGCCTCCTCCACCCACCTCGGCAAGCCCGAGCTGACGGTGATCCTCGACGTGGTCGCCGACCGGGTGCTCGCCCGCGGAGACACCATCTACGCCCACGGCGAGCCCGACCGGCTGGCGGCCGCCACGATGTCCGTGCTGCGCCGCAACCTGGTCCCGCTCAACATCATGGAGCCGTGGATCAACCGGATCGTCACCGTCGCCACCGCCACCCCGGAGACACCCGACCGCGACCCGTTCCTGCTCACCGGCAACGCCGAGGCGTTCCTGCGGGCCCTCTACATCCAGCTCGCGCTCAGCAACGACATCCCGCAGATCCGCGGCGACCTGCTGCTGGTCGTCGTCGCCGCGCTGAAGAAGTCGAACGCGACCTACCTGACCTGAATTCGCCCTCCCGCACCTGGGTTTGAGAGACTGTGCCGAGGCCCCTCGGGGTCCACGTACCCCAATGGAGGAGATCATCATGGGCAAGACTGGCCGCAAGCGCCGCGCGCGCCGCAAGAAGGGCGCGAACCACGGCAAGCGCCCCAACAGCTGAACACAGCTGTAAATGACGTGAGAGCCCCAGCCGATTCGGCTGGGGCTCTCGTCGCGTCTGTGAGCGGATCAGGACCTCGTGCGGAGCTCCTGGATCTGGACCATGATCTTCGCGCGCAGGTCGCCCGGGGCGACCTCTGTGCACGAGCGTGCCACAACCGCCTTGACGATGCGCTGCTGGTCGTACGTCTCCAGGCAGGGGTTGCAGCTCTGCAGGTGTTGCTTGACCTGGTCGGCGTCGGCCGCGGTGAGCTCGTTGTCGATCAGGAAGACGATCTGCTCGAGGAAGTCCGCGCAGTCGGTGGGTGACGCGTCATGTTTGTGGGCACTCATGACGCACCTCCACGAGCGCCGGTGAGGTCGTTGGTGCGGACGTAGTCCGAGAGAAGATCGCGCAGCTGGCGCCGGCCGCGGTGCAGCCGCGACATCACGGTGCCGATCGGGGTTTCCATGATCTCGGCGATCTCCTTGTAGGCGAATCCCTCGACATCGGCGAGGTAGACAGCGAGCCGGAACTCCTCCGGGAGGCGCTGCAGCGCGTCCTTCACCTGAGAGTCGGGCAGGTGCTCGAGCGCCTCCATCTCCGCGGATTTCAGACCGGTCGAGCTGTGCGACTCGGCCCGCGCCAGCTGCCAGTCCTCGACGTCCTCGGACATCGACTGCTGCGGCTGGCGCTGCTTCTTGCGGTAGGTGTTGATGAAGGTGTTCGTGAGGATGCGGTAGAGCCAGGCCTTCAGGTTGGTGCCGGGCTTGAACTGGTGGAAGGAGGAGTAGGCCTTGGCGAACGTCTCCTGCACCAGGTCTTCCGCATCGGACGGGTTGCGGGTCATCCGCATCGCCGCCGAGTAGAGCTGGTCGAGGAAGGGCAGCGCGTCCCGCTCGAAGCGCAGCGCGCGCTCCTCGGGAGTCTCGGTGGCCAGGTCGACGACCTCATCGTTGTTGTCGCTCATCACGTCCCAGGGTACGCGCGCGACCATCGGGGCGCTCATCGGCGACATATTTGCCACCGGGCGTTCGAGCAGAATGGTCATGTTGCGTGAACGCCGCGACGGCCGCCAAACATTCCCTGCTGTCCAAGGGCCCGGCGGACCGCTGCGTCAGGACGTCTGCAGGACGAACAAGCTCCACGAGGCCGGCGGCAGCTCGGCCTCGAGCGCGCCACCCACGACCTTCGCGGAGTCGTACGCCTTCGGCACCACCCGGTCGGGATCCTCCATGCTGTTCACCGCGAACAGGTCCTCGTCGCCCAGGACCGTCGCCTCGACCAGGTCCACGCCGCCGAAGTAGCGCAGGTCGGTGGAGAAGGCCACGGACTCCGACGGGTGCCGGTTGACGACGAACACCGCCACGCGGCCGTTCTCCGGATCGTGGGTCGCCACGGAGTCGAGGACGGAGACGTCACCGTGCTTGGCGGTCGCCATCGTCGGAGCGACCACACGCGGCTCGAGCACCTCTCCCTGCGCGAACCGGGCGGTCAGCGCGAACGGGTGGAAGATCGACTGCCGCCATGCCGGCCCGCCCGGCTCGCACCTGATCGAGCCGATGGTGTTGACCAGCTGGGCTTGGCAGGCGGCGGTCACCCGGTCGCTGTGCTTGAGCAGCGTGATGAGCAGAGAACCGACGACGACGGCGTCGAGCACCGTGTACGCGTCCTCGCTGAGCCGAGGGGCGGAGGTCCACTCCGTCGGCGTCCCTTCCTGCTGGAACTTCTTCAGGTACCAGACGTTCCACTCGTCGAAGGAGATGTTGATCCGCTTCGGCGAGGCGAGTTTCGCTCCGACGTGGTCAGCGGTCGCGACGACCTCCCGGATGAAGAGGTCCATGTCGACCGACGAGGCGAGGAAGCTGGCGACGTCGTCGCCCTCGAGCTCGTAGTAGGCGTGCGCCGAGACGAAGTCCACGACGTCGTAGGTGTGCTCGAGCACCGTCGCCTCCCACGCACCGAAGGTCGGCATCGAGCGTCCCGAGCTGCCGCAGGCGACGAGCTCGAGGTCGGCGTCGTACTGACGCATGCCGCCAGCCACCTCCTTGGCCAGACGCCCGTACTCCTCGGCCGTCTTGTGGCCCAGCTGCCAGGGACCGTCCATCTCGTTGCCGAGACACCACATCCGGATGTCGTGCGGCTTCACGGCGCCGTGCGCGATACGACGGTCGGACAGCTCGGTCCCGCCGGGGTGGTTGGCGTACTCCAACAGCTCGAGCGCCTCCTGCAGGCCACGCGTCCCGAGGTTCACGGCCATAATGGGCTCGATACCGGCCTTCCTCGCCCAGGTCATGAACTCGTCGAGACCGAACGCGTTGGTCTCGATGGTCCGCCATGCAGGGTCGAGGCGGGTCGGCCGCTGGTCGCGCGGCCCCACTCCGTCCTCCCACTTGTAGCCGGAGACGAAGTTGCCCCCGGGGTAGCGAACAGCGGTCACGCCGAGCTCGCGTACGAGATCCAGTACGTCACCCCGCAGGCCGTCGTCGTCCGCCGTCGGGTGCCCCGGCTCGAAGATGCCGCCATACACACAGCGCCCCATGTGCTCCACGAACGACCCGAAGATCCTCCTGTTGACGGGGGCGACGGTGAACGCCGGATCGATCGTCAGCTTGCCGTTCTCCATGGGTCCCTCTCTGGTCCGGGCAGCGGCGTCCCGGGCGCCGGCGACCGCTGGCGCCCGGGATCGTTGCCATCTACTTGAGCTCGTTCTCCAGATCGGCCTGCGCCTGGTCCAGCGCCTTCTTGGCCGGGACACCGTCCCCGAAGATCTGGTTGTACGTACTGGTCGTGAACACCTCGTCGACCTTGGGCAGGTTCGGGTCCTCGAAGGACTCGAAGTGGCCGATGTCGCCCTTGACCTCGTTGAGGACGTCGAAGAGATTGGTCCGGAAGTACTTGTTGAACTTGTTCTCCGGGTTGTGGGTGACGTCCTTGTCCTCCCACACCGACATGTTCACCGGGTCGAAGCCGAGCTCCTCCCAGACGGCGACGTTGGCCTCCGGCGACAGCTTCGCGAAGGCGAGCCACTCCGTGGCGAACTCCTTGTCCGGGGAGCTGTCGATCACCGCGGTGCCGGTGCCGCCGCCACCGATCGTGGCGACCTCACCACCCTCGATGACCGGCGCCGGTGCGATCGCGACGTCGCCGGCCAGGTCGGGCATGTAGTCGACGAAACGGGAGGTGTACCAGGCCGGGTAGACGATGGCCGCGTAGTCGCCGTTGTTGATGGGGCCGAAGGCCTCCTCGATGTCCGGGCTGCCACCCGGGATGGTCGAGAGCGCTCCGGCCTTCTGCATCTCCTGCAGCAGCTCGATCGCCTCCACGACCTCCGGGCTGTTCACGGTGACGTTGCCGTCCTCGTCGAACAGGTTGCCGCCGAGCTGCGCCATGACCAGCGGCTGCACGATGTTGGTGTCGGTGCTGGCGACGCCGAACGCCTTGCCGGTCTCCTTGTTGTACTTGGCGCCGGCCGCCTTGAAGTCGTCCCAGGTCTCGATGGTCTTGTAGTCGACCCCGGCCTTCTCCATCAACGGAACGTTGTAGAAGGCCACCTGAGCCCCGACGTGGGTCGGGAAGCCGAGCTGCTTCCCCTCCCGGGCGTACAGGTCCATCCGGGCCTGCACGATGTCGTCCTTGTACGGCTCGGCGGCCTCGGAGAGGTCTGCCAGCGGCGTACGCCCGTCCTCGGTGACGAAGTTGGAGAACTTGTTCACCTCGATGTCCACGACGTCCGGGAGCCCCTTGCCGGAGTTCACCGCCAGCTGGAGCTTGTTGTGCATCTCGTCGTACGGGAAGACCGTGACGTCGAGCTTGATCTCCTTGTCGGGGTTCTTCTCGTTCCACTCCTCGGCCATCGCCTCGTAGTAGGTGCCGTGCAGCTCGGCGAACACCCACATGTCGATGCTGGTGCGGCCCTGGGCGTCAGGTCCGCCTTCGTCCTCGGAGCCGCCGCAGGCGCTCAGCGCGAGCGTCGCGGCGAGTCCTGCGGCGAGGAGCGAGGTCAATCTCCGCGTTGTCGTCATTGGTTCTCTCCATCTGTGAGGTTGTGCAAGGGGTCACCCCTTGAGCGCCCCGGCCGTCATCCCAGCGACGAAGAACCGCTGGAACAGCAGGAAGAGCACGAGGACGGGAAGGAGCGAGAACAAAGATCCGATGATGAGAAGCTCGTAGTTGTTCTCATGCGGGGTGAGCAGGGTGTTGAGCCCGATCGGGAGGGTGAACTTCGACTCCGAGCGCAGCACCAGCAGCGGCCAGAGGAAGTTGTTCCAGATGATCATCCCGTTGAGGATGGCCATCGCCGCGAACGCCGGTTTCGCCACCGGCACCACGATCTTGAAGAAGATGCCGAACTCCGTGGCGCCGTCCATACGGCCCGCCTCGAGCAGATCCTTCGGGATGCCGAGGAAGTACTGCCGGAAGTAGAAGATCGTCACCGAAGCGGCCAGGAACGGCAGCACGATCACCGAGTAGGAGTCGGCCAGGCCGACGTCGTTCACCAGCACGTACAGCGGCAGCATCATGATCTCGAACGGCACGGCCATGAGCAGCAGCACGGCGATGAACAGCGCGGTCTTGCCCTTGAAGTCGTAGACCGCGAAGCCGTACGCCACGAACGAGCTGACCAACAGCGTCCCGGCCACCTGCACGACGGTGAGCAGGATCGAGTTGGCGAACCAGCGGAAGTACGGCCCGGAGTCGGTGAAGAGCATCACGTAGTTGTCCAGCGACAGCGAGCCGAGGTCGATGTCGAAGGAGAGTCCCCGCCGGATGACGTCGTTGCCGTCCTGGAACGTCGCCACGAACATGATCAGCAGCGGAGCGAGCACGACAAGGGTCAGCACCAGCAGGAAGATCGTCATCAGGAGCGCCGTCTGGACCGAGCCGTGGATCCAGTACGGCAGCTGGACCCTGGTACGCGTTGCCGGCTCGGCACTCATCGGGCGCTCTCCTTCTTGAAGGTCCCGCTGAGCGTGAGGAACGTCAGGTTGATGGTCATGATGACCACGAGGAGCACGACACCGACCGCGGAGGCGAAGCCCAGATCGTTCTGCTCGATCCCCCGCCGGTAGAGGTAGCCGATCACCGTCAGGCCCTGGTCGTTGGGCGAGGCGTTGCCGCGGTAGAGCATGAAACTCTCCAGGAACATCGCCAGACCGCCGTACACGCTGATGGTCGTGACGTAGACGATGGTCGGCTTCAGGTTGGGCAGGGTGATGTGGAAGAACTGCTGCAGCTTGCTGGCCCCGTCGATGGTCGCGGCCTCGTAGTACTCCTCCGGGATGGCCTGCATGCCGGCGAGGAAGTAGAGGATGTTGACGCCGGTCCAGCGCCACATCGCCAGCGCCAGCAGGGCGATCAGCCCGCCGGTGTCGATGCGAAGCCACCGGACCGGCTCGAGGCCGAACACCCCGACGATCTGGTTCATCAGGCCGGTGCCGGTCTCGGCGAACATCAGCCGGAAGATGATCCCGGCGACGACGACGGAGGTCAGCGCCGGAACGAACATCGAAGCCTTGAAGACCGCTTTGACGCGGTCACTGCCGATCTTGGAGTTGATGGCCGCGGCCAGCACGAGCGGGATCGGGATCAGGAGCGCGATGGTCAGCACCATGTAGCGGGCACTGTTGAACATCGCCTTCCAGAAGAGCCGGTCCTCCCAGAGCCGCTGGTAGTTGTCCAGACCGATGAAGGCGGACTGTCCGAACACCACCTCCTGGGTGCTCAGCAGGAAGGTACGAACGAGCGGGATCATCCAGAAGGCGAGCAGCGTGATCACGAACGGCGCGATGAAGAGGTAGGGCGCCGCCCTCTGCGAGTACAGCAGCCGCCGGAGAACGACCATGAAGACTCCTCTTCGCTGAGGTATCCCACGCGTGGGGACACCGCCGGTTTACGACGATGCACGCCTCTCACCAGCGGATTTACTACGTGGTAATTAGCGCATATCCTTGTCCTGCGCTCAGGCGCTGTCAAGACCCGAACGTGACATTCGCCACACGGAGCGTCCGAATGGGCAGGCGGCGTCGAGGGAAAATAGCGATGTAGGCTGCCCCTGACCCGGGGGCACGAGGGAACACGAGGCGACGATGGCTGTGACGATGCGCGAAGTCGCGGCCATTGCCCGTGTCTCGCCCAAGACCGTGTCCAACGTGGTGAACGACCACCCGAACGTGCACCCGGACACGCGTGCCCGCGTGCAGCAGGCGATCGCCGAGCTGGGCTACCGGCCGAACCATTCCGCGCGCGGCCTGCGTTCCGGCCGCACCGGCGTCATCGGCCTGGCGGTGCCGGAGCTGAGGCAGGCCTACTTCGCGGAGCTGGCCGATGCGGTCATCGCGGCGGCGGCCAAGCGCGGACTGAGCGTCATCGTCGGACAGCTCGGAGGCGACCGCGAGCACGAGATCGAGCTCCTCACCCACGGGCTCCCCCAGACCGACGGCCTGCTCTTCAGCCCCGAGCGGCTCGGCACCGAGGACCGCGACCTGTTGGCGTACGTCGACTTCCCGCTGGTCATGCTGGGAGAGTGGATCTTCGGGGGGCCCACCGACCACGTGACGATGCACAACATCAGCGCGGCGCGCGCAGCCGTCGAGCACCTGATCTCACTGGGGCGCCGGCGGATCGCCGTCATCGGGGCCCATCCGGACGACGAGACCCGGGTGATGGGGCCCTCGAACCTGAGGATCCAGGGCTACCGGGAGGCTCTGGCGGCTGCCGGTATCGAGCGCGATCCCCGACTCGAGCGCGTCGTCGCGCCCTGGCATCCGGAGGACGGCGCCGACGCGGCCCGGCAGCTGATCGAGTCCGGGCTGGAGTTCGACGCCATCTTCACCCTGACCGACTCGCTCGGGCTGGGTGCGCTCCGGGCTCTCGGTGAAGCCGGGCGCATCGTGCCCGACGATGTGGCCGTGATCGGCTTCGACAACATCACCATCAGCCACCTCACCATCCCCTCGCTCTCCAGCATCGACCCCGGCCGTGCGGAGATCGCGGAGATGGCGGTCAGCATGCTCGTCGAGCGCATCGAGTGGGGCGCAGGGTCGGCGCGGCCGGCACGGCTGCACAAGGCTGCCTTCGACGTCATCGTGCGGGAGTCGTCCGGCGGGACCGCCTCCGGGACACCGAAGACCTCATCGCGGAAGTCCGGCGCGCCGGCTCAGACACTCAACGGTTGAGCCTCCCGAAGGGCTCCTTGCCGACCTCCACCCGGTTGACGAGCCTTCCGACCTCCGCGACCTCGATCTCCACCATGTCGCCGGGCTGAAGACTGAAGTCCATGTCGGGGACGATCCCGGTGCCTGTGGCCAACGCCGCACCGTCAGGAAACTCGTTGGCGGCGAACAGGTAGTCGACGAGCTGCTGGATCGGACGTACGAGCTGGTTGGTCGATGTCCTTGCCGTGACCACCTCCTGGTCATTCCGGCGGACCACCAGGCTGATGGCGAGGCCGGTGGCGTCGGGGACCTCCCATACGGGTCTGATGCCTGTCGCGAGCGCTGCCGCACCTGCGTACACCTTGGCCTGGGGCAGGTAGAGCGGGTTCTCGCCCTCGATCGAGCGCGAGCTCATGTCGTTGCAGACCGTGTAGCCGATGATCTCGCCGTGGGCGTTGACCACGACGGCAAGTTCCGGCTCGGGCACGTCGTGGCCGGAGTCGACCCGGATGCCGACCGGCTGGCCGTCGGTGACCAGGCGCCAGGCCGGCGCCTTCAGGAACAGCTCGGGCCGCTGCGCGGAGTAGACCTTGTCGTAGACCGACTGCTCGGCGCTCTCCTCCATCCGGGCGCTGCGCGAACGGGCGTAGGTGACGCCCGCGCACCACAGCTCGGCCCGCCCGTCCAGCGGGGCGAGCAGACGTACGGACGCGACCGGGACCGGGGCCGCCGACGCGGACTCGACGGTCGCCCGGAGCTCGTCGTACGGCATCGCGAGGAGCTCCGCCATGGATCCGACACCGCTCACCGGCGTGATCGAGTCGTCCCTGCGTACGCCGACCTGTGGACCGTTCCCGCTGTCGTATCGGACAAGGTGCATCGGCTGCTCCTCAGTGGTTGTCGCGCGGGGTGCCCTTGGTCTGCACCACCCGCTGATATCTCACCGCAGGCTCGAGGACCATGCCTTCGGCGAGCTGGCCGACCATTGACCGCTGGATCTCCTGCCACGGCGTCTGCGACTCCGGCACCGGGAACTCCCCGAGCGCCTGGCGCCGCTCGGCCAGCTCGTCGTCCGAGACCAGCATGTCCGCCCTTCCCGCGTTGAGGTCGATCCGGACACGATCGCCCGTACGCAGCACCGCCAGGCCTCCTCCGGCGGCAGCCTCGGGCGAGGCGTTGAGGATCGAGGGCGAGCCTGACGTACCGGACTGGCGGCCGTCGCCCACGCACGGCAGCGAGTGCACACCACGCTCGATGAGTGCGGCGGGTGGCTGCATGTTCACGACCTCGGCCGAGCCGGGGTAGCCGATCGGGCCGACACCCCGGATGAACAGGATGCACTGCTCGTCGACCTCGAGCGAGGGATCGTCGATGCGGGCGTGGTAGTCCTCGGGCCCTTCGAAGACGATCGCGCGGCCGTCGAAGACGTTCGGGTGCTCGGGGTCCGAGAGGTAGCGTTCCCGGAACTCATTCGAGATCACGCTGGTCTTCATGATCGCGCTGTCGAACAGGTTCCCGGTCAGCACGATGAAGCCGGCCTGCTCCATGAGCGGGTCGTCGAAGCCGCGGATCACCTCGGCGTCCTCGCTCATCCTGTCGCGGCAGTTCTCGCCGATGGTGCGTCCGTTCACGGTGAGCGCATCCTCGTGGATCAGCCCGTGACGCATCAGCTCGTGGACGACGGCCGGCACCCCGCCCGCGCGGTGGAACTCCTCACCGAGGAACCTGCCGGCGGGCTGCATGTCGACCAGGAGCGGGATCCGGTGCCCGATCGTCTCCCACTCCTCGATGCCGAGGTCGACCCCGATGTGCCGGGCGATCGCGTTGATGTGGACCGGAGCGTTGGTGGAGCCACCGATCGCCGAGTTCACGACGATCGCGTTCTCGAAAGCGTCCCTGGTCAGGACGTCGGAGGGCTTGATGTCCTCGTGCACCATCTCGACGATGCGCCTGCCCGTCAGATACGCCGTCCGGCCGCGATCACGGTGCGGCGCCGGGATCGCGGCCGAGCCGGGCAGGCTCATCCCGAGGGTCTCGGCGAGGCTGTTCATCGTTGCGGCGGTGCCCATGGTGTTGCAGTGGCCCGGCGACGGCGCAGAGGATGCGATCAGCTCGGTGAACTCCGCCTCGTCGATCTCCCCCGCAGCGAGCATCTCGCGCGCCTTCCAGATGATCGTGCCCGAACCGATGCGCTCCCCCTTGAGCCAGCCGTTGAGCATCGGCCCGCCCGAGAGCACGATCGCCGGGATGTTCACCGTGGCCGCCGCCATCAAGCAGGCCGGCGTGGTCTTGTCGCATCCCGTCGTCAGCACCACCCCGTCGAGCGGATATCCGTAGAGGACCTCCACCAGACCGAGGTAGGCGAGGTTGCGATCCAGCGCCGCCGTCGGCCGCTTCCCCATCTCATGGATCGGGTGCACCGGGAACTCGAACGCGATCCCACCCATCTCCCGGATCCCGTCGCGTACGCGCTGCGCCAGCCCGAGATGGTGCCGGTTGCAGGGCGACAGGTCCGAGCCGGTCTGCGCGATGCCGATCATGGGCTTGCCCGACTGGAGTTCCTCGCGCGTCACGCCCCAGTTCATGTAGCGCTCGATGTAGAGCGCCGTCATCGGAGGATTGGCCGGATTGTCGAACCAGTCCCGGCTGCGCAGACGAGAGGCGTTTACCACGTTGTAAACCCTAGCGCCGCCACACATGGCTCGCTTTGGAAATCGCCCAGATCCGGCTAGACGATGACCTCGCGGACCAGCCACTCCAGGGTCGACTCGACCAGGATCGCGTCGGCGTCGGCCTGCGTGATCGGGCCACGCTTGCCGACGATCAGGGAATGGTCCGCGCCCGGGATCGGGGTGACCTCGATCCCCTCCGGGAACTCCTCGGGCCTGCCGAACCTGTCCCGGGTGCCCTGCAGCACCAGCGTCGGCACCCGAGACTCCAGCAGCTCGTGGGCACGGGAGATGCTCGGCTTGGCGATCGGGTGCAGCGGGAAGGCGAGGCAGAGCGCCCCGGCGGCGCCGAACCCGCGCGCCGTACGGACCGCCGAGCGCGCCCCCGCGGAGCGGCCTCCGACCACCAGCGGCGTGCGCACCCGCATCCAGTTGGCGGCCAGGGTCAGCGCCGCGTCGAGGGACTTGGGCGGCGTGGCCACCGGTTTCCCCTTGACCCGCCAGGGCTGCTCGAAGCGGACCACAGTGATCCCCTGAGCCGGCAGCGCGTCGTTGAGCGCCATCAGGTCGTGGGTGTCGATGCCGTTGCCGGCACCGTGGGAGAGCAGCAGCGTCGCCTGTGGTCGCCGCGCCCGGCGGGTGTAGAGCCGCCCCTGTCCGTAGGGCGTGTCGATCATCTGCGTCGTGGTTCCACCCATGTCATCCCCAGGCTTCCTCGAGCGGCAGCGGCTTTACGAGCTCGCGGCCGTTGTTGCGTACGTTGCTCACCAGCGTCGAGACCGGGTAGGCCTCCAGCCGGCCGGGCGCCGCCGGGGTCAGCAGCTCCAGGTCACCCGGACGGGCCGGGTCGAGCCACTCGTCCCAGCGCTCGCGTTCCACCATGAGCGGCATCCGGTCGTGGATCCGCCCCAGGGAGTCCTCCGCCTCGGTGGTGATCACCGTGCAGCTCCACAGCCACCGGCTGGGGTCGTCCTCGGCCTTGGCGGGGTCGGGCCAGAGCTCGTAGAGCCCGGCCATCGCCAGCACTCCCCCGTCCTTGGGGGTGATGAAGTAGGGCTGCTTGCGAGGTTTGCCCTTCGCGTCCTTGGCCTCGGTCGCGTACCACTCGAAGTAGCCGTCGGCCGGCAGCAGGCAGCGGCGCTTGGCGAAGGCCCGGCGGTAGGCGGGCTTCTCGCCCACCGTCTCCATCCGGGCGTTGATCATCCGGTTGCCGACCTTGACGTCCTTGGCCCACGACGGGACCAGGCCCCAACGTACGGAACGGAGCTGGCGCTCGCTGGAGGCGTCGTCCTCTCGCGGCGGGCGTTCGACGACGGCGTAGACCTCGTCGGTCGGGGCTACGTTGTAGCTCTCGGTGAGCGGCTCCTGCAGGCGCAGCTCATCGATCTCGAACTCCTCGGCCAGCTCGTCTGGTTGGCGGCTGGACGCGTAACGACCGCACATACGTTCACCTTAGCGCCGCGCGGCGGTGGTGTTCGGAGGTATTTCTAGGCTCCGCGGGCGAGCTCGTCGAGCAGGATGCCTGCAGACCGGTCGTTCTCCGGGAGCCCTTCGATCCAGATCCGGTCGGCACTGTGCTCGACCATCCGCTTGAGGAGTCCGAGCCGTTTGACCAGCGTCTCGTCACGCGGTGCGACCACGACCATCCGGCTGTGGCCGACCTGTCCGACGGCGGCTGCGGTCGCGAAGACGGTGCGAGCGGTCTGGCCGAGCAGCGACATCCGGCGGGCGGTGGCGATGCTGTCGGTCTTCCCACCGGGGGCGCCTGGGAGGTGGGCGTCGGTGACGACCAGCGCGTGACTGCGCGCCGTCGCCTCACGGTAGAGATCCGAGATGCGTTCACGCAGGTGCGCGAGGGTGGCGAGACCGGTGAGCGGGTCGGCGCAGGAGATCGTGTGCAGGTAGCCGAGCGTCGCCTCGCTCCAGGCGACGGACAGCGCATGCATCTCGACGAAGGCCGGGTCGCGATCCTCCATGGCCTGGGTCGTCATCCGCAGGTCCTCGAGGCTCTCCCCGAGGGACACGCCTGACTCCGCGAGGTCATGGCCGGCGACCCAGCAGGCCTCGGCGACGTAGTTGCTGCGCTCGGCGAGCGCCTCCGCGACGGCCTCGAACCGCGGCGGGAGCGCCGCACGCTGCTCGTCGGAGAGCTCTCTGAATTCAGGCGAGGTGGATGCAGGCGCACGCCGACCTCGGGAGAACAGCCGCACAACTCACCTCTTTCCTCGTGTTTCCTGGCGTTGGTGTCGTTCCTTGTCCGAAGTTGCTGGGTCACGGATACAGTGGTGCGCGCGCTGATCTACCGCGTGCCCACATGGACTTGACGTACTAAATCGGCAACCATGACGCGGTAGCGACCCACATTTTCTGGGTTTCGCGAAAGTTGTTGTCAGATCCGGGGAGGGGGCGTGACGTGCGGGCTTCCGTAGTCGTTAGCACAACGCATGTCTCCCGTCGGCGCAACCCGCGTCATACCTCCGTCCTTCTAACGTCTCTGGTGCTGTGAGCGAATCGACCCCCACCTCTCTACCTACCCTCGACGCCCCTGGCGACGCCGAGCTGATCACCGCTGTCCGCGGCGGTGACCTGGATGCGTACGGGACCCTGTTCGAGCGCCATGTCGAGGCTGCCCGCCGTCTCGCCCGCCAGCTGGTGTCGGCCGGTGACGTCGACGACCTCGTCTCCGAGGCGTTCGCCAAGGTGCTCAACGTGCTGCAGCGGGGCGGCGGCCCGGACCTCGCTTTCCGCGCCTACCTGCTGACCTCGCTGCGCCGGCTCCACGTGGACAAGATCCGCGCCGCCTCGAAGCTGACCACCACCGACGACCTGACGCCGTTCGACCCGGGCGTGCCCTTCGAGGACACCGCGGTGTCGGGCTTCGACAACCAGGCCGCCGCGAAGGCGTTCCAGCAGCTTCCGGAGCGCTGGCAGCAGGTGCTGTGGCACACCGAGGTCGAGGGCCAGAAGCCGGCCGAGATCGCGCCGATGCTCGGGATGTCGGCCAACTCCGTCTCCGCGCTCGCCTACCGGGCTCGCGAGGGCCTCAAGCAGGCGTTCATCTCGATGCACGCGCAGGACGCCGGCGAGGAGGCCTGCGCCACCACGCGCGCCAACCTGGGTGCCTACATCCGCAACGGCCTGTCCAAGCGCGACTCGACGAAGGTCGACGACCACCTGCAGGACTGCCGTCCGTGCACCGCGATCTACCTCGAGCTCACCGAGGTCAACTCCGGGATGGGTGCTTGGCTCGCTCCGGCCCTGCTCGGCGCCGCTGGCGCGGGCTACCTCGCCGTCGGAAGTGGTGTCGCTGCCAAGGGTGGCGTGGTGCTCTTCTTCGGGCGAGTCCGGGACTGGGTGCTGGGCGATCCGGTGGGACGTACGGTCGGTGCGGGTGCCGGTGTCGCGGCCGCTGCGGCCGTGGCCGCGGGGCTCGTGCTCACCGGCGGCGACCCGGCGCAGAAGGTGCCGGCCGCCGAGGAGCCTGCTGCCGAAGCACCGGCAGACCCTGCTCCGGCTCCGGCAGACCCGGCCGCACCTCCGGCCGACAACCCTGCGGCGCCGCCCGCAGCGGCACCGCCTCCCGCCGACCAACCGGCCGACCAGCCCGCTGACCCGGCTCCCGCCCAGACGCAGCAGGCGCCGGTCATCAGCCAGCCCCTGTCCACCGTGAGCGGGCAGCCCGGCGGCAAGACCATCATCGACCTGACCGAGGGAGCCACCGACGCCAACGGCGACCCACTCTCGGTCAAGGAGGCCACCGTCGCCTCCCCCGCCCACGGCACCGTCACCATGGGCGGCACGTCGTCCCCGGGCGGTAGGGGCGGCAGCGTCAGCGGCGCGATCTTCGGTGGTCTGCGGATGGCCGGCGAGCCCGTCACCACGGTGACCTACCAGGCGGACATCGGCTGGCGGGGCACCGACACCATCGAGTACGTCCTCACCGACGGCAACGGCGGCGAGGTCGCCGGCACCGTCGACGTGACCACGCCCAACGCCGACCCGAACGCGGTCAACGACACCGCCACGGCGACGGTGACCGACGGCAACGGCAACGGCGAGGGCAACAACGGGAACGGCAACGGCAACCAGCCGGGGACCGCCAAGACCACCATCGACGTGCTCGCCAACGACGCCGACGACAACGGCGACACCCTCGGGCTGGTCGAGATCGTCGAGCAGCCTGCGCACGGTAAGGCCGAGATCGTCGACGGCAAGGTCGTCTACACGATGACCGCCGGCTACGACGGCGCTGGCGACACCTTCACCTATCGGATCTCGGATGGCCACGGCGGTAAGGACGTCGGTGCTGTGGAGGTGACCTTCGAGCAAGCTCCGAAGCACGACCCAAAAGTCGGGGTTAGCCACCGTCACGAATCGGGTATGGGCGGGGTCTTCATCATCCCGGGCGTGTCCGACCTGCACGAGTACGAGGACGTCGTCGTCTCTGTCGACGGCCTCCCCGAGGCTGCCGACGGCCGGTCGACGACGCTCCGGATCACCATGACCGGCGTGGCCTCGCCCTACTTCGGACCTGGTTTCGCCTGGTCGGCCTGCGGAGCTCCCTTCGCCACCATGCCTGTCAACGGCACGGTCACCTACGAGTGCACGCTCGCCGGTGACGGCGAGGCCGCGCACGTCTCGTTCATCCCGATGTCGGGCGCGACCTGGACCTTCGAGGCGAGCATCGTGCCCGCCGGCTACGAGGACAGCGACACCAGCAACAACACCGCCTCGACCAGCGGCACCGCCGAGCCGGAGCCGACTCCCACTCCGACTCCGGAACCGACGCCCTCCGAGACGCCGGACGTGCCGCAGGTGCCGACGCCGCCCACGACTCCCGACGTACCCCAGGTGCCCACGCCGCCCACGACTCCTGACGTTCCGCAGGTGCCGACGCCGTCCTCGGACCTTCCCACCCTGCCGAGCACGCCCGGCGAGAGCCCGTCGCTGCCCGAGAACTCCGGCGTGCCCAGCGCCAGCCCGAGCGCGACGCCCGAGGCTGAGCGCGGCGCCACGACTGGCGGGCTGACCTGGAAGGAATTCCTGAAGGCGATCGGGTTCGAGTGATTTCATCCCAGTGACCGACGGCCGCCTCCGCTCGTGGAACCTCTAAAGTTGGACCTGTGACTACGACGACCGACCGTGCCGCCGACCCCGCCAACGGACCGGCCGACCCCTGGCCGGCACCCCGAGCGCGCGGTCCGGTGACGGCGACGGTGTCGCTGCCCGGGAGCAAGTCGCTCACCAACCGCGCTCTGGTGCTCGCAGCGATCGCGGACGGGCCCGGCGTCGTACGTCGCGCGCTTCGGTCCCGCGACACGCTGCTGATGGCGGCTGCGCTGACGTCGTTGGGGTCCCACGTGGACACCTCGGGAGACGACTGGGTCGTGACGCCTGGGGCGTTCGACGCCGATGCCGCGGTCGACTGCGGGCTGGCGGGGACGGTGATGCGGTTCGTACCTCCGGTGGCCGCGCTCTCCACCGGCACGGTCGCCTTCGACGGCGACCCGCACATGCGCAAGCGGCCGGTCGGCGAGGTGCTGCGTGCGCTTCGCGATCTCGGCGTGGACATCGAGGGTGACGGGCTGCCGTTCACGATCCAGGGGCAGGGCGCCGTGCCCGGCGGGACCGTGGTGGTCGACGCCTCGGCCTCGAGCCAGTTCATCAGCGCGCTGCTGCTGGCGGGGGCGCGATACGAGCACGGTGTGGACGTACGCCACGACGGCAAGCCAGTGCCGTCGCTCCCCCACATCGACATGACGGTCGCGATGCTGCGTGAGCACGGCGTAGCGGTCGACGCTCCGTCATCGGGAGGGGACGCCAACCGGTGGACCGTGGCACCAGGACCGATCAAGGCGCTGGACCGCACCATCGAGCCGGATCTGTCCAACGCGGCCCCGTTCCTCGCCCTGGCCGCCGTCTCGGGTGGGACCGTGACCGTGCGCGACTGGCCGCAGGCCACCGACCAGCCGGGCGACCAGCTGCGCGAGGTGCTCTCGCTGATGGGCTGCGAGGTGCAGGTCACCGACGAGGGGCTCACCGTGACCGGGCCGGAGCGGCTCACCGGGATCGACCTGGACATGCACGACATCGGCGAGCTCACCCCGGCCGTCGCCGCGCTGTGCGCACTCGCCTCGACGCCTTCGCACCTGACCGGCATCGGCCACATCCGTGGCCACGAGACCGACCGGCTCGCCGCGCTCGCGCGCGAGCTGGGTGCGCTCGGGGCCGACGTCACCGAGCATCCCGACGGACTGACGATCCGGCCGGCGACTCTGCACGGCGGGGTGTTCCACACCTACGCCGACCACCGGATGGCCCACGCCGGCGTCATCATCGGGGCGGCCGTCGAGGACGTCCTGGTCGAGAACATCACCACCACCAGCAAGACCTTCACCGACTTCGCGCCCTTCTGGGCCGGTCTCTTCTGAGCACCTGATGTCGAAGGCACAGCGGCGCTACGGGACCGAGGACGTCGAGCACTACGACCGTCCCCGGCGCCGCACTCGGCCGCGGACGAAGGACCGGCCCAGCTACGACGAGGCCGATCTCGGGCGGGTGATCACGGTCGACCGTGGGCGGTTCACGCTGGTCATGGACGACGCCCCCGACGTCGAGGTGTGGGCGGTCAAGGCCCGCCCGCTCGGCCGCAAGGGCGTCGTCGTGGGCGACCGGGTGAAGGTCGTCGGCGACACCTCGGGCGCGGAGGGGGCACTGGCCCGGATCGTCGAGCTCGAGCCGCGGGAGACTGTGCTGCGGCGTACGGCCGATGACGACGACCCCGTCGAGCGGGTCGTGGTCGCCAACGCCGACCAGCTGGTGATCGTCACCGCGATCGCCGACCCTGAGCCGCGCACCGGGTTCATCGATCGCGCCCTCGTGGCTGCCCTGGAGGCGGGCATCGAGCCGCTCCTGTGCATCACCAAGGCCGACCTGGCCGACCCGGAGTCGCTGGCCTCGACCTACCGGGCACTGGGGGTGCCGTGGGTGGTGACGCAGCGGGGCGGCGACATGAGCGCCCTGCAGGAGAAGCTCGACGGACGTACGTCGGTCCTCCTCGGCCACAGCGGCGTGGGCAAGTCGACGCTGGTCAACGCCATCGTTCCCGACGCCGGGCGCGAGGTCGGGCACGTCAACGCGGTCACCGGGCGGGGGCGGCACACCTCCACGTCGGCGTTGATGCTGCGGCTTCCGGGGGCCGGCTGGATCATCGACACCCCGGGGATCCGTACGTTCGGGCTGGCTCACGTCGAGCCGGAACGGCTCATCGTCTCCTTCCCCGATCTGCAGGAGGCGACGGCCGAGTGCCCGCGCGGCTGCTCGCACGCCGCCGAGGAGCCCGAGTGCGGGCTGGACGCCGCGATCGAGGCCGGCGGGCTCGATCCGGAGCGGGTTGCCTCGTTCCGTCGCCTGCTCGAGGCTCGGTCGGTGCCGACGTACGCTCTCTGACCTGGGCGGATCAGACATGCCCTGGACGGTGTTTTCGTGGGGAACCGGTTACCAGGGGAGGGTTCGCTCCGGGGGCGGAGCCACTAGAGTGGACCCTCGTGGCGAGCACTCCTGACTTCAACGACGACCTGCGGCTGGCGCACCTTTTGGCCGACGACGCCGACTCGCTGTCGACGTCGCGGTTCAAGGCGCTCGACCTGCATGTCATGACCAAGCCCGACCTCACCCCCGTCTCCGACGCGGACAAGGCCGTGGAGGAGTCGATCCGGCGCACGCTCTCCCGCGCGCGGACACGTGACGCGATCACCGGCGAGGAGTCGGGATCCTCCGGCTCGTCCAGCCGCCGCTGGATCGTCGACCCGATCGACGGCACGAAGAACTTCGTGCGCGGTGTGCCGGTCTGGGCGACCCTGATCGCGCTCGCGGTCGACAACGAGGTCGTGATGTCGGTCGTCTCCGCGCCCCAGCTCGGGCGGCGCTGGTGGGCGGCGAAGGGCCAGGGCGCCCACACCGGCAAGTCGCTGATGAAGTCGACGCCCTGCCAGGTCTCGGACGTACGCCGCCTGGAGGACGCCTCGATGTCCTACTCCTCGCTGCACGGCTGGGAGGAGCGCGACCGCCTCGAGGACTTCCTCGCGCTGATGCGGAGCTGCTGGCGCACCCGTGCCTACTCCGACTTCTGGTCCTACATGCTCGTCGCCGAGGGCGCTGTCGACATCGCGGTCGAGCCGGAGCTCGAGCTCTACGACATGGCGGCGCTGGACATCATCGTGCGTGAGGCCGGTGGCCAGTTCACCTCGCTGGCCGGCGACCCGGGCCCGTGGGGCGGCAACGCCCTGGCCACCAACGGCCACCTGCACGACGCCGTGCTCTCCTTCCTCGGCGGGCTGCCCGACGGCAACAACGACGCCGACTGGCCGGCCGCGCAGCCCGGATCGGTCACCGCGTTCCGCCGGCCGGGCACCGAGTAGTCGCGTTCCGGAACAGACCCTGGCGTGACGCACGTCACGGCCGCTACCGTTGGTGCATGAAGATCGCGGACGTACTCACTCGCAAGGCGATCGCAGAAGTCGTCACGATCGCATCAACCGCCACCGTGCGTGACCTGCTCGGGGTGCTCGCCGAGCACGGCATCGGAGCCTGTGTCGTCAGCACCGACGGCACCGCCGTCGCCGGCATCGTCTCCGAGCGCGACGTGGTGCGCCGCCTCCACGAGAACGACGCGCTGCTCGCCGCCGAGGTCTCCTCGATCATGACCGCCGAGGTCGAGACATGTGCGCCCGAGGCCACCATCGACGAGATCCTGGGCATCATGACCAAGCGCCGGATCCGGCACATGCCGGTCGTCTCCCCCGACGGCGCTCTGGTCGGCATCGTCAGCATCGGCGACCTGGTCAAGCACCGCATCGACCAGCTCGCCTTCGAGCGCGACCAGCTCGAGGCGTACGTCCACCAGACCTGAGATCCTGTTCGGGTCCGACCTTCACAGGACCTGCACAACTTCTGCAGCCTTTCCGGCGGCTCGGGCTTCTAGCCTGAGCATGTGCCAGAACATCTGACCGTCACCCGCCGGGTCCTCGTCGTCGAGGACGAGCCGGTCATCAACCAGGCCGTCTCGGACCGGCTCGAGGCGGAGGGCTACGACGTCGTCCGAGCGTGGGACGGCCCCGGGGCGGTCTCCTGCTTCGAGGAGACCTCGCCCGACGTGGTCGTCCTCGACGTGATGCTGCCCGGCTACGACGGCCTCGAGGTGTGCCGCCGGATCCAGGCCGTACGTCCGGTGCCGGTGCTCATGCTCACCGCGCGTGTCGACGAGGCCGATGTGCTCGTCGGGCTCGGGGTCGGGGCCGACGACTACCTGACCAAGCCGTTCCGGGCCCGCGAGCTGGTGGCCCGGGTCAACGCACTCCTGCGGCGGGTGGAGCGGGCGGCCGAACTGGCCGGGTCGCCGCGGCGTACGGCTGAGATCGGGGGGCTGCGGATGGATCCGGCGGCCCGGCGCGTGTGGGTCGATGGTGACGAGGTCCGGCTCACGCCGACCGAGTTCGACCTGCTGGTCTGCCTGGCCGCCGACCCGGGCGCCGTGGTCACCCGCGAACGGCTGCTCGCCGAGGTCTGGGGCTGGAACGACGCCTCGGGCACCCGCACGGTCGACAGCCATGTGAAGGGGCTGCGCGCCAAGATCGGGTCCGCGCGGGTCCGCACCGTGCATGGCGTCGGCTACGCCCTGGAGGCCGGCGAATGACTCCCCTGGAACGGGTCTCCTCGATCAAGGTCAAGCTCGGGCTCCTGGTCGCCGCGAGCGCCCTGGTGGCGGCGGTCGTCGCCTCCGTCGGGCGGATCACCGGGGTCTCCCCGTGGATCTCCATCCCGGTCACGATCGGGATCGCGCTCGCGGTCACCCAGCTGCTGGCGGCCGGGATGACCTCGCCGTTGCGGCAGATGACCGTCGCGGCCCGGCGGATGGCGCGGGGCGACTACTCGGTCTCGGTGCCTGCCGTCGGTGCCGACGAGGTCGGTCAGCTGGGCCGTGCGTTCAACACCATGGCCAGCGACCTCGGCGCCGTCGACCGCCAGCGTCGCGATCTGGTCGCCAACGTCTCCCACGAGCTGCGTACGCCGCTGGCTGCTCTCACCGTCGTGCTGGAGAACCTCGTGGACGGCGTCGGATCCGACCCGGCCGCGCTCCAGACCGCGCTCGGCCAGGCCGAGCGCCTGAGCCGGCTGGTCGAGGACCTGCTCGACCTGGCGCGGGTCGACGCGGGCAAGGCGCCGCTGAGCACGGCCTCGGTCGAGCTCGGCCCGCTCCTGGAGGCCTGCGTCGCGGAGACGCGGGTCAACGGGCGGCCGGTCACCTATGAGATCGACGCGCCGGCCGACCTGATCGTCGACGCCGACCCCGATCGCCTCAGCCAGCTCGTCGTCAACCTGCTCGACAACGCCTCCCGGCACAGTCCCCGCGGCGGCGTGGTCACCGTACGGGCCGGAATCGACGGCGATCGCTATCACCTCGAGGTCCTCGACTCCGGGCCCGGCATCCCCATCGCCGACCGAGGGCGCGTCTTCGAACCCTTCGGCACGCTCAGCGCCTCCGGTGAGGGTGGCGGGACCGGGCTCGGGCTCGCCATCGCTCGGTGGGTCACCGACCTGCACGGCGGCTCCATCGCCTTCCTCGACCCGCTCCCCGGCGCCGCCGGCGCCCGGGTGCGCGTCGACCTCCCGCTGCGCCCACCCGCGCGCGCCGTCCCTGATCAGCACGCTCCCAGTCATCTCACCCCCACCCACGAGGAGAGCCAGATGCCCACCACTCCCCCGGCGGCCGAGCCCGCCGAACCGGCCAGGCCGATCGAAGCCCCCACAACGGACCCCAAGGCCGCCTATGCCACCCCGTCGGTCCTCGACGACATCTTCGGCACCTACTGGCCCGACTCCGGTGTCGCGGGGAGGTTCGGGCTCTTCATCGGAGCCGTGGTCGCCGGCCTCCTCGGCGGGCTGCTGATTCCCGACCGCAACGCCGGGCTCGGCACGGTCATCGTGCTGCTGGCCGCCGGTGGGGTCGTGACGCTGGCGAGCGAGAAACGTCGCAACTTGTTCCCGATCATCTGCTACGTCCTGTTCGCGCTGCTCGCCTCGGTCGCGGTGTTCCGCGATGCCGAGTGGCTCGTCGTGCTGTGCCTGCTCACGGCGATCGCGGTGATCCTGTGTGCCTCCACCCAGGCGAAGACGCTGCTCGGGATCGTGCTGACCGGGATCTCCTGGCCGCTGGCGGGGCTGCGCGGGATCCCGTGGCTGGGCCGCACGCTGACCAGCGTCTCCGGCAAGGGTCACGGAGCCGCGGTCGCCCGCACCACGGTGCTCTCGCTGCTCGGCCTGGTGATCTTCGGGCTCCTGTTCACCACCGCCGACGCGGTGCTGGGCAGCTGGGTCGACCAGTTCGTGCCGGACGTACGGCCGGACACCTTCGCGGCTCGGGTCTTCATGACCGTCTTCGTCTTCGGCGTCGTGATGGGCGCTGCGTACCTGGCCGTGAACCCGCCCCGGATCGACCGCAGCGAGCGTACGTCCCAGCCCGTCGCCAACCGCTACGAGTGGCTGGCTCCGGTCGGCGTCGTGGTCGCAGTCTTCGCCGCGTTCCTGATCGCACAGGCGACCGCTGTCTTCGGCGGCGAGGACTACCTTCGCGAGACGACGGGGCTGACGTACGCCGAATACGTCCACCAGGGCTTCGGCCAGCTCACCGTCGCCACCGCTCTGACCCTGCTGGTGATCTGGGCGGCGGCGCGCAAGGCGCCGGTGGAGACCGTCGCCGACCGGCTGTGGCTGCGGATCGCGCTCGGGCTGCTCGCCGCGGAGGCCCTGGTCGTCGTCGGGTCGGCGCTGTACCGGATGCACCTCTACCAGGAGGCGTACGGCTTCACCCAGCTCCGCCTGCTCGTCGATGTCTTCGAGGCCTGGCTGGGTCTGCTGGTGATCGCCGGGCTGGTCGCCGCGGTGACCGGCAAGGCCATCGGCGGCGGGCTCTGGCTCGGCCGGTTCGCGCTGGTCAGCGGTGCTGTCGCGCTGCTCGGGATCGCCGCGATCAACCCGGATGCGTGGATCGCCGAGCACAACGTCTCGCGCTACGAGGAGACCGGGAAGATCGACACGGACTTCCTCGCCGAGCTCAGCGACGACGCGGTGCCGGCCCTGAAGGAGCTCCCCGACGACCTGCGCAGCTGTGTGCTCGGGCCCAGCGAGCGCGAGGGCGACTGGCTGGAGTGGAACCTCGGCCGGGAGCGAGCCGACGGCCTGACCACGATCTACCCCGGGACGGCCGACGCGTCGGTGGTGTGCCCCAGCGAGAATCGATACGTAGACTGAATTCATGAGCCAGAAGCCTGAGATCGACTTCGTCGACCCCACCCCTCCGACCGACCTCGTCATCAAGGACATCACCATCGGTGACGGCGAGGAGGCCACCGAGCGCGACCGCGTATCGGTCCACTACGTCGGCGTTGCGCTGTCCACCGGTGAGGAGTTCGACGCGTCCTACAACCGCGGCGAGCCGCTCGACTTCCGCGTGGGCATCGGCCAGGTCATCCAGGGCTGGGACCAGGGCATCCTCGGCATGAAGGTCGGCGGCCGCCGCCAGCTCGTCATCCCGCCCCACCTGGGCTACGGCGACCGCGGCGCCGGCGGCGCGATCAAGCCCGGCGAGACCCTGATCTTCGTCTGCGACCTGGTCAAGGTCGAGAAGTAAGCAGTTCGTACGCAGCGAGGCGGTGACCCTTCGGGGTCACCGCCTCGCTCCTATTTGCGCCGGGCCCTACCAGGGCACGTCGAAGTCGGCCTCGTCAGAGACCCGGGCCGCCTGCCCGGCGTACTCGACGACGTCGCCGAGGCGGAGCTGGCGGCCGCGGCGGAGCTCGATCTCACCATTGACCTTCACCTCGCCGGCGGTGATCGCCGGGCGCGCCTCGGAGCCGGCCTCGACCAGGTTGGCCAGCTTCATGAACTGACCGAGCCGGATGACCTCGTCGCTGATGGGTACGTCAAATGGTTCGCTCACGTGGCCCATCCTCCCCCATCACTCCATCAGGACGGCGACGGTGTGGATGATCACGCCGACGAGGCCACCGACGATGGTGCCGTTGATGCGGATGAACTGCAGGTCGCGGCCGACGAAGAGCTCGATGCGGCGGGCGGCCTGCTTCCCGTCCCAGCGCTGGATGGTGTGGGTGATGACGGTCGTCGCCTCACGGCCGTAGCGCTTGACGACGTAGACGGCCACGTCGGAGGCGAGCGCGTCGTAGCGGCGCTGGAGGGCCTCGTCGAGGACGACCTTCTGGGCGTAGCGGACGACCTCGTCCAGGGCGCGGCGGCGGACGACGCCCTCGGGGTCGCGCAGGGACGTGGTCAGCGCACGGCGCAGCGCGTCCCAGATGGAGATGGCGGTGTTGATCACGCCGGGGTGGTCGAGCACACGCTCCTTGAGCCGCTCGGCGCGCTCCATGGTCGCCTCGTCGTGCTGCAGGTTGTCGGCGAGGTCGGCGAGCATCGTGTCGATCGCCTTGCGGGCGCGATGCTCGGGGTCGTCGCGGATGTCGGCGATCCACCGGACCAGCTCGACGTGGATGCGGGCGGTCACCGGCTCGCGCAGCACCTGGGGCGTCCACCACGGCGCCCGCTCGCCGAGCACCTCGGTGACGATCTCCTCGTTCTCCTCGAGCCAGCCGTGCAGCTCGACCAGGGCCAGGTCGACCAGACCGTGGTGAACGCCGTCGTCCAGCGCCGCCTGCAAGGTGCCGCCGAGCAGCGGCGCGATCTGCTCCTCGCGCAGGCGGGGTACGAACCCGTCCTGGATGATCTCGACGATGTGCCGGTTGCTGATCCGGGAGAGCCCGTCGGCGACCACGGTGGAGACCTCGTCGACGACCCGCTTGGCGTTGGGCTCCTCGGCGAGCCACAGCGCGAGCCGCAGCGACGGCATCGCGACACCGAGCCGCTCGCGGATGGTCTCCTCCTGCAGGAAGTTGTCCTGGACGAACTCCTCGAGGCTGGCGCCGAGCTCGTCCTTCCGCTTCGGGATCAACGCGGTGTGCGGCACCGGCAGCCCGAGCGGGTGACGGAACAGTGCGGTGACCGCGAACCAGTCGGCCATCGCACCGACCATCGACGCCTCGGCGCCGGCGTTCACGAACCCCCAGAACCCGTCCAGCCGAAGGGTCAGCAGGTAGACGATGGCGGCCACGACCAGGAGCCCGGTGGCGACGATGCGCATGCGACGCAGTGCCTGGCGGCGTACGACATCGGCCTCGGTCTCGACCATCAGACCGCCGATGCCGGCGCCCCCAGGAGAACTCATGGGCTCAATTGTGCCGGGTCGTCCCACGCGAGGCGATCTGCAACACCAGGGTCATGGTTTCTATAGGTTACTCACGGGTCGGCCCACAGGTCAGTTACAAAGCACCCAAGGGCGTCACCGATCCCTTCCCCTGCTCGTTGGAGTGGGCGAGAGTGCCTCGGGGGAGGCACACGTCCCACCGAGGAGATACATGTCGTCGCACAACGCGGACGGTGTGGGGTCGCATCTGTTCGACTCGTCGAGGAGCGCTATGTCGTTGACCACCGCCGCCAAGGTGGAGGTTCTGAGCGTCCTCGTCCGCGCCGGCCGGGAGGCCCGCGCCCCACTCACCCCGCACGACTGCAACACCGTGGTCGAGACCAGTGCCCATCTCGCCGAGATCGCGCCGACCCTGGCAGAGGGCACGCCCGGCGAGAGGGCCCGCGCGACCCGCTCCGCGATGGAGCTGTTCCTCTCGATCGACTGCCCTCAGCTCGCGCCCGAGCTCCGCGAGGAGCTCGCCAGGGCCGTCGAGCACGTCGTCGTACGTCATCCGGCGACCGCCGCATAAAACAACAGGGTTTCAACCACCTCAACGTCTGAAGCAAAAATGCCGTCGCGACCCCACGGGTCGCGGCGGCGTGCTTGTATGTGAGGCGGGAGGTAGTTGCATGACGATCGTCAGAGCCGCAATCAGCCAGACCACCTGGACCGGGGACAAGGTCTCCATGCTGGACAAGCACGAGGGCTTCGCGCGTGACGCCGCTGCCCAGGGCGCCCAGGTGATGTGCTTCCAGGAGCTCTTCTACGGGCCCTACTTCGGGATCACCCAGGACAAGAAGTACTACCGCTACGCCGAGCCGGCCGACGGGCCGATCGTGCAGCGCTTCGCGAGCCTGGCCAAGGAGCTGGGCATCGTGATGGTGCTGCCGATCTACGAGGAGGCGGACACCGGGGTCTACTACAACACCTCCGTGCTCGTCGACGCCGACGGCACGATCCTCGGCAAGTACCGGAAGAACCATCTGCCCCACGTGGAGAAGTTCTGGGAGAAGTTCTACTTCCGCCCCGGCAACATGGGCTACCCGGTCTTCGAGTCCGCGGTCGGGAAGGTGGGGATGTACATCTGCTACGACCGCCACTTCCCCGAGGGCTGGCGCGAGCTCGGGCTCAACGGGGCCCACATGGTCTTCAACCCCAACGCGACCAAGCCGGGGCTCTCCAACCGGCTGTGGGAGATCGAGCAGCCCGCCGCCGCGGTCGCCAACGGCTACTTCGTGCTCGCACCCAACCGGGTCGGCCTGGAGGACAACGAGTACGGCGAAGAGGCCGTCAACTTCTACGGGATGTCGCAGATCGTCGATCCCCGCGGCAACTACGTGGGCGAGCTCGGCTCGGGCGAGAAGGAGGAACTGCTCGTACGCGACCTGGACATGAGCATGGTCCAGGAGATGCGCGACGACTGGCAGTTCTACCGCGACCGCCGGCCCGATTCGTACACCTCCATCCCCCGACCCTGAGGAGGGCCAAATGACCACGCTCATCACGGGCGGCACGGTCGTCTCCTCGACCGGGCGCACCCAGGCAGACGTTCTCGTCGACGGCGAGAGGATCGTCGCGCTCATCTCCCCCGGGAGCACTCCGCTGGGGACGATCGAGGCTGACGTCACCATCGACGCGACCGGGAAGTACGTCATCCCCGGCGGCGTCGACGCCCACACCCACATGCAGCTGCCGTTCGGCGGCACCAACGCCTCCGACACCTTCGAGACCGGCACCAGGGCCGCGGCCTGGGGCGGCACCACGACGATCATCGACTTCGCGGTGCAGCGCTATGGCGAACGCGTACATGACGGGTTGGCGCACTGGCACGAGCTGGCGGCCGGCAACTGCGCGATCGACTACGGGTTCCACCAGATCATCGGCGGGGTCGACGACGACTCGCTCAAGGCGATGGACACGCTCGTGGACGAGGGGATCACCTCGTACAAGCTGTTCATGGCCTACCCGGGCGTCTTCTACTCCGATGACGCGCAGGTGCTGCGGGCGATGCAGAAGGCGACCGACCACGGGCTGCTGACCATGATGCACGCCGAGAACGGGCCGGCGATCGACGTGCTCGCCGCGCAGCTGGCCGAGTCCGGCAAGACGTCTCCCTACTACCACGGCATCGCGCGCGCCTGGCAGATGGAGGAGGAGGCCACCCACCGGGCGATCATGCTCGCCGACGTGACCGGGGCTCCGCTCTACGTGGTGCACGTCAGCGCCAAGCAGGCGGTCGCGCAGCTGGCCGCGGCCCGTGACCACGGGAAGAACGTGTTCGGCGAGACCTGCCCGCAGTACCTCTACCTCTCCCTCGAGGACCAGCTCGGCGCGAGGTCGGAGGAGTGGGGCGACTTCGAGGGCGCCAAGTGGGTCTGCTCGACGCCGCTTCGCTCGCGCGAGGAGGGCCACCAGGACGCGATGTGGCAGGCGCTGCGCACCAACGACCTGCAGATGGTCTCCACCGACCACTGCCCCTTCTGCATGAAGGAGCAGAAGGAGCTCGGCAAGGAAGACTTCCGGGCCATCCCCAACGGGATCGGGTCGATCGAGCACCGCGTCGACCTGCTCTACCAGGGCGTGGTGACCGGACAGATCACGCTCGAGCGGTGGGTGGAGCTGATCGCGACCACACCGGCGCGGATGTTCGGGCTCTACGGCCGCAAGGGCGTCATCGCACCGGGAGCCGACGCCGACATCGTCGTCTATGACCCGAACGGTCACACCTCCATCGGAGTCGGCAAGACCCATCACATGAACATGGACCACTCCGCCTGGGAGGGCTACGAGATCGACGGGCACGTCGACGTGGTGCTCTCCCGCGGCACGGTGGTCGTCGCCGACGGCGAGTTCAAGGGCACCAAGGGCCACGGCAGCTACCTCAAGCGCGACCTCTCCCAGTACCTGGTGTGACGTGATGGACTTCGGTGTCGTCCTCCAGACCAACCCGCCCGCCTGGCGGGTCGTCTCCCTCGCTAAGCAGGCCGAGGCGTACGGCTTCGACTACGTCTGGACGTTCGACAGCCACCTGCTGTGGATGGAGCCGTACGTCATCTACAGCCAGATCCTCGCCGAGACCCGCACGATCAAGGTCGGCCCCTTCGTGACCAACCCGGCGACCCGCGACTGGACGGTGACCGCGTCGGTCTTCGCGACCCTGAACGAGATGTACGGCAACCGCACCGTGTGCGGGATGGGGCGCGGCGACTCGGCGGTGCGGGTGCTCAACGGGAAGCCGTCGACGATCAAGGAGATGCGGGAGGCGACCCGGGTGATCCGGGAGCTCGCCAACCGGCGTCCGGTCGAGATCAACGGCACCACGCTGCAGTTCCCGTGGGCCAAGCGCTCCGAGCTGGAGGTGTGGATCGCGGCCTACGGCCCGCTCGCACTGAAGGCGGCCGGGGAGGTCGGCGACGGGTTCATCCTGCAGCTGGCCGACCCCGACATCACCGAGTGGATGATCGGGGCGGTCAAGAAGGCGGCCACCGACGCCGGCCGCGACCCGGAGTCGCTGACCTTCTGCGTGGCCGCTCCTGCGTACGTCACCGACGGGTCGCCCGAGGCGCTGGATCATGCCCGCGAGCAGTGCCGGTGGTTCGGCGGGATGGTAGGCAACCACGTCGCCGACATCGTGACGAAGTACGGCAGCGGTGCCGTCCCGCAGGCACTCACCGACTACATCAAGGACCGCGAGGGGTACGACTACAACGAGCACGGGCGGGCCGACAACACCCACACCCAGTTCGTGCCCGACGAGATCGTCGACCGGTTCTGCATCCTCGGCTCGGTCGAGGAGCAGGTCGCCAAGCTCGAGCGGCTCAAGAGCCTCGGCGTCGACCAGTTCGCCGTCTACCTGCAGCACGACGCGATGGACCAGACCCTGGCGGCGTACGGCGATCTGGTGATCCCCCGGGTCAACCGGCCGGTGACCACGAAGGCGTGAGCGCGTGATTTCGTTGCCTGCGGCGGGAGAATATGGCGAAAACGTAGCCTCCTGCCTGATATACCGTCGTGATCGGTATCTCAGATCGGCGGCGACCCCGCTGCTCCCGGCGTAGAGTGAGAAGCCAGATCCATGTCCATCCACGCACCCCAGGGGACAGCCTTGACCAGCACCAGCGACGCCCGTGCCTACGACCTCGACCGAGCCCACGTCTTCCACTCCTGGTCCGCCCAGGGGTCGCTGAAACCGCTCGTCATCGCCGGCGGGCAGGGCTCGAAGGTGTGGGACGACTCCGGGCACACCTACCTTGACTTCTCCTCCCAGCTGGTCAACACCAACATCGGCCACCAGCACCCGCGGGTGGTGGAGGCGATCAAGAAGCAGGCCGAGACGCTGACCACGATCGCGCCGACGACGGCCAACCTGACGCGCGGCGAGGCGGCCGAGCGGATCACCGACATCGCGCCGGTGGGCTTCAACAAGGTCTTCTTCACCAACGCCGGCGCCGACGCCGTCGAGAACGCGATCCGGATGGCCCGCATCCACACCGGCCGCGACAAGGTGCTCTCGACCTACCGCTCCTACCACGGCAACACCGGGGCGGCGATCGTCGCGACCGGCGACTGGCGACGGATCCCGAACGAGTACGCCCGCGGCCACGTCCACTTCTTCGGCCCCTACCTCTACCGCTCGGAGTTCTGGGCGACCACACCGGAGCAGGAGGCCGAGCGCGCGCTGCGTCACCTGCGCCGGGTCATCGAGTCCGAGGGGCCCTCATCGATCGCGGCGATCCTGCTCGAGACCATCCCCGGCACCGCCGGGATCATGATCCCGCCGCCGGGCTACCTCCCCGGGGTCAGGGCGCTGGCCGACGAGTTCGGGATCATGCTCATCCTCGACGAGGTCATGGCCGGCTTCGGCCGCACCGGCGAGTGGCTGGCCCTGGACGCCTACGACGTCGTGCCCGACCTGATCACCTTCGCCAAGGGGGTCAACTCCGGCTACGTACCCGCCGGCGGGGTGATCATCTCCGACCCGGTCGCGGCGACCTTCGACGACCAGGTCTTCCCCGGCGGGCTCACCTACTCCGGCCACCCGCTCGCGATGGCGTCGATCGTGGCGACCATCGAGGCGATGAACGAGGAGGGCATCGTCGACAACGCCGCGACCATCGGCACCGACCACATCGCCCCCGGCCTCGCCTCGCTGGCCGAGAAGCACGACGTGATCGGCGAGGTGCGCGGCACCGGGGTCTTCTGGGCCCTCGAGCTCGTCGAGGACCGCGAGACGCGGGAGCCGCTGCCCGCCGCGACGATGGGCCGGATCAAGTCCGACCTCGTTGGCCGCGACCTGCTCCCGTTCATCATGGAAAACCGCATCCACGTGGTGCCCCCGTGCGTCGTCACCCCCGACGAGGTCGCCCAGGCGATCTCGATCTACGACGACGTGCTCGGCTCGCTGTAACAGCTCTTCAAAGGACGCATGACATGACCGATCTCCCCATCCTCGACCACTGGATCGGCGGGGCCACCAACCCCGGCACCGGAACCCGTCTCGGCGACGTCTACAACCCCGCGCTCGGCACCGTCCAGAAGCGCGTACGTTTCGCCTCGGCCGCCGACGTCGACACCGCCGTCTCAGCGGCCAAGAAGGCGTTCGAAGAGTGGAGCGAGACCTCGCTCACCCGGCGTACGGCCGTGCTCTTCAAGTTCCGCGAGCTGCTCAACGCCCGCAAGGGCGAGCTCGCCGAGACCCTCACCTCCGAGCACGGCAAGGTGCTCTCGGACGCCGCCGGCGAGATCGCCCGCGGGCTCGAGGTCGTCGAGTTCGCCTGCGGCCTCTCCCACCTGCTCAAGGGCACGGTCTCCGAGCAGGTCTCCTCCGGCGTGGACGTGACCACGCTCAAGCAGCCACTCGGCGTGGTGGGCATCATCAGCCCGTTCAACTTCCCCGCCATGGTGCCGATGTGGTTCTTCCCGATCGCGATCGCCGCCGGCAACGCGGTCGTGATCAAGCCCTCGGAGAAGGACCCGACCGCGTCCAGCTGGATCGCGGAGCTATGGTCCGAGGCGGGCCTGCCCGACGGGGTCTACAACGTCGTGCACGGCGACAAGGAGGCGGTCGACGCGCTCCTCGACAACCCCGACGTCGCCTCGATCTCCTTCGTCGGCTCCACCCCGATCGCCCGCTACGTCTACGAGCGCGGCACCGCCGCCGGCAAGCGGGTCCAAGCGCTCGGGGGCGCCAAGAACCACATGCTCGTGCTGCCGGACGCCGACCTCGACCTCGTCGCCGACTCGGCGGTCAACGCGGGCTTCGGGTCGGCGGGCGAGCGCTGCATGGCGATCTCGGTGGTGCTCGCGGTCGACTCGGTGGCCGACAGCCTGATCTCGAAGATCACCTCGCGGATGGCCACGCTCAAGACCGGCGACGGCACCCGGGGCACCGACATGGGGCCGCTGATCACCGGCGCCCACCGGGACAAGGTGGCGAGCTACGTCGACGTGGCCGCGGCCGACGGGGCCGAGGTCGTCGTCGACGGCCGCGGGATCGAGGTGGACGGTGACCCCAACGGCTTCTGGGTCGGACCGACGCTGGTGGACCGGGTGCCGACCACGTCGACCGTCTACACCGAGGAGATCTTCGGCCCGGTGCTCTCGGTCATCCGCGTCTCCGGCTACGAGGAGGGCCTGGAGCTGATCAACTCCGGTCAGTTCGGCAACGGCACCGCGATCTTCACCAACGACGGCGGCGCCGCCCGCCGGTTCCAGCGTGAGGTACAGGTCGGGATGGTCGGCGTGAACGTGCCGATCCCGGTGCCCGTCGCCTACCACTCCTTCGGCGGCTGGAAGGCCTCGCTGTTCGGGAACGCGAAGGCGTACGGCCCCGCGGGGCTGGACTTCTTCACCCGGGAGAAGGCGGTCACCACCCGCTGGCTCGACCCGTCGCACGGCGGGATCAACCTGGGGTTCCCGCAGAACTCCTAGGAGAGATCGCGCGGGTAGGGGCGCCGTCGCGAGCGTCGCGAGACGGGTGCGATGGCAAGGCGGAGCCTCGAAGGCGGTCTGGTTGCACCATCGAGAGGCGACAACGCAGCCAGCGCGCCCGTATCGCGGCGCGCAGCAGGCGGCCCTACCCGCGCGATCTCTAGTAGTCGTAGTCGTCGTCGGGGCCGACTGCGTCGAGCTTCTGCTCGGCGTAGTCGGCCTCGTTGACGTCGTCCGGCGTCGAGGTCACCGTCTCCTCGGCGTCCAGAGGCGCCTCGTCGTCGACGGTCTTCTTCACGACGTCGGTCGCCTGCTCCTCGAGGTCTGCCTCTGCTGCGTACTCGCTCATCTACCCTCGCTCAGCTCGATCCGTGTGCTCGGTCTCCAGTAGATCACCGCCACCCGGGTGCTGCCACGGATCGCTGTGGCTCAGCGCCGGCGTGGTGCCCCCAGGGCGAGGCGGAGATCCTGCTTCAGGGTCGTGTATGCCTCCTTGGGCTGCCGGTTCACATCCCAGAGCAGCGCGTAGCCCTCCCCTTCGAACCAGCCAGGTACCCAGGAGTGGGTGTCATCGATGCCCCAGACCGTGAACGACGTGCAGGCGCGTACGGCGAGGCAGGCCTGGAGCATCTGGGAGAACTCATAGGGATGGGCGAAGAGTGCCAGGTTGTCCGTGGGGACCTGGGTCTCGGCGGAGTCGACGAAGGTGCGTACGTCGGCCTCGGTGACCGCGACCTCGAGACCGAGGTCGGCATAGCGCTGCAGGTCAGCGCGGAAGCGCTCGCCGGAGAAGCCGTACTGTGTGTCGAGGTGGCCCTGGTTGCCGACACCGTGGATGGGTACGCCCTGGGCGACCAGGCTCTTGACGAAGGCGTAGACCGCGTCCGCCTTGGCGTTGTGGCCGTCCTCGCCGGCGATGTTGTAGTCGTTGTAGAACAGCCGCGCCTTCGGGTCTGCCTGGTGGGCCCAGCGGAAGGCGTCGGCGACCACCTCGGGTCCGAGGCGGGAGACCCAGAAGTTGTCCGGGTTGAGCCGCGAGGGGTTGGTGTCGGTGAAGAACTCGTTGGCGACGTCCCACTGATAGACCTTGCTGCGGAAGTGGGCGACCTCGTCGGTGATGTGCTTCTTGAGGATCCCGCGGAGCTCGTCGTTGCTGATGGTGCCGTTGTTGACGCCCTCCGTCAGCCAGGCGGGATTCTGGTTGTGCCAGAGCAGGGTGTGGCCGCGCACCTTCTGACCATGGGCGCGGGCGAACTCGACGACCTCGTCGGCGCCGGACCAGTCGTAGGTGCCACGAGTCGGCTCGACGGTCTCCCACTTCATCTCGTTCTCGGGAGTGATGCTGGAGAACTCGTCCGCGGCGATGCCGGCGAGCTCCTCGTCGGCGAGCACTTCGGGGTTGGCGGCGACACCGAGGTGCAGCCCGATCTGGGAAGCGTAGGAACGGAGCGAGTCGGACGGGGGCCGGAAGCCACGTGGCTCGGCCTGGGCCATGGATGACGCGGTGGCCGCGATGGTCGCCGCTGCGGTCACGGTCACGACGATGTGACGAAGTTTCACGGTGCCTCCAAGTGCACTAAGTGTGATCGGCATCACAGACAGGGATCAGAATGGCGAGAGGCTTGCGACTTTGTCAATCGTTGTCGATAACGTTTTCCGAAGACGGGCGCCGAAGCGGGATCCCGGCTACGATCCGGTCCATGCCCACCGAGACCTCTGCCCGCGAAGCTCCCGGATCGACGTGGGCCCGCAGCTACGACTACACCGCGCGCGAGCTGGTGCGACCACGTTCCGTGGATGACGTACGCGACCTCGTGCTGCGCGAGCCGCGGCTGCGCGCGCTGGGGTCTCGGCACTCCTTCACCGATCTCGCGGACACGCCGGGGGTGCTGGTCGCGCTCGACGGCTTGGAGGCGTCCCCGAGCCTGATCGGGGACGTGGTCCGGGTGCCCGGCGGGATGCGCTACGGCGAGCTCGCCGCCTGGCTGCAGGAGCACGGCCGGGCGCTGCCCAACCTCGCCTCGCTCCCCCACATCTCGGTCGCCGGCGCGGTCGCGACCGGGACTCATGGCTCGGGGCTCGGCAACGGCTCGCTGGCCACCTCGGTGACCGCGCTGGAGCTCGTCGACGGCCGCGGCGAACTGGTGCGGCTGGAGGCCGGCTCGGCCGACTTCGCCGGAGCCGTGGTCGGCATCGGCGCCCTCGGGATCGTGACCCATCTCGAGCTGCTGACGTCGCCGACCTACCAGGTCGCACAGACGGTCCACGAGAGCCTCACCTACGCTGACCTGCGAGAACACCTCACCGAGATCCTCGGTGCGGCCTACTCGGTGTCGATCTTCACGCGTTGGGCCGACGAGCCCGACGGGTCGGCCGCACGGGTCTGGGTGAAGTCGCGCTCGACGACGCCGGAGCTCCCCGGTACGGTGCTCGCAACCCAGCCGCGGCACGTCATCCCCGGCTTCGACCCGGCTTCGTGCACCGAGCAGCTCGGCGTGCCGGGACCGTGGCACGAGCGGCTGCCCCACTTCCGCCTCGACTTCCAGCCGAGCGTCGGCGCGGAGCTGCAGAGCGAATACCTGGTGCCGCTCGATCGCGCGCAGGAGGCGGTCGAAGCCGTCCGCTCGCTCGCCGACCGGATCCGACCCCTCCTGCAGGTGAGCGAGATCCGCGCCGTCGCCGCCGACGAGCTGTGGCTCTCCCCCGCCTACGGCACCGACACGGTGGCGCTGCACTTCACCTGGAACGCTGACCCCGTCGGCGTACGCGAGCTCCTGCCCGAGCTGGAGCAGCGGCTTCCGGCGGGCACGCGGCCGCACTGGGGCAAGCTCTTCGCCACCAAGGACCCCGGCGCCGAGTTCCCGCGCTGGGACGACTTCAGGGACCTCGTACGCCGCTTCGACCCGGACCGCCGGTTCTGGAACGCCTGGCTGGACCGGGTGCTCGGCTGAGGCCGGTCCGCTCAGTCCTCGACGAACTGGCGGTGGTTGCGGATCACCTCGGCGATGATCACGTTGAGGATCTTCTCGGCGAACTCGGGGTCGAGACCGGCGTCGTCGGAGAGCCGGCGGAGTCGCTCGATCTGGACCGCCTCGCGGCTGGGATCGGCCGGCGGGAAACCCGCGCGCGCCTTCAGCCGGCCGACCTGCTCGGTGCACTTGAAGCGCTCGGCGAGAAGGTGGACAAGGGCGGCGTCGAGGTTGTCGATGCTGCCGCGCAGGCGCAGGAGCTCGTCGTGGGCGTCTTCGGTCACAGCGCTATCAAACCTGATCCGAGCCCCGGAGCACCGACGAGTCTTACTCGCCGGACTCCTTCGAGGACTGCTCGGCGAGCGCCTTGTCGATGTCGAGCTCGACGACGGCGTCGATGACCTGCTTGAGCGCGGGCGCGGGGAGCGCACCCGGCTGGGAGAAGACGAGGTTGCCCTTCTTGAAGGCCATCAGCGTCGGGATCGAGGTGATGTTGGCGGCACCGGCGAGCGCCTGCTCGGCCTCGGTGTCGACCTTCCCGAAGACGATCTCGGGGTGCTCTGCGGAGGCGGCGTCGTAGATCGGGCCGAACTGGCGGCACGGGCCGCACCAGGACGCCCAGAAGTCGACGAGGACGATCTCGTTGTCGGTGACGGTGCTCTCGAAGTTCTCTGCGCCGAGCTCGACGGTGGACATGGGGCTCTCACTTCCGGTCTGGGTGAGTGCGCGCCGGATCGGCGGGCACGTACGTCTCAACGCACGTGCACCACTGAGGATTCCCCGTGCGAATTCCTCGTGGGATCAGGGAAGGCGCTTGGCCTTCGGCCCGATCTGCCGCTCGATGCGGCTGCGTGGCTGACCCGTCAGCTTGGCCACGATCGGAACCCGGAACACGTATCCACCGACAGCCGCTGCGATGACCAGCAAGATAATCCAGAACATGTGATCCAGCGTACGCCGGACCACCCAGGCCCCACCTCAGGATTCACCCTGAGATGTGGCCCGGATGGGGCCGGGACGGGTCCCGGGTCGGCGTCAGGCGGCGCGCCGGCCGCGGCGGCCGGACTCGCGCTTGCGGAGGGCGTCTGTGAGCAGCGAGACCAGAGCCTCGAGCTGCACGTCGGCGGAGTCGGTGACCTCCTCGTCGGAGCCGTCCAGGGCACGAGCCGCGAGTCCGGCCTTGGAGTCGATCAGCTCGGCGATCCGGGTGTCGATGGTCTGCGAGGCGATGATGCGCCAGGCGGTGACCGGCTCGGTCTGGCCGATGCGGTGGACACGGTCGATCGCCTGGGTCTGCTCGGCGTCGGTCCAGGAGAGCTCGGCCAGGATCAGGTTGGAGGCGGCCTGCAGGTTGACGCCGACACCGGCGGCGGTGAGCGAGCAGACGATGACCTTGACCTCGGGGTCGTTCATGAACTCGTCGATGGCCTTCTCGCGCGCCTTCGAGGTCTGGTCGCCGCGGATCGTGGAGTAGCGGATGCCGCGCTCCTCGAAGAGCTTCTGCGCGGTGTCCATGACCTCGATGTGCTTGGCGAAGAAGACGACCTTGCCGACGTTGCGCGCCAGCTGGGCGGCGTAGTCGGCGGCCAGCGAGGCCTTCGCGCGACCGATGCGGCGCATCATGCCGAAGACGTTCTCGCCGGTGGAGGCGTCCTGGTCCTCGCGCTCCCAGGTGGCGACGCGGCGGATCAGCTCGAGGTCGAGCTCGCCGGGGGCCGGCTTGGCGCCGGTCACCCGGGTCTCGATCGCGGTGTCGTAGCGCTGCATCATCCGCTTGGCCAGCTCGGCCTCGGCGGCCCGGATCGAGCGACCCTCGGCGTCATCGAGCTCGACCGGCAGGTCGGCCACGCGGCGCGCCGGGATGTCGCTGGCGACGTCGATCTTGCGGCGGCGCACGATGCCCTGGTTGACGACGACGCGGCGGGCGGCGCCGTAGAAGCTGTTGTCCTGCGGGGTCAGCCCGGTCTCCTCGAGCCCCTCGAGCAGGCCGTTGAGCGGCTTGACGTCGTCGATCCAGCCGAGGAACTGCCAGATCGCCCGGAAGTCCTCGATGTCGTTGATCAGCGGGGTGCCGGTCAGCGCCATCAGCAGCGGGTTGGCCGTACGCTGCCGGATCTTCTCCGAGAGAGCCAGCACGTGCTGCGAACGCTGGGAGGACTTGTTCTTGATGAAGTGGGCCTCGTCGACGACCATGCCCTTGAAGCCGAACTCGCCGAGCCAGCCGACGTGACGGTCGAGGATCTCGTAGTTGACCACGATGATGTCGGCGAAGCCGTCGATGTCCTCACCGTTGCCGTGCACGACGGTCGCCTTCTTGGACGGCGTCCAGAGGTTGACCTCGCGCGCCCAGTTGGCCTTGACGACGTTGGGCACGACGACGAGCAGCGGGTAGGCGTCGGCTGCCTCGGCTGCGAGCAGCGCCTGCGCGGTCTTGCCGAGGCCGGGCTCGTCGGCCAGCAGGTAGGCGCGGTGGCCCTCGGCCGCCGAGGCGACCAGCTGCGCCTGGTGGTGCATGAGCTCGCGGGTGCCGGGCGCGTCGATGTGACCGGGGCCGTAGGCGGGCGGCTCGGGCAACGGCATGCAGGAAGGGCCGGAGTCGGCGTACTCGAAGCTTCGGAACAGCGGCCCGAGGAGCTCCCAGCCGGACAGGCGGCGAGCGTGCACCGGCGGGCGGGCGTTGGTGAAGTCGGGCGCCAGGAACGGGTTGGAGAGCTGACGCTGGACGACGCTCGTCGGGACCACGCGCTTGTCGGGTATCACGACGGCGGGCGTCTCGTCCTCGTCCTCCTCCTCGTCCTCCGGCACGTCGACGCCACCACGGGCCATCAGCTCGTGCTTGAGGTCGACGGCGGCGTCGGAGATCTCGGCGTCCTCGGCGAGGAGCTCGAACAGACGCGAGTCCATGGTCGCGGTCTTGGCGAGGATCGTGGCGATCCCGTCCAGACGCTTGAGCTGCTCGGCACGGCGGCCCTCGTTGAGGGTCTCGTCCTCCAGCACGCGGTGGCGCTCGTCTCGGGCGAGGAGCGCGACGACCTGGAACTTGGTCCGTACGTCAGGCATGGCCGAGCGGCGCTGCACGGCCGACTCCACCTCGCGGACGACCTGAGCGAGCACCGGGATGATGCCCTCGTTGTCCTTGTGGACGCCCTTGCGGCGACCGTTCTGCCCGGACTTGCCGGCATTGCCGTTGCTACGCGAACGGCCTGACCGGTTGTTGCGCCGGGTAGCGGCTCCCTGAGCCAACTGAATCCTCCTTGGGGCCACGCACGGGTGAGTGGCATGTCCAAATGCCGACCCTCATCGGCCGGTCGCCCTCCCAGGGCTCACGCAGATCGATGGCAGACGACTGACGACCGCGTCCAAACAGCGGATACGCGCGATCGGCGCCTCATCGACCGGGCCAGTGACTCGTTCGGTCCCCACGACGAACGTCCACGAGCCGGGCGCTTGCAGCGAGTGTAACCCCACCCACACCCGTTAGCGGAAGTCTCGTTCCGCGTTTTCTGTCAATTGATCAAACCTGGGGCTCAGACAGATCTCGGACGGGCCCTGTAGAACTCGCGTGCGCGCCTTCCGAGACGCCTGGTGGCGACGTCCGAGAACACCACACCGAGCGGGATGTTGAGCACCGGGATGCCGCGCAGGACGACACGCCGGGCCACCCGGGCACCGACGAGCTGCGCCATCGACCTGGTGGCCTGGACGGTCTTCCTCGCCGCCCACTGGGAGGCGGCACGGACGCCGAACCGGCTGCCGGCGGCGCCCGCCGCGCTGCCGCCGCCGTCGAAGAGCAGATCCACGCCGGCCAGCCTGAGGAACTCGTTGATCCGGGCCGGATCCTCCAGATTGTGTCCGTACGCGGCGGCGATGTGCATCACCAGGCGCTGCTCGATCCACGCCAGCGCGATCAGGTCCCCCAGGATCGCCGTCCCGGCCGCGGCCACGACCGCACCCGGACCGCCGATGACGGCCGGCACCTCGGCGACCGCGATCATCGCGCCGCCGCCGGCACCCTGCAGGCGAGCGATCCAGCGGTGCTTGCGGACCAGCTCGTCGACGTACGCCTCGGTGTCGAAGCCGGGCTCGGCCCGGTCCTCGGCCACCTTCCTGGCGATCTCCGGACCCTGGGTCGCGACCAGGTGGCCGACCAGCACCTGCGGTGCCGCCGCTCCTGCCATGATCAGTTCCTTGACCGGGAACTTCGGCTTCTTGATCATCTGCCCTCCGCGTCGCTCGGCGGCCGTGCCACCGTCTGATGGCCCGAACCTATCCGAGCTCGGACCGGCGACGGCTCTGCGACTCAGTCGATCAGGTACTGATCCGCCCAGGCCGAGATGATCCGGGCGGCGCGCTGTGCCTGACCCCTCTTCGTGAGGAGGTGGTCGGAGGCCTCCAGCGCCACGAAGGACCGCGGGTGGCGGGCGGTGTTGAAGATGTCGGAGGCGTTCTCGATGCCGACGGTGGTGTCGGTCGGGCTGTGCATGACCAGGAGCGGCTTCTTGAGCTGCATGATCTTCTGGCGCAGGTCGGCGCGGCGTACGTCATGGACGAAGTGCTTGCGCAGGGTCAGCGACTTGCCGCCGGCCATCCACGGCGCCTGGCCGTCCTCGAATACGCGGGAGAGCACGGCGTCGTAGTTGTGCTCGACGTGCGCAGGCTGGAACGGGGCGCCGACGGTGGCCACGGCGTCGACGCCGACGGCCTCGTTGGCCGCGGCCAGGACCGCCGCGCCACCGAAGGAGTGGCCGACGAGCAGCTCGGCCGGGGTGCCGCGATCGGCCATGAAACGGGCGGCCTCGACGGTGTCGGCGACCTTGTGGGTGAAGGATCCGTCGCCCCAGTCGCCCTCGGAGTCGCCGAGCCCGAGGTTGTCGAAGCGCAGCATCCCGACGCCCTCGGAAGCGAGCTGCTTGCAGATCCGCGCGGCGGCCGGAGAGTCCTTCCCGAGGGTGAAGCCATGACTGAACACACCCCAGCCACGCACCTCACCCTCGGGCAGGTCGATCAGACCGGCCAGCATGGGTCCGGACGTACTCTTGAAGGTCACCTTCTCAGCCACGCCCAGGATTCTCTCAGAATCCGGCGCGACTGCTCGGGTCTGCTCAGCGCTCGACGTAGAACAGGCGCTTGTTGAGGAACTCGTCGATCCCGAGCGGGCCGAGCTCGCGGCCGAAGCCGGAGCGCTTGGTGCCGCCGAAGGGGACATCGGCGCCCTCGCCGGCCGGCGTGTTGACGTTGGCCATGCCGACCTCGAGCTGCTGGGCGACAGCGATCGCGCGGGCCTCGTCGGTCGAGAAGACGGCGCCACCGAGGCCGTACTCCACCGCGTTGGCCAGCTCGACGGCCTCCTCGTCGGTGCTCACCTTGTAGACGACGGCGACCGGGCCGAAGAGCTCCTCGGTGTAGGCGCGCATCTCCGGGGTGACGCCGGTCAGGACCGCGGGCGCGAAGAAGGCGTCGGGGCCGTCGGAGATCTCGCCGCCGGCGTGGAGCGTGGCGCCCTTGGAGACCGCATCCTCGATCTGGTCGCGCAGCGCCTCGGCGGCCTTGCGGGCCACCAGCGGGGAGTAGGCGGTGTCGTCGCCGTCCTCGCCATCGAGCGGCTTCATCGCGGCGGCGCGCTTGGTGAGCGCCGCGACGAAGTCGTCGTAGACGCCCTCGTTCACGATCATCCGCTTGTTGCCGTTGCACACCTGGCCGACGTTCTCCATCCGGGTCGCCCAGGCGGTCTCGGCGGCCTCGTCGATGTCGTCGGAGTCGAGGATGATGTAGGGGTCGGAGCCGCCGAGCTCGAGGACGACCTTCTTCAGGTGGCGGCCGGCGGCCTCGGCGACGGCCGTGCCGGCGCGCTCGGAGCCGGTCAGGGAGACCGCGCGGACCCGCGGGTCGGCGATCATCGTGGCGATCTGCTCGTGGGTGGCGTAGAGGTTCTGGTAGACGCCTTCGGGAAGACCGGCGTCCTCGAAGATCTTCGCGATCGCGGCCGAGGAGCGCGGGCAGTTCTCGGCGTGCTTGAGGATGACGGTGTTGCCGGCGACCAGGTTGGGCGCGGCGAAGCGTGCGACCTGGTAGTAGGGGTAGTTCCACGGCATGACACCGAGGACCGGGCCGAGGGGCAGGCGCTGGATGACCGCCTTGCCCTCGTGGCCGGGCAGGTCGGTCTCCGCGAGCAGCTCGGGGCCGTGGTCGGCGTAGTAGGCGGTGATCTCACCGGAGAACTCGGCCTCGCCGGCGCCCGAGGAGGCCTTCTTGCCCATCTCGGTGCGGATGATCTTCCCGAGCTCAGCGGCACGCTCGGTGAAGAGGTCCGCGGCGCGCTTCACGATCGCGGAACGCTCCTCGATCGGGGTCGAGCGCCAGGCTGCGTACGCCTTCTTGGACCGCTCCAGCGCCTCCTCCACCTCGGCGTCGGTGGCGAACGGGAAGGTCTCGATCACCTCGCCCGTTGCGGGGTCGGTCACCTGGTAGGGAGGCGTGGTGCTCATCGTCATCCTCTTCGATCGGGGGCTGCTTTGGTGCGATGGTACGTGGTTTTGGAGTGCTTTTGATGACGGAACCGTTACTCTTTACCGGTTTTCGCAACTGAATCCGAAGTTAGGACACGTTCTAGAATGTCCGCATGGATCTCGCATTCTTCCGGCGCACCGATGATGGTTTCGAGCCTACGCCGATGGCTCGCAGCATGTGGGCCGAGGACCACATGCACGGAGTGGCCGCCAGCGGCCTGATCGCTCGCGGTCTCGAAGACCAGATCGAGGAGCTCGGACGTGCCTCGGAACTGGTGCCCTCGCGCTACCACGTGGACCTGTTCCGACCGCCGCGGATGGTGCCGACGCGGATCCGCACGAGGGTCGTACGCAACGGCCCGCGCATCGCGCTGCTCGACGCCGAGATGGTCCAGACCTCCGGTGACGGCGAGGAGCGGGTCGTGGCCCGCGCGACCTGCACCTACCTGCTCGCCGGCGAGAACCCGGCCGGGGACGTCTGGTCGGCGACCGACCGCGCCACTCCACCGCCGCTCGAGGTCGCGCCGCCGACCTCCGAGCCGCACGTACCTTTCTTCGTCTCCGAGAACCCCTGGTCTGACGACTTCGGCAAGCACCAGAACGCCGGGCGCCACGTCACCTGGCAGGTCGCCGTACCCACCGTCGCCGGCGAGCCGATGACCCCGTTCCAGACCGTGGCCTCGATCGCCGACGCCACCTCGATGGTCACCAACTGGGGCAGCAACGGCGTCGAGTGGATCAACACCGACATCTCGCTCGCCCTCGCCCGGCGACCGGCCGGGATGGAGGTCGGCCTCGCCACCATCGACCACGTCGCTCGCGAGGGCATCGCCGTCGGCACCGCCGAGGTCTTCGACCGCGAGGGCACCATCGGCACCGCCACCGTCACCGCCCTCGCCAACGCCAAGCGCACCGTCGACTTCACCGCCCCCGGCGAGGGCGGCCCCGCCACTCCCGTCTAGCCGAGGCGTCACCCCCGTCGGCCGAAGCGTCGCTCGCGTCGGCCGAGATGTCATCGTGGTGACGTCTCGGCCGACGTACCTGACGTCTCGGCCGACGTACCTGACCTCTCGGCCGACGTACCTGACGTCTCGGCCGACGTACCTGACCTCTCGGCCGACGTACCTGACGTCTCGGCCGACGCTTGTGCCTTCTCGGCTAGGGCGAGGTTCTGGTCGACGAGGGCGGCCATGAGGGCTCGCTGGCGGGTCGGGGTGAGGCCGAAGCCGGAGGGCGTGAGGTCGGGGGTGGCCAGGGACTCGTCGATGCCGTGGAGGCGGGCGGTCGCGTGGTTGACGTCGGCGATGGCCTGCCGGAGGGCGGTGGTCGCGGGATCGTGGGTGTGGGGGTCGCCGGCGAGGTTGAGTACGCCGGTGATGCCGATCCTCCGCTCGTCGCCGACTCGGTCCAGTGCGGCCAGGAGTGCGACGCCGGCCGGGCGGAGCGGCCCGAGGTCCGCGGGGAACGGGTAGGTGGCGCGCAGGCGCGAGGGGTTGTAGCGGTAGGCGGTGTTGAGCATGGTGCCGCCGGCGCGTACCGCCCAGACCCGGTGGAGGTCGGAGGCCAGGAAGGCGTACGCAGCCGCATCCTGTGTCGGATAGACGACCAGTCCGTTGGAGAAGACGTGATCGGCACCGACCAGCACCGGCCACAGGTGTTTGCTGTGCTTGCTGAAGGCGATGACGTGCGAGAGCCCGGCGGCGTCGCGGTAGAGCTCGTCGACGGGGCTGAGGAAGCCCCACCAGCGCTCCTTGAGCTGGGGGTACTTCACGAACTGGCGGCGGCGCTCGGCGCGAACCTTCGACCGCACCAGGCGCGCGAGCGCGCGGTCCTCGGCGAGCTCCTCGAGACCCAGCTTGCCGACGTCGAGCACGAAGCGGGACGCGGTCGAGCCGCACGGCGTCACCAGGTCCTCGCCGCTCAGATAGGGCCGTACGTTGTGCCCGAGCGGACCGCGTCCGAGCGCCTCCGCCTCGGCCGGCGTCAGGACGAGCGTGCGTCCGAGCACGATGGTGCCCTGATAGCCGTGCGGTAGCGGTACGTCGAGATCCAGCCGCGCCGGCTCCGGGAGCGAGAAGCCGTCCTCGAGCGTCCCGGTGATCGCCGGGACCGAGCGCCCGTCGAGCCACGCGCTGTCGAGCGGCCGGGTGGTGAGCCAGATCTTCGCGAACCGCACGCCTGCCGTCGGCCACGGCGCCGAACGCTCCGCCCGGGCGACCTGCCAGCCGCGGTCCAGGAGCGTGCCGAGACCGAAGCGCGCGGTGTCTCCCTCGCTGATCGAGTCGGTCGTGATCAGCCCGATCTCGCCGCGGCTGAGGGCAGCGGCCCGGAGCAGGAAGTAGATGACGTAGTCGGCCCGCCTCGTCGTGCCCGCGGCGAGCGTGTGCGCGAGGTAGTCGCGCAGCTCCTGGCCGATCGCGTCCCGCACCCGCTTCACCCCGAGGTAGGGCGGGTTGCCGACCACCGCGTCGAAGCCGCCGCGGGCCATCACCTCGGGCGCGGCCAGCGCCCAGTGGATAGGCCGGACGGCGGGAACGGGCAGGCGGCGGCAGCGACCCAAAGCTGCGTACGCCTCCTCCAGCCGTCTCCCGGGCCGACCGCCCAAGGGCAGCGCGACCGCGACCATGGCATCGGCGTACGCCTTCGGGTCACCCACGCCGGTAGGCAGCTCGCCCGCGTCGACGAGCCCGACCAGCGAGTTTCCGCACAGGATCCGGTCGTCGAGGAAGGTCAGCGGGAGCGAGGGGTCCTCGCAGAGCAGCCAGAGGGACAGCTTGGCGATGTCGACCGCGACCGGGTCGATGTCGGCGCCGTAGAGACAGCGAGTGACGATCTCGGCCACCGGCTGCTGGCACGACGACGCCAGATAGCGGGCGGAGGCGAGGAGGAAGACGCCGGTCCCGGCGGCGATGTCGACCACGGCTGCATTGGCGGAGGCGACCGGTGCCAGAGCGTGGGCGACGACCTCGTCGGCGAGCTCGGGCGGGGTGTAGTGGGCGCCGTTGTCGCGCCGCGAGGAAACCTCGAGCAGCGTCTCGTAGACGTAACCGATCTCCTCCAGAACCAGATCATCGGGCACGGCCCCATCCGGGAACAGATAGTTCGACAACAGATGATCTGGCTGCGGACCGTCCGCGACGCACGACAGCAGCCCCGCAGCGTCCAAGGCCGCATCGGTGACCACCAGACCCCGCGCCTGCGCGAACCCCGCCACGACGCAACGCATCACCGTCGCCACCGCCGAGGGACCACCACCCAGCTCGGCAACCGCCGACCGCGCTCGAGTGCGCAGTGCCCGGGGGGTGATCACAGGATGAACCATAGAACGCCCGCAGGTTCGGGGAGACGAACCGATGGTGAAGAGTGACGCGCCGGGGTGCCCCCGTTCACCACAACGTCACACCGTGCGTACAGAATCCGGCGCATGTCAATCGACTCGGAGCGGCTCGGGCCCCTCCTTCACATCCGGCCCGGCACGGCACCCCGCGTGGCGATCATCTCCGCGAGCTACGGCGCGGGCCACAACTCGGCCTCCCGGGAGATCTCACGAGCGCTCGGGGAGGCCGGATGCGACGTCGAGATCTTCGACTTCGTCGACCTGATGCCCTGGCGGCTCGGGCACGGACTGAAGGTCGGCTACAAGATGCAGCTCCAGGTCAGCCCTGACTCGTGGGGCACCACGATGAGTCTGGTCATGCCCGGACGCCCGCTCCACAAGCCGTTCAACCAGGTCCTCCGTCTCTCCACGCGCAAGCTCACCGAAGCCATGTGCGGCGCTGATCTGGTCATCTCGACCCACCCGTTCTGCTCCCAGGTCATCGGCCACCTGCGCAGCAGCGGACAGCTCGCCGTGCCCGCGGTCACCTACCTCACCGACGCCGCGGTCCCGGCGCTGTGGATCAACCCCGGCATGGACCTCAACCTCGCCATCCACGAGGTCGCCGCGCGCGAGGCGCGCATGCTCGGCGGCAACGCGGCCGTGGTCCAGCCGCTGGTGCCGCCGGGTGCGGCGTACGTCCCGGGGCAGGTCTTCCCCGACCCCCTCGCGGACCTCGGGCTGGAAGGCCCGCGGGCGCTGGTCACCGGCGGCTCGCTGGGCGCCGGCGCGCTCGAGCAGACCGCCCGCGACATCCTCGAGCACAGCGACATGACCCCGGTGGTCCTCTGTGCGACCGACCCCTGCCTCAAGCGCCGCCTGGAGCGGATCCCGGGTGTCGTGGCGCTCGGCTGGCGCACCGACGTACGTGCCCTGATGGCGACCAGCGACTGCGTCGTCCAGAACGCCGGCGGCTTCACCTCGCTCGAGGCCCTGGCCTCAGGCACCCCGGTGATCACCTACCGCTCGATCTCCGGCCACGGCGCCGCCAACTCGGCCAACCTGGACCGCGCCGGGCTGATCCCGTGGGCCCGCGACGAGCTCGAGCTCGCCAAGCACCTGGAAGTCGCCGCCCAGTCGCCGCGGTTCAATCGGCTCGCGCTGGGCGTCCCCGACATCGTCCAGCTCCTCACCGACAGCTACGACGAAACCGCCGTGGCCTAGAGCGTCGGCAACCCGAAGAGCCGCGCGGCGTTCTCGTAGAGCACCCCGCGCGTCCACTCGTCACCGAGCCCGAGGCCCAAGACCCCGTCGACCGCCTCCAGATAGGGATAGGGGATGTTCGGGAAGTCGCTCCCGAACGTCACCCGCTCCCCCAACGCCTTCAGCCGCGGCAGCTCCTCGGCCGGGAAGGGCGTCGACGCCTCGGTGAAGGCGGTGAAGGCCATGGTCGTGTCCAGGTGCACCCCGTCGTACTTCTCCACCAGGTCTAGGAACCGCGAGTAGTCCGGCAGCCCCATGTGAGCGACGATCAGCACCAGATCCGGGTAGCGTCCGAGCAAGGCCTCCATGCCGGTCGGCCCGGTGAACCGACCCGGAGCGGGGCCGTGCCCGGAGTGGATCACCAGCGGCGTACGCGACTGCGAGAGCACCTCCCAGACCGGGTCGAGCAGCGGCGAGTTGGGGTCGTAGTCGCCGACCTGGACGTGCGCCTTGAAGATCCGCGCACCTGCCTCGACGGCCTCGCGCACATAGTCGCCCGCACCCGGCTCCGGGTAGAACGTCGCCGACTGCAGGCAGTCCGGCTTGTCCGCCGCGAACTCCGCACCCCACTGGTTCAGCCACGCCGCCATGCCCGGCTTGTGCGGATAGGTGAGCGCGGAGAAGTGACGTACGCCGAGGTCCCGCAGCACCTGGAGCCGCTCCTCCTCGGAGTGCCGATAGGCGATCGGCCACTGCTGCCCGGTCAGTGGCCCGACCGCGTCGAAGTAGGCCCACACCTTGTCGAGCATCCGCTCGGGCAGGAAGTGGGTGTGTACGTCGAAGATGCCGTCCAGGCCCAGCGCATCGAGCCGCGCGCGGAGCTGCGCGGGCTCGTCGGGGGCGATGGTGACCGTAGGAGGGTTCACGACGGCCGAATTTACCCCGCGGTGGCAGAGCCAGAGGCCACGGGCGCAGCGAACGTCTCCGCGATCGCCCGAGCCCTCCCTGGCACCTCGTCGGCGGTCAGCCCCCAGGTCCCCTCGGCGAAGCGACGGGCGAGCTTCGCGAGCGAGTCGGCACCCTCGTTGAGCGCCTCGCCGACGTGGCCGCGTACCCACTCGAACGAGAGCCGGTCGGCCTCGCGGCACAGGTCGTCGTGCATCCGGGTCAGCCCGGCGAGCTCGGCGCGATGCTGGGTGTCATAGCCCTTCGGCATCGACAGCTCACCTCGGAGCCAGTCCTCGATCATCGCCAGCGCGACCCGGGAGTCGGTCCGGATGGTCAACGTGCGGCGGGGCAGCGCCCGCACCGCCTCCGCGATCGCCTGAAGCTCGGCCAGGACCACCAACGAATGCGGGTCGCGGATCCGGGCGTTGGGCACCTGCCGGCCGAAGCCGTGCTGGCCGTCTCCGGCGAGCCATCCCCAGCCGATGAACCCGCGGTGCGCCGAGCCGTCGGTCGCCACCACCAGCGGCGGCAGCGGGCCGGCCCGATGGATCGCCAGCGCCTCCACCGCCTCCGAGCGGATGTCTGCGTCCTCGTCGGTGAACGGCACCACGGTGACCCCGGGATAGGCGTCCGCGATCTCGTCGGTCAGCATCCAGAACCGCGAGTTGGACGGCAGCGCGACCACGACCTGCACCGGCGCGAGCGTCTCCAGCGAGTCGTGCGCCGCCCCGACCGCCGCGATGATCGCGTCCTCGGTCCCGCGGGCACCCAGCGATCCCGCCGCGTGCAGCCGCGGACCGGCCAGAACCCAATCCCATTTCTCGGCGTCGCTGCGCTCCTTGACGACGATGAAGCAACGCATTGCTGACCTCCTGACCCGCCCGAACAAGTCGATCTCGACGTTACCGGGCGGCCCCTGAGAACGAGACCGCGGCGTCAGGATCCGGACACTGGCGGTCAGACGAGCCCGAGCTCCCGGGCGCGTACGCCGGCCTGGAACCTGGACGAGGCGCCGAGCGCCTCCATGAGCTCGGCGACCCGGCGCCGGTAGGTGCGTACGCCGAGCCCGAGGGTGCGCGCCGCGGCCTCGTCCTTCACACCCCGGCCGAGCAGGTCGAGCACCTGCGGCGCGATGTCGCGCAGCTCGGCGATCCGGGCGTCGTAGGCGTCCACCGTCGTCGCCGAGCGCCAGGCCGCGTCGAAGAGCGAGGTGACGCCCTGGACCACCTCGGGCTGGGTGACGATGCTGAAGCTGCGCTCGCCCAGGCGCGGGTCGCCGGCGAGGATCGCGATCCGGCGGTCGATCAGGATCGTCTCGTTGATCTCGTCGGGAGTGATCCGGATCTGGGCGCCGCGGACGTCGCGGATCTCGCGCAGATGGGCGGCGGAGACCGGGTCGAGCAGGACGTTGGGCCGGTAGACCTTCCGCAGCCGCACCTCTGCGCCGTCGCGACCGCACAGCGCGGCCCTGATGCCGGACTCGGTTCGCGCGGCCGACCAGGTGCGCAGGTCGATCGCCGCACAGGCGATGTCGGTGGCGGCCGCGAACAGGTGCGAGGTGCCTCGCACCAACTCCTCCTCGCCGCGTACGACGGCGACGGTCCCGCCCGTCCGGATCGTCCCCACCGTGTTGGTCACGGCATCGATTCTCCCCCGCTCGCCAAGGCGCAGGCGGCGATCGGCAACAACCTGCCAAGGGCGTGAGTACGCGGCAGCGGGTCGCGACGCTGGAGAGCATGACCACGAACCACATCACCGCCGGGACTGCCGGCACCTGGCAGCTCGGCGACAAGCGGATCAACCGCATCGGCTTCGGCGCGATGCGCCTGATCGGCAACCTGTCCACCCCGATCGCCCCCGACCGCGACAACGCGATCACCGTGCTCCGCCGCGCCGTCGAGCTCGGCGTGAACCACATCGACACCGCGGCGATCTACTTCACCCCGACGCGCTCGGCCAACGAGCTGATCGCGACCGCCCTCCAGCCGTACGCCGATGACCTGGTGATCGCGACCAAGGTCGGTCCCACCCCACGCAGCCGCGACGGCGCCTGGGAGTCCGACCCCCGACCCGAGCACCTGCGCCACCAGGTCGAGGAGAACATCCGCCAGCTCGGCCTCGACCACCTCGACCTGGTGAACCTGCGCTGGGGAGTGGGGCGCGAGCGCGGCCCCGGGTCGATCGCCGACCACTTCGGCGCCCTGCTCGACCTGCGCGAGGCGGGACTGGTCGAGCACGTCGGCCTCTCCAACATCTTCCCCGAGCAGCTCACCGAGGCGCTCGCGATCGGGCCGGTGGCCTGCGTACAGAACCAGTACGGCCTCACCACCCGCCGCGAGGACGACGCCCTGCTACGGCTGTGCGGCGAGCACGGGGTCGCGTTCGTGCCCTTCAACTCCGTCGGCGCGGCCATCGCCGGCGCGGTCCCCGGAACATCCCCCGACGAGACCGGTCGCGACATCGTCGAGGCCATCGCCGAGGAGCACTCCGCGACCCCCTCCCAGGTACGCCTCGCCTGGACCCTCCACCAGGGCCCGCACGTGCTCGCCATCCCCGGCACCGCCGACCTCTCCCACCTCGAGGAGAACATCGCCGCCGGCGCCCTCCGGCTCACCGACGAGGAGGTGAGCCGCCTGGACGCCGTCGCCGCGCCGGTGGCGCGCTGACCGACGCAAGCCCGCAAGAGGTAGTCCGGGACGTTCCATCCCATCTACCCGTGAGTAACGGACCGGATCGTCCCGGACTATCTGCGGCGCGCGGCAGCACTCACTCCTGCGCGGCGTAGAGCCCGTCGATGACGTCGGCGTACTTCTTGCTCACCACGCGCCGCTTGAGCTTCAAGGTCGGGGTGAGCTCCTCGGACTCGGCGGTCCACTCCTGGCCGAGCAGCTCGAAGGCCTTGACCTGCTCGGGGCGGGAGAGGCGGGCATTGGCGGCGTCGACGGCCTTGGCCACGGCGCCCCGGATGACCGGGTGCTGGGCCAGCTCGGCGAGCGAGCCGGCCTCGACGCCGAGCTTCTGAGCGACCACGGGAGCGATCTCGCCGTCGAGGGTGAGGACCGCGACGACGTACGAGCGGCCGTCACCGACCACCATCGCGTGGCCGACGAGCGGGCTCTCCTTGAGGAGGTTCTCAATGTTGGAGGGCGCGATGTTCTTGCCCGCGGAGTTGATGATCATCTCCTTCTTGCGGTCGACGACGGTGAGGAAGCCGTCCTCGTCGAGCGAGCCGATGTCGCCGGTGTGCAGCCAGCCCTCGGAGTCGAAGAGCGCGGCGGTGGCATCGGGGCGGTTCACGTAACCCGGGGTCATGATCGGGCCACGGAACAGGATCTCGCCGTCATCGGCGATGCGCAGCTCGATCCCGGGCTGGGCGCGGCCGACGGTGCCGAGCCGGAAGGCCTCCGGCCCGTTGCCGGTGGCCGCGCCGGTGGTCTCGGTCATCCCGTAGACGTCGTAGATCTTCAGCCCCAGGCCGGCGAAGAACTTCGCCACCTCGAGCGGCATCGGTGCGGCCGCGCTCGCGGCCCACTCGACCTTGTCGAGACCGAGCAGCGCGCGCATGGTCGACAGGACGGCCGCGTCGACCTGTTCGAACTGCGCCTGCAGCTCAGGTGAGGTGGTCTGCCCGAACTGCTGCGACTCGACGTAGGCCAGCCCGACCGCCATCGCCTTCTCGACGCCGGCCTTCTTGGTCTCGTCGGTCTCGGCGGCGAGCAGCGCGGTGACTCCGGTGCGGATCTTCTCCCACACCCGCGGCACCCCGAAGAAGCTGGTCGGGTGCACCTCCTGGAGGGTGCCGAGCAGCAGGGCGGGGTCCTGGACCAGGTAGACGTGGCCGCCGTTGAACTGCGGGATGTAGAGGCTGAGCACCCGCTCGGCGATGTGCGCGAACGGCAGGTAGGAGACGAGCACCCCCGGCTCCTCCACGCCGGAGACCGTCAGCGAGCTAGTCGTCTCGAAGACGATGTTGCGGTGGGTCAGCACCACGCCCTTCGGCTGCCCGGTCGTGCCCGAGGTGTAGAGCATCGTGACAGTGTCATCCGGGGTCACTGCGGCGCTGCGTGCGTCCAGCTCCTCGCCGACCTCGCCCAGCGCCGCCGCGCCGGAGGCCACGAAGTCGTCCCAGGCGACCGCGCGCGGATCGTCCTCCACGGCGGTGTCGATGGTGACGACGCGTACGACCTCCTCGCGCTTGAGCCCGAGCGCCCAGCGGGCGACGTGGTCGTCGGTCTCGAGTACCACGATCCGCGGGTCGGCGTGCTCGGCGACGTAGCCCACCTGGTCGGGTGCGAGGGTGTTGTAGATGCTGATCGGGACACCGCCGGCGAGCACCGTGGCCATGTCGGCGACGACGTGCTCGATGCGGTTGGCGGCCATGATCGCGACCGACTCCCCCGGCTTGAGACCGGCCGCGATGTAGGCGGCGGCGAGCTCGCGGGCGCGCTGATGCAGCTCGCCCCATGTCAGCGTGCGCCAGCCCGTGCCGTCGGCGGTGTGCCGGTCGGAGAAGGCCGGCTCGGGGCCGCGTTCGGCGACGACCTTGGCGAGTACGTCGACCATGGTCTGGTCGCCGATCTGGGACTCGATGGCGGCGCGGTCGGCGAGGACGTCGGGCATCGGGGCGCTCCTTCTATGGGTTGTGACTCGGGTCACAATCGGGGTGCCTCGACCGTAGGGACGAGTTGGCCCGGAAACAAGAGCCCGTCCGCGCTATTTGGAAATCCACCCCACTGGAGCGTTTTCCATCCAGCGGAAGAGCGCTCTGGCGGCGGCTGCCCGAACAGGGGTTGACTCACCCCATGGCAGAAGAACGTACGCAGGTTGTGATCGTCGGCGCCGGCCCCGCAGGGATGCTGCTGAGCCATCTCCTCGCCGCCGACGGGGTCGACTCGGTCGTGGTGGAGACCCGGTCGGAGGAGTACGTCGCGGCCCGGATCCGCGCCGGGATCCTGGAGCAGTCCAGCGTCGATCTGCTCACCGAGGTCGGTCTCGGCGACCGGCTGGCTCGCGACGCCGACAAGCATCGCGGGATCTACCTGCAGTGGCCCGAGGAGCGCCACCACCTCGACTTCGTCGACCTGGTCGGTCGAGCTGTCTACGTCTACGGGCAGACCGAGGTGCAGAAGGACCTGATCGACGTCCGCAAGGCCGCCGGGCAGATCATCCACTACGAGGTCAGCGACACCGCGCTGCACGACATCGAGTCCGACCGGCCCTCAGTCACCTTCACCGACGCCGCCGGGCTCCCCCAGCGGATCCGGGCGGATGTCATCGTCGGCTGCGACGGCTCCTTCGGCCCCAGCCGCGCCGCGATCCCGGCCCGGGAGAGCTGGGACCGCACCTACCCGTACAGCTGGTTCGGCATCCTCGCCGACGTCGCACCCTCGACCGACGAGCTGATCTACGCCTGGCACCCAGAGGGCTTCGCGCTGCACTCGATGCGCTCGGAGAGCGTCTCGCGGTTCTACCTCCAGGTGCCCAACGGCACCGACCCGGCGACCTGGTCCGACGACCAGATCTGGGATGCGCTCGCCGCCCGGCTCGGCCACGGCCAGAACGGCTGGAGCCTGCAGCCGGGCCGGATCACCGACCGCAGCGTCCTGCCGATGCGCTCGCACGTCTCGACGCCGATGCGCCACGGCCGGCTCTTCCTGGCCGGCGACGCCGCCCACATCGTCCCGCCTACCGGCGCCAAGGGGCTCAACCTCGCGGTCGCGGACGTGGCGCTCCTGGCGCCCGCGCTCACCGCGCTGCTCAAGGGCGACCCCCGCCTGGCCGACGACTACTCCGAGACGGCGCTGCGCCGCGTCTGGCGCTGCACCCACTTCTCCTGGGGGATGACCACGATGCTGCACACCGCTGAGGACCCGTTCGACACCCAGCTCCAGCTCTCCCAACTGCGCTGGGTGACCTCCAGCGAGCACGCCGCCGCCGGGCTCGCGGAGAACTACGCCGGTCTGCCGATCGGCTTCTGAGTGGTCCGCGGGGCCCGCCTGGTCAGCCGGTGACCAGATAGCTCACGACCTGAAGCGCCCGGTCCTTGGCGCGACTCAGGTCGTGGTGATGGCGACCTTGCCGCGTACGTCGCCGGAGTCGAGGAGACGCATGGCCTCCGGGACGCCGTCGAGCGGGAAGGTGTGGCCGAGGCTCGGGACGACGGTGCCGGCCTCGAAGAAACCGGCAAGCCGCTCCAGGTCGCTGGCGCGCTCCTTGGAGATGCACATGGCGAACCGCTGACCGATGAACGGCGTGAGCAGCAGCGCCCGGAGGGATCGGTTCATGCCTCCGGTGAGGTCGCCGCCGTGCTCGCCACCGACCAGCACCGCAGTGCCGGTCGGGGTCAGCGCTCGCCGCAGCCGGGACAGGCCGGGGTTGCCGGCGATGTCGAGGATCAGGTCGTAGCGGCTGGTGCCGTCGGCGAAGTCGGCCTGGGTGTAGTCGATGACATGGTCGGCGCCGAGCGAGCGGACCAGGTCCAGCTTCTCCGTGCCGGCGACGCCGGTGACCTCGGCGCCGAGGGCCTTCGCGACCTGGACGGCATAGCTGCCGACACCGCCGGACGCGCCGATGACCAGCACCGACTGGCCGGCTTCGAGGTGACCCTGATCCGTCAGGGCCTGCAGCGCGGTGCCGGCCGAGATCGGCACCACCGCGGCCTGCTCGAAGGAGAGCCGGGTCGGCTTGTGGGCGAGCTTGGCCTCCGGCGCGACAGCGTGCTCGGCGAAGGTGCCCCGGCCGATGCCGTAGACCTCGTCGCCGATCGCGAACTTCGTGACCGCGGACCCGACCGCCTCGACCACGCCCGCCAGGTCGCGACCCGGCACCCGGTCCTTGGGCCCCTTGAAACCCATTCCGGCGATCCGCATCAGGTACGGCTTGCCCGTCATCAGGTGCCAGGTGCCGCGGTCGAGCCCGGCGGCGTGGACGCGTACGAGAACCTCGCTGTCCGCGACCTCGGGAACCTCGATGCTCCCGAGGTGGAGGTCACCGGCATCGCCGTACCTGGTCTGGACGATCGCGCGCATCTTGGTGGACGTGGCGTTGTGCTCGGTGACCATGTTCAGCTGCTTTCAGAGGGGGTGTCCGCAAGCTAGGGGCCGAGCGGGCAACGACAGATGGCGGCGACGGTTGCTCACCGGGATTGGGTAGGGATCGCCCGAGGATGTGAGCAGCGGCTCTTGCTCGATCAGCCGCAGTCGTGTTTAGGTAAGCCTTACCTAAACAGGAGGTGCCATGGATTCGACCGCCAGCATTGCCCGCAGCATCCTGTCATGCCCCCGTGGCGGCAGCGTGGTGATCGACGGGATCCCCTACTCGATGGAGGAGCTGGAGATGCAGGGCTTCGCCGACGACGGCGGGCGCCCGACGTTCCTGTGCCCTCCCGAGCAGCGGATGGCGTACGCCGGGCGTCGCGGCAGCCATGTCGTGCTGGTCCTCCAAGGCATGCTCGGCAACGGCGAGGCGGTTCGCCTTACCGGCGCGCTGCGGTGGCTGCGTACGGATGCCTGCACGTGCTGCGAGACGGAGTGGGAGGAGGTGGTCATGGACGTCTCCAACGTCATGCTGGTCCGCCGCACGGGCGAGGCGGTCCCGATCCCCCTCAACGCATTCACCGACCGCGACCTCGACCTCAACGACGGTGTGCTCCACCGCAACCAGGACCACCTCAACAACCATCACGGCAACGAGCTGCGCGAGGCGGTCGCGACCCGTTCCTACATCCCGGTCGACACCATCCTGGCCGCCCAGATCACCGGGCTCAGCGCCGAAGGCTTCGAGTTCCAGTGGGTGGACGAGGGCGGGGCGCACAGCGCGCGCACCACGTTCGACCGCCCGGCCAGGACGCCGGATGACCTCGTCGCCGGCGTCCGGAAGGCCCTCGCCGCCGAGATCTGCTGAGCGGAACACACGCACCCAACCTGTTTCCTGGTACACAAATCCCATGTACCTTGGTGACGTATCAACGTCGTGCAAGGAGGCTCGGATGGTTGTGCAGACACTTCGCTCGATCGGTGGCTACGTGGGTGCCGTCGCCGGCACCCCGGTCCGGATGATCGCGCCGACCAGGCCCGTGCCCCGCAGGGAGTACGACGAGACGCTGCGTACGTTGTCCGAGGCGTCGGTCGAGATGTACTTCAACGCGTTCAAGGACGTCGACTGGGACGCCCCCGAGATGGCCCTGCCCGAGGACGACGAGCGCTGGATCCTGCCCACGATCGACCTGCTCGGCGCCCACCCGTGGTACCAGTCGCTGCCCAAGGCACGGCAGATCGAGGTCGGCAGGCACCGCCTCACCGCAATCGTGAAGACCGGCTCCCAGTTCGAGCAGCTGCTCCTCCTCGGCGGCACCCAGTTCCTGATGGGCGTCGACAACGGCGACCCCGAGTTCCGCTACTTCATGCACGAGCTCACCGAGGAGACCCACCACATCCAGATGTTCCAGGAGTTCACCAACCGGGTCTGCCCCGACGTCGCGGGCGCACCGGGATGGCTGATGCGCTCCATTCCGCTCGTGGGACACCTCGGCGGGCTCTACCCCGCCCTCTTCTTCGCCATCATCCTGGCCGGCGAGGAGCCGATCGACCACGTGCAGAAGGAGGCGATGCGCGCCGGCGGGACCCATCCGCTCCTGGACCAGATCATGGCCATCCACATCGCCGAGGAGGCCCGCCACATCGGCTTCGCGCACGCCTGGCTCGAGGAGCACGCCCCCTCGCTCAACCCGGTCTCGCGCCTGGCCCTCGGCCTCCTCACCCCGCTCGCGATGCGTCTGGGCTCCGACGCGATCATCATCCCCTCGCGCGCCGACCGGGAGCTCATGGGCCTGCCCGACTCGGTCGCTCGCGAGGTCTGGGGCACCGGGCCCGAGGCCGCCGCGTTCCGCCGTCATCTCTTCGCCGACGTCCGGATGCTCTTCGACAACCTCGGGCTGCGTACGCCGCTGACGCGGTGGTCCTGGAAGGTGCTCGGCGTGGATGGACGGCCGGCGCGTTTCCGCGCCGAGCCGCCCAGCGCAGCGGCCTAGGCCCAGGCCTCAGGCCGGGACCGGCAGCGATCGGCTGATGATCTCCTTCATGATCTCGGTCGTGCCGGCGTAGATCTGCTGGACGCGCAGGTCCGTGAAGGCGCGGGCGATGGGGTACTCCTCCATGTAGCCGTAGCCGCCGTGCATCTGCACGCACTTGTCGACGACCTTCATGGCCCGCTCCGAGCACCAGTACTTCGCCATCGCGACCGTCGAAATGTCGAGCTCGCCCTTGATATGCAGTTCGATGCACTCGTCGATGAACGAGCGGGCCACGCGGGCCTCGGTGGCGACCTCGGCCATCGTGAACTTGGTGTTCTGGAAGCCGAAGACCGGGCGGCCGAAGGCCGTGCGGGAGTGGACGTAGGCGATCGTCTCCGCGTAGGCGAACTCCATCGCCGCGACGCAGCCGAGCGCGACGATCAGGCGCTCCTGCGGCAGCTGCAGCATCAGCTGGACGAACCCCTCGCCCTCCTGGCTGCCGAGCAGGTTGGTCGCGGGGATGCGTACGTCGTCGAAGAAGAGCTCACAGGTGTCCTGACCCTTCATGCCGATCTTGTTCAGCACCCGGCCACGCCGGAAGCCCGGGGTGTCGGTGGGGACGATGACCAGGGAGATCCCGGCGCCCTTCTCCTCCGGGTTGGTCTTCACCGCGACCAGCACCATGTCGGCCTGGAGGCCGTTGGTGATGAACGTCTTGGCGCCGTTGACCACGTAGTCGTCGCCGTCGCGGATCGCCTTCGTCGTGATCGACTGCAGGTCCGATCCGGTGCCGGGCTCGGTCATCGCGACGGCGGCGACGACCTCCCCGCTGGCCATCTTGGGCAGCCACTCCTGCTTCTGCTCCTCGGTGCCGTACGCCACCAGGTAGTGCGCCACGATCCCGCTGTGCAGCGGGGCACCCCACGAGGAGTCGCCGACGCGGGCCTGCTCCTCGATCACCACGGCCTCGTGGGCGAAGGTGCCGCCACCGCCGCCGTACTCCTCGGGCACGGAGAGGCAGAGCAGGCCGACCTCGCCGGCCTTGCGCCACAGATCGCGGTCGACCTGCTTGTTGGCGATGAACGACTCGATGTTGGGCTTGATCTCCTTCTCGCAGAAGGTGCGGGCGAGGTCGCGCAGGTCCTCGAGGTCCTGGTCCATCCAGGGAGAGCGGCGGGTCACGGGCATTCCTTCCGGTCGGCACCCACAAGTACGTGGGACACGATGTGCTGGATACAGGTTGTATCACCGTACCGGAACCGGATACAAGGTGTATCAGCGCTACGGTGAACACGTGGTGGACGTTGCGAAGTGGGTCGACTCGACAGTGCGGCGCCGCTCGGCGAAAGAGGCCCTCGAGGACGACTCACGACGCTCACGCGTGGTGCTCGCGGCGGTCGAGGCGATCGAGGAGGCCGGCCCCACGGTCGGGATGGCACAGATCGCCGAACGAGCCGGGCTGCCGCGCCCCAACGTCTACCGGCACTTCGCCAGCAAGGACCAGCTCGACGCCGAGGTGACCCGATTCGCCGCGAACGAGCTGCTGCGCCGCGTACGTCCCAACCTGGCTCGCACCGGAACACCGCGCGAGGTGATCGGCGGGGTCATCGCGCCATGCGTCGACTGGGCCGCCGAGCATCCCAACCTCTACCGCTTCGTCGCCGCCCAGCAGCAGACCAAGGCACTGCACCGCGCCCGGATGGGGCGCACCCGGTTCCTCAACGAGCTCGTCGAGGCGATGCACGGCTACCTGAGCGAGTCCGAGCTCAACGGTGAGCCGCCCGACGGCGTCCTCGCAGGCCTGATGGGGATGGTCGACGCCAGCATCATCTGGTGGCTCGACCACGAGGACGAGACCCGCGACGAGGTGGTCGAACGGCTCACCCGGCAGGTCGCCGGGGTGCTTTTCGACCTGCTCGCCCAGCTCGGGCTCGAGATCCCCGAGGACATGGTGTTCACCCCACGGGCATGATGGTGGCGACCCTGCCCGTCAACAGACGCAGCATAGAAGCAGCAACGAGGAGCAGCGATGCCGAACACCGACAACAGGTCCGCGAACATCGGCGTGGTGGGCCTGGCCGTGATGGGGTCCAACCTGGCCCGCAACCTCGCCTCTCGCGAGGGCAACACGGTGGCGGTCTACAACCGCACCTACGCCCGCACCGATGAGCTCATCACGGAGCATCCCGAGGCCGGCTTCCTCGCCTCCGAGACAATCGACGACTTCGTCGCGACGCTGGCCAAGCCGCGTACGGCGATCATCATGGTCCAGGCCGGCAAGGGCACCGACGCGGTGATCGAGCAGCTGGCAGAGCGGTTCGAGCCGGGCGACATCATCGTCGACGGCGGCAACGCCAACTTCAACGACACCATCCGCCGCGAGCGCGAGCTGCGTGAGCGTGGCCTGAACTTCGTCGGCACCGGCATCTCCGGTGGCGAGGAGGGTGCGCTCAACGGCCCCTCGATCATGCCCGGCGGCTCGGCCGAGGCCTGGACGACGCTCGGCCCGATCCTGAAGAGCATCGCCGCGGTCGCCGAGGGCGAGCCGTGCGTGACCCATGTCGGCACCGACGGCGCCGGCCACTTCGTGAAGATGGTCCACAACGGCATCGAGTACGCCGACATGCAGCTGATCGCGGAGGCCTACGACCTCCTCCGGCGGGTCGGCGGGCTTTCGGTCGAGCAGCTCGTGGACGTCTTCAAGGACTGGAACACCGGCGACCTGGAGTCCTACCTGATCGAGATCTCCGCGGAGGTGCTCGCCCAGAAGGACGCCGAGACCGGCCAGCCGCTCGTGGACGTCATCCTCGACGAGGCCGGCTCGAAGGGCACCGGCGTCTGGACGGTGCAGAACGCGCTCGGCCTCGGCATCCCCGTCTCCGGCATCGGCGAGGCCGTCTTCGCCCGGGCGGTCTCCTCCAAGCCCGCCCAGCGCGGCGCGATGCGGGCCTCGGTCACCTCACGCCCGAAGACGCCCGAGGTCCCCGACACGTTCGTCGATGACGTACGCGCTGCCCTCTACGCCTCGAAGGTGGTCGCCTACGCACAGGGGTTCGATCTGATCGTGGCCGGGGCGAAGGAGTACGGCTGGGACATCGACCTCGGTGCGCTCGCCAAGATCTGGCGCGCCGGCTGCATCATCCGGGCCCGCTTCCTCAACCGGATCGTGGACGCCTACGCCACCAAGCCCGACCTGGAGACGCTGCTGGTCGACCCCTACTTCGCCGATGCGGTCGCGTCCGGCGAGGAGGCGTGGCGGCGCGTCGTCGGGATCGCGGTGGCCTCCGGTGTACCCGCCCCCGGGTTCTCCTCGGCGCTCGCGTACTTCGACTCGCTCGCCGCCGACCGGCTCCCGGCCGCGCTCATCCAGGGCCAGCGGGACTTCTTCGGCGCCCACACCTACAAGCGCGTCGACAAGGACGGCACCTTCCACACGCTGTGGTCCGACGACCGTTCGGAGATCCCGACGACGCCCTCCACCCACTAGCGCGCACCCGGAGATACCGAACTTGGGGCTGTCGGCGTAGCGAACGGCGGACCTAGCCTGAAGCATGGCGTTCGACGTGGCCGCAGAGAGATACGCCCGCTTCATGGGGCGCTACGCCGAACCCCTCTCTCCCCACTTCGCCGAGTTCGCCCGGGTCAGCATGGGTCAGCGTGTGCTCGACGTCGGCTGCGGCCCGGGCACGCTCACCCGTCATCTCGTGACTCTCACCGAGGCGCACCTGGTGGCCGCCATCGACCCCTCGCCGCCCTTCATCGAGGCGGTCGCGCGGCAGCTTGCCCGGGTTGACGTGCACACCGGCGTGGCCGAGGCGCTGCCCTTCGCCGACAACTGGTTCGACGCCTCCTTGGCCCAGCTCGTCGTGCACTTCATGACCGACCCGGAGGCCGGCATCAAGGAGATGATCCGGGTCACCCGGCCCGGCGGCACCGTCGCGGCGTGCGTCTGGGACGGCGACACCGGTGCCGTCGCGCCGTTCTGGGCGTGCGTGCACGAGATCGACCCGGAGGCCGAGGACGAGGCACTTCTCGCCGGCTCCCGGCTGGGTGATCTCGAGAAGCTGTTCAAGAAGGTCGGCCTGCGCAAGGTCGAGCCCAGCGGCCTGGTCGTACGCGTCACGCACCCCACGTTCGAGGACTGGTGGGACCCCTACACCTTCGGGGTCGGGCCTGCCGGCGACTACGTGCAGTCCCTCGACGACGCCGGGCGCACCGCGCTCGAGGAGGTCGCTCGGCGCCGGTTCGGCAACGGCCCGTTCACCGTGACCGCGACGGCCTGGGCGGCCCGCGGCACCGTCGCCTAGCAACACGCCGGGTACTGCCGGATTTGCATCGGACCCCTATCCTCCATATGGTTGTAAAAGTCAACCAACTTGGAGGGATGATGATCGGGCACGCGACGTACCAGGAGCTGATCCATCAGCTCAGCGAGGTCGGAGCCGTACGGAAGGGCCTCGTACGCAGGCTTCCGCCCGAGCTGTCGGCCGGCTCCGCGGGGGTGCTGACGATGCTGCGCCGGCACGGCGACATGACCATGAGCGAGCTCACCGAGTTGCTCGCCGTGGACATCTCGGTGACCAGCCGACACGTGGCGTGCGTCGCCGACCAGGGCTGGATCGAGCGCTCCCCCAACCCGGCCGACGGACGCTCCCGCATCCTCCGTCTCACCGACGCCGGGCGCGACCTGCTCGACGACGCCTCCCACCAGCTCACCGACCTGATCGCAGACCGGCTCAGCGGCTGGGACGAGAGCGACGTACATGAACTCGTACGGCTCGTCACCAAGCTCCGCGACAGCCTCGGCCACTGCGGCACCACCAGCAACTAGCCAGCACCACCAGAAAGGAAGTCCATGGCAACGACGACAGCCGAACGGACTCACGCCGGTCCACCGGGAGGCCCGTCCGCGGGCTCGCCCACCTCGCACGGTCAGATGTCTCACCGCGAGATCATGGAGGCGCTCTCGGGTCTGCTGCTCGGCATGTTCGTGGCGATGATCTCCTCCACGATCGTCTCCAACGCTCTGCCCGAGATCATCGCCGACATCGGCGGCGGGCAGTCTGCCTACACCTGGGTGGTCACCGCCTCCCTGCTGACCATGACGGCCACCACCCCGCTGTGGGGCAAGATGGCCGACCTGTTCAGCAAGAAGCTGCTCATGCAGATCGCGCTGGTCCTCTTCGTGGCGGCCTCGGCCGTCGCCGGTCTCGCCCAGAATCCGGGGCAGCTCATCGCCGCCCGGGCGGTCCAGGGCATCGGCATGGGCGGTCTGACCGCCCTCGCTCAGGTCATCATGGCCGCGATGATCTCCCCGCGTGAGCGTGGCCGCTACTCGGGCTACCTCGGCGCCGTCTTCGCGGTCGCCACCGTCGGCGGTCCGCTGATCGGCGGGGTCATCACCGACGCCGACTCGCTCGGCTGGCGCTGGTGCTTCTACGTCGGCATCCCGTTCGCGGTCATCGCCTTCATCGTGCTGCAGAAGACCCTGCACCTGCCCGTCATCAAGCGCGACGGCGTCAAGGTCGACTGGGCCGGCGCGTTCTTCATGGCGGCCGGCGTCTGCCTACTGCTCGTCTGGGTCACCTTCGCCGGCGACAAGTACGACTGGACCTCCTGGGAGACCGCGGCCATGGTCGGCGGCTCCGTGCTGCTCCTGCTGATCTTCGTCCTCGTCGAGTCGAAGGCCGCCGAGCCGATCATCCCGCTGCGACTCTTCGCCAACCGGACGATCACGCTCTCCTCGCTCGCCTCGCTCTTCGTCGGTGTGGCGATGTTCGCCGGCACGATCTTCTTCAGCCAGTACTTCCAGCTGGCCCGCGGCGAGTCGCCGACGATGGCCGGCGTGATGACGATCCCGATGATCGCGGGGCTGTTCCTCTCCTCGACCATCTCGGGCCAGGTCATCACCCGGACCGGGAAGTGGAAGGCCTGGCTCGTCGTCGGCGCGATCCTCATCGTCGGTGGGCTGGGCCTGCTCGGCACGATCCGCTACGACACCGAGTACTGGCACGTCGCCGTCTTCATGGCGCTCCTCGGCCTCGGCGTAGGCATGACGATGCAGAACCTGGTCCTCTCCACGCAGAACCAGGTCGCGCCCGCCGACCTCGGCGCGGCCAGCTCCATGGTGACGTTCTTCCGCAGCCTCGGCGGCGCGATGGGCGTCTCCGCGCTCGGCGCGCTGATGGCCCACCGGGTCACCGACTACGTCCAGGACGGCCTCGCCGACCTCGGTCCTCGCTACGCCACGCTGGCCCAGGGCACCTCGGGCGAGATCCCGGACATCGACAAGATCCCCGAGCCGCTGCGGACCGTGCTGGAGAGTGCGTACGGCCACGGCATCGCCGACATCTTCCTGGTCGCCGCCGGGGCGGCCGTCGTTGCGCTGCTGTTCGTGGTGTTCATCAAGGAGGTCCCGCTGAAGACCAAGGGCGGGCTCGCCCAGGCTGCCGAAGAGGCGGCCGAGGTCGACCGGCCCGCAGCGGTCGCCGAGGCCGTCGCCGGGGTGCCCGAGCAGCACGCCGCCGCCCCTGCGCCGGTCGCCAACGGGATCGCGCTGCATGGCTTCGTCCGCGGCTCCGGGAGCATCCCGATCCCGCACGCAGCGGTCACCCTGATCTCGCTCTCCGGGCGCCAGCTCGGCCGCTCGGTCGCCCACGCCGACGGCTCCTACGCGGTGGACGCGCCGGGGCCGGGGACGTACGTCCTGATCGCCTCGGCCGACGGCTTCCAGCCGCAGGCCTCCACGGTGGTCGTGGGCGGTGAGCCGGTGGCGTACGACCTCCTGCTCAGCGGCACCACGGGCCTCAAGGGGATCGTGCGCGGCGGCGAGGACGGCGCGCCGGTCAAGGACGCGATGGTGATCGTGACCGACGTACGCGGCGACCTGCTCTCCACCGGCACGACCGTCGCGGACGGCACCTTCTTCATCGATGAGTTGGTCCCGGGACCGGCGACGGTCGCGGTCAACGCCGAGGGCTACCGCCCGCGCGCGGTGCCGATCGAGATCGGCGCCACCGGTGTGACCCGGATCGAGGTGGAGATGGTCACCGGCGCTCGCCTGACCGGTGTCGTCAAGGCGGCCTTCGGGCCCCTCGCCGACGCTCGGGTGACGCTGGTCGACGCGGCCGGCAACGTGGCCGGGACCGCGACGACGGGAGCAGACGGGGCGTACGCCTTCGCCGACCTCGACGGCGGCGAGTACACGGTCCTGGCGACCAGCTACCCGCCGGCGGCCAGCGCCGTGAGCCTCACCGGTCACGGCGTCGACGGCCACGAGATCGTCCTCTCCCACCCCGAGGACTGATCCGCGATGGCTCTGACCGCACAGATCCGCACCCGCGACGGCTGGGCCGTCGCGCACGCGGTCGTCACCCTCACCGACACGGCCGGCGGTCAGGTGCTGCGCGCCGAGGCCGACGAGGACGGTGTCGTCACCGACGACACCGTCCTCTCCCCCGGGCCGTACGTCGCGATCGTCACCGCGATCGGGTGGTCCCCCACCGCGGCGACCGCGATCGTCACGGCCTCGGGGAAGGCTGCGCTCGGCACCGTCACCCTGACCCGTCAGGGAGACACCTCGCTCCCGGCCCCTGGTCCGTGGACGATCGACCCCGCCCACTCCACCGTCGGCGCGGTCGCGCAGCACCTGGGCATCTCCAGCGTGCGCGGCCGGTTCACCGACTTCGCGGGGGTCGTCGAGATCGCGCCGGACCATCTGGAGAAGTCACGCGTCGAGGCAGTCATCCGTGCCGCCTCGATCGACACCGGCAACCGGATGCGCGACGACCATCTACGCAGCGGGGACTTCCTCGATGTCGAGGCGTTCCCCGAGATCGTCTACCGCTCCACCGGCCTCACCTCGGCCGGCTCGGACCGCTGGACCGTCCACGGCGAGCTCTCGATGCACGGCCAGACCCGCTCCGTAGACCTCGACGTCGCCTACCTCGGCACCGGCCCCGACGCCTGGGGCGGCACCCGAGCCGCCTTCCGCGCGACCGCCCAGCTGCGCCGCGAGGACTTCGCGATGAACTACAACCAAGCCGTCGCCGCCGGCATCGCCGCCATCGGTACGACCCTCAAGGTGGAGCTGGACATCCAGGCCGTCCAGGGCGACTCCCTGCCAACCTGAGCCGAGACGTCAGTTAGGTCGGCCGAGACGTCAGTTGCGTCGGCCGAGTTGGCAATGCGGTGCCATCTCGGCCGACGTACGTGACGCCTCGGCCGACGTACGTGACGCCTCGGCCGGCGGGGGTGACGGCTCGGCAGGTTGATCACTGACGGCCGACTGAGACTCTGCGAATATGAGTGCATGGAGCTGCGCCATCTTCGCTACTTCGTCGCGGTCGCCGAGGAGCGCCATTTCGGCCGCGCGGCCGAGCGGCTCCACATGGCGCAGCCGCCGCTGTCGCAGCAGATCCGCCAGCTCGAAGCCGAGCTGGGGCTGACCCTGCTCACCAGGACGACGCGACGGGTCGACCTGACCCCGGCCGGGGCTGCGTACCTGGAACGGGCGCGGGAGATCCTCGGCGCCGTGGACGCCGCCGCCCACGAGGCCGCGAGCATCGCCTCGGGGCGGCGCGGGCGTCTGCTGATCGGGTGCGTCGGGTCGGCGACGTACTCGCTGCTGCCGGCCCTGGCGCGCACCCTGCGCGCCGAGCTGCCCGAGGTCGAGTTCGGGTTCCGGGGCGAGATGCTCTCGCCGGACCAGGCCGGGGCGCTCATCGACGGCACCCTCGACCTCGGCCTGCTTCGTCCTCTGCCCACGGGCAACTCCGGGGGCCCCGGCCTCTCGATGACCCACCTGCGCCAGGAGAGCCTGCTGGTGGCGATGCCGAAAGACCACCGGTTCGCTGGCCGTCGCCGCGTACGCATCGCCGACCTCGACGGCGAAGGCCTCGTCATCCACGCCGGCAGCGGCCGCTCGGCGATGAACGCGATGATCCAGGAGCTCTTCGACGCCGCCGGGGTCCGCAGCCACATCGCCCACGAGGTCGCCGAGACCTCCACCCTGGTCACCTTCGTGGCCGCAGGTCTCGGCGTCGCCATCGTCCCCGAGCCCACGGCGGCCCTCGCCGTCCCGGGCGTCGTGTACGTCCCCCTCACCGGCACCCCCGGCGTCGAGCTCGTCGCCGCCACCCGCGCCGGCGACGAGAGCCCGCTGCTCGCCCGCGCGCTCGCCATCCTGGCCGGCCTCAGCAACAGCTAGCCGACTCGGCGCGGGCTCAGCGGCAGCGCAGGGTCTGCGAAGGCGTCACACCGTAGGTCTGCCGGTAGGCGGCGGCGAAGCGGCCGAGGTGCGTGAAGCCCCAGCGGTACGCGACCTCGGCGACCGTGTCGCCACGGCTGGCGAGGAGATCGGCGTGGACCCGTTCGAGGCGGATCTCCTGCAGCTTCTGGGTCGGGGTGCGGCCGAGGTAGCGCTGGAAGCCCTGCTGGAGTCGACGGATGCCGACGTCGGCCTCGCGGGCCAGATCGGAGACGGCCCACTCGCGCGCCGGGTCGGCCTCCATGGCCTCGACGACACGGGAGACGATCCGCGGCTGGACGGAGCCGACGGCCGGCTCCTCGGGGAAGCAGGCGGCGACGAAGGCCGCGGTCAGCGTCCCCGCCAACCGGCGACGCACCCGCTCGTCGCCCACCAGCGCCGGGTTGCGCATAGCCTCGGTGCCGAGCGAGCCGAGCAGGCCGATCCAGGCCCGGGCGCCATCGGCACGCAGGTCGAGCTGGGCGGGCAGCCGGTCGGTGTGCAGGCCGACCAGGGCCGCCACCTCCTCGACCAGGTAGTCACGGTCGACGCGCATCCCGACGATCGAGCAGTCGGCCGACCAGCGCGTCATCTTCGTCTGCCGGTCGGGAGGGCACACCGTCGCCTGGCCGTCGAGCGAGAGCACGTGGGCGCCGCCGACGTTGGCCTCGAGCACACCGCTGCGCGGGACGTTGACCGCCCAGGCACCTGGATGATCCGACTCCACCGACACCTCCGCGCCCCAGCCGATCCGGGTCAGCCGGACGGGGCCGAGGTCGACCGCACGAAGCTCCGCCGGCCGCGCTGGCCGGCCGCGCATGATCAGGGCATGCGGAAAGTACGCCCGGGCGACCTCGTCGGAGAAGCTCTCCATGTCGCCGGACGAGCCGGATGATGCGGTGAGTGTGCTGGTCACGCCCATCTGTCACCCCCTAGTGACGTCCTTCACATTAACAGCGCATCCACCCCTCGCCGAGAGCGTCCGGAAACCCGGTGCGCAATCCGGATAGCCCGTTCGCCCAGCGGATCGCCGCCCTCGTGATCCGGATCTAACGTCGCCTCCAACGTGACCGCCGCCACAGACCCGCGGCCCCGACGAAGGAGGAGCACCATGGACCCACGCACCTTGCGGTCGACCTTCGGCCGCTTCGCGACCGGCGTCACCGTGATCACCTGCCGCACCCCCGACGGCGCCCACCACGGCGCCACGGTCACGGCCTTCACCCCGATCTCGCTCGACCCGCCGCTGGTGCAGGTCGCCCTGACACGTACGTCCAAGGCGGCCGCCTATCTCGAGGGCGAGGCCTTCGCGGTCAACGTCCTGGCCGCCGACCAGAGCGATGTCGCCATGCACTTCGCCGGCCGCCCCTGCAGCGACCCTCTCCCCTGGCGCGAGGGCGCGACCGCGCCGCGGCTGGGCGGGACAGCCGCGACGCTGGTGTGCCGGCCGTGGCGCACCGACGACGGCGGGGACCACCTGCTGTTCCTCGGGGAGGTCGTCGAGGTGATCACCACCGACCGCAAGCCGCTGCTCTTCCACGACAGCGCCTTCCACCACATCGGCAACCCGTCCTCGGAGGTCGTCTGGCTCGGCTGCCAGGACGACCCGAACACCGGCTGGTTCGACGCGACCACGTCGTTCACCGCCATCGAAGTCCCCGCGATCCCGCGATCCACCCACTACTGATCCGACCGAGACCCGATCCAAGGAGAAAGACCATGACCGACACCCTCGCCCCGGAGACCCAGCCCGACGGGCCGCCGACCGTCAATCCGGCCGCCGGCTCGCCCGCGAACCAGCAGACCAACTTCGCCTCCCGCCCGATGACCGGCGATGAGTACATCGAGAGCCTGCGCGACGGCCGCGAGATCTACCTGCACGGCGAGCGAGTCGAGGACGTCACCACGCACCCGGCCTTCCGCAACCCGGTGCGGATGACCGCGCGCCTCTACGACGCGCTCCACACCGGCCCGCACGTCGACGAGCTCACCGTGCCGACCGACACCGGCAACGGCGGCATCACGATGCCGTTCTTCAAGACGCCGACGTCCTCGGCCGACCTACTCAAGGAGCGCGACGCGATCGCACGCTGGGCCCGGATGACGTACGGCTGGATGGGCCGCTCCCCCGACTACAAGGCCAGCTTCCTCGGCACCCTGCACGCCAACAAGGAGCTGTACGCCCCGTTCCAGGACAACGCCGAGCGCTGGTATCGCGAGTCCCAGGAGAAGGTCCTCTACTGGAACCACGCGATCATCAACCCGCCGGTCGACCGCCAGCTGCCGCCGGACGAGGTCGGCGACGTCTACATGAAGGTCGAGAAGGAGACCGACGCCGGCCTGATCGTCTCCGGCGCGAAGGTCGTGGCGACCGGTAGCGCGATCACCAACTACAACTTCATCGCCCACTACGGACTGCCGATCCGCAAGAAGCAGTTCGCGCTGATCTGCACGGTCCCGATGGACGCCCCCGGCATCAAGCTGATCTGCCGCTCCTCCTACACCGAGCAGGCGGCCCAGAACGGCGAGCCGTTCGACTACCCGCTGTCGAGCCGGATGGACGAGAACGACACCATCTTCATCTTCGACAAGGTGCTCGTGCCCTGGGAGAACGTCTTCATGTACGGCGACGTCGACCGGATCAACGCGTTCTTCCCGCAGTCGGGGTTCCTGCCGCGGTTCACCTTCCAGGGATGCACCCGCCTGGCCGTCAAGCTCGACTTCATCGCCGGCCTGCTGATGAAGGCGCTCGACGCCACCGGCTCCGGCGGCTTCCGCGGCGTACAGACCCGGGTGGGTGAGGTGATCGGCTGGCGCAACCTGTTCTGGTCGCTGACCGAGTCGATGGCCCGCGACCCCGAGCCGTGGGTCGGCGACGCGGTCATCCCGAAGCTGGAGTACGGCCTGACGTACCGGATGTTCATGATCCACGGCTATCCGCGGGTCAAGGAGATCATCGAGCAGGACGTCGCCTCCGGGCTGATCTACCTGCCCTCCGGCGCCGCCGACTTCAAGAGCCCCGAGGTGCGGCCGTACCTGGACAAGTACGTCCGCGGCTCCAACGGCATCACCGCCGTCGACCGGGTCAAGGTCATGAAGGCCCTGTGGGACTCGATCGGCTCCGAGTTCGGCGGCCGCCACGAGCTCTACGAGCGCAACTACTCCGGCAACCACGAGAACGTGAAGGCCGAGCTCCTCTTCGCCGCCCAGAACCGCGGCGGGGTGGACGCGATGAAGGGACTCGCCGACGAGTTCCTGGCCGAGTACGACCTCGACGGCTGGACCGTGCCCGACCTGTTCTGACCTGCTCCCCGCTGAGGGCGGCGCCTCGATCGGACGCCTTGATCAGGCGTTGCCCTCAGCGCAGCACGATCCAGAGGCCCACGGCGGCGGGCAGGATCCCGAGGATCAGCCAAGGCGTGAATGGGCTGCGCCGGTGGATGAGGAACCCGCCGGCCAGACCCAGCAGCCCGAAGGCCGCCGCGATGATGCACAGCCCGATCCGTGAGCTCTGGTAGACCGGGTCGATCGCCACGGCACCGATGACGAGCCCGACCGCGAGGTGGGCGACGGTGAACACGACGAGCACGGACGCGACCCACTGCTTCACGTGAGTGAGCGACTTGTCGTTGACCGGCCGGATCGGGTTGTCCGGGTCCATCAGGTGGCGTGGTCGTCGCGGTTGATCGTTCACGGTCTAATACTTACCAGGCGAACTGTTTGTGCACCAACTATTGGTACGCTAACTCACATGCCGACGAAGAAGGATCCGCTCTCGGAGATCGAAAACCCGCTGGCTCTCGATCAACAGGTCTGCTTCGGCCTGGCCGTCGCGGCCCGCAGCGTCATCGCCCTCTACCGACCGCTGCTCGAGCCGATGGGGCTGACCCACCCGCAGTACCTGGTCATGCTGGCCCTCTGGGAGGAGGAGCCTCTCCGGGTCTCCGAGCTGAGCCGCAAGGTCCAGCTCGATCCCGGCACCCTCTCCCCGCTGCTGAAACGTCTCGAGGCCCAGGACTACATCCGCCGCGAGCGCAACAAGCTCGACGAGCGCTCGCTCGCCGTCGTGCTGACCGAGCGCGGGCGCGCGCTCCGTGACGACGCCGAGAAGATCCCGCCCGCGATCGTCGAGCGTCTCGACATGAGCGTCGATGAGCTCATGGAGCTCCACCGCCGGCTGCTGGAGGTCATCGCCGCAGCGACCCAGTGAACCCAGGCGCAGGGTTCTAGGAGCCGGACGCCAGCGCGCCCGCAAGCGAGTCGAGGACACCGGGGACGATGGAGAAGTAGGCCCACCGGCCGCGCTGCTCGCGGGTGACGAGCCCGGCCTCGACCAGCAGCTTCATGTGGTGGGAGACCGTCGGCTGGGACAGCCCGACCGGCTCGGTGAGGTCGCAGACGCACGCCTCCTTGTCCTCGGCGGCCGCGATGATCGAGAGCAGCTTGACCCGGTTGGGGTCGCCGAGCGCCTTGAACATCCGCGCCAGCGCCTCGGCCTGGGCGTCGTCGAGGACGCCTGCGGTCACCGGCGAGCAGCACGCGACGGCGGCGGACGGAAGCACGGGAAGAACGGTCATGAGGACGAGTCTACCGAATGATATTGACGAACGTCGATACGTCGCCTAGGGTCGCCGTCATATCGACGTTCTTGAATCTGAGGAGCATCATGACCGACCTTCCCGTTGCCGTCATCGGCGCCGGCCCCCAGGGCCTCGCGGCCGCTGCCCATCTCCTCGAGCGCGGCCTGACCCCGCTCGTGCTCGAGCAAGGGAGCGAGCCTGCGGCAGCTGTCGCCGAGTGGGGCCACGTACGTCTCTTCTCGGCCTGGCCCGAGCTCGTCGACAAGGCCGCCGCCCGGCTCCTGGAGCCGACCGGCTGGACCGCGACCGAGAAGGGATACCCCACCGGTGCGCAGTGGCGCGAGCGTTACCTCGCTCCGCTGGCGGACGCCCTCGGCGACCATGTCCGCTACGGCGCCACGGTCACCGGCGTCTCCCGCAAGGGCCGTGACCGCCTGGTCGACGCCGACCGCGCCGAGCAGCCGTTCGTCCTGCACGTGACCGGTGCGGACGGCACCGAGGAGCGCATCGAGGCGCGAGCCGTGATCGACGCCTCCGGCACCTGGCGCCGGCCCAACCCAGCCGGCGCCGACGGGCTCCCGGCGCTCGGGGAGCGGGCGGCACACGCCGCGGGCGCGCTCGGCTACGCCGTCCCGGACCGCGCCCACCCCGAGGCGTACGCAGGCCGACACACGGTCGTCATCGGCGCCGGTGACTCCGCCTTCAACGCCGTCAACGAGCTCACCGCCATCGCCAAGGAGCAGCCGGGCACGAAGATCACCTGGGCGATCCGCCGCGCGGTCTCGACGAACACCTTCGGTGGCGGCGAGGCCGACGAGCTCCCGGAGCGGGGCGCCCTCGGCGTACGAGCCAGGAAGGCGGTCCAGGACGGCTCGGTCGAGCTGGTGACCGGGTTCCGCACGGAGCGGGTCGACGGCGCCACGGTCACGGCCGAGGACGGCCGCACGATCGAGGCCGACCAGATCGTCGTCCTCACCGGCTACCGTCCCGACCTGGGATTCCTGAGCGAGATGCGCCTCGACCTCGACCCGACGCTGGAGGCGCCGCGGAACATCGCGGTCCAGATCGACCCCAACCTGCACTCGTGCGGCTCAGTCAGCGCGACCGGAGCCAAGGACCTCGCCCAGCCCGAGCCCGACCTCTACCTCGTCGGGATGAAGTCCTACGGCCGCGCGCCGACCTTCCTGGCGATGACCGGCTACGAGCAGGTACGCAGCGTGGTGGCCGAGCTCGCCGGCGACCACGACGCAGCCGCCCGGGTGGAGCTCGAGCTCCCCGACACCGGGGTCTGTGGCGGCGCCGGCGTCTTCGACGACCCGGAGAGCGCCAACGGCGGCGGCTGCTGCGGGACCGCCGCGCCGAGCGAGGAGATCTTCACGATCAGCCGGACGCCGATCACTCTCTCGTGATCGAGCGCTGCGGGGTCACGCCGAGCTCGTCGAGCAGGGTGAGCACGCGCTGCTCGATCTCGTCGCGGATGCCGCGTACGTGCTCGATGCCGCCGCCCTTCGGGTCGGTGACCTTCCAGTCCTCGTAGCGCTTGCCGGGGTAGAACGGGCAGGCGTCGCCACAGCCCATGGTGATGACGGCGTCGGCGCTGCGGACGACCTCGTCTGTCCAGGGCTTCGGGAACTCCCCGGAGATGTCGATCCCGAGCTCGGCCATGACCTCGACGGCGACCGGGTTGATGGCCGCGGCCGGAGCCGAGCCCCCGGACCAGCCGATCGCCTGGTCGCCGGCGTAGTGGGCGAAGAAGCCGAGCGCCATCTGGGAGCGGCCGGCGTTCTCGACGCAGAGGAAGAGGACGCCCGGCTTGTTGTCGGTCGGTGATGCATCAGCGTTCATCGAGGCACTCCTGGGGGTGAGGGGGATGTGGGGGTCAGGAATCGAAACGGGTGGCGAGCGTCCTGATGCGGCGCTCGAGCTCGATGTACGCGGCGTCGAAGGCCTCGGGGCCCTTGTCCACCGGGTCGGGGATCGACCAGTGCAGCTCACCGCGGACCTTCGGGGTCTCGTGGGCGCGGTCGCACACGGTGACCACCAGATCGTCCGGGTCGAGCACGTCGTCGAGATGGCGGGGATCCACGACGGGGAGATCCAGGTGGTGGCGGGAGGCGACCTCGACCGCGCCTGGATTGATGTGCTCGGCGGGGTGGGTGCCGGCGGAGGCTGCCGGGATCGGGCTGACCTGGCGCCACAGCGCCGCGGCGAGATGGGATCGCGCCGAGTTGCCGGTGCACACGAACAGGACGCGCCTGGGCACCGCCACGGGGGACGCGGTGCCCAGGCTCTCGAGCGCATCCTGCTCGAGGTGCAGGTACGTACGCCTCCCGTCGCCCTCGGAATGATGACGGGACACGACACCTGCGCTCACCAACGTCTGCACGTGGTGAGCAAACAAGTTCGACGAGACATTGAGCATCCCGGCGAGCTCTGTGGGGGAGGCATCACTGATCTGGAGGCTGTCGACAATCCGGAGACGCACCGGATCACCGAGCGCTGCGTGCATCTTGGCCCGGCGTACCAGCTCCGGCTGTCTCTCAACCTCCATTGACTCAATGTTGACTGAGTAATCGTCGAACGTCAAGAATGCGGACGTGATCTCTTCCCTCCCGCGCCGACTGCTGGCCGAATTCCTGGGCACTGCCCTGCTCGTCGCCGTGGTCGTCGGGTCAGGAATCGCCGCCCAGCAGCTCTCCCCCGACGACGTCGGCCTGCAGCTTCTGGAGAACTCGATGGCGACCGTCTTCGGGCTCGCCGCGCTGATCCTGATGTTCGGCCCGGTCTCGGGGGCGCACTTCAACCCGGTGGTGTCACTGGCCGACTGGTTCCTCGGCCGCCGCGCCGGGAAGGGGCTCTCGCTCGCCGAGGTCGGCGCCTATGCGATCGCCCAGATCCTCGGGGCGGTCGGTGGTGCGTTGCTGGCCAACCTGATGTTCGACGTCGACCAGGCGATCTCGACCAAGGACCGCGCGACCAGTGGCCACTTCGTGGCCGAGATCGTCGCCACCGCCGGTCTGGTGGCCCTGATCTTCGCCCTCGTACGCAGCGACCGCGGCGCCCTCGCCGCGCCCGCGGTCGGCGGCTACATCGGCGCCGCCTACTGGTTCACCAGCTCCACCTCGTTCGCCAACCCGGCGGTCACCATCGGCCGGATCTTCTCCGACACCTTCGCCGGAATCGCGCCGGGCTCGGTGGCCCCGTTCATCCTCGCGCAACTCATCGGACTGGTCGTCGGCGTACTCCTGATCCTGGCTCTCTACCCTGGTGCCGGCGACAAGGCCGACGACGTCGTCGTCCCGCATCCCTGAGCTGCGACCTACCCTGCCCACCGGAACGGATACGCCATGGCGCTCGAGAAGGCACGCACGAACGACGTGATCCCGCTGCGGGAGGCGACCCGCGCGTGGTTCGCGATCTCCTTGCAGACCTTCGGCGGGCCCGCCGGCCAGATCGCGGTCATGCAGCACAAGCTGGTCGACGAGAAGCGCTGGATCGGGCAGCAGCGGTTCCTCCATGCGCTCAACTACTGCATGCTGCTGCCCGGCCCCGAGGCCCAGCAGCTGGCCATCTACGTCGGCTGGCTGCTCAACGGCACGCTCGGCGGGTTCATCGCCGGCGTCCTGTTCGTGCTGCCCGGCGTCGTCGCGCTCCTCGCCCTCTCGGCGCTGTACGTCGGCGCCGGCTCCACCGCGCTGGTGACCGGGCTCTTCGCCGGCCTCGCGCCCGCGGTGATCGCGATCGTGGTCCAGGCAGTGCAGCGCGTGGGCAAGCGAGCGCTGCACCATCCGATCCTGGTGGCGATGGCGGTCGCCTCGTTCGTCGCACTGACTGTCTTCAAGGTCCCGTTCCCGGTCGTGATCCTCGTCGCGGCTCTGCTCGGCTGGCTGGCCGGCACGCGGGTCCCCGCCTTCACCCGGAGCAAGGGTCACGGCGGCACGGACGACGGTCCTGAGCCGCTGATCAGCGATGACGCCCTGCACCACGACGCCCCCTCGAAGGCTCGCGGCCTGAAGGTCCTCGTCCTCGGCCTCGTGCTGTGGTTCGCCCCGGTGGCGGTGGCGGCGGTCCTGTTCAGTCGCGACAGCGTGTTCGTGGACCAGGGCCTGTTCTTCTCCGGCGCCGCCGTCGTCACCTTCGGAGGCGCGTACGCGGTCCTTGCCTACGTCGCCCATCAGGCTGTCTACGTCTTCGGCTGGTTGAAGGCCGGCGAGATGGTCCGCGGTCTCGCGCTCGCCGAGACCACCCCGGGACCGTTGATCATGGTCGTGCAGTTCGTCGCCTTCGTGGGCGCCTACCGCAACCCCGGCTCTCTCGACCCCTGGGTCGCCGCCGTCATCGCCTCGCTGCTGGTGACCTGGGTGACCTTCGTCCCCTGCTTCCTGTTCATCTTCCTGGGTGCCCCGTACGTCGAACGGCTTCGGAACAACCACCACCTCACCGCGGCGCTCACCGGGATCACCGCAGCAGTGGTCGGCGTGATCGCCAACCTCGCGCTCTTCTTCGCGCTGCACACGCTGTTCGACCGCTCCCGCACCCTGGCGTGGGGACCGGTCGACCTCGACCTGCCGGTCCTGTCCTCGTGGGATCCGGTCGCGTTCGCGATCACCGCGGTGGCGATCGCGCTCGTCTTCTGGCGTGGGTGGAGCACGATGCGCACCCTCGGCGTCTGCGCGCTGCTCGGACTCGGCTCGACCCTCATACCTCTCTGACCGCGGTGAGCAGGTGCGGCCAGGCCACGGAGGTCGGGTCACCCCAGGCGGCGTGGTCGGCGCCGTCGACCACCTCCAGACGTACGCCGGGGTGTGCCGCCGCGTAGCGCTCTGAGATCGCGAGCGGGATCACGGTGTCGGCGGCGCCGTGCAGGATCCGCACGGGGACCTGTGGGGCGAGGCCGAGCGGGTCGGCGGCGGCGTACGCCTCGGGCTTCTCGGGCGGGGTGCCACCGAGGAACTCCTCGACCGCGCCGTCGCCGAGACCGTCCTGGCTCATCGCGGCCAGCGCGGCGGCGGGAGCCAGGGCCACGACGCCGGTGACGGGGGTGCCTGCCCGGGCGGCCGCCCACAGGGCGAGCTGGCCGCCGGAGGAGTGTCCGACCAGGGTGATCCGGCGGGGTGCGTCGTTGTGGATGGTCCACTCCCGGCCGCTGAGCTGGATCGACTCGATCGCGGTCTCGATGTCCTCGAAGGCCTGCCGCCACTGGCCGGGTCCGTGCCGGTACTCCACCGTCGCGGTCAGATGGCCCGCCTCGGCCAGCGCCCGGCCGGCGGACCAGGTGCGCATCCGGTCGGAGTCGCGCCACATCCCGCCGTGGAGCAGCAGGACCAGCGAGTCGGTCGCCTCCGCCGGCTCGAAGACGTCGGCGACCTGGCGGGCGGTGGCGCCGTAGCGCATCGTCGCGTCGGGATAGGTGGTGTCGGTGGTGATCATGACTTCTCCCTGCTGTTGTTTCGGCTGTCGCGGTCGAGCAGCAAGCTCACCGCGGCACCGACCACCAGCCCCCAGAAGGCGGAGCCGATGTTGAAGACGGTGATGTCGGCGACGGTCACCAGGAAGGTGACCAGCGCGCCGGTGACGTAGGGCCCGCTGAAGGCGGTCTGGAAGGCGCCCTGGAGCGGCTTGAGCATGGCCAGGCCGCCGAGCACGGCGACGTACGCCTCGGGCATGGTGGTGATGACCCGCACCATGCCGGGGGCGAGCAGGCCGAACCCGATCGCGAGTACGCCGCACCAGATCGCCGCGGCATAGTGCCGTCGTCGCTCGCCCGAGGCGGTGACCAGCGCGTTGGTCGGCCCGGCCAGGCAGGTGGAAACGCCGCCGAACGGGGCCGCGACCAGCGAGGTCACCCCGCACCAGCCGGTCACGTGGTTCATCCGCGGGTCGTGGCCGGCGGCCCGCAGGACCGCCATGCCCTGGCCGTTCTGGACGACCAGGACGGTGATCAGCAGGGGGATGGTGAGCTCGCTGAAGGCGGACCCGGTGAAGACCGGCGTGGTCCAGACGGGCTCGATCACCCAGCGGCCGGAGACCTCGACGGCGGGTCGGTCGGCGAGGCTCACCGCGACCGCTCCGACGGCGAGCGCGACCAGCACCGCCGGGAGCCAGCGTGCCAACCGTGGGACCGCGCTGACGGCGAGGAAGGCGACCACCATCGGCCCGGCGACCGCCAGGTCGCGGTCGACGGCGAGGACCAGGTCGGTGCCGAAGCGGAGGAAGACACCGGCCACCATCGCCATCACGATCGGCATCGGCAGCAGGTGCATGACCCGGTCGACCTGCCGGGTCAGGGCCAGCGCGACCAGGAGCAACGCGGCCATGATGAAGCCGCCGACCGTCTCCGGCCAGGTGGTGCCGGCGGCCATCGCCTGGCCGACGACCACGGTGCCGGGGATCGTCCAGAAGTAGACCAGCGGCTGCCGGCTCCAGCGCGAGGCGATGATCGTCAGCACCCCGTTGAGGCAGAAGACCGCGCTCACCCAGGAGGCGACGACACCGGCGGAGAGCCCTGCCCCTTGGCCGACGGCGAGAATCACGGCGACCGGTCCGGTGCAGGAGAAGAGGAAGCCGATGAAGCCGTTGACCAGCTCGTGACCGCCCAGGTCGCGCCGCAGGCCGGGTCGGGCTTCTCGGACGTCGAGGTCGGTGCTCATGGCTCCTCCGTCGGCTCGGCCGCCATCGCGGCGAGCTCGGTCCGGCTGCGTACGCCGAGCTTCGCGTAGATGCGGGTCAGGTGGTACTGCACGGTCTTGGGCGAGACGAAGAGCTGTGCGGCCACCTCGCGGTTGGAGAGCCCCGAGGCGACCATCTCGGCGACGGTCTCCTCCTGCGGGGTCAGGTCCACCGGGCCGCGCTGGCCGCGAGGCGCCCGCACTCCCCCGGCGCGCAGCTCGCGCTGGGCGGCGTCGACGTAGGTCAGCGCCCCGAGCCCGTCCCACAGGTCGCGCGCGGAGGAGAGCAGCGCCTCGGCGTCACGACGACGGCCGGCCCGGCGCAGCGCCTGCCCGTAGGCGAAGGTGATCCGGGCGCGCTCGTAGCGCAGCGGCATCCCGTCGAGCAGGCCGAGCGCGCGGTCGAACGTGTCCCGGACCCCGGCGAGGTCGCCACGGGCGCCGTGCCAGCGGCCACGGGCGGTGGCCAGCCTGGCCTGGGCGGAGCGGTGCTGCTCCTCGCGGGCGCGGGTCTCGTGCGGGCGGAGGAAGTCGTCGGCCTCCTCCAGCCTGCCCTCCGCGATCAGCGCGGCGGCGTACGTCTCGGCCCAGGGCCAGATGGCCGGCTCGGTCAGCGCACTGCCGGCCGGGGCCTGGGTGAGCGGCTCGAGGATGCGGAGAACGGCACGGAAGTCGCTGCGGGCCTCGGCGATGTGGGCGCGAGCGAGCAGCGCGGGGACGCGCATGATCTCGTAGCCCTGCGCCCCGATCTCGGCGGCGCGGGCGGTGCGGGCCGCCTCCTCCCAGCTTCCGCGCAGCAGGTGGGTCTCGGTGGCCGTCCACTCCAGCAACGGGGTGACCAGGGCGATGCCCGACTCGGCGGCCAGAGCCCGCCCGGCCGCCACCGTCTGCAGGGCCGCGTCGCCCTCACCGGTCAGGAACTGCACCCGCGCCAGCCAGGCCAGGGCCCACATCGAGATCCGGGTCGAGCCACCGAGGACCCGCGGGTCGGTGACGCCCTCCAGGCGGCTGCGGGCCTCGTCAGGCTCGTCGGAGAGCACGTCGAGCCAGCCGCGGCCCATCGTGACCCGCTGGGTCTGGGCGCTGTGCCCGACGCGGCGGGCGGCCAGGGCGTACGCCTCGTGGGCCTCCTCGAACCGGCCGGCCATCGCCAGCCCGAGCCCGCGGATCGCCGCCGCCTCGACGCCCGCCGCCGAGTCCCGGCCGGCCAGCGAGATCGCCCGGTCGGCCCAGGTGACCAGCTCGTCGCCCCGGCACAGCGCCAGAGAGTGCAGCACGTGCCGGGTGGCGATCAGCGCGGCGGTCTCCGGCTCGCGGTCGGCGTTGACGATGTCCCAGGCCCGCTTGAGGCGCACCTCGGCCTCCGTCGCGCGGCCGCGCAGGATCGCCAGATAGGCGAGCACCGCGTCGCGCAGCGGCGTCTCGCGCAGGCTCTCGACGATGGGGACCAGCGCCGCGGCGCCCATGCCGTCGCCGGCCGCGACGAGGGCGTCGACGGAGCGGATCAGGCGGTCGTCGCGCCGCACGGGGTCCTCGGTGAGCCGGCTGGAGTCGCGGTAGAGGGCCGCGGCCTCCGCCCAGGCGCCCTCGTCGCCGCGGCGTTGGGCCAGCCGGGCGACCTCGTCGGCGAGCTCGGCGTCGGGCAGCGGGGTCGCGGCGACGAGGTGGCGCGCCCGGTGGACCTCGTCGTCGACGATCGCGGCGGCGCGCTGGTGCGCGTCGGCGGACCGGCGAGCGCCCATCGTCGCCAGCACGGCGACACCGACCAGCGGCGTACGCCATCGGGGGCGGTGGTCGCGGGTCCTCTCGACGAGCCCGGCCGAGGCCAGGGCGTCGACCGCGGAGAGCGGGTCCTCGAGGCCGGCAAGGGCCGCGGCCTGACCCAGCGACGCGTCCTCTCCCAGGATCGCGAAGGCCTCTGCGAGCGCGCGTCCGGCGGCACCACATCCGGCGAGGGCGAGTTGGACCTCGTCGCGTACGTGGACCGGGGCCGGCAGCTGGGTGTCGGGCCGTGCCCAACGGGCCGGCGGCAGCTCGTCGAGCAGCGCGACCGCGTCGCGCGGGCTGCCCGCCGTGTGGCGGGTGAGGACCTCGGCCATCGACGGGTGCAGGACCCGCCCGCGCAGCGAGGCGAGCTCGGCGACCGCGGCCGCGTCCAGCCCTTCGATGCGTACGGTCTCGGTGGCGATCTCGCCGAGGAACGCGGTGCTGCGGGTGGCCGCCAGCACCACCAGCACCGGTGCCTCGCGGTGGCGGCGCAGCGCGGAGGCGATCGCCTGCAGCGAGAGCGTGTCGGCGAGGTCGGCGTCGTCGACCAGGACCAGGCCGGGCTCGTCGGCACACCCAGCCAGGGCCCGCACGACCAGGGCATCGGCCGCGGCGACCGGGTCGGCCGGCGGGTTCTCGCCGAGCAGCTGGCGGAGCACCGCGCCGGGCGAGTCCTGCTCCCATGCGCCGGCGCGGGCCCTCAGCGCCGGCGTCGCGACCCGGTCCGCCAGGCCGCGCAGCAGCGCGGTCTTCCCCAGCCCCGGGTCTCCGAGGAGCAGGACGGCGGCGGAGCCGGAGGTGCGGGTGGCTGCCAGCCGCGAGGTGAGCTCGACGAGCTCCTCCTCGCGACCGACACACCCAGCTCGTTCTATGAGCACGGTCACACCCTAGGCCCCTCTCATGCTGGTACGCCGTCGTCGAGCGTGACGCTCACGACGGTCTCTTCCGGGGACCGGGGCACGGCGGAGGCGACCACGGCACCGAGCACCGCGACTCCCGCGAAGATCTGGAAGGCGGTGGTGCCGCCCACCCCGGCGGCGACGAGTGCCCCGCCGATGATCGGTCCGACGATGCCGCCCAGCCGGCCGAACCCGGCACACCACGCGACGCCCGCGCCGCGGGCCCGGGTCGGGTAGTAGTTGGCGACGAGCCCGTAGATGAGCACCTGCGTACCGATCGTGCCGACGCCGGCGATCGCGACGGCCGGGAACAGGATGGCGAGCGGCAGCCCGAGGGGCAGCAGCAACAGCATCAGGCCGGCGAGCACGAAGGTCGTCGAGACCACCTTCTTGGCACCGGTGCGGTCGGCGACATAGGAGGCGAGAAGACCGCCGATGATGGCGCCACCGTTGAGCACGAGCAGGAAGGTGAGGGCGTACGCCTTGCCGTAGCCGTTGTCCTCCATGATCTTCGGCAGCCAGGTGTTCAGGCCGTAGGTCAGCAGCAGACCGGAGAAGCTCATCAGCCCGAGCACCATGGTCGGGAACGCGAGCGGGCGGCGGGCCAGGGCGCTGAAGCCGACCGCCTCCTGGGCGGTGCTGGTCGACGCGACCCGGCCGCGGGAGTCGAGCCACAGCTGCGACTCGGGCAGCTTGGCGATGGCGAAGGGCAGCAGGAGCACCAGCGGGGCGGCGCCGATCGCCATCAGGATCCGCCAGTTGGAGCCGCTCGGGTCGATGATGAGCGCCATCACGGAGGCGGCCACGCCACCCGCGGGGATGCCGCTGTAGACGATCGCGTTGAGCCGGTTCTTCCGCTCCGGCGGCGCGAACTCGGCGACCAGGGCGCCGACGGTAGCCAGGATCGCGCCCAGCCCGATGCCGGTGAGGAAGCGGAGCATGCCGAAGACGGCGATCGACTGGGCGAACGCGGTCACGGCCATCCCGAGCGAGAACCAGGTGATGCTGGCGAGCACGACCTTCCGGCGGCCGATCCGGTCGCTGACCGCTCCGGCGCTCAGCGCGCCGACGAGGACCCCGACCAGCGCATAGCTGCCCAGCGTGCCCGCCTGGCCCGCGGAGAGCTGCCCGATCTGGGAAGGATCGGCCATGAGGGTCGGCAGCACCGTGCCGTAGACCACGAGGTCGTAGCCGTCGAACATCAGGGCCAGCGCGGAGAGCGCGACGACCCAGGCGAGCTGGCGCCCGGTCTTGGCCCGAGTGATTTCATCGGTGTTTTCGGACATGGGTGTCTCCATGGGTCACGCGAGCGCGCTCGCGAAGGGAGGGACGGCCCCGAGAGAGGACCTGGTGGCTCAGCCGAGGTCACCGCCGGCGACGGGAAGAACCGTGCCGGTGATGTAGGAGGCTTCCTCGGAGGCGAGGAAGCAGATCGCGGCGGCCTGCTCGTCGAGCGTGCCGTAGCGGTGCATCAGTGAGGTCTCGAGGGTCTGGTCGATGTGGGCCTGGAACCAGGCCTTCTCGGTGTCGGTACGCGGCTGTGGTGTGCCCCGGGAGATCCGGCGTGGCGGAGCCTCCGTACCTCCCGGGGCCGTCGCGGTGACCCGGATACCCGAGCCGGCGTACTCCAGCGCGAGCGAGGCGGTGATCGCGTTGATCCCGCCCTTCGCCGCGGAGTACGGGATCCGGTGGATGCCGCGGGTCGCAGCCGAGGAGACGTTGACGATGACGCCGTGGCCGCGCTTGACCATGCCCGGCAGGGCGGCCCGGCAGGCGTACAACGTGGTCATCAGCGACCGGGTGATCTCGGCGTCGATCTGCGCAGGCGTGAACTCGGTGAACGGCTTGAAGTTGATCGCGCCGCCGACGTTGTTGATCAGCACGTCGATCCGGCCGTACGTCTCCACAGCCTGCTCCACCAGCGCGGCAGCGCCCTCGTAGTGCTCGAGGTCGCACTCGACCGCGCTGGCCCGGGTGCCCTGGCCGGAGAGCTCGCCGGCGACCTCGCTCACCAGCGGCGAGCGGTCCGCGAGCACGACGGTGCCGCCCTCGGCTCCGACCCGGCGGGCCACCTGGGCGCCGATGCCCTGGGCCGCCCCGGTGACCACCACGACCTGGCCGGCGAACCGGCCCGGCGTGAAGAACAGCGGCCTGGTCGCGGCGGCCGACTCGGCCATCGCGCGCCGCATCGTCTCCTGGGACCGCTCGCTGTGGGCCTTGATCAGCTCGCGGGCTGCCGCCCGGTCGCCACGCTCGAAGGCCTCGACGATGTCGAGGTGATCCTGGGTGCACCGCGGGTGGCACCAGGTGGCGTTGCGCAGCACGTCCTCCATCCGGCCCTTCACCCCGAGCGCCTGGTAGGCGGCGAGCAGGTGGCTGTTGCCGGTGAGGGTGAACAGGTAGTCGTGGAACGCCGCGTTCGACTCGGTGTAGCCGTGGGCGTCGAGGAACCGGTCGCCCTCGACGTACGGGAGGGTCGACTCGGCGAGCAGCCGGTAGCCGGCCAGCTGCTGGGAGTCGAGCCGTCCGATGGTCAGATCGAGCGCCCCCACCTCCAGCGCCGCCCGGGCCTCGAAGATCGCATCCGAGGCCGAGATGTCCGGATGCTCCTCACCGATCGTGTAGCCGTCCGCCGTCGTCGAGGCGTCTCCCCCGTCGGCCGAGGCGTCAGTCGCGTCGGCCGAGCGGTCATCTCCGGCCGGGAACACCTCCTGGCCACCGATTCGCCGGGCGCCGTCGGTCACAGTCAGGGCGTCGTCCTCGAGCACGACACCGCCGACTCCGTCGAGTGCGGGCGGCGCGACCAGCTGACCAGCGATCCGGCGTACGACATCGCCGTCGTCGCGAGCCACGGCAGCCGATCCGCTGGGTTCGAGGTCGAGCGCCGGAAGCACCTGCTGCCCAGCGATGGCCCGCGCCTCCGGATGGGTCTCCAGCTCGACGGGCACGGGTGACGCCTCGGCCGACGCGGGCGACGTCTCGGCCGCCGCGTCTGACGCCTCGGCAGTGGCGGGGACGGCGAGGGCGAACTTCTCGTAGTAGAAGCCGGTGGGCTGGATGCCGGCATCGGCGACATGCGTACGCACCGCCTCGACCATCGGGGGCGGGCCGCACAGGTAGATCGCGACGTCGCCGTCGTGCAGGTCCTCGTCGCCGATCAGGCTCATCACGTAGCCCTTGTTGGCGGCGGTCGAGGCAGGGTCGGAGACGCAGTGGTCCCAGCTGAACCCGGGCAGCCGCGAGACCAGCTCACCGACCTCGTCGAGCTTGACCAGATCGTCGTCGGTGCTGACGCCGTAGACCAGGCGGCCGCCGCGGTCGCAGCCGTCGACCTCGAGCTGGCGCAGCATCGAGAGCACGGGCGCGAGCCCGGTGCCACCGGCCAGCATCAGCAGCGGCCGGCGCGCCTCGCGCAGGAAGAAGGAGCCGTTCGGGCCGGTGAAGGTGACCTCGTCACCGACGGCGGCGCGCTCGGTCAGCCAGGTCGACATCGCGCCGCCCGGGGTGAGCTTGACCAGGAAGACGAGCCGCTCCTCGTGCGGGGCGTTCGCGAAGGAGTACGACCGGGTCACCTCGGTGCCCGGCACGGCGATGTTGACGTACTGACCGGGCAGGAAGGCGAGCTCGCCGCGGTTGGGGATGTCGATGGAGAGCTCGACCGTGGTCGGGCTCAGTCGGTCCAGGCCGACGACGGTGCCGGTGTAGCTCGCGGCGCCGGTCTTGGCGACCTCGGAGGTGGTGGCGATCTGCAGCGCGAGGTCCGAGCGCGGCTTCATCGAGCACGGCAGGGCGTACCCCTCGGCGGCCTCCGCCTCGGAGAGCGCGTCCTCGATGTAGGTGCCGCCGTCGTACTCCCCCGACTCGCACAGCGCCTTGCACGTCCCGCAGGCGCCGTCGCGGCAGTCCAGCGGGATGTTGATCCGCTGCCGGTAGGACGCGTCGGCGACGGTCTGGTCCTCACGCACGGTGATGAACCGGGTCACCCCGTCCTCGAAGGACAACGCGACCTGGTGGGTCGCGATCTCGGTCTCGATTGCAGTCATCGCAGGTGCCTCAGACGTGGTAGATGTCGACGACGTGGTGGATGTAGTCGTTCTTGAGCACCACGCTCTTGCGGCGGATCAGCGGCTGCTCGCCGGAGAAGTCGACGGTGTAGAACGACGTGCCGTAGTAGGGGTCGACGGTCTTGTAGCGGAAGTACATGGTGTGCCAGTTGAAGCGCACGTCGACCAGGTCGCCGCGGCGCTCGATCACCTCGACGTTGCTGATGTTGTGCGACGTACGCGGCTCGGGCAGCGAGGTGGCCGAGGACCGCTCCGTACGGATCCGGAAGACCCGGTCCTCCAGGCCACCCTTATTGGGGTAGTAGATGAGCGACATCTCGGTCTGCGGGTCCTCGGTCAGGAGGTCCGCGTCGTCCCAGCAGGGCATCCAGTAGACGACGTCGTCGGCATAGCACTCGAGCCACTTCTCGAACTCGCGGTCGTCCAGGAAGCGCGCCTCGCGGTAGAGGAACTGCTCGATCATGCCGTGAGTGATGAGCTTCGCTCCGGCAGGAGCACTCTGCGTGATGGTCATGATCAGTTGCCCTTCTCGTTCTCGACGGCCTGGCGCATCACGTCGGCCCAGTAGCCGTGCACGACGGGGTAGAGGCCCTCGTCCTCGTTCTTCGCGCCGGCCGAGATGACGCCCGGCATCTCCAGCGCCTCGGCGACCTCGTCAGGCCCCGTGAGCCAGTGCGAGGCACCACGGCTCATGTCGTTCCACGGCGCGGCGGAGGCCTGGTACGTCACGTAGCAGGAGCGGAACTCCTCCAGGTCGTCGGGCGTGGCCATGCCGGAGGCGTTGAAGAAGTCCTCGTACTGCCGGATCCGCCAGGCCCGCGACTCGGGGCTCTCGCCCTTCGGGGCGATGCAGTAGATGGCGACCTCGGTCTTGTCGACCGAGATCGGCCTGAAGTGGCGGATCTGGGTCGAGAACTGGTCCATCAGATACACGTTCGGATAGAGAAGCAGGTTGCGCGAGCCCTTGACCATGAACTCGCCCTTGGCCTCGCCGAACTTCTCCTTGAGCACGTCCATCTGGTCCCACAGCGGCCGGTCGGCGGGGTTGGCCGCCCAGGTCCACAGGCACAGATGGCCGTTCGGGTAGGACCAGTAGCCGCCACCCGCCTTGCCCCAGCTGCCGGCGTCGACGGTCTTGGTGGTGTTCTTCGACTCGCCGGTGTTGCGGCGCGAGGTCGTCGCCGCGTAGTTCCAGTGGGTGGCGGTGACGTGGTAGCCGTCGGCGCCGTTCTCCGCCTGGACCTTCCAGTTGCCGTCGTAGGTGTAGGTCGAGGAACCGCGCAGCACCTCGAGCCCCTCGGGTGACTGGTCGACGAGCATGTCGATCACCTTGACGGTGTCGCCGAGGTGCTCCTCGAGCGGCAGTACGTCCTGGTTGAGCGAGCCGAACAGGAAGCCGCGGTAGCTGTCGAAGCGGGCCACGTGGGTGAGGTTGTGCGAGCCCTCGGTGTTGAAGCTCTCCGGATAGCCCGCGTCGTCGGGGTCCTTGACCTTGAGCAGGGTGCCGTCGTTGCGGAACGTCCAGCCGTGGAACGGGCAGGTCAGGGTCATCCGGTTGTCGGTCTTGCGCCGGCACAGCATCGCGCCGCGGTGGGCGCAGGCGTTGATCATGCAGTGCAGCTCGCCGTCCTTGTCGCGAGTGATCACCACCGGCTGCCGCCCGATGTAGGTGGTGAAGTAGTCGCCGGGGTTGGGCACCTGGCTCTCGTGGGCGAGGTAGATCCAGTTGCCCTCGAAGATGTGCTTCATCTCCAGCTCGAAGATCTCCTCGTCGGTGAAGATCCGGCGGTTGGCGCGGTAGATCCCGGCCTCGCGATCCTCGACCACGGCGTCCGACAGGACGTTCTCGATGTGGCCCAGGCTCTCGGTGAGTGGTGCGGTCATGGTGATGCCTCCAACGGGTGACGGTCACCACACCTTCGCAAGACGTGGCGACCGTCACACCAGGCGAATGCCCAGTTCCGACCTAGGCATCCATTGATCATTCGAATCAATCAATGGGCGGCAGTTTCGTCCTTGTTGTTTATCTATCGCGGTCCTAGTGTGGCGGTCATCACCACCTCGTGAGGAGCGCTTCATGGAGCTACGCCACCTGCGGTATTTCGCCGCTGTCGCCGAGACCTGCCACTTCGGGCAGGCCGCGGCGCAGCTGCACATCGCCCAGCCGGCGCTCTCCCAGGCGATCCGCCAGCTCGAGTCCGAGCTCGACGTCACCCTGTTCACCCGGACGACCCGGCAGGTCTCCCTCACCCCGGCCGGCGAGTTCCTCCGCACCGAGGCCGCCCGCGTCCTGGCCGCCGTCGACGACAGCGTCCGAGGCGTACGCCGCATCGGGGCCGGCCGCCACGGCCTGGTCCGCCTGGGGCTGACCGGCACCGCCTCGTTCTCGCACCTGCCGGGCATCGCCCGGGTGGTCAAGCGCGAGCTGCCCGAGGTCGCGCTCGAGATCCACGCCGACCTGCTCACCCCGGCCCAGTGCGAACGGCTGCAGAGCGGGGCGCTCGACCTCGGCGTACTGCGGCCGCCGGCCACCGGCGAGGGACTGACCCTGCGCACCCTCGAGGTCGAGCCGCTCGCGCTCGCCATCCCCGTCGACCACCGGCTGGCCGTCGAGCCCGTGGTGGCCCTGGCCGACCTTCGCACCGAGCCGTTCGTGGCCTACAGCGCCCGCGACTCGGCGGTCAACGAGGCGGTCCTGCGCAGCTGTCGCGAGGCCGGGTTCGTGCCGCGCCGCGAGCACGAGGCACCGAGCACCGCGGTCCTGCTGGCGCTGGTCGCCGCGGGCCTCGGCGTCGCGGTCCTCCCGGCCTCGGTCCGGGCCCTTCCGCTGGAGGGCGTGGTCTTCCGCGACCTGCTCGACGCGGGCAGCGTCGAGCTCTCCCTCGCCTACCGCACCGACGACGACAACCCCGTCGTCGACTCCGTCATCGAGGTCCTCGAGGCCGCCGACCTGTTCACCGCACCCCGCCTGGAAGCTCCCCGATCATGAAGATCACCAAGGTCGAGGCGATCCCGTTCGCCATCCCCTACCGCAAGCCGCTGCGCTTCGCCTCCGGCGAGGTCCACACCGCCCAGCACGTGCTCGTCCGGGTGCACACCGACGACGGCGTCGTGGGTGTCGCCGAGGCGCCGCCGCGACCGTTCACCTACGGCGAGACCCAGACCGGGATCATCGCCGTCATCGACCAGCTCTTCGCCCCGCAGCTCGCCGGGCTCACCCTGCTCGAGCGCGAGACCGCCCGCGTCCTGATGGAGCGCACCGTCGGCAACCCGACCGCCAAGGCCGCCGTCGACATGGCCATGTGGGATGCCCTCGGCAAGACCCTGGACCTGCGGGTCGTCGACCTGCTCGGTGCCTTCACCGACCGGATGCGGGTCTCCCACATGCTCGGCTTCGACGGGCCCGAGGCGATGGTCGCCGAGGCGGAGCGGATGCGGGAGACGTACGGGATCTCGACGTTCAAGGTGAAGGTCGGCCGCTCCCCTATCGAGCTCGACACCGCCGTAGTCCGTGCGCTGCGCGAACGGTTCGGCGCCGAGATAGAGCTGTACGTCGACGGCAACCGCGGCTGGACCGCGGCCGAGTCCGCCCGCGCGATGAAGCAGATGGCAGACCTGGACCTGCTCTTCGCTGAGGAGCTCAACCCCGCCGACGACGTGCTCGGGCGGCGCTGGCTGGTCAGCCAGCTGGACGTGCCGTTCATCGCCGACGAGTCCGTCCCGACGGCGGCCGACGTCACCCGCGAGGTGCTCGGTGGCTCCGCGACCGCGATCAGCATCAAGACCGCGCGCACCGGCTTCACCGGCTCGCAACAGGTGCTCCATCTCGCCGAGGGCCTCGGGCTGGAGGTCGTGATGGGCAACCAGATCGACGGCCAGCTCGGCAGCGCCTGCTCGATCGCCTTCGGCGCGGCTCACCGGCTCACCTCCCGCCGGGCCGGCGAGCTCTCCAACTTCCTCGACATGGCCGATGACCTGCTCACCGAGCCGCTCGAGATCCGCGACGGCGAGCTCGCCGTACGTCCTGGTGCCGGCCTCGGGGTCGAGATCGATCCGGAGAAGCTCGATCGCTACCGCACCGACAACTGAACACCTGACCCCACCGCAACACGAGAGGACACACCCATGACCACCGACCAGACCCTCGAGTCCACCGAAGCAGCCTCCGCGGCCGCCTCGGGCGCGTCTGCCACCGAGCGGTTCGCCGCCGACAAGTCGCCCTTCGACGCCGTCAAGGACACCCCGCCGGAGCGCGTCGACAGGCTGGCCAAGCGCGTGCTCAACGCCGTCTACGACACGATCCGCGAGGAGAAGGTCAGCTACGACGAGTACAACGCGCTCAAGGCGTGGCTGATCCAGGTCGGCCAGGACGGCGAGTGGCCGCTCTTCCTCGACGTCTGGGTCGAGCACGAGATCGAGAAGGTCGCCACCGAGCACCGCGAGGGCAACAAGGGCACCATCGAGGGCCCCTACTACGTCCCCGCGGCCCCGGAGCAGGGCGCGAACGGCACCATCCCGATGCGCGACGGCGAGGCCGGCACCCCGCTGACCTGGACCGGCACGATCACCTCCACCGACGGCACCCCGCTCGACGGCGCCAAGGTCGAGCTCTGGCACGCCGACGCCGACGGCTTCTACTCACAGTTCGCCCCCGGCATCCCGGAGTGGAACCTGCGCGGCAGCTTCACCGTCGGGGCCGACGGCGCCTTCGAGATCCACACGATCCAGCCGGCGCCCTACCAGATCCCGACCGACGGCTCCTGCGGCAAGCTCATCGCCGCCGCCGGCTGGCACGCCTGGCGTCCGGCGCACCTGCACGTCAAGGTGTCGGCCCCGGGCCACGAGCTGCTCACCGCCCAGCTCTACTTCCCCGGTGACGAGCACAACGACGACGACATCGCCTCGGCGGTCAAGCCCGAGCTGGTGCTCGCGCCCGTCGCCAACGGGGACGGCTCGGTGAGCGTCGACTACGGCTTCGTGCTCGACCCGGCTCGCGGCTGATGCTCTACCACGTACGCATGGACGTCCGGATCCCGCACGACCTGGATCCGGACGTCCGCGACGACACGATCGCCCGCGAGAAGGCCTACGCCCAGGAGCTCCAGCGCGCCGGGAAGTGGCCGCATCTGTGGCGGATCGCCGGGGAGTACGCCAACTTCTCGGTCTTCGACGTCGAGTCCCACGACGAGCTCCACCAGATCCTCTCCGGCCTGCCGCTGTTCCCCTACATGGACGTCCAGGTCACCCCGCTGGCCAAGCACCCCTCCAAGGTCGACTAGAGCTGTTCGAGCACCCGGTCGGCTTCGCGCCGCAACGGCGCGAAGCCGTGCTCGGCGGCCAGCTGCCGGCCCCGGCGGGCGTGCACCCTTGCTGCCGTGGTGTCGCCCTCTGCATGGAGCGCCTCGGCCAGCCCGATCCGGGCCCGGGTCTCGGTGAACGACGCGACGTGCGTGTGGCTGAGCCGGACCGCGTACTCGTAGGTCTCGGCGGCGTCGCGGTGGTTCCCGGTCGCATCGAGGGCGGCGGCATAGCTGCACGCCGTCGACGCGACGAAACGTACGTCTCCGTGGGCCCGCGCGGTCAGGTGGGCCCGCTCGGCGAGCTCGAGCGCCGAGGCGTGGTCGCCACGGACCAGGGCGAGCAGGCTGAGCTCCTCGAGCGCGTTGGCCTCGGCGAACGGGCTCCGGTTGCGGGTGGCCTGCGCCAGCGCCGACTCCAGCCGGGCGCCGGCTGAGTCCAGCATGCCGAGGGAGCGCTCGGCCGCGGCCAGCGTGGCGAGCTCGAGCGGGGTGGCGCTGCCCTGTGCCTCGCTCAGCTCGACCGCCTGGAGATGGTGGACGCGCCCCTCCTCGAAGCGACCCTGCTCGGTGCAGGCGATGCCGAGAGCCTGATGCGCCCAGGCCCGCAGCCCCTCGGAGCCCTCGACGTCGCCGAGGATCTTCAACGCGTGCGTGTAGGCGACCTCGGCCTCGCGTCCGGAGTCCGCGACCCGGTGGCGGTGGCCGTCGACGATCGCCGCGAACGCCAGCCCCTGCGTCCACCCGCTCGTGTCGAGGAGACTCCACGCGCGGTCCGACTCCGCCCAGGCCTCGTCCATCCGTCCCAGGACCCCGAGCACATCGGCTTGCAGCGTACGCAGGAAGGCCTCGGCCCGCGCCTCGTCTTCCAGCATCGCGGCCTCGGCCCCGACCGTCACGAGCTCGAGGTAGGTGGTGACGTCGAGGCGGGTCCGGTAGTGGATCCTGGCTTGGTCTACGAGCTTCCAGGCGTAGTGGCGCCGGTGCGGGTCGGTCGCCGCCTGCTTCGCGAAGGCGATCAGCAGCTGCGCCTCGCGGTCGAGCCAGGTGCGGGCGTCATCGGCTGAGTCGAAGCGGCTTTGCGGTGAGGGCTCGATCTCCAGCGCGCGCAGGCGGCCCGGATAGGCGGTGCCGGCGGCGCTGACCGTGGTGTCGAGCAGCCAGTCGGCCAGCCGGCGCTGCGCCTTCGGCTGCTCGGGGTCGGCGGCGGCCAGATCGCCGGCATGGAGCCGGAGCAGATCGTGGTAGTGGTAGCGACCGACGCCGTCGTCGGCTCTGTCTTTGGGACTGGCGGTCTGCAGCATGTTGGCGTCGACCAGGTCCTCGAGCAGCCGCTGCGTGGTGGCCGGGTCGCGGTCGAGGAGGGCGCACGCCGGAGCAGGGTCGAAGTCGTAGGCCGAGATCAGCGAGCACAGCCGGAAGGCCCGCTGTGCCTCGGCGGGCATCGCGGCGTAGGAGATCTCGAGACTGGCCGCGACGCTCACCTCACCGACGGCCAGCTCGGCCAGCCGGTGGGAGCTCGCGCTCAGCCGGTCGGCGTACGTCTCGATCGACCACTCCGGGCGGCTCAGCAGCCGAGCCGCGGCGATCCTGAGCGCCAGCGGGAGACGACCGCACGCCAGCGCCAGCGACTCGCTCGCGCGCGGTGCTGCGGCCACGCGCTCGCGACCGACGATCGCGCCGATGAGACGGATGGAGGCGTCGGTGCTGAGCTCGCCGAGATGGATCTGGCGGCCCAGGTCGATCGTCCCCGCGAGGGCCGGCAGCCGATGGCGGCTGGTGAGGATCGTCCGGGTGGTGCCGGGTCCGGGCAGCAGCGGGATGACCTGGCTGGGGCTGTCGACGCTGTCCAGCACGATCAGCATCCGGCGGTCGGAGAGCTCGCTGCGGAGAAGGGCGGCGGCGTCGGCGTCGTCGGTCGGGATCTGCTGGCCGGAGAGGCCGAGCGAGCGCAGGAAGCGCCGCAGCACCGATCCGGGCTCCACCGCCTCGCCCGAGACCCCGTGGAGGTCGGCGTAGAGCTGGCCGTCGGGGAAGTCGCCGGCCAGCCGGGCCGCGGCGGTCAGCGCCAGCGCGCTCTTCCCGGAGCCGGCCGGCCCGGTGACCAGCACCGCGGCGCCGCCGCCTTCGCCGAGCCCGGCCGCCAGCATGGCGAGCTCGGTGTCACGCCCGATCAGCGCCGGTGCCGCCGGCACCTCACGAGGGGCGTCTCGACGGCGGGCACCCTCGACCAGCGTCGGTCGCCGGGTGTGCCAGCGTCCTTCCAGCGTCCCTTGGCGTACGTCCTCGAGGACCGGGCTCGGATCCAGCCCGAGCTCCTCGGCCAGGACGGAACGGACCGTGTCGTAGGCGGCGAGCGCCTCGGCCTGCCGCCCGGCCGCCGCCAGCACCTTCACGTACGCCGCCCACAACGGCTCGTCCAGCGGCCGCAACCGGGCGAGCTCGCCCACGACCGGGAGCGCCTCGATGGCCCGGCCCTCGGCCACGCCCAGGGTCGCCCATCTGAGCACGACCGCGACGTACTCGTCCTCGATCGTGCTGGACAGCCACGGCGCCTGATCGAAACCTTCGGGACGCCCGCGCCACAGGCCGACGGCCTCGGTCAGTGGGGCCATCTCGTCAGTCCTGGTCAGCTCCCGGAAGCGGACGAGGTCGAGCTCATCGGCCGAGGCGTCGAGACGGAGGGCGCTGCCGTCCTGGGTGACCGCGACAGGCGCGAGGAGGGCGCGCAGGCGCCGCAGCAGCTGGGCCAGCCGCCTGCCCGACTCGGCGGAGGCGAGCTCGGGCCACAGCAGGTCGAGCAGCTCGTCGCGCCCGACCCTCTCCCCCGGTTCCAGTGCCAGCCGCCGCAGCAGCAGCCCGACCTGATCGGGTACGTCGACCGGCACCCCGTCGCGGACCACCACGGTCGGGCCGAGGACGGCGATGCTCACCACCGCGCCGTCGGCCTCGCGAGCGGGTGTGAAGGCCTCGGCGAACCGCGCCTTCTCCTCATCGCTCAGGCCCAGCGCCTCGGCGAGCGCACGCAGCGAAGCCGCCCTCGGACGCCTCGTCCTGCCCTGCTCGAGGTCGCGGATCGAGGCGACGCTGACCCCCGCGGCCCGCGCCAGCGCGCCCTGTGTCAGCGAACGCGACTCGCGCAGCCGGCGGAGCCTGGGGCCGAACATGCCCTCATGGCGCACCCCGGCCTCCGTCAAGACCCCGAGCCTGGCGAATCACCACAAAATCCTATCGGGTCGAGCGTCGTCGGGCGTGCAGGATCGTCGTACCTGCAAGGATCGCAGCGAGGTGATGAGATGTCGATGATCGACTATGCGGCACCCGCGGGTCCGACCCGCGGCTATCTTTCGGTTCCCGAGGGACCCGGGCCCTGGCCCGCTGTCGTGGTCGTGCAGGACATCCTCGGCATGACCTCGGACATCAAGCGGATCGGTGACCGGTTCGCGGCCAACGGCTACCTGACACTGACCCCCTCGCTCTACGAGCGGGGTCCGAAGGTCGGCTGCGTCGTCACCACGATGAAGTCGCTGGTGACCGGCAAGGGCACCGCGGTCGACGACCTGATCGCAGCTCGCGACCACCTCGCCGACGACCCGCGCTGCACCGGCAAGGTCGGCGTCGTCGGCTTCTGCATGGGTGGCGGCTTCACCCTCCTGCTGGCCCCGCGCGGCATCTTCGACGCTGCTGCGCCCAACTACGGCATGCTGCGCAGGGACGTGTCCTCGCTCAGCTCCTCGTGCCCGATGGTGGCCAGCTACGGCGCCAAGGACCGCACCCTGCCCGGCGCCGCGGCCAAGATCGAGGCGGCGCTCGCCGAGGGCGACGTGCCCCGCGACGTCAAGGAGTACCCCGGTGTCGGGCACAGCTTCATGAACGACTGGGGCTTTCCCCGGCCGATGCCCGACCTGGAGCGCGTGGTCGGCTTCAACTACTCCGAGCCCGAGGCGGAGGACGCCTGGCGGCGCATCCTCGCCTTCTTCGGCGAGCACCTCGACCCGAAATAGCGCGGAAACCTCGGCCCTCTACTGTGGTGGCGCCCGAGTTCAACGGACAGCAAGGCCTCCTGGCCGGGAAAGCGGACACCTCCGGGCACGACCACCCGTCTGCTCCGAGCAAGGAGAGCACCCGTGAGCGAGCGTCAGCGAGCGAACCGTCAAAACATCACGCGACCGTGTCCGTATTCTGGCGCTTGCGCTACGGGGGCGGTCGCGTGAGCACGTTCCACGTCCCCGCCGTCGACATCGCTGCGTACGTCCAGGGCGGAACGCCCCAGGAGAAGGCGGCCGTCGCGGCCGCCATCGACACCGCCTGCCGTGAGGTCGGCTTCATCCAGATCCTCGGCCACGGCGTGGCTCCGTCCGCGGCCGATGGTCTGGCCGCGGCCATGGACGACTTCTTCGCCCTGCCGCCGGCGGAGAAGGCCCGGTGGCGCCGCCCGGCCGCCGAGAACCGTGGCTACACCCCGCCCAAGTCGGAGACGCTCGCGCTCAGCGCCGGTGTGCAGTCCGAGACGCGGATGAAGGACTTCTTCGAGGCCTTCAACGTCGGCTCGTCGGTCTCCGACCACCCCGAGGTCGATCTCGTCGCGGCGCACTACGCGGAGAACACCTGGCCCGAGGTGCCGGACTTCCGGGCGCGCATCGACGCCTGGCGCACCGAGGCCGCCCGCGTCGCGCGCACCATGGTCACGATCTTCGAGGACGCACTCGACCTGGAGCGCGGCGCGATCGCGAGCCTCGCGGCCCACCCGATCGAGGTCCTGCGGATGAACAACTACGCCCTTCCCGAGGGCACCCGGGTCGAGGTCGATGAGGACATGATCGGGATGGGCGAGCACACCGACTACGGCATCGTCACGATCCTGTGGGCCGACCGGGTCAAGGGCCTCCAGGTCCTGCACGGCGGCGAGTGGCACGACGTCAGCCCGGCCGAGGGGGCGCTCCTGATCAACCTGGGCGACCTCACCACCCGGCTGACCAACGAGCAGTGGCTCTCGACCCTGCACCGGGTCAAGCCCCCGATCGTCGATGGCACCATCCAGCGACGCCGGTCGGCTGCGTACTTCTTCGACGGCGACGCCGAGGCGATGATCGGCCCGCTGCCGCGGTTCGTCGACGACGAGCACCCCCGCCTCTACCGTGACGTCTCCGTCGACGAGCACATCGCCGCCAAGCTCGCGGGCTCCCGTGCCGGGGTCCTCAACGCCACCGCCGGCCGGGAGGCGGCCCGCGTGCTCACCGCGGGCTACTGACCGGCGCCTCCTCGGTGTGCCGGCGGGCGATCGCGGCGGGCCACCAGATCCTGTCGCCGACCAGCGCGAAGACCGCCGGCACGACCACGGTGCGGACGAGGAAGGTGTCCAGCAGGATGCCCAGGCCCACGATCAGGCCCACCTGGGTCAGCGTGATCAGGGGCAGCACACCGAGCACCGCGAAGACCGAGGCCAGCACGATGCCAGCACTGGTGATGACGCCACCGGTCAGCCCGACCGCCATCACCATTGCGTCGACGGTGTCGTGCTCGGCGGTCTCCTCCCGCGCCCGCAGGACGAGGAACACCGTGTAGTCGACGCCGAGCGCCACCAGGAACAGGAAGGCGTAGATCGGTGTGCTGACGTCGAGCGCGGGGAACCCGAAGACGTGGGTGCTCATCCAGGCGCCCAGGCCGAGGGCGGCGAAGGTGGCGATCACGCTGATGGTGACGAGCACCAGCGGTGTCACGATCGACCGCAGCACCGCGAAGAGCACCAGCAGCACCACCAGCAGGATCAAGGGCACGACGACCTTGAGATCTCGCTCGGCGCCGTTGCGGCTGTCCAGGTCCTTGGCCACGCTGCCGCCGACCAGAGCGCTGGTGCCGGCCAGCTCGCTGCGCATGGTCTCGATGGTCTCGATGCTCTCGGAGGTCGCCGGCGCGTCCTCGAGCGTCGCGGTGATCTTCACCAGGTCGCCGCTCTCGCCCGAGGGGCGCGCGCTGTCGACGCCGTCCAGCTGGTTGACCTGCGCGAGAACCGCGTCGGCCTCGTCGGCCTTGACCACGATCGTCACCGGATCGGAGGCACCGGGCGGGAAGTGCTTCGAGAGGGTGTCCAGACCGTCGACGGACTCGGCGTCGACTCGGAACTGGTCGGTCTGCGAGAGCCCGACCTTGACGCCCAGAAGCCCGGAGGCGAGTACGCCGAGGATCACCGCGGCGACGGCCAGCACCGCTGCCGGGCGGCTCACCACGGTGCGGGCGATCCGGAACCAGACGCCGTCGCGAGACTTCTCGTCCTCGCCGTTGCGCGGTACGAACGGCCAGAAGAGGCCACGACCGAACAGCGACAGCGCTGCGGGCAGGGCGAAGAGAGCGAAGAGCAGCGCCACCAGCAGGCCGATGGCAGCCGAGACCCCCAGGGACCGGGTGTTGGGCGCGACGCTGAACAGCAGGGCCAACAGCGCGAGCACGACCGTGAGGTTGCTGGCCACGATCGCCTCGGCGGAACCGCGTACGGCGGCGGCGAGGGCGTCGCGATGGTTTGCGTGCCGGCGGAGCTCCTCGCGGTAGCGCGAGACCAGCAGGAGCGCGTAGTTGGTGCCGGCCCCGAAGACCAGCACGCTGGTGATCCCCGACGTCGAGCCGTCGAGCCCGTTGCCCGTCCAGTCCGCGACGATCTGGGTCACCACCGAGGCGGTGCGATCGGCGACCGCGATCACGATCAGGGGCACGAGCCACAGCACCGGAGAGCGGTACGTCAGGATCAGCAGGATGGCGACGACCGCGGCGGTGACGAGAAGCAGCCGCACGTCGGCACCTTCGAACGCCGAGGAGATGTCGGCGGCGAAGGCGGCGCCGCCGGTGAGCTGGACCGTGAGGCCGTCGGGCCGGTCCTCGTCGACCGTCTCCCGCAGGTCGCCGACGAGCTCGGTGAGATCGAATCCGGTCACATCGGCATCGACGTCGATGGCGACGATCAGGGCATCGCCGTCGGTCGCCGGGATCGGCGGCGAGACCTCGTTCCCGGAGATCTCTGCCCAACGCTGCGACACCTCGGCGACCCACGCCCGGTCGTCCGCGGTGAGCCCACCGGCACGCTCGACCACCGCGACCGCGGGCAGCACGTCCCCACCCGGAAAGCTCTGCTGCAGCTCCGCGACCCGGGCCGACTCGGCGTCCGCCGGCAGCGGGTCAGGCGCCGAGCTGGCGGACTCCAAGGAAGATCCGACGAACATCACCGCACCGGCCAGGAGGACCGTGATCACCAGGACCAGCCATGCCGTGGCCTTTCTCGTGGTGACTTGTGCGAGAGCTGCTAGCGCGGAGCGCATGGCCGGGCCTTTCGGGTAGAGGTGGTGGGTGCTTCGGGTGACATCGGAGCTAGGACCTGTCCAGGCCGGCGGCAGCCGCCGCCCATCTCCACAGCGCCTCGGCCTCTCCGCGACCGGGACGGGTCGCGGACCGGTAGCTCGTCGGACGCTGCCGGCGGTCGTGCCAGAAGGTGCCGGACGGCGGGGCGGGCTCGGTGGCCGCGAGCCACACTGCCGTGTCCGCGCCCTCCTCGGCCGGGCGCAGGAACGGTCGGGTCAGCGTACGGAAGGCGGGGAGCGATCGAGCGAGGCCAGGTGTGTCCGCCCAGCCGGGGTGCATGACGAAGGTGGAGATCCGGTCCGGCGACCAGCGCCGGTCGAGGATCGGTGCCAGCTCCACCTGCATGCGCTTGGACCGCGCGTAGGCGACGGCGCCCTGGTAGGTGCCTTCTGCGAACTCCGGGTCGTCCACAGGCAGGGGCTGCGTGTACATCCCGCCCGAGGCGACGAAGACGACCCTGGCGCCGTCCTCCGAGCGGCGCAGGGCCGGCAGCAGCCGCTCGGTCAGCCGGATCGGCCCGAGCACATGGGTGGCGACGGACAGCTCGTGGCCCTCGACCGACTCGGTCCGCTCGGGCGGCATGACCCCCGCGTTGTGCACGAGCACGTCGAGAGCGGTGCTGCCGCCGCTACGCGCGCAGAAGTCTGCGGCGAACGCGTCGATCATGGCCGGATCGGAGACGTCGCAGCGCTCCGTCCGAAGCTCCGCGACGAGCCCCTCGTCGCGCAGCAGCCGCTCGATCCGCGCGACCGCGGGCGCGGCGCGTTCGGGCGAGCGTACGAGGAGGTGGACGCGGGCGCCGAGCCGGGCCAGGCCCAGCACGGTGGCCTCGCCGAGACCGCTGCCGCCGCCGGTGACCACGGCGGTCCGTCCTGCCAGCACGCCCGGACGCGGGTCGCCGGCGGCCCAGCGACGGCGACGGATCGCGTAGCCGAGGCGGGAGTAGCCCAGCACGACGGTGCGGTCGAGCACACGGTCGAGACCCTGGTCAGACTCTGCGGCGTGCCTCATGTGCGTACGCCTCCGAGGACATGTCGCAGCGCCTGCTCGGCCTCGACGAACCGGAAGCGGTGGTCGATCCCGAGGAGGCGCTGCGGGATGACCCGCTGGTTGGCGAAGGCCACCTCCTGCGCTCCTTCATTCCCCAGGAGCAGACGGGGACCGAACGACGGCGTCGGCAGGATCGCCGGGCGGTGCAACGCTCGGCCCAGGGCGGCGGCGTAGGCACGCTGCCGCAGAGGCTCTGGAGCGACGGCGTTCACCGGGCCCGAGAGGCCCTCGTCCACCAGCGCTCGGTGGTAGATGTCGACGAGGTCGTCGATCGCGATCGACGACTGCCACTGCTCCCCCGACCCCATCGGGCCGCCGAGGCCGGTGGCGAACAGCGGCCGCTGCAGGCGCAGAGCTCCCCCTCGCGGGCTCTGCACGATCCCGGTGCGCACGAGTACGACCCGCATCCCGGCATCCGCCGACGTCAGTGCCGCCTCCTCCCAGTCGCGGACGACATGGGCGAGGAAGTCGTCGCCGGGTGTGGAGTCCTCGGTGAGGACCTCCTCGCCGCGGTCGGCTCCGTAGATCCCGATCGCCGACGCGCAGACGAAGACTCCTACCCCTGCCTTAGCACTGGCCTGGGCCAGCAGGCGGGTGGGCCCGATGCGTGAGTCGCGGATCAGCTCCTTGTGCCTGTCCGTGAAACGGCCGGCGATGCTGTGCCCGGCCAGGTGGACGACGGCGTCGACTCCGGTCAACGAGGCGGGGTCGGGGTCGTCCGGGTTCCAGGCACGCTCGTCGGGTTCGGTCGGCCGGTGGCGCACGAGCCGGACCACGGTGTGTCCGCCGGTGGTGAGGAAGGCCGAGACCGCGCTCCCCACCAGGCCGGATGCTCCGGTGAGCGCCACGGTGAGCCGAGGGGTGCCGGCCGACGAGCGGTGAGCCGCCAGGTCGTCGGCGAGCTGGCGCTGCCGGTAGGCGAACATCGGCTCGAGCAGCCGCCTCGGCAGCGTCGTCGTGACCCTGTCGACCACGGTGGTGCCGTCCCCGGTGCTCTCGAAGTCGTGCCGGTGGTGCCACGACACCGGCACCAGGAACGGACGCGAGACCAGGCGGTCGGCGAAGCGGTGGCCGGGGACGTACTCCTTGGGAAGGTGCTGGGCCACCCAGCGCCGGCCGGCCGGAAATTCGAGCACCGCCGTCCCGTCGGCGAGGTCGCGGGCCTCCTCGGCGATCCGGACCGGCTGCCACGGGGGCACCAACCGCTGGAACGCGCCGGGTCGGCCGTGCCAGTCGAAGACGACGTCGGCCGCGTCCGGCACGGTGTGCCGGAACTCGTGGGTCGTCGTACGCAACAAAGTCATAAGGTCGAGTCCTTCAGCTCTGTCAGCCGGGCCAGCGCCTCGCGACGCTCCTCGGCGTGGTCGACGACGCGTTCAGGGTAGCCGTTGGTAAAGCCCTCGGGGTGGCGCCACGGCTCGTGGGCCGCCGCCCCCGGAAGGTGGCGAAGCTCAGGTACCCAGCGCCGGACGTAGTCACCCTGCGGGTCGAACCGAAGCCCCTGGGTGATCGGGTTGAAGACTCGGAAGTAGGGCGCGGCGTCGGTGCCGGTCCCGGCCACCCACTGCCAGCCGTGGCTGTTGGAGGCCATGTCGCCGTCGAGGAGATGGTCGAGGAAGTGCCGGGCGCCGACCGGCCACCAGATGTGCAGGTCCTTGATCAGGAAGCTCGCCACGACCATCCGCACCCGGTTGTGCATCCAGCCCTCCGCGAGCAGCTGACGCATGCCGGCATCGACGAACGGGAAGCCGGTGGTTCCCGACTTCCAGGCCTCCAGCAGCTCGGGGTCCTCGTCGTACTGCATCCCTCGCAGCCCTCCCCGCAGGTCGCGCCAGGCCGACCGGGGGTCGTGCCAGAGCACGTCGGCGTAGAACTCGCGCCAGGCGAGCTCGGCGACGAAGCGCTCGACGTCCTCTCCAGAGGCACCGGTGCCGTGCCCGCCCAGATCGGCGAGGAGCGTACGCGGGTGGATCTCGCCATACTTCAACGCCGTCGAGAGGCGGCTGGTCCGGTCGAGGTCGGGCCGGTCCCGGGCCGAGGCGTAGCCGGCCAGGTCCTCGGCGCAGAAGTCCTCCCAGCGGTCGAGCGCCGCCCGCTCGCCGGCCTCCAGGTCGAGATGCTCGGAAGGGGCGGGCAGCGGGTCCGACTCGAGCTTGTCCATCCACTCGACCCGAGGATCACCGGCGGGCGCCCGCCATCCGTGCTCGCGCCATGCCCGCAGGAAGGGTGTGAAGACGCGGTAGGGCGCCCCGGTCGCGTTCCGGACCCTGCCCGGTGTCACGGCGTACGGGCTGCCGGTGCCGATCAGCCTGATGTCGTCGGCCGCCAGACGCTGCTCCACCCTCGCGTCGCGTCGCCGGCCGAAAGGGGTCGTCTCGGTCGATACGTGCACCTGGCTCGCTCCGGCCTCGGCTGCGACCTGGGCCACCACGTCGACCGGGTCGCCCTGACGGATCACCAGTGCCCCACCCGTCTCCTCGCGCAGAGCGGCGAGCGAGGCCAGCAGTCGCTCCCACCGCAGCCCGGTGCCGGACAGGCGCGGGTCGAGCACGAAGAGCGGCACCACGTGTCCATCGGCGGCCGCGGCCTGCAGAGCGGGATGGTCTCCCAGCCGGAGATCCCGCCGGAACCACATCAGCGACGTCGTCATGGGCGGTCCCCTCCCTCGGCCTCCAGGCGGATCTGGGCGACGTCGATGGCCCCGGTCCGGAAACCCGCCTCGCAGTAGGCAAGGTAGAACTCCCAGGTGCGCCGGAACTCGTCACCGAAAGCCTCGGACCGGATCGCCGGCCACGCGGCCAGGAAGGCGGAGCGCCAGCGGCGGAGCGTCTCGGCGTAGTCGGCGCCGAACCTGTCGGTGCGGGTCACAGCCAGGCCGACCTGTCCGGCCTGCTCGGAGATGACCGTGGTGGACGGGATCAGCCCGCCCGGGAAGATGTGCTTCTGGATCCAGCCGTAGGAGTTCCGGGTCGTCAGGTAGCGCTGGTGCGGCATCAGGATCGCCTGCAGGGCGATGGCACCGCCGGGACGGACCAGGCGGGACAGGGCCGCGAAGTAGTCGGGCCAGTAGCGCTCGCCGACCGCCTCGATCATCTCGATGCTGACCACGGCGTCGAAGGTTCCTGCGACGTGTCGGTAGTCCTGCACCAGGACCTCGACCCTGTCGGTGTATCCCGCGTCCTCGATCCGCTCCCTGGCCAGCGCCGCCTGCTCGACCGACAGCGTGATGGTGGTGACCCGGGCGCCGCGGCGTGCTGCCTCGATCGCAAGGGTCCCCCACCCCGTACCGATCTCCAGCACGTCGTCACCGGCACCGACGCCCGCCAGGTCGAGCGCCGCGTTGACCTTGCGCAGCTGTGCCTCCTGCAGGTCCTGCTCGGCCACCGGACGACTGCGGTCGAACAGCGCCGAGCTGTAGCTGAGGCTGGGGTCGAGGAACGCGGCGAACATGTCGTTGCCCAGGTCGTAGTGGGCGGAGATGTTCTCCTGGGTGTGCTCCACCGCGCCACGCTGGTCGGCGGGGATCGGCAGGTCGACCAGGCGGCTCAGCCGCAGCATCCAGCCCGGCACCAGCCCGGAGAGGCGTGCGGCATACGGCGCCAGCGCGTCCGCGAGGTCGGTGCCCTCGGCCGCGTGCCAGTCCCCGGCCGTGTACGCCTCACCGAGGCCGATCTTCGGGTTCTCCGCGAGCCGGCCGAAGAGCGACTCCGGGCGCTGCAGGACGATGCCCGGCCGCCCCTCCGTACGCGAGCCGCCTCGGCGGTTGAGAAGAGCGCCGTCCGGGAGCACGACGTCCACCGGGACATGCCGGGTCACCAGGCGCAGAATCTGCTTGGCGACCCCGGCTCGCAGGCCCGCGGCGGCCGCGGGCACCCTCTGCACCGGCAGCTCGAGCGACACCGGCTCTGCACTCATGATGTGACCTCTTTCGGGCTGGCTGGACGAGGGGTGAGGGGCAACCGGCGCAGCCACAGCCGGATCCCGTGGAACCGGATGAGCGCGCTGACCCGGTGGGGCATCAGCAGGTGGGTGAGGCTGACCCGCAGCAGCGCACGACGCGTCGCCGGCTCCGGGATCCCGCAGGTGGTCGCCGTCAGCACGCGAGCGCCGTCGCGGTCGAGGCCGACTGTCACGGAGACCTGTCCCGGGTCGACCTGGAGCCGGATGTCATAGGTCCCGGCCATGTCGTTGAACGGCGAGACGTAGAAGGCCTTGTCAGTGCGGGCGCGCCCACTGCGATCGATGTCGAGCAGGTAGGCGTGGCGGCCGCCGTAGGTGTTGTGCACCTCGAAGACGACCGCGCGCAGCACACCGTCGTCCGACTGCACCCAGAAGACGGTGAGGGGGTCGAAGACGTGGCCCAGGACCCGGGCGTTCGCCAGCATCAGCACTCGATCGGTCGATGCGAGGTCGACACCGTGGCCTGCCAGGAACACGCCGAGATCGCCACGGACGCCGGCCCTCGACGAGCCCCCGTCGAGATGGTCTTCGGCCCGGAACCCGGCCAGGGGACGCAGCCAGAGCGGGAGAAGGGGCAGCTCGTCGACGTCGATCAGCCACTGGTAGCTGCGGTGGCGGAACGCGTGCCGCAACGGCCTCTCACGGGTGTGGCTGACGTGGCCCACGACCAGCGCGGGCACCTCGGGAAAGAGCGGTGACGGGATCACCACGTCACCCCGAACGACTCTGCCGCCTCGACGCCGGAGCGGCAGCCGTCCTCGTGGAAGCCCCAGCCGAGGTGGGCGCCGGCGAAGGCCAGGCGAGGTCCGCCGGCCGTACGCAGCCGGGCCGCTGCCGCGACCGCCTCGGTGGTGAAGACCGGGTGCTCATAGCTCATCCGTGCGGTGACCTTGGCGGGGTCGACGTGCTCGGTGGCGTTGAGCGTCACCACGTGCTCGTCGCGGTCGTCGAGACCCTGCAGCCGGTTCATCCAGTAGCTGACGACCACCTTGTCGGCGCCACCTCCGCACGAGGCGAGGCGATAGTTCCACGACGCCCGGGCACGGGGCGAGGCTGGCAGCAATGCGGCGTCGCGGTGCAACCAGGTCTCGTTGCGCGAGTATCCGATCGCGGCCAGGTCCGCCTTCTCCTCCGGGGTCGCATCAGCCAGGAGCCTCAGAGCCTGGTCGGCATGGGTCGCCAGGACCACGCGGTCGAAGTGCCTGGACCCAGCCTCGGTGCGCACCTCGACCCCGTCGGCGTACCGCTCCACGGCGGTCACCGGTTCGCCGACACGGACCTCGCCCACCCGCTCCGCGATCCTGTCCACATAGGCACGGGAGCCGCCCACGACCGTGCGCCACGTGGGCGACCCGGTGACCTGGAGCATCCCGTGGTGGTCGAGGAAGGCGAAGAGGTGCCGAGCCGGGTAGGCGGCCGCGTCCTCGTCACCGCACGACCAGACGCAGGAGACCAGGGGCACGGCGAAGTGCTGGACGAAGTAGTCGCTGAAGCCGCCCTCGTCGAGGAACTGCCCCCACGTCAGATCGCTGTCGGTCTCGAGCAGACGGCGGGCGCGACGGTGGAACCGCGGCACCTGCGCCAGCATGCGGAGGAAGCGCGGGTCACCGAGACGACCCGGATCGGCGAGGATGCCGCTCAGGCCCTTGCCGCCGGCGTACGACAGGCCGCAGTCGTCGCAGACGATGCTCATGCTCATCTCGGTCGGCCGGGTCTCGACGCCGAGCTCTGCGAAGAGGCGGAGCAGGTTCGGGTACGTGCGCTCGTTCATCACGATGAAGCCGCTGTCCACGCGCAGGACGGCTCCCGACGCGGCCTGGACCTCGTGGGTGTGCGCGTGGCCACCGAGCCTCCCCTCGGCCTCGAAGAGCGTGACGTCGTGGCTGCGGCCGAGGAGGTATGCAGCGGTCAGCCCGGAGACTCCGCCACCGATCACGGCAACCGTCGGCCGCGGGGTGTTGGCCGCTCGGCTCATGGGAACTCCCTCGTCAGGCAACGGCATGGTCGCTGGCTACTTTCGGAGATCGAACGTACAATGTTTGTACAAGGTATGTCAAAGGTTTGAAAGGGGCACGATGATGAAGATCGATCGAACCGTGGAGACCTCCGCACCGACCTCCGAGGTGTTCGACTTCCTGGCCGACTTCACCAACACCGAGGAGTGGGATCCGGGCACCGTGCGCACCGACCGCATCTCCGGGAACGGCGGGGTCGGGACGGCGTACGCGAACACCTCTCGCTTCCTCGGGCGCAACACCGATCTCACCTACGTGGTCGAGATCTACGAGCCCGGCAAGCGGGTCAGGCTGCGAGGCGAGAACAAGACGGTCGTGGCCCATGACACGATGACCTTCGTACCGACAGCCACGGGCGGAACCTCTGTACGTTACGTGGCCGAGTTCGAGCTGAAAGGCATGGCCAGGATGGTGGCCCCACTGCTGACCCCCGCATTCACCCGGTTGGGTGACTCCGCCTCCGAGCAGATGCGCGCGACCCTGGACCGACTGGCCCGGTAGCCACGCAGATGTACACCATCAAGCACGCGGCACAGCGGGTCGGCATCACCACCGCGACGCTTCGTGCCTGGGAGCGCCGATACGGCGTCATCGCTCCCCACCGGTCCGAGAGCGGCTACCGCCTGTACGGCGACCACGACGTCGCCGTGCTGCGCTCGATGAAGCAGCTCGTGGACCAGGGATGGTCGGCCGGCCTGGCTGCGGCCGAGGCGATCCGGCTCGATCGTGCGCAGCCCGCTCACGAGGTCACCGCGGAGGCACGGGGCGACGGGGCCGGCCCCTCCGCCGACCTCGCGGAGCGGCTGACGACCGCCGCGTCGGCACTCGACACCACCGCCCTGGCGGCGACCCTGGACCAGGTGTTCGCCCTCGGCGGCTTCGAGACGGTGATGGCCGAGCACGTCTTCCCCGCCCTGGAGGAGCTCGGAGACGCCTGGGCCGACGGCCGGGTCAGCATCGCCGGCGAGCACCTGGCCTCGAACGCGGTGATGCGGCGCCTCGCCCTCGCCTACGAGGCGGCGGCCGCCCATGGCCACGGCCCCCGCATCGCCCTCGGGACCGCACCCAACACCCGCCACGAGATCGGTCTCTTCGCCTTCGCCGTCGCCGCCCGGCGACACGGCATGGACACCGACTACCTGGGTGCCGACCTGCCGATCGACGACTGGCTAGGCGTCGTCGACGATCCCGCTCTCGCCGCCGCGGTGCTGGTGATCCCGACCACCGCCGACATCATCGCCACCGCCGCGGTGATCACCGCCCTGCACGACCACCGCCCCGAGCTGATCGTCGCCGTCGGCGGAGCCCAGCAGAGCCACGCCCCCGAACCCGCGATCCGCCTGGGCCACGACATCGCTGCCGGCGCGAAGACCCTGGCGGCCACCATCTCGCAGCAGCAGCGCTGACCAGCTCGCGCAGACGAACCTGGCCGGGCTACTCGGGCAAGGTGGCACGGAGCACGCGCAGCGTGTTGCCTCCCATGATCGCGGCGACCTCGGTCTCGTCGTAACCCCGATCGACGAGCTCCTGGGTGATCGCGGCGAGGTCGCTGGCGTCCCAGCCGACGGTGGTGGCGCCGTCGTAGTCGCTGCCGAGCGCCGCGGTCTCGATGCCGCCGACCTCGACGACGTGGTCGATGGCGTCGACGACGGCCTTGACAGTCAGGTCGCACACCGCGGCGTCCCAGTAGCCGACGCCGACGACACCCCCGGTCGCGGCGACCCCGCGTACCTCCTCGTCGGTCAGGTTCCGGTTGACGTCGCAGGTCGCCTGTACGCCGCCATGGCTGAGCACCACCGGCTTGGTCGCCATGTCGAGCATCTCGGCGACTGCGGTGTGGCTGGCGTGCGCGACGTCGACGATGATGCCGCGACGCTCCATCTCGGCGAAGACGCGGCGCCCGAGATCGGTGAGACCGCCCTTCTCGACCCCGTGCATGGAGCCGGCCACCTCGTTGTCGAAGAAGTGGGTGAACCCGGCCATCCGCATGCCGGCGTCGTAGAGCGTGTCCAGGTTGTCGAAGTCCCCCTCGAGGTTCTGGAGGCCCTCGACCGAGAAGAGCGCACCGGTGACCTGCTTTCCGGCCTCACGGTCGGCGATGAGGGCGTCCAGGTCGGCGCGGGTGCGGATCAGCCGCAGCTTGCCGTCGGAGTCCGCCGCCGCCTTGTCGAGCTTCTCGGCATGGAAGAGCGAGCGGTCGAGCAGCGACGTCCAGGTGCGGGGAGGCTGGAGCTGGGCGAAGGTCAGCAGGGTGATGTTGTCGCTGTCGCCGGTGTTGCTGTCGTAGTTCTGCCCCTTGGGCGACTTCGACACCGACGAGAACACCTGGAGCGCGACGTTGCCGTCCTCCATGCGATGCAGGTCCATGTGACCCCGGTCGGAGTGCTCCAGAACGTCGCGGTCCCACATCAGGGTGTCGCTGTGCATGTCGATGACCTGCAGGGAGTCGTGGAGCCGTCGCGTCTCGGCCGTGACCTCCGGCAGGCTGGCCGGACGGATCTTGTTCTGGCCGTTCTCCACGATCCCGGGCGCCAAGGCGAAGAAGCCGGCGCCGCAGATGACGAGTATGGCGAGTACGGCCAGAAGCAACGGCTTCATCCAGCGGATCATGTTTTCGGGGTCCTCTCGGGGCAGGCTCGGAACGGGCCGAGCGCACGGGCGGGGACGAGTATCGCGGCGCGTACCTCGACGGCCGGCGAATTGGACCGAATCGCTCGTCCGGCGGGGTGATCCGACAGGATGTGACCATGGCGACACTGGATGAGGACGACTTTTCGCTCATCCACGCACTCCAGATCAGGCCACGCGCATCCTGGACGGACCTCGCGGCCGCGCTCGGCACCTCGCCGACGACGCTGAGCCGCCGCTGGGAGCGACTGCGGGCCGACGGCAGCGCCTGGGTCATCGGCCATCCGCGGGTCCGAGGGCACTACGGGACCAGCCTCGCCATCGCCGAGATCTCCTGTGTCAGCGGGCGCGCGAGCACGCTCGCCCAGGAGCTGGCCGGGTGGCCGATGATCATCACCATCGAGGAGGCTGCCCGTGACTACGGCCTGATCGTGACCGCCGTCGGTCTCGGGCCCGGGGACATGCCCAAGCTGCTTCTCGACGACCTGTCCGCGCTGCCGGGCGTTCTCGGCGTACGCGCCCACCACGTCGCCCGGCTCCACCTCGACGCGAGCAGCTGGCGTGTCGGCGGGCTCGACCACGAGCGCGCCCAGGCCGTCGCTCGCATCCCCGACCACGGTGGCGCCGGAGGCGCCCCGTCCGCCCCGGTCAACCCCTGGGCGGAGCCGTACGCCGGCATCACCCAGGCTCTGATCCGGAACGGCCGCAGCAGCGCTGCCGACATCGCCCGCCAGACCGGCCGGCCGCTGTCGACGTCCCGCCGCCAGCTCGGCCAGCTCCTCGCCTCTGACGCTCTCACCTTCCGCTGCGAGGTCGCCCAGGGCCTGACCCCTCTGCCGATCGTCGTGCAGACCTGGTGTCAGGTGCCGGTCGGCGAGGTCAATGAGTGCGTGAACCGCCTGCGGACCACCCCAGGCGTACGCCAGGTCGTCGGCCTGCCCGGACCGACGAACCTGCTGATCGGCACCTGGGCGCGCTCGGTCGAGAGCGCGATGCTCCTCCACGAGCACCTCCAGCGCGATCTCGCTCTCAAGGTGGTCGAGTCCGCGATCATCCTGCGCCAGATCAAACGCCTCGGCTGGAAGCTCGACGAGCTCGGCCGCGCCACCGGGCCGCTGGTCTCCTACCCACCCAGCGCCCCCATGTGACTGACGCCCTGTCAGGCGTCCCCGGACTCCAGTCGCTCGGTCTCGACCTTCAGCGCCTCGATCACACCGGTGACCCAGCGTGCGATGGCGGCCAGCTCCTGCTGATCGAAGCCCTGGTTCATCGCCTCGATCCGCCGAGCGAGCCCGGCCGCTGTCGGACGTGAGGTCTGCTGGAAGCGCGGCGTGGTGTGGATCCTGAACGACCGGCGATCACGGGAGCTGCGCTCGCGGCGTACGTAGTCGACGGCGACCAGCTTGTCGACGATCTTGGTGACGGCGGCGTTGCTCAGGCCGGTGGCGGCCGAGAGCTCCCCGGGGGTGATGCCGTCGGGGTGGCGGGCGACTAGATCGAGCATCTTGTGCTCGCTGTTGCTGACGCCCAGCCGGTGGGCGATGGCCTCGTGGAACATCACCACATGGAGGCTCAGCTCGGAGCCGAGCCGGTTCCCGTCCTCGGACATGGGCCCCCTCACCTCTTCCCGAAATTTGTTTCACCTTAGTGAAATAACAGGTTAGTCTCCAGCCATGGAGATCGAGCTCTCGCCACCCCGGACGACCACTGATTCCCCCACCTTCGCCGGCGCTCTGCTCCGGTGCTACGTCGCGGCCCTGCTCGTGGGAGCCCCGCTCGCGGCATTGCTGCTGACCCCGGGCCTCATGCGGAGCCGTGTCGCCTTGGTTCCCGGGATCACCTCGTTCGGCATCACCGCGTTCATGGTGCTGTCGTTCCTGCTGATCGCGGTGGCACCACGGCTCTCGGCCCGGGTCGCGCCCGGTCCTGGATGGCGGCCGGGGCTCGTCCGCAAGGTCGGTCCCGCGCTCCGTCGCGAGCTGCCCCGCCAGTGGTGGGGCCGCGCCGGCGAGGCGCTGCTGATCTTCATCGCGTCTCAGCTGACCGGCGGCTTCATCGCCTGGATGATGCCCTACATCTGGGCCGACCCGGCCTCCCCCGACGACCAGGTGATCTGGGTGCTCCACTACCCCAACTACGCGACCCAGGCGGTCTCGATGTACCTCGTCATCTGCCTGGCAGCCGCCTGGTTCGGCACCCGGCTGCGCCAGCTGGCCCTCGGCATCGACTTCATCGACCAGGGACAGCCGGTGTCGTAGGCCGCCGTGTCGCCAGCGCTCGTCGCAGGTCAGCGCCCGAGAACGGCGCGGAGCCGGTCCACCTGGGCGGTGCGCTCGGCGAGACGCTGCTCGTCGAGGCTCCGGCTCGACACAGCCGCCAAGAGCTCGTGCGTACGCCGCACCGCGGTCGCATCGTGGGCGACGAGCGACCCGATCAGGCCGGCGAGCGTGGGGTCCAGCTCGGCCGCCGACACGACGCTCTGCGCGAGACCGATCCGCCCGGCCTCCTCAGCGCCCACCTTGCGCGCAGTCGCACAGATCTCGAGCGCTCGCGAGTAGCCCACGGCCTCGACCAGCGGCTTGGTGCCGGCCAGGTCGGGAACCAGCCCCAGGGCAGGCTCCTTCATGCAGACCCAGGCGTCGTCCGCCATGATCCGCAAGTCGCACGCCAGCGCCATCTGGAAACCAGCTCCGATCGCGTACCCCTCGACGACGGCGATCGAGATGAACCTCGGGTCGGCCAGCGCGACGAACGGCCGCTGATACTCGCCGATCAGGTCGATGACCTCCTCATCGCTCCGCGCCAGCGTCGCGACCAGGCTCCCCGCCACCTCGGTCTGCCCCGGGTCGACCAGCGACAGGTCCAGCCCCGCGGAGAACGTGCCGCCTGACCCACGCACCACCACGACCCGCACCTCAGCCGGAAGCGACTCGAGGAACTCCGCGATCGCCGCCCACATCCCCGGATGCTGCGCGTTGCGTACGTCAGGACGATCCAGCAGCACCGTCGCCACCACACCGTCGATGCTCAGATCCACACCTGGTTCGTTCATGTTCATGGCTTCGCCGATCCCTTCGGGCAGGAGTACGTCGCGCGACGCGTCACCAACCTAGAGGACCCCTGCGTTGGTGTAACGCGAGCAGTGCCTATGCGTCCGGCGGGAGCGTCGCCGCAGCCTCATCGAAGAGCCCTCGTAGCGAGGCCTCCCACGCCTGCAGGTCGCTCGCGAGCGTCAGCCAGGTGAGCTCACGGTTGATCTCGTCGTACTGATGGATGATGAAGTTGCGGTTCGCAACGGCGAGCGCCCACTCCACCCCGTCGGGCGCCAAGACACCCAGCCGGGAAAGCCGGTTCGCAGCCTCGCCGAGCTTCATCATGAGCGAGTCTCCAGCTTCTTGAAGAAGCGCGTCGGCGAGATACGCATCCTTGCCTCGACGCACGATCTCGTCGGTCCGCACGAGCCAGGCCTGAATGTGCAGCAGCTCCTTGGCTCCCTTCAGATCCATCAGAGCAACACCGCATCACGACGTACGTCATCGTCGAGCCGCGGCTTCAGGCCGCCATAGTCGACCAGGTCGATCTCCCGTCCGAGGATCTGTTCGAGCACCCTCTTGAACCGGATGAACCCGAAGGACGACGTCCCTTCCGGCGCCTCGACGACGAGGTCGATGTCGGAGTCGAATCGCGCCTCGCCACGAGCCACCGATCCGAAGACCGCGAGTCTGCGGTAGCCCGCATCCTCGGCAACACTCCGGAGGACCGGCCCGACAGCCTCGACCAGAGTTTCGGGGTGAATCCGCGCCAGGCCATTCGCCACCTTCAGCTGCTGACTGACCGCCGGCTGGCTCACCCCGAGCTCGTCGGCGATCTCCCGCTGGCTCATCCCCGACGCCACCATCGCCCGCAGCGCAAGCACACGTCGAAGCCGCGCGACCTCTTCGTCATGTCGCGCTTGGCGGTACGCAGCCACCACGGTCATAAGGGAACCTTATCATCGGGTGCCCGAACTGCCACGTTCACGCCATTGCGTTGTATCGACCTAGAGGTCAGCCGGGAGTGTCGACGAACACGCGACCCATCGCGAAGATGCCGCGCTGCGGGATCCAGAAGTCGCCGAGACGCGCCTGCTGCGACAGGGGCGCCGGCGCACCCGCATCCATGCCGTTGATCGTCGCCGTCGCGTCCACGACTCGCCAGATCCGGAGCGGGTTCGCATCGAACGGGAGACCGTTCGCGGTGAGCCCGGTCATGGAGACCTTGCCGACCCCGAGGGTTGCGGATGCCATGGCGCCCATCGCCCTGAGCATCGCGGACGAGCGCCAGGCCGCCATCGGCATCCCGCCACCCACAGCGTTCATCACTCGCGTCATCGGCGACGCGGCCAGCGTGAGCCGCCAGTCCACGCGTCTCTCGGCTGTCACGCGCAGCTGCGTGGGCCCGTCCCAGGTCACGTCGATCGGGACGACCACGGACTCCTGGACGCCATGGCCGAACCACCGCGAGCACGCGAACTGCGGCTGCGCCGACTCGTAGAAGTGCCAGGACCCGTCCGGCTCGCGGTGCCAGATGGAGGTGAACTGCTCCCCCACGGACGACGCCGTCCACCGCCGCAGCCCCAGCACATGTCCCGACTCGAAGGTCTGCCCCATCACCCCGTAACCCGCGACGCGCTCCTCCGACCCCGGCGGCAGCTTCGGGTGCCGCCCGGACTCCTCGGCGTACTCGCGCGGTGGCCTCATCTCCACAGGCTAGACCCCCTCAGGCGCCCGGTCGATGACCATCACGGGACGGCCGCAGGCCCGGCGCGATGCGCCGGGCCTGCGATGGTGATGCTCCCAGCACGAAGCCGGGTCAGCGGGTCCCTAGGAGCGGGCCGCCTCGATCTGGGCGCTCACGTCGTAGGGGAACTCCGAGGTGATGCCGATCTTGTCGTACTCCATCTTCGAGGCGTCGAACCCGTCGTTCCAGTTGCCGTTGGTGACCTCGTTGCACTGGTAGGACTGGTAGGACTGATCGGTGGTCTCGCCGACCTCGATGTTGGCGAAGGAGAACCCGCAGCCGCCGGCGTCCATGTGGATACCGCGGGTGCCGGAGTCGGGCATCTCCCCGACCGGGTCGGTCAGCACGTCACCGATCACCATCTGCTCCACCTTGTTCTTGATCGGGTGCGGATCCTGGTTGGCCACGCCGTAGGTGTAGAACGCGCCCATGTCACCTGAGTCCAGGCCTGCGTTCTGGATCTCGATGTAGCGGAAGGTGTTGTTGTCGGTGTACTGCTCGCCATCGACGACCTCCGGACGGGACTCCAGGCTGATGCCGTACCGCGCGGAGTGGTTGACGAAGATGTTCTCGACCAGGTTGTTGCCGGTGTCCATCAGCTCGATGCCGGACGCATCGCCGGGCACCGTCTCGCCGATGTGGTCGATGAACACGTTGGAGATCGTGTGACCGTGGCTCAGGTCGCCCTCCCCCGGCCAGCCACCCTCGATCTTGATCGCGTCCGCGCCGATGTTCTCGAACAAGCTGTTGGTGACCTTGAGTCCCTCGTTGGCGAACAGGGCGTAGACACCCATGAACCCGGTGTCGGAGACGTGCAGGTTGGTCAGCGTGACGTCCTTGGTGTTCTCCAGCGTGATCGCACCGAACCGGTTGCGCGGCATCTCGATCTGCCGGTCGTACTCGGGGTACTTGTGCGGCTCGCCCGAGTCGCCCGCCGAGATCCATCCCGCGCGGTACCAGTCGACGAAGTCGCTGTGCTGCAGCCCGATGCCGTCGAAGGTGATGTCGTGCGCGCGTCGCTCCGGCGTCGCGCCCTTCACATCGATCAGCTTCTTCACCGTCGGCGCCATGATCCGCACCTTGCTGATGTCGCCCTTCGGCTTGTAGTAGATCTCGTTGTTGGCGTAGTCGAAGTAGTACTCACCCGCCTGGTCCAGGAACGGGAGGGCGTTCTGGATGAAGTAGCGCGAGCCGCCACCGCTGTTGACCAGCGCGTAGCGGGTCCAGTACTTCAGCGTGGTGAAGCCCTTGCGGTAGTCGGCCCCACCGAGCGGCACGGTGTCGGTGAACCAGCTCCAGGAGCCACCGGACCACACGGTCACCTGGGCGTTGGCCAGGGGGTTGCTGGTCGGGGTGTCGTCCCACGCCGGGTCCCAGTCACCTTCCTCCCAGTACAGCCACTGCCGCACAGCCTCCTTCTCGGGCTCGCCGAGCTTGGAGAAGAGGTACGGCCCGTGCGAGTCCACCGACCCACGGTTGGGATAGCGGGCGACCTCGGCTCGCGCGCCGTCCTCGAACAGCGTGTAGAACCGCTGCCCCGGCTCGACCTTGGTCTTGTAGATCCCGTCGCGGAACGGCTCCCAGCCGGTCAGCTCCTTCGCGCCGGTCAGAACCGCCTTGCCCGGTCCATCGACCGACCGGTACACCACGTCGTGGCCGTTGCTGCCGCTGTCGCGGTCGTCGAGCTCGAGTGTCGAGTCGACCTGGTACTCACCGCCTCGTACGTTGACCGTGACGTCGCAACCCATGTTGGCATTGAGCTTCTTGTCGCGGATCTCGTCGCGGGCACGCTCCGGGGTCGCGAACGGCGCCGCCTCCGAGCCGGCGGCCTCGTCGCTTCCGTCGGGCGAGACCCAGAGGGTCTTGCACTTTCCTCCCGCCGCGTCGGCGGTTTCTGTGGTGACGGCGAAGCCGGTGACCGCGACGACGGCTGCCGCGGCCAGCGCGCCGAGACGGCGCGTCCTTGGTTGCTGCATGGTCCGTTCCCTTCTCTATGGGGGCGGAGCGCCCGGCGAGAGGCAGAAGAACCACCCGAGGGTGGCCACGCGGCCTCCGAGACGAGCTCCGTGTGACATACGCCACGCCACTAGCGTGATGTCAGACATATGACGTGTCAAGACCTGCCTGGATGATGAGATGTCGCACCCGGCCACGCCGCACGCCCAATGCCCGCGCTCGGCGACGTACGATGTCCTACACTTCCGGGTATGCCGCAACCGCTTACCCGGACCACCACGGTCCTCTCTCAGCCGCGTGACCGGCAGCCGATGCTCGGTGTGGTCGTCGTCGACGAGCTCGTCGATGCGATCGTCTCCGGACGCCTGGCTCCGGGCGACGCGCTGCCGCCCGAAGGCCCCCTCAGCGAGCAGTTCGGCGTGAGCCGCACCGTCGTTCGCGAGTCCGTGAAGCGCATCGAGGAGAAGGGCCTGGTCACGATCGCGCGCGGTCGCGGCACCGAGGTCCGCCCGATGACGGCGTGGAACACGATGGACCGAGTGGTCCTCACCGCCTTGATCAAGCACGACGAGACGCTGGGCATCCTCGACGAGCTCAGTGTCGTACGCGCCCAGCTCGAGTCCGTGATGGCGGCAGAGGCCGCCCAGCGGCGATCGGACGACCAGATCGCCGAGCTCGACCAGGCGATGCAGCGGATGCGGGAGAGCACCGCCGACGAGGACGTCTTCCGCGCCGCCGACGTGGCATTCCACGAGACCGTCATGGAGCTGTCCCGCAACCGGCTCGCCGGCAACATCGCACGTACGCTCATGGACCACGCCCTGGAGAGCTCGCGCTACCACGGGGTCGACACCCCCGACGCGTTCGCGCTGACCCTGGGTGAGCACGAGGCCGTGCACGCCGCGATCTCCGAGGGCGACCCGGTGCGGGCGCAGGACGCGATGAACAACCACATCCTCGAGGCGTGGCGCCGCCGCAGGCTGCCGTTGCCCGAGGCCGGCAACAGCGAAGGCTGAACCCGGGTGTGGGCGGCCGCCACCTGGCCGCCCACACCTCAGCCCTTGACCGCTCCGGCGGCCAGGCCGCTCATCACCCAGCGCTGCGTGAGCACGAAGATCACCAGGATGGGCAGCACGGCGAGCAGCAGCGTGGGGAACACCTGCGTGTAGTCGGCGGAGTACTCCCCCACCGAGGCGTAGACACCGGTGGTGACCGTGTAGAGGCCCGAGCCGGGTCCCAGGATGAGCTGCGGACTGGCGAAGTCGTTCCACACGCTCAAGGTGTTCAGGATGAACACGGTCGCCAGGATCGGCTTCATGAGCGGCAGGATGATCGTCCACAACGTCCGATAGGGGCCAGCGCCGTCGATCGCCGCGGCCTCGTCGAGCGAGGCTGGCAGCATGCGGATGAACCCGGTGAAGACGAAGATCGTGAACGGCACCGTCGCCGAGGCCATGAAGAGCACCAGCCCGGGGAACGTCGACATCAGCCCGAGTGCCCGGAGCACGAAGATCACCGGCACGAGAATCACCTGGGTCGGGATGAACATGCCCGAGATGAAGAACAGCAGCGCCGCACCGAACACCGGACACGGCGAGCGCGCGATGACGTACGCCGCGGGCGCGCACACGCCGATGGAGACGATGTTGACGCAGATGACCAGCCCGATCGTCACGGCGTAGCCGAACGCGATGTCGAAGTCCGGGTTGTTCCAGGCCGCGACGAGATGCTCGAGGGTGAACTGGCCGGGCGACAGCGAGAAGGGCCTGCTGACGATGTCGCGCTGGTCCTTGAACGCGTTGACGACGAGCAGGTACATCGGCACCAGCATGAACAGGCACAGCGCTGTCACCGCGGCGTACCAGCCCGGCGTACGACGCTCGCCGATCGGGCTCCGGCGACCCGTTAGTGCTCGCAGCGCGCTCATTCCTGGACCCCCTGGTCGTGACGGCGTCGCAGCGCGAGTACGCCGAACGCGAGGATCGCAGCCACCAGGATGAGGACCACGGCCTCAGCCGAGGCCAGCCCGACCTGCCGCTTGGGGAACTCCACGGCGAGGATCTGGTAGGCGAAGGTCTTCGTGGAGCCTGCCGGCCCACCGCCGGTCAGGGAGACCACGACGTCGTAGGTCTTGAGCAGCGAGATCATCGAGGTGATCAGGGCCACCGTCACCGAGGGCGCGAGAGCCGGCCAGGTGACGTGGCGGAAGGTCTGCCAGCGGTTGGCGCCGTCCATGCGCGAGGCCTCCAAGAGCTCGGCGGGCACGGCCTGCAGCCCCGCGAGATAGATGAGCAGCTGGACGCCGAACTGCGCCCAGGCGATGACGAGGATCAGGGTGGCGAGCGCCCAGGTCTCGTCACTGAGGAACGGGAGCGGGCTGCTGCCCAGGTTCTCCAGCAGCGAGTTGACGGCGCCCTGCGGGCCCAGGATCGCCGACCAGAGGAAGCCGACCACGATCAGGCTGAGCACGTGCGGGTAGAACATGACCACCCGGGCGAACGCGGTGAAGCGCGTGGTGCGCCACAGCAGGAGAGCCAGGCCCAGTGCCGCGGCGTTGATCACCATCGAGCCCGCGACCGCGACGATCGCGGTCACGACCATGGAGCCTCGGACGTCCGTGGATTCGAAGAGCCGGACGTAGTTGTCGAAGCCGACGATCTCCGGGGTCTGTGTCGGGAAGCCGTTGTAGTCGGTGAAGCTGTAGTAGACGGCGTACCCGACGGGCACGACGAGGAGTCCGACGAAGACCACCAACGCGGGCAGCACCATCGAGGCCTCTACCCACCGCGAGGTGCGCGGACGGGAACCGGAGGACCGGCCGATCGCCCGGCGAGGCGGGGCCCCTCCCTCCCGCGGCAGGTCCACTGCCGCGGGAGGGCTGTCGGTGTTGCTGGCGCTCATGAGAGCCATCATCGTTCTCCTCGTCGTGGCCCCGAGGGGTCAGCCATTCTGCTCGGCCCAGTCGTCGAGTGCCTTCGCGGCGTCCTCGGGGCTGGTTCCGGTGTAGAGGCTCTGCACGATCTCGGTGAACTTGTCGTTGAGACCCACGACAGGCAGGCGGATGTCGCCCGCGCCCTCGCCCACCGCCACCAGCTCGGGTGCCTCGTCGATGATCGCCTGGATCTCCGTCGCGACCGGGGACTGCTCGACGGAAGCTCCGGCACGGAACACGCCGTCGGCGGTCAGCTGGCTCTCGATCGCGGCCTGGTCGGTCACCAGATACTCGACGAGTTGGAGGGCTTCGTCGGAGTGCTCGCTACCGCCGTAGACCATGTAGGGGCTGGCCATGGTGGCGCCCTGCGGGCCGGGGTAGGCCATGCCCTTGTCCACCGGCGGGGAGAAGACGCCCACCTCGAAGGGGAGCTCGCCGGCGTTGTCCAGGCTGGCGACGAGCCAGCTCCCGAGCGGGTACATCCCGACCTTGCCGTCCATGAAGTTGGCGTCGGCCGTGGTCGGGTCGAGGCCGACGTCGGTCTTCTTGATGTAGCCGTCGCCCAGCCAGGTGGCGTAGTGCTCGAACATCGGCTCGAAAGCGTCGCCGAGCGTCAGCTTCTCGTCGGCGACGGCCGTCTGCCACTCGGGCTGCTCGGTGTTGAGGGTGGGGTGCCACAGCTGCTGGAGCTGGAGGCCGGTCTCCCACTGGCCCGCGGTCTGGAGCGGGGTGTAGCCGGCAGCGGCGAGCTTGCCGAGCGCGGCGTCGAACTCGTCCCAGGTCTGCGGCGTGGCCTTGATGCCGGCCTTCTCGAAGGCGGTCTTGTTGTAGTAGACGAGCGACTGCGCCTGGGAGCCGACACCGGCGACCAGTCGCTTGCCGTCGATGGCGTAGGTGTCGACCATCGGGGTGTCCTCGACCCAGCTCTCGTCGGAGAGATCCAGCACCTCGGGAGCGATCTGATCGTCCGGGAAGATCGACTGGACCACGTCGGGGGCGGTGCCCGCCGCGAGCTGAGAGCTGAAGGTCTCGCTCACGTTGGTGCCGGTCGGGCCCTCGATCTTGACGTCGATGCCGGTCTCGTCCTCGAAGGGCTTCACCAGGTCGTTCCAGAAGTCCTTGGTGAGGTTGTCGGTCAGGTTGACCAGCACCCGCACCTCCTTGCTGTCGTCGCTGGCGGCGCCGTTGCCTCCGCAGGCCGCGGTCGCGATCAGGGGAAGCAGAGCCGCTGCGACAGCACCCGCCCTCCACAAGCGTCGTGTCTCCACAGGAATCTCCGTTTCGTCGTCCGTCGATCTTCATCCGACGGAGGTTGTACGCGTGGACTCTGGCGATTCGGACTGCCGACCACCGGAGTGAGGAAAGCGCTATCCCGGGCGCCAACGTGACGAAGATAACACATCTTATGTTTAAATGGGCAAGCCCAGATCTCGCCGTTTCCGAAACGGCTCCGACAGCCTCGACGACCGAGAGGATCCGCCTCGTGCGCGCCGCTTTTGCGATGACTCCCCATCTTCAGCATCGGTTCTTCGATGCGCCCCTACTGGCCGAGCTGGGCGAGCTCGTCGACATCGATCCCGACCTCGTACTGACGTCGTACGACGACCCGCGTGCCGCCGACGTGGACGTGCTCGTCACCGCCTGGGGCACGCCGACCATCGACGCACCGGCGCTCGCCCGGATGCCTCGGCTGCGCGCCGTCGTCCATGCCGCCAGCTCGGTGAAGTACTTCCTCACCCCGGCGGCCTGGGAGCGTGACCTCCGGGTCACCTGCGGCGTGGAGCCCAACGCTCGCCCGGTCGCCGAGTACGCCCTGGCCGCGGTGCTGTGGGCGACGAAGTCGGTCCTGCCGCTGACCGAGCGGTTCCGCGCCGATCGGGTGGCACCCGATCTCACCGTCGATGACACCATCGACGGTGCGTACGGCACGACCATCGGTGTGCTGGGCGCCTCGGCCACCGGCCGGGCGCTGATCGAGCTGCTCGCCCCGTTCGACCTCACCGTCCTGGTCAGCGACCCCACGATCGACGCAGCGCGCGCCGCCGAGCTGGGCGCAGACCTCGTGGACCTCGACCAGCTCTTCACGCGCTCGCGCGTCGTCTCGCTCCATGCGCCGCTGCTGCCGCAGACCCGACACCTCGTCGACACCCGCCTGCTCGAGTCGATGGGCGACGGCGCGACGCTGATCAACACCGCTCGGGGAGGCATCGTCGACCACGACGCGCTCCGTGCCGAGCTCGTCTCGGGCCGGCTGCGCGCGGTCCTGGACGTGACCGAGCCCGAGCCGCTCCCCGCTGACGATCCGATGTGGACCCTGTCCAACGTCACCCTGACCCCGCACATCGCCGGCTCGCAAGGCGGTGAGCTGCGCCGTCTGGGCCGCTGCGCCGTCGACGAGGTGCGCGCCCTGATCGAGGGCCGGCCGCCGCTGCGCCCGGTCGACCCCACCAGCCTGGCCACCAGCGCATGACCGACACCTTGAAACCGGAGACCGACGTGACGACCCCCACCACCGCGCCCGACCTCGCCCATCTCACCCGCTGGTTCCTGACCTGGGTCACCGACGAGGGGGCGATCAACGGCTTCCACAACCACAGCGTGTGGGGCACGAACCCCGCGACCTTCCTCGACTGGACCAGCGGTCATGCCGCCTTCTCCGCGCCGGCACTCGGCGCCGTCGCGCAGCTCCTCGCCGCACAGCCCGACGACCGGGCCGCCGAGGTGTGGCGCCGGATGATGCGCTTCCAGAGCAGCGCCCTGCAGGACGACGACCAGTACAAGCACGTCGGCTTCCAGGTCGGCGAGTCGGCCACGACCGGCCTGATCCACAACGCCACCGGCAGCATCGGCCTGCTCCTCGGGCTCAAGCACGCCCGGCACCTGCTCGACGACGCCGAGGTCGACCGCATCGTCGACGTGGTGCGCCGCAACCTGGTCGCCCTCCACTCCTTCGGCGGTGGCCGCCCTGCCGAGGACGGCACCTGCAACCAGGAGTACGCACGGGTGTGGGTCAAGCTGCTGCTCTCCGAGGTGACCGGCGATGACAGCGGCCTGGCCGAGATCGGCGAGGACCTCGACGTCCTCATCGCCCGCCACCACGAGCCCGGAGTCCCGGACGCCGACTCCTCGGGCACCTGGCGGCAGGCCGAAGACCGGGTCACCGGCGGGATCCTCGAGCCCGCGGAGTACTACGGCCTGATGATCATGCCGCTGCTGCTCGGCCACCTCCGCCTGGGTGAGCAGCGCTACCTCGACGAGGCGGTCCGGCTGTGCCGCCACGTCGCCCGCTCGGCGTGGACCGACGCGGACGAGCAGACCCGCTTCCACCGCTACTGGTACGTCGCACCCAGCACGACCCTGAAGAGCGACACCCCCATGCTGATCGCTGGCATGGGCCTGACGCTGCACGGCATCCGTGAGGTGTGCCGGGTGCGCCCCGACGCCGAGCTCGAGGAGTTCATGGCGCGCTGCCGAGCGACGTACGCGCACTATCAGGCGCCGGCCGGCTACTTCGCCTCGGCGACCCACTGGGGCACCGAGGCCGACGTCGCCCCGAGCACCGCGTGGCACGCCCACGACCTGGTGTTCCTCGCCGACGACGTCGAGGACCCGGGCCCGGACTTCTGGACGACGGTGCTCACGCCCGACGAGCGCCAGTCGGTGCTGATGACCAACCGGGCCGTATGGGCCGAGTACGGCGCGCACTGGTGCATCCGCAGCCCGCTGACCGCAGGCGACCTCCACCTCTACGGCCGCAAGGACCGGGCGGTGTTCGGGCGCGACTTCTTCGCGTGGACCGACAAGGTGCCGCTCGACGACGAGCTGCGCTACCCCGACGCGCCGCTCTTCCTCGAGACCAACGACGGCATGCGTCGCGTGGACGCCTCCGATCGCCCCACGGACGTCTCGACGCTGGGCACGACCTACCGGGGCACGCTCTGAGCGCGCCCACCGGCTGGCCCCTGCTGCGGCCCGGGATGTGCTCGGTCACCGCCCGTCATCTTCCGACGGACGGGGTGCTCGAGGTCGCCGCGAAGGCGGGTCTGGCCTGCATCGAGTGGGGGGCAGACGTCCACGCCCCGCCTGCCGGCGACCTGCGCGGCCTGGCCGATGCGACCGCTGCTGCCGGGCTGGCCGTCGCCTCCTACGGCACCTACTGGCGGGCGCCGGCGGACGACGACGGGGCCGCGCTGATCGACGCGGCCGTGGCGCTGGGCTGCACACGCCTACGCATCTGGGCCGGCACCACCGGCTCGGCCGAGGCCTCCCCCACCGAGCGCGCCGAGGTCGTACGTCGCGTACAGAGGCTGGCCGACGAGGCGGCGGGCCACGGCCTCGAGCTCGCCTTCGAGCACCACGACCGGACACTGGCAGACACCGCCGAGTCCACCCTCGACCTCCTGGCCGAGGTGGACCGGCCGAACCTCGGCACCTACTGGCAGCCCCGGGTGGGCGAGCCGGCAGAAGTGGCCCTGGCCGGGCTGGCTCGGCTGCTCCCGCACGTACGTGCGGTGCACGCGTTCTCCTGGTGGCCAGGTCTCGAGCGCCTGCCGTTGGCGGCCCGCGCCGACCTGTGGCCACCGGTGCTGGAGATGCTCGCCACCACCGGGCGACCGACGGACGTCCTGCTGGAGTTCCTGCCCGACGACGACCTGACCCTGCTGACGAGCGAGGCAGGTCGCCTGCGCGAGTGGATCGCGCAGGCGACCTGACAGCTCAGCCGGCGGCCGGGCCGCCGGGGAGCCCGATGCCGTCCCTGGTGACCAGCCGGTTCCAGTCCGCCACCCACTCCTGACCGAAGGTCTGCGCGACCTCCCCGGTGTAGCTGAAGCTCAGCGTGTCGAGGTCGAGCCCGGCGGCCTCGAGCGACGCGGGCTTGCTGAGGTTGGTGTTGATCGCGTCGCTCCAGGTGGCGAGGCGATAGGTCGCGGCCGGGTTCGCGAACGAGTTCTCGCCGGCGCGGTACTCGCCGCCGCCGATGATGACCGAGCGGTCGATCGCGTTGCGGGCGGGCACGTAGAGAGAGTTCGGGTTCTCCCACACGGTTGCCCGGTCGCATCCGTTGGTGGCGGCGGGCGCGTAGTCGGCCTTCTTGCAGTCATCGCCGGTCGCGGTGACGCGCGGGACGTACCAGTCGCCGATCTCCGGGAACACGATCGGCTTTCCGTCCGAGTAGCGGGCCTTGCGGTCGGTGTAGTGCCGGTGCCAGCGGGCGACGTCCTCTTCAGTGGCTGAGTACTTCTCTCCGGGTCGCACGTCGAGGAACGAGTTGTAGCGGCTCTGCACCACCCAGCCGTTGGGCACGGGCAGGCCGGTCTCGCCGTTGCGGTGGTAGAGCTGGTCGTGGCCGGTCTGGTCGACGTCGATGAACACGTTGTCCGTCGCCTTGTTGCTGTGGCCCGACTGGAAGAACACTCCCGAGTGGGCGTTCTTCACGACGTTGTGGTGGAACCGCATCCCCGAGACACCGTCGTCCATGTAGAACGCGTCGTTGGAGCCGCCGATGGTGTCGAAGAAGTTGTACGCGACCTCGTTGCCCAGATAGGTGTAGTCGCGCCCGGTGTAGACGACGCCCTGGTCGCCGGCGTTCTTCACCAGGTCGTAGAAGTGGTTGTGGTTGACGCGCATGTCGTTGCCCATGATCTGCACCGCCATGTGAGGCGCGTCGTGGACGTAGTTGTTCTCGAAGCTGTTGCCGACGCCGTACAGGTAGCCGGCAGGCGTGTAGGTCGCCAGGCGCGAGAAGCGAGCGATCTCGTTGTTGCGGGCCACGTTGTCGCCGCGCTCGAGCGTGCTGCGGTCACCGCCCCCGAGCAGGACTCCGCCGCCGCCGAGGTCGTGGAGGTAGGAGTTCTGCACGATGTTGTCGTGGCCGCCGCGTACGGTCTCGTAGTCCGGCAGCGCGGTGATGGACTCGGTGGTCTCGCCGATGCGGATCGCGTCCATGCTGACGTTGGAGATGTCGACACCGTCAATCAGCGTCTTCTCGGCGTCGAGCAGCTGGACCGCGCTGACGAGCGAGTCCGACATCGACAGATCCTCGATCCGTACGCCGGTGGTGCCCTCGAGCCGGAAGATGTTGTCGTCGAAGGCCCGCAGGGTCGCGCTCTTGCCCTCCATCGTCCCGCCCGACGGCTTGTAGTAGACGACATCGTTGCCCGCGTGGCGGTCGATGTAGTACTCACCCTCGACGTCCATCTCGGAGAGGATGTTCATCGCCTTGACCTTGGTGTAGTCGTTGCGAGGCCAGTACATCGAGGGGTACTTGGCGTACATCGTGGTGCCGCTCCAGGAGACCAGCCGCACCATGTCGTTGGCGTAGTTGTTGCCGAGGTAGCCCGAGAGCCACGCCTCGGTCTCGTACGCCGTGTTGTCGACGTCGGTGAGCTCCTGCGGGTCGGCCTGCACCGGGATGTGGGAGTAGGCGCCGAAGCCGCGGGTGCCGTGGTCGATGATCTCCGGCACGCCCTCAGGAGCCCAGCCCTGGTAGCGGTTGTTCTCGAGCAGCCGGCCACCGACCTCGTAGAGGGGAGGGGTCATCTTGCGCATCTCCTCCTGGGACCAGGTGTCGCGGTCCTCGGGGTTCGCGAGCTGCTGCTTCTTGTCCTCGAACTGCGCGCGCGGCGTCGTCCCGCTGATCCCCCAGTCGGGCTCCATCCCGAACCGGTCGCGCAGCGTCCACTGGATGAGGTCGTTGGTCGCGGGGACCTTCCACTTGCCGCCGTCGCCGTAGAGGTGGCAGCTGGAGTCGGCGCCCGTGCAGCCTTCCTGGTTGGGGAACTGCGCGAGCGTCTGCGTCCCGCCGTCGACGACGAGCTCGGGCGCGAAGGGCTGCGGCAGCCAGTTGAACCCGTTCTTGTAGAGCGTGCCGGGGTCGATGCCCTCGGCGCCGAGGTCGTAGACCCACACGCCCTCGCGCAGGGCCGCTGAGTCGAGCCGGGTGTTCGAGGAGAACTGCGGCTGGGCGAGCTCCTCCTCGGACAGGTCGGCGAGCGGCCGCCAGCCCTGGGCGTCCAGGGCGTGCGCGCCCGTGAGGCGGGCCTTCTCCCCCGCCGCGGCACGGTAGGTGACCCACGAGTGCTCGGGACCGCTCAGGTCGATCGCGTCGTCGAGGACGTACTCGCCTCCGTGCACGATCACCGTGCCCCGGTTCTCCGCTGAGGTACGTCCGGCCAGCGCGTCGCGGGCCGCTTCCACCGTGCGCAGCGGCTGGCCCTTCGTGCCTGGGTCGGCGTCGTCGCCGTCAGGGGCGACGTGGATCGTGAGGGTCGTCTCGGCCGCGGTGGCGGGCTGCGTACCGGTGACGAGGACCGTCGAACCGAGTGCTGCCAGGACCACGGCCGCCGCCGCGCGGGCGCGGCGTGTCGTGCGAGTCTGCATGTCCGTCTCCTTGAGATATGACGTATGACATGTGTCTAACATCACAGACAAGGTGCGGGCAAGCGTTTTCCAAGGTTTCCCGGCGGGCGGGAATCAGCCCACCGATCAGGCGACGCCGTAGACCCGTGCGGCCGTGCCACCCCAGACGTCGGCGCGGCCGGCGTCGTCGAGCCCGGCGAGGACCGTGTCGGCGAGGTCGATCACCTCGCCGTAGGGCGAGCGCAGCAGGCAGACCGGCCAGTCCGAACCGAACATGGTGCGCGCGGCGCCGAAGACGTCGACGACGTGTGCGGCCCAGGGAAGGACCGCGCCGATGGGCTGGTCCGGGGCGAGCTCGGTGACGAGCCCGGACAGCTTGCACGCCACGGAGTCGTGGCGGGCCAGGGCAGTGACATGTCCCGCCCACTCGTCGAAGGCGGCGGGGTCGATGACGGGCTTACCGACGTGATCGAGCACCCACCGCCCGTCGGGGACCCGCTCGACCGCGCCGACGGCGGCCGGCAGCTGGGGCTGGCGCACCAGCAGGTCGTAGACCAGGCCGGCGTCAGCGACGGCGGTGAGGCCCCGCAGTACGTCGTCACGGAGCAGCCACTCGGGATCGGGCTCGGACTGCACCAGGTGCCGGATGCCGACCAGGAGGTCTCCCCCGGGGCCCTCACGCAGTTCGGCGAGCCGGTCGGCGACGTCCGAGGCGGTGAGGTCGACCCAGCCGACGACGCCGAGGATCTCAGGCGTGGCAGCCGCCAGCGCGAGCAGCTCGGGGGTCTCCTCGGCGACCGCGACGGTCTGGACGAGGACGGTCCCGGCGATCTCGTGGTCGCGAAGATGGGGCCGGAGGTCGTCGAAGGAGAAGGAGCGCCGGATGGCCGGGAGGTCGCGCGTCCAGTCCTGGTCGCGGACCTCGAGGTCCCACACGTGGTGGTGGGCGTCGATGCGCCGGGACTCAGTCAAGGGCCCGACCGAGGGCTCAGTCAAGGTGGAAGACCTCGGTCATCGTGGACCACTGCTCGTCCTCGGTGGCGGTGGGCAGCCGCTCCTGGCACGGAGCGGTGAGCTCCCACCACCGCTGGGTCACGTCATGGGCGGCGATCGCGGCCATGTCCGCCTCGTAGTCGGTCCCGACGTACTCGAAGTAGCTGAAGAGCCAGCCGTCGCGCAGGAAGATGGAGTAGTTGCGGATGCCGCTGGCGGTCAGGCGCTCGAGCACCTCGGGCCACACAGCCGCGTGCAGCTCGACGTACTCCGCCTCCTTCTCGGGGCGCAGCCGGACCACGGAGCCGTGGCGGGTCATGGTGGGGTCCTCTCAGCAGTGGTGGGGAACGGTCAGAGGTCGTCGACGAGGACGACGTGCAGGGTGCGCGGGCCGTGGACGCCCTCGACGCGGTCGAGCTCGATGTCGCTGGTCGCCGACGGGCCGCTGATCCAGGTCTGCGGCCTCGCGGGGTCGAGCCGGGCGACGGCCTGCGGGACGCCGGCCACTACCTGGGCGGCTCCGAGCACGCACACGTGCAGGTCCGGGACGAGGGTGAGCGCTCGACGTCCCTGGCCGGGGCCGTGGTCGAGCACGACCGTGCCGGTGGCGGCGATGCCGAGCGCGGCCGCTGAAACGACCGCGTCGATCGCATCGAGCTCGGCGGCCGACTGCCCGGTGTCATCGACCGATCCGGGGACCGGCCACGGCAGGCCCGGGGGTACGACGACGCTCAAGCCTGCGACCGCCCGCGCCAGCACCTCGGCGACCTTCGCTTCGCGGCACCGGGTAACCGTGGCGCGGTAGTCCTCGACCCTCTCCACGAACCGGGCGAGCACCGTGGACCGGTCGAGGTCGTCGCCGACAGCCTGGTAGCCGCGTGGCACCTCGGCGGTCGGGTGGGGCGCGTCGCCGAGCGCCCGCCGGACTCGACCCAGGATCTCCTCACGGGTGCTCATCGGCACCTCCTTCGGTGCGGCGCCACCAGGCGCGGAAGGACTCAGTAGGCGCATCCGGCAGGTCGCGAGCCTGCGTCCAGGGGCGCGCCCCGGCGCGGCGGGCGAGCCTGACGCCGGTGCCGACGAGGCGCTCGGCGAATCCGAGCCGGCGCCCGGACGCGAGCGTCGCCCCGGCAGCCTTCATCGCCACCGCCTCGGGCTTGGGTACGCCGCCCCTGTGGGCGTCGACGACCTGCGAGCGCAGCTCGACGAGCACCGAGGGGATGTCGATGCGTACCGGGCAGGCCTCGAAGCAGGCGCCGCACAGCGTCGAGGCGTACGGCAGGGAGTCGGTCTGCTCGTCGTGGCCCACGCCCTTCAGCAGCGGGTTGAGGATGGCGCCGATCGGACCGGGATAGACCGAGCCGTACGCATGGCCACCCGTGCGCTCGTAGACCGGGCAGACGTTGAGGCAGGCCGAGCAGCGGATGCAGCGCAGCGCCTGGCGGCCAACCTCGTCGGCCAGGGCCCGGGTGCGGCCGTTGTCCAGCAGCACGACGTGCACCTCCTGCGGGCCGTCATCCGGGGTGACCCCGGACCACACCGAGGTGTAGGGGTTCATCCGCTCCCCCGTCGCCGAGCGCGGCAGGAGCTGGAGGAAGACGTCGAGGTCGTCCCAGGTCGGCACGATCTTCTCGATGCCGACAACCGAGACCAGCACCTCGGGCAGGGTCAGGCACATCCGGCCGTTGCCCTCGGACTCCACCACGACGAGGGACCCGGTCTCGGCGACCGCGAAGTTGGCGCCCGAGACACCGACCTTCGCGCGCAGGAACTTCTCGCGCAGGTGCAGGCGGGCGGCCTCCGCGAGCCGCGCGGGCTCGTCCGTGAGGTCGTCAGGAGCGGGACGGCCGACCTCACCCATCGCGGAGGCGAAGATCTCGCGGATCTCGGCGCGGTTGCGGTGGATGGCGGGGACCAGGATGTGGGAGGGGAGATCGTCGCCCAGCTGCACGATGAGCTCGGCGAGGTCGGTCTCCCAGGCGTCGATGCCGCGGGCGGCGAGCGCCTCGTTGAGTCCGATCTCCTGGGTCGCCATCGACTTCACCTTCACGACCTCGGTGGCGTCGTGCGCGGCGGCGATGTCGCCGACGATGCGGCATGCCTCGGCGGCGTCGCTCGCCCAGTGGACGGTCGCGCCGGCTTTCGTGAGCGACTCCTCGAGGCGTACCAGGTGCTCGTCGAGGTGCAGCAGCACGTTGTCCTTGATGGCCGCACCGGCCAGGCGCAGCTCCTCCCATTCCTCGACCTCGCCGACCACGGCGGCGCGCTTGGCGCGGATGGTCCCGGTGGCGTGCGCGAGGTTGCGGCGCAGCTGGGAGTCGCCGACCGCCTCGCGCGCGGCCTTCGGGAACACCGGCATCCCGACGAACGTGCCGGTCACGAGGCGACCACCGGGGCAGCAACCGAGGCAGGCTCGGTCTGGGCGAGAACGTCGGCCAGGTGCATGACGCGTACGCCGGCGCGCTGCCGGGAGAGCAGGCCTCCGACATGGGTCAGGCAGGACCGGTCACCGGCGACCAGCACCTCGGCCCCGGTCTCGCGTACATGCCGGGCCTTGTCAGAGCCCATGGCCACCGACGTGTCGGAGTTCTTCATCGCAAAGGTGCCGCCGAACCCGCAGCACTCGGTCGCGCCGGGCAGGTCCACCAGGTCGATCCCCCGGACGTGCTGGAGCAGCCGCAGCGGCCGGTCGCCGACCCCGAGCATCCGCAGCGAGTGGCAGGTCGGGTGGTAGGTGACCCGGTGCGGGAAGTAGGCACCGACGTCCTCGACGCCGAGCACGTCCACGAGGAACTCGCTGAGCTCGTAGACGCGCCGGGACGTCTCGCGGGCGGCCGCCCGCAGACCGTCGTCGCCGCTGCGGCGCGCGACGAGGTCGTGCTGATGGCGGGCCGAGCCGGCGCACGAGCCGGACGGCGTCACGACGGCGTCGTACCCCTCGAAGGCGCGGACGAAGGTGCGCAGCACCGGCACCGCCTCGTCGAGGTAGCCGGTGTTGACCATCGGCTGGCCGCAGCAGGTCTGGGCCTCGGGGAAGTCCACCTCGACGCCGAGGCGGCGGAGGAGCCGGACGACGTTGCGCCCGGTGCCGGGGAACAGGGCATCGTTGATGCAGGTGACCATGAGGGCTACGCGCACGACGGCACCAGCTCCTGGCCGGCCAGGTCGGCCCACAGCGCCTCGGGGACCGTGGCTGCCAGACGCTCGAGGTTCTGCCTGATCTGCTCGGGCCGCCCCGCGCCCGCCACGACCGATACGACCCGCGGGTCCCGCAACGGATAGTGCAGCGCAGCGGTGGCGATCTCGACCCCGTGCGCCTCGCACACCTCGCCGATCCGCAGCGCGCGTTCGAGGATGTCCTCCGGCACCTCGCCGTAGTTGTACATGGCGCCCCTGCGCGGGGTGGTGGCGAGCAGGCCGCTGGAGAACACGGCCGCCGCGACGATCCTGGTGCCGTGCCGGTCGCACGCCTCGAGCAGGCCGTCGGCGACGGACTGATCCAGGAGCGTGTAGCGGTTGGCGACCATGACCACGTCGGCGAGGCCGGTCTCGACCGTCGCGGTCAACGCCTCGACCGACAGGGAGCCGGTCCCGATCGCATCGACCATCCCCTCCTCGCGGAGCTTCGCCAGACCGGTGAGCGCGGTCTCGACGGCCGCCGGGTCACCGGACAGCTCGGGGTCGTGCACGTAGAGGATGTCGACCCGGTCGAGGCCGAGCCGGGCCAGCGACTCCTCCAGGCTGCGGCGTACGCCGTCGGCCGAGTAGTCCAGGACCCGGTGCGAACTTGCTGGGACCGCGAAGCCCATGTCGTCCTGGGACTCCCCGTCCCAGGACGGGTTGGGCCGCACGAGCCTGCCCACCTTGGTCGAGATGACGAACTCCGACCGCGGACGCGTCGCCAGGAACCGCCCGATCCTCTCCTCCGACAGCCCCAGCCCGTAATGGGGCGCGGTGTCGAAGTGACGTACGCCTGCCTGCCAGGCCGCGTCGAGCGTGGCGTAGCAGTCCTCGTCGGTGCGCGGCCGGAACAGGTTGCCCATCGGTGCACAGCCGAGTCCGAACAGCGGGATCTCCATCCGCCCTCCTCAACCTCTGACTCCACGGTCGTCCGACCGCCACATCGAGGCTAGACATCTGATGTTTAGACTGTCAATATGCATTCGGTGCCTCATTTGGCGCTTCCAGACCACCATAGATCCGATTAATCAACGTTGGAGGCCACACCATGAAGTTCGCCCGCCTGGGACCCGCAGGTGAGGAGCTGCCCGTCGTCGTGCTCGACGACGAGGTGCGCAGCCTGGCCGGTCTCACCAACGACATCGACGGAGCCTTCTGGGCCTCCGACGGACCGGCGCGAGCCGCCGCTGCCCTCGCCGCGGGGGATCTCCCGCTCGTCGAAGACGCCGACACGCTCCGCGTCGGTGCCCCGATCACCCAGCCCGGCGCGATCGTCTGCATCGGCATGAACTACGCCGCACATGCCGCCGAGTCCGGCGCGGAGCCGCCCACGGTGCCGGTGATCTTCTTCAAGGCCCCCAACACGATCGCCGGGCCGAACGACACCGTCACGATCCCGCGCAACAGCACCAAGACCGACTGGGAGGTGGAGCTCGGCGTGGTGATCGGAAAGCGCGCGTCGTACCTCGACTCCCCCGACCAGAGCCTGGAGCACGTCGCGGGCTTCGTGGTCGCCAACGACCTCTCCGAGCGCGAGTTCCAGCTCGAGATCTCCGGGGGCCAGTGGAGCAAGGGCAAGATCGCCCCCGGCTTCAGCCCGATCGGCCCGTGGGTCGTGACACCCGACGAGGTGGAGCACCAGAAGCTCGGCATGCGGTCCTTCGTCAACGGCGAGCCGCGCCAGGACTCCGTGACCGCCGACCAGATCTTCGACGTCGCGGCTGTGATCCACCACCTCAGCCAGTTCATGGTTCTCGACCCGGGCGACCTCATCATGACCGGGACCCCGGAGGGCGTCGCGCTCTCCGGCCGGTTCGCCTACATCCAGCCCGGCGACGTCGTCGAGATCGAGATCGACGGACTCGGCCGCCAGCGCCAGGAGTACGTCGCCTACGGGACGCAGTCATGAGCAGCCAGGGAACGCCCGAGCTCGACGGGCTCGTCGCCCTCGTCACCGGTGGCGCGTCCGGCATCGGCGCCGCCGTCGTCGAGGTCCTGCTGGAGCGGGGCGCCCAGGTCGCGGCCCTCGATCTCGACCCCGACGGCATCAACCCCAAGGCCCTCGGCATCCGCGCCGACGTCACCGACGACGCGAGCATCCGGGCGGCGGTGGAACAGGCGATCGCCACCTTCGGCCGCCTCGACATCGTGGTCAACAACGCCGGCATCGGTGCTCAGGGCACCGTCGAGGACAACCCTGACGAGCAGTGGCACGCGGTCTTCGACGTCAACGTCCTCGGTGCCGTACGAGTCTCGCGCGCCGCGCTCCCCCACCTGCGGCGCTCCTCTGCCGCGGCGATCGTGAACGTGGCCTCGGTGGCCGCGACCACGGGCATCCAGCAGCGGGCCGTCTACTCCGCGAGCAAGGGCGCGGTGCAGTCCCTGACGCTCGCCATGGCCGCGGACCACCTCCGGGAGGGCATCCGGGTGAACTGCGTGAACCCCGGCACCGCGGCGACCCCGTGGGTGCAGCGCCTGCTCGACTCGGCCGAGGATCCCGAGGCCGAGCGTGCCGCCCTGGACGCTCGGCAGCCGCACGGCCGGCTGGTCAGCGCGGACGAGGTCGCCCTCGCGGTCGCCTACCTGGCCGGCCCTTCTTCGGGGTCGACCGCCGGAGTGGCCCTGGCAGTCGACGGCGGCATGGCAACGTTACGGTTGCGACCGACCGAGTGAGAGGACCAGGATCCCGATGGCGCTGACCGACGAGGCGATCGAGAAGATCAAGGAGATGATCCTCGACGGCAGGCTGAAGCCTGGCGACCGTCTCCCGCGCGAGGCCGACCTGTCCGTGCAGCTCGGCATCTCCCGCAGCTCCCTGCGAGAGGCGGTGCGCGCGCTCTCGATGATGCGCATCCTCGACGTACGCCAGGGTGACGGAACCTACGTCACCAGCCTGACGCCGGAGATCCTGCTGGAGACGATGGGCTTCGTCATCGACTTCCACCAGGACTCCAGCGTCCTGGACCTCTTCGAGGTACGACGGGCGCTGGAGCCGCTGGCGGCCGAGAAGGCGGCCCTGCTGATGCTCCCGGACGAGTCCGCCGAACTGCTCGCGCTGGTCGACTCCGTCACTCCGGAGACGGCGTTGGAGGAGGTCGTCGCCAACGACCTGGAGTTCCACCACCGCATCGCCCGCGCCTCCGGGAACACCGTGCTGTGCTCGTTCATCGACGGCGTCGCCAACCGCACCCAGCGGGCCCGGATCTGGCGTGGCGTGACCCAGCAGGACTCCTTCGACCAGACGCAGCGCGAGCACCGAGGCATCGCCCTGGCCATCGCGGACCGACAGCCGAGCATCGCCGCCGCGCTGTCCCTGGCCCACGTCGCGGGCATCGAGAACTGGATCCGCCGCAGCCTCGCCGAGGACCGGGAGGAGGAGTGAGCACGCCGAACCAGGGCCGGCTGCACGTCTCCTTCCGGCCGAGCGACCGCGCCCGCCAAGCGCTGGACGGACTGCCCGGGCCGGTGACCTGCGCTGCGGAGCCGTCCGGGCAGGACCGCTCGGAGCTGCTGTCGGACGTACGCGGGGCCGCCGCGCTCGTCTGCCTGCTCACCGACCGCGTCGATGCCGAGCTGCTCGACGCGGCCGGTCCGTCGCTGCGCGTCGTCGCCAACATGGCGGTCGGTCACGACAACATCGATGTCGCCGCCTGCACCGCTCGCGGCATCACCGTGACCAACACGCCGGGCGTGCTCGACGAGGCGACCGCCGACCTCGCCTTCGCGCTGCTGCTCGCCACCTCCCGTCGCGTGGTGGAGGCCGATGCATTCGTACGCAGCGGCGGCGAGCCCTGGTCCTGGCGGCCGGACCTCTTCGTGGGCCTCGACGTCAGCAGCGGCGCCACCTTGGGCATCGTCGGCCTGGGCCGGATCGGCCTGGCCATGGCGCGGCGCGCCCGCGCCTTCGACATGCGCATCGTCGCGACCCCGTCCCGCTCCGCCGGCGAGGAGGCGGCGCGCCTGGGCATCGAGACCCTGCCGCTGCCCGACCTCCTGGTCACCTCGGACGTCGTGTCGCTGCACTGCCCGCTGACCCCTGACACCCGGCATCTCATCGGCGCCAAGGAGCTACGGCTGATGGGACCGGGCTCGGTGCTCGTCAACACCGCTCGCGGCCCGATCGTCGACGAGGCCGCCCTGGCGACCGCGCTCGCCGACGGCACGATCGGCGCCGCCGGGCTGGACGTCTTCGAGAACGAGCCGGCCGTCCATCCCGACCTGCTGGCACTCCCCAACGTCGTCCTGCTGCCGCACATCGGCAGCGCCGGCCGTGCCACCCGCGACCGGATGGCGATGCTCGCGATCGACAACGCCCGCGCCGTGCTCGCCGGCGAGCCCGCGCCGACTCCGGTCCACCCGTAGACAGACTCAGGCCGGCCGCGGTCCACCCGCGGCCGGCCTGAGATGGTCCTACCGCGGAACCACGGTGTAGGTGCTGCCGCGCCGAGTGTCGAACTCGACGACGCCCTCCTCCGGGCGGGAGACGTCCGTCCCGGTCACCTTGACCGGCTGCTGCGTACGCAGCCGGAGCCGGTTGCCGAGCAGCGACCGGATCCGCGCCACCTCGACCTTGCCGTCAGCCCACTGCAGATCGACCTCGAAGCCCCCGCGGGCGCGCAGGCCACGGACCTTCCCCTCCGGCCATGCTGCCGGCAGCGCCGGAAGGAGGAAGACCTCACCGGAGTGGCTCTGCATGATCATCTCCGTGATCCCGGAGACGCCACCGAAGTTCCCGTCGATCTGGAAGGGCGGGTGCAGGTCGAAGAGGTTGGGAGCCGTCCGGGAGGGATGGAGCATGTGCCCCACCTCCTTGTAGGCGTTCTCCGCCTCGAGCAGCCGCGCGCGGATGTTCATCTTCCACGCCAGCGACCAGCCCGTGGTGATCGCCGGGCCGCGCAGCTCGAGCGCCTTGCGGACGCCGTCGGCCAGCTCAGGCGTACGCAACGGGGTGATCTGGTCTGAGGGGAAGATGCCCCACAGGTGGGAGACGTGACGGCTCCGCTCCAGTGCCGCATCCTCCCAGTCGATCAGCCACTCCTGCAGCTGGCCCAGGTAGCCGATCTGGTTGGGCGGCAGCTGATCCCGCATCGCCACCGCCTTCTCGACGAGCGGGTCGTACTTGCCGAGCGCCTCAGCGGCCTTCTCGAACGCGGTGAACAGGTCGCGCAGGATCTGGCAGTCCATCGTCGGGCCGGCGCAGATGCTGACCCCCTCGTCGTCCTGCTCGTGGTGCTTGATCTCCGGCGAGTGCGACGGGCAGGTGACCATGTAGCCGGACTGCTCGTCGCGCACCATCGTCTCGAGGAAGAACTCGACGGCTCCGCGCAGGGTCGGGAAGTGCTCGGCGAGGTTCGCCTTGTCGCCGGTGTACTCGTAGCGCTCCCAGAACAGCAGCGACAGCCAGGCGCCGCCCATCGGCCAGACTCCGTAGTAGGCGAAGTCGACCGGTGCAGTCCCCCTCCAGCCGTCGGTGTTGTGGTGGGCGACCCAGCCCTTGTCCGACCCCCACATCTTCTTGGCGGTGTTCCGCCCGACCTCCGCGAGCTCCTCGGTCATCGCGAACATCGGGTCCCAGCATTCCGCGAGGTTGGCCGGGCCCGCGGGCCAGTAGTTCATCTGGGCGTTGATGTTGAGGGTGTACTTCGACTGCCACTCGGGCTGCATCTTGTAGTTCCACAGGCCCTGCAGGTTGGCCGGCTGCCCTGGGGTCCGGGAGGACGAGATCAGCAGGTAGCGCCCGAACTGGAACCACAGCGCCGCCAGCTGCGGGTCGCCGCCGGCCCGGAACCCCGCCACCCGCTCATCGGTCGGCTTCTCGATCGCGGCGGAGGTGCCCAGGTCGATGTCGACCCGGCCGAAGAGCGACTGATAGTCGCGCACGTGCGCCGACCGCAGCTGCCCGTAGCCTCGCCCAGTTGCTGCCTCAAGCGGCTTCGTCGCTCGGCCGATGTGGTCGGCGTTCACGTCGGCGTAGTTGCGGTAGCTGGTCGCCATCGAGAGCAGCAGGGTCACCGATGTGGCGTTGCGTACCCGAAGGTGGGCGCCCTGGCACTGGACGGTTCCGTCCTCGGTCTCGGCGCGGACGAGGCTGACGAAGCGGACGGCACCTTCCATCCCTTCCGTGGGCCCGCTGATGCCCTCCAGCGCGAGCGTTCGCGCGTCGTGGGGACGTACGTCGCTCTGCTGCGGTGACTCGAAGGTGGCGTTGAACGAGACCTTCTCGGCCTGGTCCGCGGTGAGGTGGACGACCATCACCTGGTCCGCGTGGCTGACGAACGCCTCGCGGCGGTAGCGGACGCCGCCGACCTCGAACTCCGAGATCGCCGTCGCCGACCGCAGGTCGAGCGAGCGCCGGTACGTCACCGGCTCGCCCTCGATGCCGAGGAACTCGAGCAGCAGGTCGCCCACCGGCTGGTAGAAGGCCTGCTCGCTGGGTCGCCCGAGGAACTCCTCGTCGGCCAGACGCTGGGCACCCACCCAGTTCTCCTCGAAGATCATCCGACGAATCTCGGGGAGCACCTCCGCCCCACGCGGTGGGTCGTAGCTGTGCGGGTGGCCGGCCCACACCGAGTCCTCGTTCAGCATCAGCTTCTCGCTGGCCACACCGCCGAAGACCATCGCGCCCATCCGGCCGTTGCCGATCGCCAGCGCCTGCAGCCACTCCGCGGCGGGCTGGCGGTACCAGAGCTCCAGCGGGTTGGTCTCCGGCTCATCGTCGGCGGCCGCGGCCGCCTCGGCGACGACCGGCTGCACCAGGGCGCCGCCCGCCAGCGCCGAGGCGGCCTGCAGCACCCGTCGTCTCGTGAAGTCCACCATCAGCTTCCTCCTGACTCACGCCCCAGGTGGGGCAAACATCGGTTGTTTCAATGTAATAGACATCACACGTCATGTCGATGCTTGCCGAGATTTGGGCTCGTGATGGCCGATATAGGCCGAGCGGTGACAGCCAGAACGGACAAATGATCTGATCTCTGAGGATCAGAGCGCGTTCCGAGCGGACGCCTCCGCCGCTGCCAGCCGCTGGTCGTCGAGCTGATAGAAGCGCCGCGCGCTGCCGGCGTAGATCTCCTCGCGCTCGCCGCTCGACAGGCCCGCCAACGCGTCCCGGAGCCCGGCGAAGACCCGCTCGTAGCCACCGGCGGCAGTGGAGATCGGCCAGTCTCCGCCGTACATCAGCCGGCTCGGGCCGAACACCTCGACCGCCCGGTCGACGAAGGGCTGGATGCCGGCAACGGTCCAGTCGTCCGGGGCCGCACCCGGATAGAGACCCGAAATCTTGCCGAACACCTTCGGGTTCTCTGCCGCCCGCTCGATGAGGCTCCACCACGGCTCCCGCTCGGCCTCGCCGATCGGTGGTTTGGAGAGGTGGTCGATCACGATCCGCAGGTCCGGGTGGCGTTCGGAGAGCGTCGCGACGTGCTCGAGGTGGCGCGGCAGCACCGAGACGTGGTCGTAGGTGAGCCCGAGACGTTCCAGCAGCCGCAATCCCTCGGCGACGTCCGGACGGAGGATCCAGTCGGGGTCGGGGATGTTGTGGATGAGGTTGCGTACGCCGACCACCCGGTCGTCTCCGCGCAGCGACTCGAGCCGTTCGGCGGCCAGGTCCGGCTGGTCCAGCGGCACGTAGACGACGATCCCCACCACCTCGGGATGTCGGTCGGCGACCTCGATCATCAGGTCGGTGTCCCCGTCGTGGTCGTCGGACTGGACCAGCACGGTCGCGTCCACTCCCTGCGCCCGCAGCTGCGGCTGGACCTCGTCGAAGGTGAACGTGCGGTTGTACTCGGGCACGTCGGGGCCGAGCCACGGGTAGGGCGAGCGGGCGAGGTCCCAGACGTGCTGGTGGCTGTCGATGATCATCCGAGGCCTCACCGGGTCGCCCAGTAGCTGCCGTCCGGATAGGCGTACGTCGCCACCGACGCGGGGTGCATCTCCGCGCTGTAGCCGGGCCTGGACGGCAGCCGGTAGGCGCCGTTCTCGACGATGCAGGGGTCGGTGAAGTGCTCGTGGAGATGGTCCACGAACTCGGTGACCCGGTCCTCGAGCGTGCCTGAGACGGCGACGTAGTCGAAGACGGAGAGGTGCTGGACGAGCTCGCACAGGCCAACTCCGCCGGCATGAGGACAGACCGGCACATCGAACTTCCTCGCCATCAGATAGACGGAGAGGATCTCGTTGATGCTGGCCAACCGCGCGGAGTCGAGCTGGCAGAAGTCGATGGCCTCCGCCTGGAACATCTGCTTGAAGAGCACCCGGTTCATGCCGTGCTCACCGGTGGCCACCCCGATCGGGGCCACCGCCTTGCGTACGGCGGCGTGGCCGAGGATGTCGTCGGGACTGGTCGGCTCCTCGATCCACCACGGCTCGAAGCGCGCCAGCGCGTTGACCCACTCGATGGCCTGCGGCACGTCCCAGACCTGGTTGGCGTCGATCATCAGCTTCGCGTCCCAGCCGATCACCTCCCGCGCGATCTCGCAGCGCCGGATGTCGTCCTCCAGGTTCGCGCCGACCTTCAGCTTGATGTGCGTGTAGCCGGAGTCGACGGCTTCGGCGGCCAGCCTGCGCAGCTTGTCGTCGGAGTAGCCCAGCCAGCCGGCGGACGTGGTGTAGCAGGGGTAGCCGGTCGACTCGAGGTGACGGATCCGCTCCTCACGGTGAGGGACGCTGGCGCGGAGGATGTCCAGGGCCTCCTCCCGGGTGAGGGCGTCGCTGAGGTAGGTCAGGTCTGCGACGTCGACGAGCTCCTCGGGGGTCATGTCGGCCAGCAGACGCCACAGCGGCTTGCCGGCCTTGCGGGCAGCCAGGTCCCAGACCGCGTTCATCACCGCGGCGAGGGCCAGGTGCTCGACCCCCTTGTTCGGGCCTAGCCAGCGCAGCTGGGAGTCCGAGGCGAGATCCCGGTAGACCCCGCCCAGGTCACCGACCACGTCGCCGACCTCTCGCCCGACCAGGGGCTCACCGCGGCGCTGCGCGGCCAGGGTGCAGATGTCGTTGCCGCGCCCGATGGTGAAGGTGAAACCGAAGCCGGACAGCTCCGGGTCGTCGGTGCTCACCACGACGTACGTGGCCGAGTAGTCACCGTCCTTGTTCATGGCGTCGGACCCGTCCATCGACACGGAGGTCGGGAAGCGGACATCGGTGACATCGACGGCGGTGATACGGGTCACGAGGGATCCTCCTGTGGGGATGGGTGGCGCTTGTTCACGAGGTAGAGGTGGGTCAGCACCAGCACCGTCTCGCCACGCTGATTGGTGACGGTGACGAGCTCGTGGACGTAGCCGAGCTCGTCCGGCTTCTTCCGGTGCTGCGCCGTCTCGGTGATCTCGGCGGTGACGGTGATGGTGTCGCCGATGAACACCGGACCGATGAACCGGATCCGGTCGTAGCCGTAGGACATGGACTGTGGGTTGATGTCGGTGGCCGTCATTCCGACCGCCACCGCGAGGATCAGCGTCCCGTGTGCGATCCGCTGACCCGCCGGCTGGGTGGCCATCCACTCCGCATCCATGTGGTGCGGGAAGAAGTCGCCCGTCTGACCGGCGTGCAGGACGATGTCGGCCTCGGTGATCGTGCGGCCCAGGGTGGCCCGGGACTCCCCGACCGCGTAGTCCTCGAACCAGCGCTCCTCGACTCTCATCGGGATGCTCCTTCCTCGACGCCGTGCGCGTCAGCCACCATGAGCAGGCGCTCGGCGAGCTCGCCGGCCCGGCGGACCAGCTCGGCGTCGGTCATCCGGCCGGCCAGCGCCTCCGTCACCCACGGAGAGACGGTGTCCTGGAACTCCAGGTAGCCGGCGGTACGCGGCCGCACCCACGCGCCCTCGAGGGTCGCCCGGGTGCCACGGAAGAAGTCCCAGGAGTCTTCGTTGAGCCGATCGTCGTCCCACGACGACGCGTAGCCGGGCTGGCCACCGGCGTCGTAGTAGATGCCCGACTGGATCTCCGGCGAGGCGACCCACAGTGCGTACGCGCGGGCGGCGTCCAGATCTCTCGACCGGGCCGAGACCGCCACGCCGGCACCCCCGAGCTGCGAGCCGGCCACCCCTCGGGGACCGGAGGGCATGTCGACGTACTTGAGGCGATGTGGCCGGAACCCGGCCCGGGAGTAGTTGCTGTAGCCGTACATCAGCGGTGCGTAGGCCCACGGCTCGGTGGTGTCAGCGGCGAGCGCCTCGGCGACCTCGATCGGGTTCGCGTCCAAGCACCACGACGGCACCTGCTCGCAGAGCCGATGCATGAGGTCGAGGATGCTCAGCGCATCCTCCTCGGCCAGGAAGCTCCCAGGCTCGGCGTTGACCGGCGTCCCTCGGTTGGCCGCCAGGGTGCACAGGGTCGAGTAGGCATCGATGGGCTTACAGGGCCAGAGCACCCGGCCGCCGGTGGCGAGGTCGAGCACCTCCTCCCACGTGCGGGGCGGAGCCGGCAGCCGGTCCGGGCGGTACGCAGCCACCTGGGCGGCGGCGTCCGTGGCCAGGCCGTACTGGCGCCCGCCATGGCGGTACGACGCGTGGCTGCTGCCCACGGCATCGGCGGCCAAGTCGGCCAGCTCGTCGTCGTGTCCTGCACCGTCCAGGGGCGCGAGTACGCCTTCCGCGACGGCCAGGGGCACGTGCGGGTGGTCGATGACCAGGAGGTCGAAGCGCTCCGCCAGCTCAGCCAGCGGGGCGTCGGCGAAGGCCTGCAGGGAGCGGTACTCCCAGCGCACCTCGACCCCGGTCCGGCGTGCGTACTCCCGAGAGGCCGCCACCTGGCAGTCGTAGCCACGCGGGTGCTCCCAGGTCATGCCGTGCAGGACGGTCATCGATCCCCCTCGAGGTCGTGCTCGCCCAGGCGTGGAGCCGGACGCGGGTTGGTCAGCCGCTCCCCGTCGATGCGGATCGGGCTGCGGGTGGTCGTCAGGGAGAGGCCGTCACGACGGATCTGCTGGGTCATCGCGATGGCCTCGAAGCCCTTGTGCTCCACCAGCTCGGAGAGGGTGAGCACCGGGGCACACCACACGTCCTCGGCGTCCAGGACGGCCAGCCAGGCGTCCCGGGTGTCGCTCCGGAGACGGTCGCCGATCGCCTCCTCGATCTCCGACTGCCGGTCCCACCAGGTCTGCGGATCGGTCATCGCCTCCAGCTCGGGGAGCCCGAGCAGCCGCCCGATGGTGGGCACGGGGTTCATCGCGATGGCGAGGTAGCCGTCGCTCGTCGGGTAGATGCCGTAGGGAGCGGAGAGGAAGGCGTGGGCGGACCGGGGGCCCTTGCGGCGGACCTCGACCGACGGGTCGTTGAGCCGCGTGGTCAGCAGCTCGAACTCCAGGTCCAGCAGGGACTCCATCAGGCTCGTCTCCGTCAGCCCGCCCTTCCCGGTCCGGAACCGTCGGACCAGCAGGGCGGTGATGCCCTGGGCGAGGTGACAGCTGGCGAGGTGGTCGGCCACCGCCAGCCCGACGGGGACCGGCGGGTCGTCGGCCGACCCGTTGAGCCAGGGCAGCCCGGCGATCGCTTGGGCGAGCAGGTCCTGTCCCGGGCGGTCCTGGAACGGGCCGACGCCGCCGTACCCGGTCACGCTGCCGTAGACGATGGCGGGGTTGAGCGCCCGGACGGAGTCGTAGTCGAGACCGATCCGCTCCATCACGCCGGGGCGGAAGTTCTGGACGATCACGTCGGCCTCCGCGACCAGTCCGCGTACGCGCTCGAGGTCGGCGGGATCCTTCAGATCGGCCGCCACGCTCTCCTTGTTCCGGTTCATCGCGTGGAAGGAGAGGCTGTCGCCGTTCACCGTCCGTCCGGCGAAGGCCAGACTCCGGCCTGCGTCTCCCCCGGCGGGTCGCTCGATCTTGATGACCCGGGCGCCGAGGTCGGCGAGCCTCAACGCCGCCACCGGACCGGCCAGGAACTGGCTGAAGTCCAGGACCGTGACGCCCTCAAGTGGCAGGTCGGAGGCGCGGAGGCGGGTGCCACTCATCGGCGTTCCTTTCAGATGATCACTGGTCATAAGCCGGCGGCTCTCCACCGCGGGATGCGTCCGTGTACGCCGCCTCGACGACCGCCATGGTGCGGAAGACGTCCTCGACCCCGGTGGGCAGAGACGGGATCGACCCCTCGAGAAAGCGTTGGACCACGGCCATGGAGCCGATGAAGGCGTCGGGGAACCAGGAACCCTCGAACGGCACCGGTCGCCAGCCGGCGTCGAGCCGATCGTCGGTGACCACCTCGAGCGAGTCCTCACCACCGCGCGGGTAGTCCAGCAGCAGGCCGAGCTGTGCGCGGATGGCGCCGCGGGTGCCCTCCCACTTCACGAAGGCCTCTTCGTGCCGGGGTCCGTAGTGGTGGTCGTGGTTGGTGGAGACGACGACCCTGATCGGTCGGTCCCCGTAGCTCAGCGCGATGTCGGAGCGGGAGTTGGCGTGAGACTTCTCGGGGTGGCGCACGGTGACGGCGTGGACGCCGGTCGGGTCCCCCAGGAAGGAACGCACCAGATCCAGGTAGTGGACGCTGTGCATGTTGATCTCGAGCCGGTCCAGGTCGAGCACGTAGGGAAACATCTCCCACGGGGTCCGCACCGAGACCCGGACCTCCAGGTCGTAGAGCTCCCCGATCGCGCCCGCGGCGATGAGCTCGCGGGCAGCGACGACGTACGGCGCGAAGCGGAGCTGGGTGTTGACCGCCGCCACCAGCCCCTTGCGCCGGCACACCTCGCGGATGCGGACTCCCTCGGCCAGGTGGTTTCCCAACGGCTTCTGCAGCAGGACCGCTGCACCGTCCGGCAGCTGCTCGAGGACCTCGACGTGCGCCTCGGGCGGAAGCGCGACGTCGTAGACCGCGTCGGCCGGAGCCGACCGGACCGCGTCCGCGACGCTCTCGCACACGGCCTGGATGCCATACCGTTCGGCGAGATCCTGCGCCCGCTCGGGGACGAGGTCGGTGATGCTGGCGACCTCGAACCCCGCTTTCGCGTACGCCGGCAGGTGAGCGTCACGGACGATCCCGCCGGCGCCCACGAGCACGATCGGACGCGGGCTCTTCGGCATCTCGGACGAGTAGCCAGTGTGCGGGTCGAACTCCGGTGGCGGATGCGGGGCCATCAGCCCTTCACCGCCCCCATCGTCTCGCCCCGCATCAGGAACTTCTGCGCGCCGAGGAAGACGATCAACAGCGGGAGCATGGAGATGAAGGTCGCCAGCGCCAGCTGCGGCATGTAGAGCTTCACGTCCAGCCCGGCGGCGACTGTCGGATTGAACAGCGGACTGGCGCCGATCAGCTGCTGCAACCCGACGGGGAGGGTCTGGTTGTTCTGGTTGGAGGAGAGCAGCGCCAGCGGCAGGAAGAAGTTGATCCAGTTGGCGACGAAGGCGAAGAAACCGACCAGCACCGCTGCCTGGCGGGAGATCGGGAGCGCCACCCGCCAGAAGATCGCCACCTCGCTGAGACCGTCGATCCGGGCTGCCTCGACGAGCTCCTGGGGCATGGTCGTCATGAAGTGGATGTAGGCCAGGTAGACCCCGAACGGGAAGAAGCCCATGATCAGCCCCACCGGCCAGAGCTGGCCGACCGCGCCGATGGCGTTCACCTCGAGGAAGATCGGGATGACCAGCACGGTGTTCGGCATCACCATCGTGATCAGGGTGATCAGGAGGACGGCCCGGCGGGCGCGGAACCGGAGCCGGGCCAGCGCGTATCCGGCCGGCAGAGCGGCGAAGACCGCCAGCAGCGCGCCACCGCCGGCGACGGCGAGCGTGTTCATCAGCCAGCGGGTGTACAGGCCCCCGCCGTCGGGTCCGAACCCGTTGACCTGGGACCAGCTGTACTGCGCGTTGTCCCACGACATGTCGCCGAAGCCGAACGGGCCGCCGGCACCGGATGCGACACCCTCGTTGGACCGGAACGCCATCGCGATGAAGCCGGTGATCGGCAGGACGAACAGGCAGGCGACGAACAGCATCGTCACGACGCGTGCGGTCTTGCCGACGCTCCAGTCGAACATGCCTGGCTTCTTTCCGGCCTCCCGGCGCTCGGCCACGGTGGTCTGGCTCATCGGTGCTCCTCCTCGCCGAACAGCCCGGTTCGGAAGACGACCAGCAGGCCGATGCCCAGCGTGATCACGAGCAGGATCAGCGACATCGCGGCGGCTGCGGGGAAGTTGTAGCTGCTGAAGGCGAAGGCGTACCCCAGCTGGGTGGGGGTCCAATGATCGTCCAGAGCGTTGCTGGCGACCTGGTCGAGAAGCTGTGGCTCGAGGAACAGCTGGAACCCGTAGGCGAGGTTCATCAGCACGGCGTACCCGATCCACGGCCGGATGATCGGCAGCTTGACGTGCCAGGCCAGCCGCCATTCGTTGGCGCCATCCAGCCGCGCCGCCTCGAGCGTCTCCTCGGAGATCCCGTTGAGGCCGCCGTTGACCACGATGACCCACTGACCGACACCCTGGAAGAACATCATCGCGGCCAGGATGAACGGCAGATTCCCAGGTCCGGCGACCGCCTGCTTGATGGTGTCGACGCCCAGCGCCTGCCAGAATCCCTCGATCGGGGACTGGCTCGGGTTGAGGAGGTAGACCCAGAGCACGAGGTTCGCGACGCCTGCCAGGGCCCCGGGGATGTAGTAGATGAAGCGCATCGACGACCCGAACCATCCGGGGCTGGCATGGACCAGCAGAGCCAACCCGACGATGCCGATCGTCATGATCGGAAGCCAGACGACCAGGGTCGCGAAGATGTTGACGAACGTGTCGACGAACCGGTAGTCGGTGACGACGGTCCTGAAGCTGTCCACACCCCCGAAGCCCCCGGTCGGGTCGAGCGGCGTCGGCGCCTTCTCCAGGGATGTCTTGATCGCGTACGCGACGGGGATGATGCCCGCGATCATCAGCAGGACGAGGTAGGGCGCCATCAGCACCCAGGCGCCGCGCGTCTCGCTGGGCCGCGCGACGCGTCGTCGGGGACGGCGCCTCGAGCCCACCTCGGGCGGCGAGGTCGCGACGTCCTCCATCAAGGCGGTCGACATGTTGCTCCTCCGATGTGTCCGGGATGGTGCTCCCTCGGCCCGGAGGTTCCGGGCCGAAGGAGCTCGTGCGCGGCCGGGTTATTCGACCGTGTAGCCCATCGCCTTCGCCTGGCTGACCAGCTCGTCCCCGAAGGATGTCCAGGCCTGGTCGACGTCGCCGCCTGAGGCAAGGGCGGCGGCCACGGTCTCGGTCCACACCGCTCCGGTGTTGTAGAGCATGTAGGCGTGGCCGTCGACGACGTAGTCGTTGGCCTTCTTCATCGCCTCGAACGTGGTCTCGTTGTCGGCGAAGTAGTTGGCCTTGGCCTGCTTCTCCGCCCACGCGTCCTGCACGGGACCGTACGCCGGCAGGCCGGTGGAGAGCTCGACCTGCCACCTCGGGTCGGTGGCGACGAACTCGGCGAAGATCAGCGTGTTCTCGAGCTGCTTGCCCGTGATGTGGTTCGAGACGCCCCAGAGGCCGCCGCCCTCGTTGCCGGTGGAGGGCTCGCTCTCGCCGTCCCAGGCCAGGGGTTCCACGGCGGTCATCTGACCGGCCGGGATCTTCCAGGTCTGGTTGAAGAGGTAGTCGCCCCACCATGCAGCGCCGGGGCTCATGACCAGGTCTTTGCCGACCTTGGCCGCGTCCGGGTCGAAGATGCCGACGGTGGAGACTGCCTTGCCCTCCAGCATCGTGCCGATCAGGTCCACCGCGCGGGTGCACTTGGCGTCGGAGGTGTCGATGTGGACGACGGTCTCGGACTGCCGGTCGTTGGTGGGACAGCCCGACCCCCACAGGTAGCGGTCCGGGGCGTACGCGTCACCGGTGAAGCCGCTGATCTTGCCGGGGTGCTCCTTGGCGATCCGTACGGCCAGGTCGCCGTACTCCTCCCAGGTGGTCGGCGCCTCGTAGCCGTTGGCGTCGAAGAAGGCCTTGTTGTACCAGAACACGTCGGGTGCCGCGTCGTTGCGCAGGCACCGGACCTGGCCGTCGATCTCGCAGGCGGCGTTGATCGAACCCTCGTAGCCGTCGAGCACCTCGGGCAGGTGGTCGGTCAGGTCGAGCGTGTAGTCGATCTGCGCACCGGAGGCCCAGGCGATGTCGTCGTTGGAGGGGAAGAAGATGGCGTCCGGCCACCCCTGTCCGGCCTCGTTGAACTGGGCGAACTGCTGCTGGAGGGACTTGCCTCCGACGGTCCCGTCGATCTGGTTGATCTTGATGTCGATGTCGGGGTACGCCTTCTTGAAGGCGTTCGCCGCAGGCACTCGCGGCGGGTCGACCCAGACGGTGATCGCGCCACCGGAGTCCGTCTTCTCGCCCGCGGCATCATCTCCTCCGCCGGAGCCACAGGCACCCAGGACCGAGGCGGCCAGCAGGGTCACGGCGGCCACCAGGGCCGCCCGGTGACGTGAACCGAGTGGGTTTCGCTTCATGGACATGGCTCCTTCGACGATGTGTCCCGAGCGGGTGCAGTGTGACGCAGGCCACTGCTCAAACGTTAGAGCAGATCACTGGGACTGGTCAATCGTTTGAGTAGATCTTCCTTCGGGCGGGGAGGCGAGAGGCCCAGTGACCGCCGATTCCGGGCGCGCGGACGCACGCCCCAGCCGAGGGCGTGCTCTTCCGGCCGAGTTCTCAGACGTCCCGGCGCGGTGGCGCCGTGGACTCCCGCACGATGAGCTCCGGGGCGGGGTCGGTGATCATCTCGTCGGCCATCTCACCGGTCTCGATGCGGCGGACCACCCTGCGTACGGCCGCGCGGCCCATGTCGTAGAACTGCATCTTGACCGCGGTCAGCGGCGGCCAGGTGTTCTCGGCGGTCCAGGAGTCGTGCACGGTGGCCACGGACAGGTCCTCAGGAACACGGATCCCGTCGGCTCGAGCGGCAGCGAGGAGACCGATCGCGGCGTTGACGTTGGCGACCACGATCCCGGTGGGCCTCGGCTCGCGCTCCATCAGTCGCCGCAGGGCCGTACGGCCGTTGTCGGCGGTGTAGCCGACCCGGGTCTCGTACCCCTGAAAGATCGGCAGGCCCGCCTCGACGAGGGCCTCCTTGTAGCCCACCCGCCGCCGCTTCGCGGTGAACGAGCGGGGAAGGCCGTTGGCGAAGGCGATCCTCTCGTGGCCGAGGTCGATCAGGTGCTGGGTGGCGATCCGGGCACCGGTGCGGTCATCGAGGGCGACCGAGCCGGCGTGTCCCGGGTAGGTGGAGTTGATCAGCACGATCGGAGCGCCCGAGGCCAGCAGCTCGCCCATCCCGGCCGGCGCGACGCCGTCGCCCACTTGGATGACCATGCCGTCCACGCGTCCCTCGCCGATGAGCCGGGCGATCATCTCGCCTTCGGGACGTACGTCGTCGGCGCGGCCGAGCAGGAGGGTGTAGCCCTTCGCGGCGGCCTCGTCCTCGGCGCCGTGCATGAGCTCGGTGAACAGGGCGTTGGTCAGGTCGGGCACCACCAGACCGACCACCTGGGTTCGCGCCGACTTCAGGGCGCGACCGGCGAAGTTGGGGCGGTACTGCAGGTCCCTCGCCGCCTTGACGATCCGTTCGCGGGTCGCCTCGCTCACCCGGGCCGACGGCGCGTCGCTGAGCACCCGCGAGACAGCGGAGATCGAGACGCCGGCAAGGGCTGCGACATCGCCGAGGGTGGCCATGGGCCGCAGCCTAGCTCTGCCCGGCAGCGGCGGCTTGGGACCCGGCGGCTCCGGCGTGGCAGCAGCCGGTTGGCCGTCACCGGCCATGCGGATCGCCTCCGAGCGGGTCGGCTCCGTCGCGCAGGCTGCCGTGCTCGCCGAGCTGCGGTGCGCCGCGTCGATGGCGGAGGATCTCGCCGTCGACGCGGATGGGGCTCCGTGTGGTCCTCAGGGTCACAGGCGTTCCGCCCGGCTCCACGGCCGAGCGCTCGACCTCCTGTGTCATCTCCAGCGCGGCGAACTCCGGTGAGGCGAGCAGCTCCTCGAGGGTGAGCACCGGCGCGATCCATTCGCTCGGCCGATCCTGGGCAGGCAGCGCGGCCAGCCAAGCGGCCGTGGTGTCGCGGCCCAGAGCGGCGGCGATCAGGTCGCTCACCCGTTCGGTCTCCTTCTCGCACGACCCGGTGGCCGCGAGCTGGGCCAGCTCGGGGTCGCCCAGCGCCGTCGCGAGCTCGTCGAGGGGCGCTCCTGCCAGGGCGACGAAGCCGTCCTTGGTGGCGAAGATCCCGGTGGGTGTCCAGGCGGACGTCGGACGGGTCGAGCCCGCCAGGTTCTCGCCCTCGGGGCGGGTCAGAAGCGTGGCCTGCAGGTCCAGCATGCCCTCGAGCAGGCTGGTCTCGACGAGCCCGCCCCGACCGGTCCTGGCCCGACGTACGAGCAGTGCGGTCACGCCTTCGGCGAGGTGGCAGCTCATCAGGTGGTCCGCGAGGGAGAGCCCGACCGTCATCGGCCGGTCCGCACCGGCGAGCCAGGTCACCCCGGACACCGCCTGAGCCAGGAGGTCCTGACCGGGTCGGGTCGCCCAGGGGCCGATGTCGCCGTAGCCCGAGGCGCTCGCGTAGACCAGCGCAGGGTTGAGCTCACGCACGCTCGCGTAGTCGAGGCCGATACGCTCCATGACCCCCGGCCGGAAGTTCTCGATGATCACGTCGGCGCGGGCAACGAGGTCCTTCACCCGAGCCAGGTCAGCCGGGTCCTTGAGGTCGGCGACCACGGCTTCCTTGTTGCGGTTCATGGCGTGGAACGAGAGCGTGTCCCCCGCTGCCGAGCGGCCTGCGAACGCGAGCGTACGGCCGATCTCGCCGGTGTGCGGCCGCTCGACCTTGATCACCCGCGCACCCAGGTCCGCCAGCCGAAGTGCGGCGACGGGGCCCGCCAGGAACTGACTGAAGTCCAGGACGACGGTCCCGGCGAGAGGCAGATCCTCCGGTTGCATCGCCACTCCCCCATCGCGCGATCAATCGTTTGCGCAATAGTACGGCTCCGCCCACTCGGAGACAAGCAGCGCCGAGGCGTCACCTAGGTCGGCCGAGGCGTCACCTACGCCGGCCGAGTTGGCAGGGCGCTGCCCACTCGGCCGACGCGGCTGACCTCTCGGCCGACGCGGCTGACGCCTCGGCTTGTGTCAGGCGTACAGCGTGCCGTCGATGCGGCGAGGGGTGCCGGTGTGTCCGTCGCGCAGCTCTTCGGGCAACAGCTCTTGGGGCGCGTCCTGCCATACGAGCGGGCGCAGGAACCGGCGCACAGCGGTGACGCCGACCGAGGTGTGCAGGGTGTTGGTGGACGGCCACGGTCCGCCGTGGTGCTGCGCCCACGAGACACGTACGCCGGTGGGGAAGCCGTTGAAGACCAGGCGTCCGGCGAGCGGGGTGACCACCTCGACGAGTCGTCGGGTCAGCGCTGACTCCTCGGGCTCGGAGTGGAGGGACGCGGTGAGCGATCCGGGCACCTGCCTCAAGGCGGCGACGAGGTCTGCCTCGTCGGCGTACCTCACCACGACGGCGGCGGGGCCGAAGCACTCCTCGAGGACCTCCTGGAGCCCGGCCGAGCCGGTCACCAGAAGCCCCGCGGCGGCCCAGGCGGGCTCGCTCTGCTTTTCCGCCGTCACGGCGGCGGTGACGCCGGACGCCGACGTGAGGCGGCCGAAGATCTTTCGGTACGAGTCGGCGATGCCGACGCTGAGCAGCGGCTGCGCGACCGACTCGGCCAGGGTCGCGGCCAGCTTCTCGACCAGCTCGTCGCCGGCCTCCCCCGTCGGCACGAACACCAGTCCCGGCTTGGTGCACAGCTGCCCGGCCGACCCGGTGATCGAGGTGGCGAGGCCCTCGGCGACGGCTGCCCCGCGAGCCGCCGCGGCGCCGGGGGTGACGACGAGCGGGTTGAGGCTCCCGAGCTCGCCATAGAACGGGATCGGCTCGGGGCGCGCGTTGACCAGATCGAGCACCGCCCGGCCCCCGGCGGGCGAGCCGGTGAAGCCGACCGCCTTGATGAGCGGGTGGACGACCAGGTCAGCTCCAGCCTGGCGGCCGTGGACCAGGCCGACCGTCCCGGGCGGTAGCCCGAGGTCCTCGATCGCGGCACGCAGCGCGTCGAAGGCGAGCTGGGAGGTCAGCGGGTGCGACTCGTGCGCCTTGAGCACGACCGGGCACCCGGCCGCGACCGCGGAGGCGGTGTCGCCGCCCGGCACCGAGAAGGCGAGCGGGAAGTTGCTGGCGCCGAAGACGGCGACCGGGCCGAGCGGCACGAGCATGCGGCGTACGTCGGGGGCGGGCCCGAGCGGTGTCTCGCCTGCGTGGTCGATCGCAGCCTCGAGGAAGCTGCCCTCCCGGACGGCCTCGGCGAAGAGGCGCAGCTGGAAGGTGGTGCGGCCGACCTCACCCTCGAGGCGGGGCCTGGGCAGCCCGGTCTCCGACATCGCGGTCTCGACGAGCCGGGCGCGGATCTCCTCGAGCCGACCGGCCATCGCTTCGAGCAGGCGGGCGCGCCCCTCGCGGCCCAGCGCTGCCAGCGCCGGCACGGCGAGATGCGCCTCCGCGACGACCCGGTCGACCTCCTCGATGGTGGTCGTTCGAAGCCCGGTCGGGATCTCCTCGCCGGTGGCGGGGTTTCGGGAGGACAGGGCGGTCACAGCAGCTTCCTTCCGGCGAGGTTGCGCATCAGGTCGGCGATGCCGAAGTCCCACGGCGCGCACTCCTCGCTCGCCCTGACGAGGTTGACGAGCGTGCCGAGCTCGGGCGCGGAGATCCGGACGACGTCGCCCGAGTGATGGGTGAACCCCATGCCGGGCTCGTCCCGGTCGTCGGAGGGCGCGAACATGGTGCCGAGCAGCAGCACGGCGCCGTCGGGGTACTGGTGGTGCGGGCCGATCAGCTGGCCGACCAGATCCGCGGGATCGCGGCTGATCGCGCGCATCGACGACGTGCCCACCATCTCGAAGTCGTCCTCGCCACGCACCTCGAGCGAGACCGTCATCGCGCGGACGTGGTCGAGGGTGAAGCCGTCGTCGAAGAGACGTACGAACGGACCGATGGCACAGGCGGCGTTGTTGTCCTTGGCCTTGGGCAGCAGGAGCGCCGAGCGGCCCTCGACGTCGCGCAGGTTGACGTCGTTGCCGAGGGTGGCGCCGACGATCCGGCCATCGGAGGTGACGACCAGCGCCACCTCCGGCTCGGGGTTGTTCCAGCGCGACGCGGCCAGCACCCCGACCTCGGTGGCGGTGCCGACCGCGGACAGCGGCTGGGCCTTGGTGAAGATCTCGGCGTCGGGTCCGATGCCGACCTCGAGGTACTGGCTCCACATGCCGCGCTCGCGCAGCACCTCCTTGAGCCGCTGCGCCTCCGGCGAGCCGGGGACCAGCTCGTCGAGCCCGCCGCCGATCGCCGCGGTGATCTCGGCACGTACCTCGGCCGCGGCGTCGGCCTCACCCCGAGCGCGCTCCTCGATGAGCCGCTCCAGCATCGAGACCGCGAAGGTCACGCCAGCGGCCTTGACCGCCTGCAGGTCGACCGGCGCGAGCAGCCAGGGACGGGCGGGATCGCGGCCCTCCGGCGGCGTGTTGGCGAGCAGGTCGGCCACCGTGGCCAGCGGCTCGCCGGGAACGCCGGCCAGCGCGGCGCCGGGGTCGGCCTGCTCGCAGAGGTCGCGCACCGTCGCGAACCTGCCGCTCACGTCGTACGCCGTGCCATCCCGCACCACGACGACGCTCGGGCCCCGCGCCTCCGGATCCCAGACGCGCCCCACGAGGGTGGGGACGGCGCCATCGGCGGGCATGGTGGTGGCCAGGTCGGGCCCCCAGTCGGTGGTGACTGTCATCGGTGGTCCTCCGGTCAGGCTCGGACGAATCGGGGTGCGCGCTTCTCCATGAACGCCGCGCGGCCCTCGGCGGCGTCGGCGGTCGCGAAGCACACGGTCTGGATGTCGCGCTCGTAGGTGACCGCCTGCTCCAGTGGCATGTTGGCGGCGGCGGCCAGGTTGGCCTTGGCGGTCTCGACCGCGATGGGCGCGCGGCTCGCGATGGTCTCGGCGAGCTCGAGGGCTCGCGGCAGGAGGGCGTCCGGCTCGAGCAGCTCGCTGACCAGCCCCCAGGCGAGCGCCTGCTGGGCGTCGATCGGATCGCCGGTCATCAGCATCACCGCTGCGTTGCTGGGGCCGATCGAGCGGTCCAGCAACGCCGACATGCCACCGCCGCCGATCCAGCCGAGCTTCACCTCGGCGGCGGCGAGCTTCGCGGTGGTCGACGCCAGCCGGATGTCACAGATCAGCGCGGTCTCCAGCCCACCGCCGAGGGCGTACCCGTTGACGGCGGCAATGATCGGCTTGCGCAGCACCTTGAGCGAGTCGCAGTAGTCCTCCCGATTGCGGAAGGCCCACGGGCTGGCGTACTCGTCGAGCTCGGCAATGTCCGAGCCCGCGCAGAAGGCGCGCTCTCCGGCGCCGGTGAGAACCACGACCCGGACCTCGTCGGCGTCGTTGCACCAGCGCGCCAGCGCGACGAGCGCGTCGGACATCTCCTGTGTGACGGCGTTGAGCTTCGCTGGCCGGTTGAGGGTGATCACGCCGATGTGGCCGCGCTGCTCGAACAGCACCTCCGGGCAGGTCGACTCGGGTGCGGTCATCGGGCAGCTCCTTCCGGGTTCGTGCGGCCGAGGGTGGCCAGGTGGCTGTCGTCGATCCGGCCGAGGGCGGCGGCGATGCTGATCGAGCCGGCCAGGGCCTCGCGTACGACCTCGGCGGCCTCGGTCTGGAACGTCACGTAGCCCGGGTGACGGGGCCTGACCCACGCACGTTCGACCGTCTCCAGGGTGCCGCGGTAGAAGTCGCCGACCGGCTCGTTCACCGTCGGCGAGGTCCACGCGGAGCGTGCGGACGGCTGGCCGGCGTGTGCCGGGATGAAGTCCTCCTGCACCGGCCCCGACATGAGGTGGCGTACGTGGTCGAGCAGCTCAGGCGTGACCTCGCACCGTGCCGTGAGGGCCAGGCCGGTTCCGCCGAGGGTCGATCCCGGACGCGTACCGGGTGCCAGCCTGGGGGCATCGGTGAAGCGCACCGGACGGTCGAGCGTTGTCTCGGCGTAGGTGACGTAGCCGTAGACGAGTGGCACGTGGGCAAGCGTGTCGCCCGCGGTCATCTCGGCGAGCAGGCCGATCGGGTCGAGGTCCAGGGTGTGGCGCGGCGCCCGCACGGCCAGGTCGGCCATCAGCTCGAGGGCCTGCCGTCCGACCTCGTCGGAGACGAAGCGCTCGACTCCCCCAGGCTCCTCCCCCAGCGCGACGCAGACCGAGGAGAAGGTCAGGAGCGCGTGCGGGCCGGCGACCGACAGCGCGACCGGCGCCCGATGGGACAGCGCGGCGACCTCCGCCCACCGCCGCGGCACGGCGTCGACGAGGTCCGCGCGCGTCGCGGCGACCTGCGTCGCGGCGTCGAGAGGCACTGCCCACAGTCGTCCGTCCATGACGTACGACGCCAGGCTGGGACCGACAGCCGCGTCCGCCCACGCCGCGACCTGCTCGTGACCGACGAGGTCGTCGAACGGCTGCAGGCAACCGCGCGCGACGGCGTCGCCGAGGTGAGGGTGGTCGAGGACGACGAGGTCGTAGTCGGCGGCGATCTCCTCGATCGGGGTGGACTCGAAGCCGCTGAGCGGATGGACGTCCCAGGCCAGGCCGAGGTCGCTCGCCTCGGCCGCCGCGACCAGGGCGTCCCGGCCGCGGGGGTGGTCCCAGGTCAGGCCGCGGAAGGTCGGCTGGGTCATCAGACCGGCTGCTCGGGACGGGTCTCGGCGACCACACCGCCGGCGGTCAGCGCCGCGATCTCCTCGCCGGTGAATCCAGCCTCTGCGAGCAGCTCACCGGTGTGCTCCCCGACCAGCGGAGCGCCCCGCTCGATCGAGGCGGGCGTGCGGGAGAAGACGTACGGGAATCCCGGGGTCGTGACCCGGCCCTCGGTGGGGTGCTCGTAGTCGACGAAGGTCCCGTTGTGCTTGATCTGCGGATCCTCGACCAGGGCCGCGTAGTCCTGGACCGGCCCGCACCAGATGCCGGCGGCGCCAAGAGCGTCGAGCCACTCGGCCGTCGTACGCAGCACCAACCGGTCCGCGGTGCGGCGGTGGACCTCGTCCCGGTGGCTCCAGCCGTGCACCTCCGAGCTCATCTCGGCGAACGCGGGCTCGTCGATGACCTTGCCCAGCGTCGGCAGGTCGGGCATGGCGAGGGCGAGGAAGCCGTCGGCCGTCTTGAACGTGCCGTAGGGCGCACGGATGTAGACGTGCGCATGCGGCTCCGCGCTGCGCTGCTGGGGCACCTTGCCGGCCACGAACACCGACAGCTCCTGCATCTGCAGGGTGGTGATCGCGTCCAGCATGTTCACCTTCACCAGCTGCCCCTCCCCCGTACGCTCGCGGTGGAGCAGCGCGGCCAGCACAGCCTCGAACGCGGTGGACGCGGTGACCGCGTCGACGAGGTACTGCCCCGCCGGCTGCGGCGGCTCACCGTGGCGACCGGTCGAGAGCATCGCGCCGCTGCGGGCCTGCAGCAGCAGGTCCTGCCCGGGCTGGTCGACGTCGGGGCCGTCCTCGCCGTAGCCGGACATCGAGACGTAGACCAGGCGCGGGTTGATCGCCGAGAGCGTGGCGTAGTCGACGCCGAGCCGTTCGGCCACGCCTGGGCGGTAGTTCTGGAGGAACACGTCGGCCGTCTCGACCATCCGCAGCAGCACCTGCTTGCCGGCGTCGGCCTTGAGGTCGACGGCCAGCGAGCGCTTGTTGCGGTTGAGGGAGAGGAAGGAGACGTTGATCTGGTTGCCCTGCGCGCCACCGGCCGCGGCGTGGCGCTGCCACTCACCGGTGACCGGCTCGACTTTGACGACGTCGGCGCCCAAGTCACCCAGCCGCTGCGCGGCGAACGGGCCGGCCATGGCGATCGAGCAGTCGAGGACGCGGTATCCCTCGAGGATCCTGGGTGTGGTGGTCATCAGTTCGGGTCTTCCTTGCCTGGATGGTGGGCCGGTCAGTCGGGCTGGTCGCCGAGCGCGCGGATCGCGGCGCGGGACGCCCGGACGTCCTCCGCGCCGTCGAGCACGCGGATCGTCGTGGAGTAGCTGCGCGAGTCGCCGTGCTCGAGCCAGGTCATCGACCCGTCCGCACGGGCGGCGGCGTCGCCGGCGACCGCATGCGTCGACGGCTCCAGCCCGATGGCGTACTGGCCGCTGCGGAGGTTCTGCCACTCGAAGAAGTGCGGCATCGTGGCGGAGTCCCAGGACACCTCCACGCCGAGGGTCTCGTCGCCGCGGAGCAGTGCGACCCGGTGCCGGCCGTCGCCCTCGGCGACGAGGGTGTGCTCGTGGACCTGCTCGACGAACCGCAGCTGCGGCTCGGGGAGGGTGCGATAGGAGACACCCTGCTCTGCGACCGAGTCGGAGCGCCACGGGGTCTCGCTGATCGCCGCGACGAACTCGGTGCCCGCGTCGACCAGGGGCCAGCCGAAGTTGAGGTGGTAGAGGAACATGTGCGGCGTCGGGTCGAAGCCGAGGTTGTCGACGATGTCGTGGAGGCGGATCTCGAGCCCGTCGAAGTCGACCTCGATCGTGCGGGTCAGGCGCAGGTGCTCACCGAAGGACGTCGCCTGGACGACCTCGCCACGCACCCGCAGCACGCAACGGTCGCCGTCCCACACCTCGCCGGCCTCGAGCAGACGCCCCGGGATCGCGGTGAGCCGGCCGTGCAGGCCGTGGTTGACCGTCTGCTTGGGCGGATAGTTGTACGCCGTCGCGTCGACGTCACCGCCGAAGAGGGTGTGGTCGAGGCCGCCGGAGACCAGCAGGCCGTCGAGAGCGCGCAGCCAGGACAGGCCGCCCTCGTCGTGGTGCTCGTGCAGGCCCGGATGGCGGAAGCCGTTGCCGCTGCGCCACCCGAAGGGCACGCCCCGCAGCCTGGCCGCGCCGAGGTCGAGCGCCCGGTCGACCAGCACCTCGAGCTCGAGCCCGGCCGAGGTGCGCAGCTGCACCGCCCGTACGCCACGCTCGGAGCCGTTGTCGAGGACGACCTGGCGCACTCCCGCGACGGACTCGGTGTCGCCGGTGCGCTCGCGCAGCGCGCGTGGGGCGAGTCGGTGTCCGAAGATGTCGAGCTTGTTGTCGGGTTCGCTCATTGCATGTTCCATCCGCCGTCGACGTTTAGGGTCTGCCCGGTCATGAAGGACGCGTCGGGCCCGACCAGGAAGGCGACCACGGCCGCCAGCTCGGCGGGCCGGCCGCGCCGTTTGAGGGACTGGTGGTCCAGCACGTGGGCCGTGTAGGCCTCGGGATCCTCGTGGATCTCCTCGGCCTTGGTCGGGAAGGCACCGGGGGCGACCGCGTTCACGCGGATGCCCTGCGGGCCGAGCTCGCGCGCGAGCGCACGGGTCAGCGCCACCGCGGCTCCCTTGGTCGAGACATAGCTGGCGAGCTTGTCCCAGCCGCCGGAGAAGGTGATGGAGCCGATGTTGACGATCGAGCCGCTCCTCCGCGGCGCCATCAGTCGGGCCGCGGCCTGGGCGGCGACGAAGTAGGCCCGCTGGTTGACCGCGACCACGTCGTCGTACTCGCTGACCGGGATGTCCAGGAACGGAGTGGCTGGATAGATCGCGGCGTTGTTGAGCAGCACCTCGAGGGGGCCCAGCTCGCGGTCGGCCTCCTTCAGGGCGGCGACCACGGCATCAGCGTCGCGTACGTCCACCGACAGGGTGGCCTGCCGGGCTCCCGTCGCCTCGACCTCGGCGGCCGTGGTGGTCAGTGCGTCCCCGGCCAGGTCGAGCAGGGCGAGCGAGAAGCCCTCCTTCCCCAGGCGTACGGCGCTGGCGCGGCCGAGCGAGCCGCCCGCTCCGGTCACCACGGCACAACCGCGGGTCTGCATGGTCGGGGACGTCATCTGGCTGGTCCTTTCGTGGGTGTAGCGGGTCAGCGTGCGGAGGGGCCCTGGGAGCGTGGGTGGAGGGACGGCTTGCGCACGAGCCGGCGACCGGCCCGCTCCGGGCGTACGTGGGGGCCGATGTGGCGACCCCAGTCGGCGGCCTCGTTCATGCGCTCGATCGCCGCCTCGTCGACGACCAGGCCGAGACCGGGGAGGTCGCCGAGCACCAGGTGCCCGTCCTCGATCTCCTGGTCGGACTCGATGCCGAAGGGCAGCTGCAGATCCTGCACCTCCAGCGAGAGATGGTTGGGAACGACCGTGGCCGCGTGGGCGATCGGATTGGCGTTGTAGCCCACCGGGCTCACCGGCAGGTCGAACGCCAGTGCCAGGGCGGACACGCGCAGGAAGTGGCTGATCCCCCAGACGCTGCCGGTCTGCACGACGTCGACCGCGTTGGCCTGCAGCAGCGGCCGGAACTGCTCGAGTCCGGTGAGGTTCTCCCCGGTCGCGACGGCCGCACGCACCGACTGGGAGACGCGAGTCAGGCCGTCGACGTCCCACCGGCGCACCGGCTCCTCGACCCAGGCGAGGTCGACCGACTCCTCGAGGCGGCCGATGTGGCGTACGGCCTCCTTGCGAGACCAGGACTCGTTGGCGTCGAGCATCAGCGCGGGCGCGGCGCCCGTCCGGTCGTGGAAGACGTCGCTCACGAGGTGGAGGCGCCGCAGGTCGGCTTCGACATCCAGACCGCCCTTGATCTTGACGGCCGTGAAGCCACGGTCGGCGAACCGTTCCTGGAGCGCGGCCAGCTCCTCGTCGGTCAGCGGCCCGTCCAAGCCGGAGGCGTACGCCGGCACGACCCGGTCGCGCCCGCCGAGCAGGCGCCACAACGGCTGGCCTGCGGCCTTGGCCTTGAGGTCCCACAGCGCCATGTCGAGTGCGCCGATCGCCCCGAACACCGCGCCGGCGTGCCCGGACTTGAAGACCCACGACAGCATCCGGTCATAGAGCGCCTGCACGGCGAGGGGGTCTTCGCCCTCCAGGGCCGGGAAGACGACGTCGAGGCCCTGGTGATGGCCCAGGCCGATGCCCTCCAGTCCCGAGTCGGTGGTGAGCACGACGATCGGGACCGCCGTCTTGCCCGAACCGACGACGCCGTTGACGTCGCCGATGGGACGTCCCCAGTCGTGCACCGTCGTCAGCGTGCGATAGCCCGTGATGTGCATAGATCGTCGGCCCCTTAACTCTTTCATGGAGTCCGTGAATCATCAGACATCATTTGTCTGTTGTCAACTGTATGCTGTTTGCATGCAGAGGTAGTCACCGTGCTCGCGCGAGCACGGTGACCGAGGCGTACAGAAGCTCCGATAGCCGGCCTCAGGCCGCGCCGTCGCGTTCCAGGAGACCTGCGATGCGCCACTCCAGTGCTCCGTCGACGGCGCGGCTGGCCCGGAAGCCTCGCTGGGAGAGAAGGCGTACGGCGTCGTGCGCGAGCACGCAGTACCGGCCACGGCAGTAGGCGACGATCTCGCGGTCGGCCGGGAGCTCGGAGAGGCGGGCGGCGAGCTCTTCGACCGGGATGTGGAGGGCGCCCGGGAGGTGGCCCCCGGTGTACTCGGGCTCTGGCCTGACGTCGAGGATGACGACCTCTCCATCGGTGATGCGGGCGAGGAGCGTCTCGGTGGTGACGGCTTCGGCGTCCTCGGGCCCCAGGTAGGCGGCGCGGGCGCGTTCGGTGTGGGGACGGTGGCGCAGGGCGACGCGCCTGAGGTCGTCCCACAGGCTCGCGACGTCGTCGCCGACGAGGGAGTAGTAGATCCGTCTGCCGTCACGGCGGGTCTCGACGAGCCCCGCTTCGCGCAGGGTCTGCAGATGGGCCGAGCAGGTGCTGATGGCGAGGTCGGCGGCGTCGGCGAGGGCCTCGACGCTGCGGGGCCCTTGGGCGAGCAGGTCGAGGAGCTCGAGGCGCCCGGGGCTGGCCAGAGCCTTGCCGACTGCGGCGAACTCGGCGAACAGGGCGTTCTTGGCGGTGCGGTCACCCACGGGAGGCTCCTTCACGGTCATCGGCGCCGGAACCGGAGATTGGCGCACTGCGGGGATGGGTCTCGTACATCCGGAGGGCGACGAGGAGGGCGGAGAGCGCGCTGACGGCAGCAGCGGCCCAGACGGCAGCACTCAGGCTCCACCGGTCCGCGACCACGCCACCCATGAGTGCGCCGACCGCATAGCCGAGGTCACGCCAGACCCGGTAGATGCCCACGGCTCGTCCACGCCACGCCGGGTGTGCGACGTCTCCGATCACGGCGAGGAGCGTCGGGTAGACCATCGCGGTGCCGGCGCCGAGGAGCATGGTGCCCGCCGCCCAGGGAGCGAACGTGTCGGCGGAGGCGATCACCGCAAGGGCAGTCGCCTGGGTGAACATGCCGATGCTGATCAGATGTTTGCGGCCCCATCGGTCCGACAACGCTCCGGTGAGCAGCTGGCCGAAGCCCCAGACCGCTGGATAGAGCGCGAACAGCACTCCGATCTGGCCTACGGGCAGGCCCGACGTTGCGAAGAGAAGGGGAAAGAGTCCCCAGGAGAGTCCGAAGTTGAGGTTGTTGACCAGTCCGGCCTGGCTCGCCGAGGACAGCGCCCTCTCCCGGAAGCTGGTCTGCACGAAGACCTCTCGGTTGCTGAGCCCGCCGTGGAGATGGTCGTGAAGTCCGTCGGATCGCGGAACGTGACCGGCGGCTTCCGCGTACGCATGGCCCCGGGTCTCCTTGACGGCGATGACCGAGAGCCCGAGTGCGAGCGCGGTGTAGGACAGGCCGAGCAGGAAGGGCGCCGGGCGAAGGCCGTGATGCGCTGCCAGGTAACCGGCGGCGATTGATGTGAGAGCTACCGCTCCGTAGCCGGCGGCCTCGTTGAGTCCCATCGCGAGGCCTCGTTGCCGGGAGCCGACGAGGTCGATCTTCATGATCACCGTGGTCGACCACGTCAGACCCTGGTTGATGCCCAGCAGCACGTTGGCGACCACGACCCAACCCCAGCTGGGAGCCCAGATCAGCATCAGGGGCACCGGTATCGCGACCAGCCATCCGGCGATCAGCACCGGCTTGCGGCCGTACCGGTCAGACCAGGCGCCCGCGAAGTAGTTCGCGGCCGCCTTCGCGATCCCGAAAGCGATCACGTACGTGAAGATGAAGGTGTATCCGCTCAGCCCGAACTCGCGTTCGGCGAGCAGTGGCAACACTGTCTGTTGTTGACCGACCATGCCGCCGACCAGTGCGTTGATCGCAACCAGGAGCGTGAACTGGGCGGCGTTGGCCCGCAACCCGAGGCGAGGCCGGGCGCGGGGGCCCTGTGCGCCGGCCTGGTTCACGATCCCGCCTCGAGACGGTGACCGGTTGCGTCGGCCCAGTCGCCCGGGCCGCCGACGAGAACGGCGACGTCCTGCTGGCCCGCCCGGGCCAGGAGACTGGCGGCACCCATGGCGCGTTCGCCGTGGCCGCACATCACGACGGTCGGGCCGTCGTGGGCGCTGTACGCCGCCTTGCCCGGTAGGTCGCCGAGCTCGACGTGCGCAGCGCCAGGGATGTGACCGGCAGCGAACTCGCTGGTCTGCCGGACGTCGAGCACGCTCGCGCTTCCGATGTGGCGAGCGTTGACGAGCGGGATGGAACCGGTCGGGCGCCCGCCCTGCACCCAGGCGCCGATGCCGCCCTCGAGCTCACCGATCAGGTGGTCATGGCCGATCTTGCGGGCCTGCCAGAGGATCTCGGCCGGGTCCTGGTCGGCGTCGCGGACGATGACCACCGGCTTGGCCGCAGGCAGGAGCCATCCGAGCCAGGTCGCAAACGCCGGTCGCAGCGGGATCGACACCGAACCCGGCAGATGGGCCGCAGCGAAGTCATGGACCGAACGGACATCGACGATCTCGGCGCCGGTCTCCCGCAGCCGAGCGACCGCGCCGGGCGACAAGCCGGGCAGCGAGTCGCCCGCGACGAGGTCGGGTCCACGGCGGTTGATCTCGCCGAGGGTCAGGAAGTACGGCGGGAAGCTGCCGAGCGAGTCGAGCAGCTGTTGGACGAAGGCGTCCTCGGACTCCGCCCGGAGCAGGGAGTTGGTGGCCCGTTCGGCGCCGATGGTCGACGTACGCTCGGCGCCTGGGGGTGCCGAGCAGAACGAACCGGCGCCGTGAGTGGGCCATACCGCAACGTCGTCGTCGAGCTCGGCCAGTCGCCGGAGCGACCTGTACTGAGCGCGGGCGAGCTCCTCGGTCCGCTCCGGCGAGACGAGGTCGGTACGTGCGGCCGAGCCCACGATCAGAGAGCCACCGGTGAACACGCCGACGACCCGGTGGTCATCGAGCAGCTCGAAGGCGATGTGCTCGTGGGTGTGGCCCGGGGTGGCCAGTGCCCGCAACCTCAATCCGCCGAGGTCGACCTCGTCGCCGTCGGAGAGGCCACGGTGCGGGAACTCCCGCCCACCGGCCCGCGACGCGAGGACGCTCGCCCCGGCGTCGGCCGCCAGCTGCACCGCCCCGCTGAGGAAGTCGGCGTGCAGATGGGTGTCGGCGGCGTACGCGATCTGCAGGCTGCGACGGTCCGCTTCGGCTCGAATCGTGCGCAGGTCACGGCTCGGATCCACCACGAGCGCCCGTCCGTCGGACAGATCCACCAGGTAGGCGGAGTTGCCCAGACCTTCATCGACCACCGGGATGACGGAGATGCCCATGGATTGACATTACGTCATTCCAAGGAATATTGGAATGACTTGCCTCGGACGCCGCGACATCGCCGCCAGCAACCCGTTCGTCACAGAGCGATCTCCGGACGTACGCGCTTGGGCGTCCAGACCCGTTGCCGACGGGCGCCGTAGCTGGTCAACAGCAGCGCGCCGACGAGGAAGGCGGCCAGGACGAGGGCGTCGGCGACGACACGTCCAGAGAGCCCGCCGTACATCAGCTGGCGCAGCCCGTCGACGGCGTAGCTCATCGGCAGGATGTGGTGGAGCCAGTGCAGCGGCTCGGGAATGGTCTGCCAGGGGAACGTGCCGCCGGCGGTGACGAGCTGGACGACCATCAGGACCAGGCCGAGGAACTGGCCGGGCGCTCCGAGGAGCGCGTTGAGCATGTGCACGATCGCGATGAAGGTCGCGGAGGTGAGCAGCAGGAATCCCAACGTGCCGAGCCAGTTGACCGGGGTGATGTCGACGGCGAGACCGACGACCACGAGCACGACGACCATCTGCGCGACGCCGATGAGCGCCGGGGTGAGCCAGCCTCCGAGAGCCACCCGGAGCGGGGTCTGGTTCGCGGCCAGCGCTCGGGTCGAGATCGGCCGGACGAGCAGGAAGAGGACGTACCCACCGATCCATGCGCCCAGCGCGAGGAAGAAGGGCGCCAGCCCGGCGCCGTACGAGGACGCCTTCGCCTCGGAGACCGAGTCGATGGCGACCGGGTCGGCGATCGTCGAGGCGATCCGGTCGCGCAGCTCCTCGTTGGTGGCGGGTGCGTGTGCGGCGCCGTCCCGCAGCCCCTTCTCCAGGTCACCGGCACCGGTGGCGAGCTGGGCGGCACCGTCACGCAGCTTGGTCGCGCCGGTACTGAGCTCGCCGGCTCCGTCGGCAGCCGAAGAGATCCCGGCGACGAGATCGGGCATCGCGGAAGCCAGCTGCTCGTTGCCGTCGGCCACCTGGTTCGCACCGGTGGCGAGCTGGTCGAGCTGGCCGGAGACATCGCCGACGCGCTGGTCGACACGGTCGAGAGGGGCGGAGCCGCGGTCGTAGATGGCCAGCACCTCGGCTCGCTGCTGCTCATCCAGCCCCTGCGCCTCGAGTCGGGCGTCGAGGTCGTCCCGATTCGATTCATAGGCCGCGACGGCGTCGTCGACGGCGGTCGCGGCCCGCTGCCCGGTGGCGGCGATCTCGCCGTTGGCGTCGGCGACCTTGCGGGCGCCGGTGGCGAGCTCACGCGTCTTGGTGGGCAGGTCGGTGACCTTTCCCTCGATGGTGTTCAGGCCGTTCTCGAGGTCGCCCGCGCCGGTGGCCAGCTTGCCGGCTCCGTCGCGGAGCGTGCCCGCGCCCTTCTCCAGCTTCGCGGCACCGTCGGCGGCCTTCACCAGCCCCGAGCGGAGGTCGGAGATGCCGAGCAGGAAGTTGGCCGCGGCCTGCTCGGAGACCTCACTGGCGATGGCGTCGCGGACCTTGTCGGTGACGTTGGTCGCGATCGTGGTGGACAGGTAGGAGTTGGCGTCGTTGGTGATGACCTGGATCTGCGCCTGCTTCGGGTCGAGCCGCTCCGCGCCGGCCAGCGTCCGGGAGAACCCCTCCGGGATCCGCAGGGCGAAGTAGTAGTCGCCCTCCCGGATGTCCTTCTCCGCCGTCGCGGCGGAGACCTCCGACCAGTCGAAGTCGCCCGACTTCAGGAGCTTGTCGGCGACGTCGCGCCCGGCGTCGATCTTCGTGCCGTCGGTCGTGGTGGCCCCGGCGTCCTCCACGATGAGCGCCGCCGGGAGCTCGTCGAAGTGGGCGTACGGATCGTGGTTGGCGTAGAGGTAGAGCCCGGCGTAGAGCGTGGGGACGAGGACGAGCGCCACGATGACGAGCTTCGCCAGCCGTCCGGCCGTGATCCGGCGCAGCTCGGTCAGGGCGATACGCAGCGAGTTCATGCTTCCTCCGTCGGACCGATGGTGAACGTACGCACGCCGGCGGGGATCGCGACCGCACGACTCGCGGTGACCAGCACCCCGGGCCGGCTCTCGGAACCGGCGAGGTCGTTCGCGATGTCCAGCCACCGTGCGACCGGCAGGCCGAGGCGTTCGGGGTAGGTGAGCACGAGGAAGCGGGTGCCTGGCCGCAGCAGCGCCATCCGCGCGAGGATCTCCAGGCGCGGCACCGGCGGGACCGCCTCCGTGGTGATGCCGGTCGCGAGGTCGTACTCTCCCAGCCAGCGGTCGATGGCCGCGGCACTCGGCTTCTGCTTCGCCATCGCGAGCTCCTCACCGAGGATCGTGCGGAACGGCACCACCTCGTCCGGCTCGGAGACACCCGGCACGTCGACCAGCGCCACCGCGGCCTGCAGGACCCGAGGCGACGCGTCCCTGTCCAATTCCACCCTGCCCGCATCCAGCCGGAGCCGCCCGGCCAGCGCCAACGCCAACGACGTGTGCCCACCTCCGGGAGGGCCGACAGCCACCGCGACCTCTCCCCCGTGCAGCGTCAACGAAGTGGTCGGGAGCAGGTCCCGAGCCCCCTGCCGAACACGTACGCCGAGGGCTCGCAGCCTCTTCGTCTCCTCTTCGACCGCGTCCTCGCTCATGGCCAAACCCTGTCACCAAATGTCGGCAAAGACGGTCAGGCGCAACGATCCAGCCGCAGCCACACCGAGAACGTCGTACCGTGATTTCAGCCGTACGACCCGAACGGAGGTTCCCGCGATGCCCGATGTCGACGTGGTCGTGGTGGGAGCCGGTCTGGCCGGCCTGAGCGCGGCCGACAAGCTCGCCGGTGCCGGCAGGTCCGTGGTGGTGCTGGAGGCCAGGGACCGGGTCGGCGGTCGCACCGAGGGCGCAGTCCTCGAAGGGCATCCGATCGAGCTCGGTGGCACCTGGATCGGCGAGGGGCACACCGAGATGTACCGGCTCGTCGACGAGCTGGGCCTGGAGACGTTCCCGACCTGGAACGACGCCGGTGAGCTGCTCCTCGACCTAGGCGGCAAGCAGTCCCGGCTCGGCCCGCAGAAGGGCGCGACGCCCAAGCTCAACCCGATCGTCCTGGCCGACCTCGCCCAAGGCCAGGCCCGCTACGAAAGGCTTGCCCGCAGCGTCGACGTCGAGCGTCCGTGGGCTCATCCGAAGGCCACGCTGCTGGACGGACAGACCTTCGAGTCGTGGATCCGCCGCAACCTGAGGACAGCGATCGGGCGTTCCTACTTCCGCGCGCTGGCCGAGGCGCTCTACTCGGCCGACTCCTCCGACCTCTCCCTGCTGCACACGCTCTTCTACACGATCAGCAACGGCGATCTCGAGACTCTCGCCTCCACCGACCAGGGTGCCCAGAAAGACCGCGTCGTCGGTGGATCGGTGCTGGTCTCACAGCGCCTCGCCGAAGGCCAGGACGTACGGTTCGGGTCGCCGGTGGCTCGCATCGTCCAGACCAGCGAGCGTGCCACCGCCATCACCCGCGATGGTGCCGCGCACACGGCACGACACGTCCTGGTCACCCTGCCTCCGACCCTCGCCGGGCGACTCGACTACGACCCGATCCTTCCACCCGGCCGCGACCAGCTCACCCAGCGCGTGCCGGCCGGAACGGTGGTGAAGTGCTTCGCGGCGTACCCGAAGCCGTTCTGGCGCGAGCAGGGACTCAACGGCCAGGCGTTGTCCGACCTCGGCCCGGTCAAGGTCACCTTCGACGTCTCCCCTCCGGGGGCGGAGGTGGGCATCCTGATCGGCTTCGTCGAGGCGGGTGAGGCCCGCAGCTGGCAGCGTCTTCCCGACAACGAACGCCGCAGCGGCGTCATCGACTGCTTCGTGCGCTACTTCGGGCGCGAGGCAGCCACACCCACCTCGTACGTCGAGAAGGACTGGAGCGCCGAGGAGTTCACCCGCGGCTGCTACGGCGCCGGTTTCGGGCCCGGGGTCTGGACGAACTACGGACCGATCCTGCGCGAGCCCGTCGGACGGATCCACTGGGCCGGCGCGGAGTACGCCACCGAATGGAGCGGCTACATGGAGGGAGCCGTCCGCTCGGGCCGACGGACCGCCGACGAGATCCTCGCCGCCCTGGCGTGATCCCTGAAAGATCCGAAGCCGCGGCAACCCTTTGCAGTGCCTGCGACCACTAGGGAGCGGATCAGGCCACTCAGTTGCCCGGATCCGCCTTCCTCCGGTCAATGACATGCAAGGAGCACATCCCCCATGGACAACCTCACGCACCGCGTGCGCCGCGGGCGGTACCGCCGCCGCTGGATCGCGACCGTTCTGTTGGTCGGCGTGCCCGCCATCGTCGTGCCGTCACTCGTGTTCGCGCAGGAGGACACGCCGGCCGCGACGGCCGACGGCAGCGCCGACAACCAGCTGACTTCCGTGCGCAGTGGCAAGGTGATCGACGGCAACGGCTCCTCCACCGCCGACGGCACCCGTATCCAGCAGCGGAAGCTGGTGAAGTCGGCCCAGCCCCAGGCGGCCGGGTCCGGACCGTACAGGTGGAAGAACGCCCAGGTGGTGGGCGGCGGTTACGTCACCGGGCTGGTGTTCAACCCGCGGGAGAAGGGCCTGCTGTACGCCCGCACCGACATGGGCGGCGCCTACCGCTGGGACGTGGCGGCCGAGCAGTGGATCCCGCTGACCGATTGGCTAGGCGAGAAGGACTGGAACCTGCTGGGCATCGACTCGGTGGCCACCGACCCTGTCGACCCCGAGCGGCTCTACCTCGCGGCGGGGACCTACACCAACGAGTGGGCCGGCAACGGCGCGCTTCTGCGCTCCACGAACCGGGGCCGCACCTTCAAGCGCACCCCTCTGCCCTTCAAGCTGGGCGCCAACGAGGACGGCCGCGGGGCGGGCGAACGGCTGGCGATCAACCCCAAGGACAACGGCACCCTGCTGCTGGGCACCCGCAAGAACGGCCTGTGGCGCAGCACCGACCGCGGCGTGACATGGCGTCAGGTCGCCTCGTTCCCCGTGAAGGACGGGGCGAGCAGCGGCGTGGGCATCTCCTTCGTGACGTACGACCCGAAGAACAGCAAGACGATCTACGTCGGCGTCGCCGACAAGTCCGCCTCCCTGTACCGCTCCACCGACGGCGGCAGCACCTGGCAGGCCGTCCCCGGGCAGCCCACCGGCCAGATGCCACAGCACGGAGTGCTCTCCGGTAACGGCTCGCTGTACCTGACGTACACCGATGTCGTCGGACCCAATGGCGTCACCGCGGGCTCGGTGTGGAAGTACACGCCGGCCAGCGGGGCGTGGAAGAACGTCTCGCCGTCCCAGGGCGGTTACGGGTTCTCCGGTCTGGCCGTCGACCCGCGGAAGCCGTCCACGGTGATGGTGACCACCCTCGACCGCTGGTGGCCTGACGACGAGATCTACCGGAGCACCGACGGCGGCGCGCACTGGAAGGCGCTGGCCGACAAGTCGAAGCGGAACGCCTCCGGCGCTCCTTACGTCGGTACCGACACCGGGCACTGGATGACCGCCCTGGCCATCGACCCCTTCAACTCCGGGCACGTGCTGTACGGCACCGGCAGCGGCATCTGGCGCAGCAAGGATGCCAACGCCTCCGACAGCGGCGGCACCAGTCACTGGACCGTGGGGGCCCGAGGTCTTGAGGAGACCGCGGTGCTGGACGCGATCGCCCCGCCCGGGGGTGCCACCGTCATCTCCTCCATGGGTGACCTGGGAGGTTTCCGCTACGGCTCCTCCGGCTCCCTGGCCAAGGTGCCCGCCGGGCGGCTCAAGAACCCGATGATGGTCACCAGCACCGACATCGACTTCGCCCAGTCCAAGCCCTCGGTGATGGTCCGCGTCGGCCGTGGCGCCGAGCAGGACGGCGCCTACTCCACCGACGGCGGCAGCAGTTGGAAGGGCTTCAAGTCGGAGCCGGTGGGCAGTGCCGACAGCGGCCAGGTCGCGCTCTCGGCGGACGGCTCCGCCATCGTCTGGACCGAGGAGGGTCAGGCCCCGTACCGCTCGACCGACAAGGGGGCGAGCTGGTCGAAGGTGAGCGGTCTGGGCACCGGCGCCGTGGTCATCGCCGACCGCTCCTCGGCCAGGACCTTCTACTCACTGTCCGGCGGCACGCTCTACGCCAGCACCGACGGCGGCGCGACCTTCACCGCCCGCGCCGGCAACCTGCCCACCGGCCGCCTCACGACCGTGCCCGGCATCGCCGGGGACCTGTGGATCGCCGGCAGCGACAAGGGACTGTTGCACTCCACCGACGGCGGCCGGAACTTCGCCACGCTCAAGTCCGTGCAGTCCTCCTCCGCCCTCGGCTTCGGCAAGGCAAAGCCGGGCACGGGCTACCAGGCCCTGTACCTGATCGGCACCGTCAAGGACGCCACCGGAGTCTTCCGCTCCACCGACAAGGGCGTCACCTGGCTCCGCGTCAACGACAAGGCCCACCAGTGGGGCGCCATCGGCGCCGTCGGCGTCATCACTGGCGACCCCGACACCTACGCCCGCGTCTACATCGGCACGAACGGACGCGGTCTGCAGTACGGCGACCCGTCCTGACCCCACGACCCATCGAGCCCCGGGTCGGCCTGTCAGCAGGCTGGCCCGGGGCGGCAACCTTTTCGGCGCCGGCGGCAACTGCGCTGCGGAACGTCGACTCGATCTACCGAACGGATGGACATGAGGACAACGAATCACGGCGCGGCGCAGGCGCGGCGCAAGCACCGGCGGGCCATCGGCATTCCGCTGGCACTGCTGGCTGTCGGCGTTGTGGCCTGCCTCGCCACCGTGCTCCTCGCCGGGGGCAGCACCGACGCCTGGCGTACCACCGACGGGTCCGTCACGGCTGCGTCGGCGAGCGGCTCTCCGACCGCGGCACCCGACGCCACGATCGCTTCGCCGCAGCCACCAGACGCGAGTCCGCTGCCATCGCCCCGCGGTACCCCAACGCCGTCGGCCAAGAGCAGGCCGCGTACGGAATCCGCGGAGTCCACCGGGTCGTTGACTGGTCGGATCAGGCCCGGCATCCGTTACCGGGGCGTCGCGACCGCCTACGAGGCGGGTGACGGGAATGGCGCCTGCCTCTACGGCCCGTCCGACGACCTCATGGTCGCAGCGATGAACCACACCGACTACGAGTCGGCCAAGGCATGCGGGGCGTACGTCCTGGTCCGCGCCGCCAACGGGGCTTCCATCAAGGTGCGGATAGTCAACGATTGCCCCCTGCCCTGCAAACCCGGGCAGATCGACCTCAGCCAACAGGCCTTCGCCAAGCTCGCCGACCTCAAGGTCGGCCGGCTCCCGATCACCTGGAAGCTGCTGAGCCCCGCCGCGTCCGGCACCATCTCGATCCGATACAAAGACGGGTCCAGCCAGTGGTGGTGCGGCGTCCAGGCGATCGGCCACCGCAACCCGTTGGCCAGGCTCGAGGTCCGGACCGGCAACGGCTGGCGAAAGCTGCAGCGCACCGGCTACAACTACTTCCTCGCCACCGACGGTAGGGGGTGCGGCAGAGCGATCAGGATCACCGACATCTACGGTGAGCGGCTGACCATCCGCGGGATCGCTCTCAAACCGGACGTCGCGCAGCCGACCGGGGTCCAGTTCGCCCGGCATTGACCGGGGGAGGGGCGCTGCTACGCTCAGCCGATTGTTAACGCGCACATCGTAGGGAGAGGGCAACCGCGGGAGATGCTCGCCGACGACGCGTACGCAGAGTTCCACGATTTCTTCGAACGCCACTACGCCGAACTGGCCCGTCTCGCCCACCTCTTGACCGGCGAGAAGGATGCGGCGGACGACCTCGCCGCCGATGCGCTGGTCGCCCTGTGGCAGCGCTGGGACCGGTTGCGGGCAGCGCATCACCCGGTCGCCTACGCCCGCGGCGTAGTGGCCAATCTGGCTCGGGAGAGGATCCGGAGCAGGGTGCGCGAGCGACGGCGAGTAGCGCTGTTCTGGTCCCTCGGTACGGAACTGGTGGAGGGGCCGGACGTTGCGGCCGTGCTGGACGTCCGAGCCGCGCTCACCCGGCTGCCGTTCCGCAAGCGGACGTGCGTGGTCATGCGCCACGCCCTCGACCTGTCGGAGAAGGACACCGCCGCTGCGCTGGGCATCTCGGTCGGTACGGTGAAGAGCCAGACCTCGAAGGGGATGGCCGAGCTGGAACGGTTGCTCGGCGCGGAAGCGGTCGGAGAGATGGCGACAGGGGGGAGGAACTGGTGAACGACGAGATCAGCCGACGGCTGCGAGAGACCGCCGCGGCTCACGAGCCCAACCGCGCAAGGATCCTGGCACGTGTGGAGCGCGGCGCGGCCGACCCCAGTGTCCGGCATCGCACACGTTCGATCGCGAGATCAGGGCCCCGGGCGGCGATAGTCGGTCTCGTCGCCGCCGCCACCCTGGCGACCGGCGGTCTCGCCGTCGCTGTCGCCGCCATCGGCGGAGATCCGTTGCTGCCGGCCACCACACCCGCACCCACTCCCACGGCCCCGTCCGCGACCACGACCGTCACGTCCGCTCCGACGCCATCAGCCCGCCCCACCACCACCGCTCCGGCCCCTGCCCCGGCCCCGACCTCGGGCAGCGCGCGACCAGCTCCGCCGGACGGCAGCCGGGTCAAGAACGGGCCGTTGTGGTCCGAAGGCTCGCTGGGCGCCAACAGCAACATCTACTGGGCTCAGAGCAACCTGACCCTGAAGACCGCCAAGCCGCTCACCTCAGTCACCGTGGAAATGCGCATTGCCCAGACCGGCGGCGTGCGAAGCACCGGCCACTGGCGGACCCTGCCGAGCGACGACTTCACCGTCACCGTTCAGGAGTCCGGCGGTGCGCTGCTCTACCGCTGGGTCCTCAAGCCGGGCCGCACCGTGCCGGCCGGACAGCACGTGTTCGCCAGCCAGTACAACCACGCGACCGGCGCCCGCGATCTCGAGCGCGACATCTACCACGTCGATGCCCAGAGCTCAGGCGGTTCCTTCGCAGTCTGGGGAGGGTTCACCACGACCCGGTGAGGCTGGACTGACTGCCGTGTCGTCAGGGCTCGAGGATCTCCTTGAGCCTGGCCAGGTCCTTGGTCGTCGCTCGCCGCATCGCCCGCTCCATGACCGGCGCAGCGACCCGAGAGAAACCGGACGGGTTGCCGCGGTTGCGCAACGTCATCCGCGTTCCGCCCTCCTCCGCCGGCTCCCACGTGTAGGTCGTCTCCATCGGGAACGGTCCGTCCGACGTACGCATCAGGAGCCGCTCACCTGGCACCCACTCGACCACCTCGTAGGTATAGGCCAGCCGGCGCCCGAGGAACTGCGCGACGAAGTCCATCCGCGACCCCACCCGAACCGGCGGCGCCGTACGCCAGTCGACCGAGCGGATGTTGGCGTAAGGCCGGCGCGTTGCTCGGGTCGCCGGCGTACGCAGACACCTCGACCGGCGATCGCCGAATCACCGTCTCCACCAACACGTCCACGCTCATCGCCCCATCGTCCTCCGAAATCGGGCCGTTGTCCTCCGCCACGGTCGGCGCTTGCGCGTTGAGCATTGTTCGCCCTGAAGACGCCTCGACCAGGGCCCGGATCTCTAGCGTATGTCGCGCACATTTCCATCTGCCGAGACTCCAGAAGGACTCCACCATGGATCGTCGCAACTTCTTACGTGCCGCCGTTGTCGGCGCTGGAACCGTCGCCTTCGGGTTCAGCGTCACTCGTCCCGCCATCGCCTACCCAGCCAAGACCGGACCGAGCCCCTATGGCGCTCTCCTGGGCGCCGACGCCAACGGCATCATGCTGCCGGCAGGGTTCACCAGCCGGGTGGTCGCCCGCTCGACGAGGACCGTCGCGAACACCGGATACACCTGGCACAGCGCCCCGGACGGCGGGGTCTGCTTCGCCGACGGGACCGGCTGGATCTACGTCTCCAACTCGGAGATGAGCAGTGGCGCCGGCGGCGCGAGCGCCGTCAAGTTCGACAGCAACGCCAACATCACCAGCGCCTACCGCATCCTCGGCAACACCACCCGGAACTGCGCGGGCGGGCCGACGCCGTGGAACACCTGGATCTCGTGCGAGGAGCACGACACGGGCTACAGCTGGGAGACCGACCCGTGGGGCGTCAAGCCCGCCGTCCGTCGTGCCGCGATGGGCCGGTTCACGCACGAGGCCGCAGCCTGCGACCCGGTCCGCAAGGTCGTCTACCAGACCGAGGACAAGAGCGACGGCGGCTTCTACCGCTTCGTCCCGACCACCTGGGGAGACCTGTCCGCCGGGAAGCTGCAGGTGCTCACCACGAGCCTCACCTGGGCCGACGTCCCCGACCCCGACGGCTCCCCCAAGCCCACGCGCGACCAGGTGTCGACCATGAAGCTGTTCAACGGCGGTGAAGGCGCCTACTACCGCAATGACATCTGCTACTTCACCACCAAGGGCGACAACAAGGTGTGGGCCTACAACGCAGCCGCCAACACCCTCGAGGTGGTCTATGACGACAACCTGACCAGCAACCCGCCGCTCACCGGCGTCGACAACATCACCGGCGCCTCGGCAGGAGACCTGTACGTCGCCGAGGACGGCGGCAACATGGAGATCTGCATCATCACCCCCGACGACGTCGTGGCGCCGTTCCTCCGGGTCACCGGGCAGAGCTCGTCAGAGCTGTGCGGCGTGGCCTTCAACCCTGCCGGCAACCGCATGTACTTCTCCTCGCAGCGAGGCACGAGCGGCTCGTCCAGCGGCGGAATCACCTACGAGATCAGCGGCCCGTTCCGCTCGTAGCCGACCGAACCACCTAGCCCAGAAAACCACGAAGGCCCGGACCTCTCGGTCCGGGCCTTCGTCTTGGAGTAGCGGGGACAGGATTTGAACCTGTGACCTCTGGGTTATGAGCCCAGCGAGCTACCGAGCTGCTCCACCCCGCGTCGCAAGAAGAACATTACACGCGAGGGGAAACGAACCCCTAATCGGAGGTGTCCTCAGCCTCCCGAAATGAGGTCGGCGGCCTGGTCGACCTTGTCCTGAGCCTCGGCGATGAGCCGCTCGCGCTCGGCGTAGTCGCCGGACTTGCCGGCCTCGTCGGCCTGGGCGAACAGGGCGCGCGCGTCCTCGAGGAGCTGGCCGACCTCGCCCGGTGAGTCACCGGATGGTGGCGGGGTGGTCTCGGCCGGGTCCTCGTCGGGATCGGAGGCCGTCGGCGGCGTCGGCGCGGCACCGGTGAGCGCGACCTCGAGGGCCTCGCTCAGCGTCGAGCCGTAGCCGACCCGTCCGTCGTAGGAGACCAGCACGAACGCCAGCTGGGCATAGCCCGAGGTCGAGGCGGTCGCCCGGCGGGCGTAGATCGGCTCGACGTACAGGATGCCGTTCTTCGCCGTCGGATAGGTGATGACCTGGCCCCACACCGGCGCGGAGCCGGAGCGGTTGAACGAGGCGACCTCGTCGGCTATCGCCTTGTCCGTACGGAACTCGTTGGAGACCATGCCCGGACCCTGGGTGTCGTCGGGGAAGCCGGTGGTGATCCGGATCTTCCCGTAATCCTCCGAGGTGGCGTCCGAGTCGACCGACATCATCGCCGCCAGGTTCGGACGGTTGTACGGCACGAAGGCCGACGTCAGCGACCACCGCGCGGTCCCGGAGCCACCGTCGAGGAACATCCGGTAGGGCGTCTGCTGGTGGTTGTCGTCGTTCGGGTCCTCGGGTACGGCCCAGCGCTCGTTGCCGGAGAAGAAGACGTCCGGGTCGGAGACGTGGTAGCGCGCCAGCTGGTAGCGCTGCACCTTGTAGAGGTCCTCGGGGTAGCGAAGGTGCTCCATCAGCTCCTTCGGGATCGACGACTTCGGCATCACGGTGCCGGGGAAGGCCGCCTCCCACGTCTGCAGGATCGGGTCCTCCTCGTCCCACTGGTAGAGGGTGACGGTGCCGTCGTACGCATCCACGGTCGCCTTCACCGCGTTGCGCATGTAGTTGATCTCGTCGGTCGGCAGCGTCTGCACCCCGGCCGAGGTCTGGGTGGCGTCGTCGGTCATCGAGGCGAACGAGTCGCGCGCGGCCTGCGGGTAGCGGTCGGTGGTCGTGTAGCCGTCGACCACCCACTGGATCCGCCCACCGACGACGACTGGATAGACGTCGTCATCGAGGGTCAGCCACGGCGCGACCTTCTGCACCCGCTCCTTCGGGGAGCGGTCGTAGAGGATCTCGGAGTTCTCGTTGACGCGCGAGGAGAGCAGGAAGTTGGTGGAGCCGAACTGGATGGCGTACATCAGCTGCCGGAAGTTGGACCCGATCGGGACGCCACCGGCACCTTCGTACGTCGTCCGGGTCTCGCCGTCCTCGGAGTTGTAGTCGAGCTCGACGGCGGCGCTCTTGCCGCCCTTGCCGACGATCGAGTACTCCGGCGAGTCCTCGCCGAAGTAGACCTTGTCCTGGAACTTGCCCTGGCCCGAGGTCAGGTCGTGCTGGCCGGTGCGGTCACCCTCGGCCCACTGCATCTGGTTCGACTCCGACTTGTCATCGGCGCCGCGCATGTTGGCGTAGGAGGCGATCACGCCGTTGGAGTGGGTATAGACCGTGTGCAGGTTGGTCCAGGTGCGGTCGGAGTCGGAGATGCCGGCCTGGTTGAGCTCGCGTACGCCGAGCACGACCGCCCGCTCCTTGCCGCCGACCTCGTAGGTGGAGATGTCCAGCGGCTCGTGCACCGAGTAGTAGGAGCGACCCTGCTGGACCTGCTCGAACTCACGGTGGACGACCGCGGGGTCGACGATCGGCAGCGAGGACGCGGTCTCGTCGAGCTGGTCGGGAGAGGCGCCGTCGGCCTCGGCCTGCGAGGTGTACTCGGTCACCTCGAGGTCGTCCTTGGCGATCCCGTAGGCGTCCTGCGTGGCCTTGATGTTGGCCGCCAGGTAGGGCTTCTCCTTGTCCTGCTCGCTCGGCCGGACCTGGAAGCCCTGCACGACCGCGGGCCAGATCATCCCGATCAGCAGCACCGAGATCGCGAACAGCGAGATCGCGATCGAGGGCAGCTGCCAGCTGCGCCGCCACATGTTGAGGATGAACAGCACGCCGCAGATCACCGCGATGCCGAGCAGGATCTGGTTGGCCGGGAGCACCGCGTGCTCGTCGGTGTACGTCATCCCGTCCAGGCGGGGCCCGGAGCCGTTGACCAGGTCGTAGCGGTCGACCCAGTAGTCGAGCCCCTTGACCAGCAGGATCAGCCCGATCATGGCGCTGAGCTGGATCTGCGCCGAGCGGGTGAACCGGTCGCGCTGCGCGGTGAGCCGGATCCCGCCGTAGACGTAGTGCACGATCATCGCGCCGATGGTGCCGAGGATCAGCCCGGTCAGCGCGAAGTTGACCAGGTAGTGCCACCACGGCAGGTCGAAGACGTAGAAGCCGATGTCCTTCTTGAAGAACTCGTCGGTCTTGTCGAAGTCGCGCCCGTGGCGCCACATCAGATACGTACGCCACTGGCCGGCGCCCGAGAAGCCGGCGAAGATCCCGGAGACGCCCGCGATGCCGATCAGCAGCCAGGTGCGGATCGGGGCGATCGCGTCGCGGTAGCGGTCGAGGCCGCCGATGTCGTCGGCCGGGTGGAAGTAGGGACGTGTGCGGTAGGCGAGCGCCGCGGGCAGCCCGATCATGATCGCCATCAGCACGCAGAAGATGACGAAGAGTGCCGTACGCGTCCAGAAGACCGTGCCGAAGACGCTGCTGAAGTCGATCGCGTCGTACCACAGCGCGTCGGTGTAGATCGCCGCGAAGGCACTGATGCCGAAGAAGAGCACGATCACCGAGACGGCCGCGATCGCCAGCCATCGGTTGCGGCCGGTGCTCTGTGTGCGCGCCGGCGCCTGTGCCGGGTCGTCGTCGTCGAACAGGCTCATGCGTCAGCCTCGCTGTCGGGGTTCTCCTCAAGAGTGACACGCAACAGTTCGAGGAGCTCGGGGACCAGGTCGACGCCGCCGATGACCGATTGGTCGTCGTCGTGCGCCTTCAACCGCAGAGCACAGTACGTGGCACCAGCACGTGTCGCGCCGGCCACGATGCGTACCTCTTGACGGTCGGGGTGCGCCTTGGCGAACTCCGCGGCCGCCTCGGCGTCATCGGGGATCTTGCCGTCGGCGTCGGGCGGCAGCACCAGGCGCTCGACAACCGCTGCGCAGCCGGTGACCCCTGCGGGCCAGGCGGTCGTCTGGAGGACCTCCTCCAGCTGGGTCGTCACCGGCACCTGGTCCTGCTCGATCGGGGTCAGCGACCCGTCCTGATCGGGAGCGTCGAGGCCCATCATCGCGGCGAGCGCGGGCTCGGCCTGGACCAGCGCGGCGGTGTCGACGAGCGCGAAGAGCCTCGCCGGTCCGTCCCAGCCTTCGCCGGCGACGTGGGCCTCGATCTCGAGGACCGCTGTGGCCAGGGCGGGGTCGGTCTCCAGGTCGAGACCGCGGCTGAGCTCGGGGGTGGGCTCAGGGGTGTCGTTCACTTCGTGCTCCCACAGGTCGGCAGCTTGGCATTCGGGTCCTCGGTCCAGGTTTCGATCGCCTTGACGGCGTCATCGAGAGTCTCCACACGGGTCAGGCGCATGTCACCGTTCTCGGCACCCTCGACGTCTTGGCAGTTGCCGGCGGGCACCAGGAAGAGCTCGGCTCCGTCCGAGGCCGCACCCGGGATCTTCTGCTGGATCCCGCCGATCGGGCCGACGTTGCCGTCGCCGTCGATGGTGCCGGTGCCGGCGATCTTCTTCTCGCCGGTCAGCGGCCCCTCGGTGAGGGTGTCGTAGACCGAGAGCGCCATCATCAGCCCGGCGCTCGGTCCGCCGATGGCCGGGTCGAGGGTGATCTTGACGTCGTAGGGGAACTCGTAGGTCGCTCCCAGCGAGACGCCGATGAAGGCCTTGCCGTCCTTCTCACCGGTCTTGATGGTCTGGGTGAGCGTCTTGCCCTTGCGCTCGATGGTCAGCTCGACGGTGTCACCGGGCTCGACCTTCTGCACCTCGGCGACGACCTCTTCGGGGGTGTCGACCGCCTTGTCGCCGACCTTGGTGACGACGTCGTCGGCCTTCAGCTTGCCGGCGGCCGGCGCGTCCTTGGTCACCTCGGCGACCGAGACCTCGTCGACGTCCTCACCGAGCTTGGTGAACGCCGCGGCGATCGCCGCGTCCTGGGCGCTGGCCATCTGCACCTGCCCGGCCTCACGGTCGTCCTCGACGGTGCCCTGGTCGGGGTAGGCGACCTCGCGCGGGTAGACCGCCTCGGTGTCGCTCATCCATGCGCCGAGCAGGGTCCAGAGCCCGAGCCGGGCCTCGCGGGTGGTCTCGGAGACCGTGGTCATCCGCAGCTGCCCCTTGTCGCGGTAGCTCTTGTGACCCTCGACCTGGACGATGTCCTTGCCGTCGAACTCGCCCAGGACGTTCACGGTCGGCCCGGGGCTGTAGATCGTGTACGGCAGCGGAACGACCCAGGCGATCACGATCAGGGCAACCACGAGCGGCAGGGCGACAAGGCCGGCCAGGGTGCGCTGTGTCATAGCGTCACCTTCTCATTCGAGACCAAGTGCACCCCAAGAGGCGTCGCGGTTGACGCGGACCGCGACTCCGGTCGACCTGTCGGGCGGCGGCTGGGGCGCTGCGTACCTTCTCGAGCGCTCGCGCGTCTTCTCCTTCTCCAGCGCGATGCCGAGGCGGCGTACGACCTCTTCGCGGTCCTGCTCGCGCCCCTCACGTCCGAGGAACGCGACCCAGGCCATCGCCAGCACGGTGATGACCGCCGACGGTACGAGCCAGAGCAGGATGTCCACGTACGCAGCCTATTTGGTGGGCACAACGCCGCGCATCAGGGCGCGCCGACCCACTCGTCTGTGCCGTCGGTGAAGACCTGGTGCTTCCAGATCGGCACCTCGGCCTTGAGGGTGTCGATGAGGTCGCGGGAGGCGGCGAAGGCCTCGCCACGGTGGCCGGAGGCGGTGGCCACGATGACGGCGATGTCGCCGATGTCGAGGTGGCCGGTGCGGTGGACGGCGGCGAGGCCCGCGACGCCGTGGTCGGCGGCCACCTTCTCGGCGACGTCCGCGAGGCGTGCGAGGGCGCTCGGATGGGCCTGGTAGTCGAGGCCGGTCACGCCCTTGCCCCCGTCGTGGTCACGTACGCGGCCGACGAAGAGCGTCACCCCGCCGGAAGCGTCGTCGTCGAGTGCGTCCAGCACCTCGGTGACATCGAGAGGGGTCTCCCGGATGTCGAGAAGCTTGACGGCGCCATTCTTCGGTTCAGCCATAGGAACAGGGTAGTGCTTGCTGACAGCGGGCTTCCGTAACCGCGTAGGCTGGACATATGAGTCAGACCCCAGGTGGCCCCGACGAGCCGGAGGAGCCGGAGAACCCCTTCAAGGGCACGCCCTTTGAAGCATTCTTCGGTGGTTTTCCTATCGGCGGCGTCGGCGGAGGCCCCGGCGGCATGCCTGACCTGAGCCAGATCTTCGGTCAGATCCAGTCGCTGCTACAGCCCTATGACGGCCCGCTGAACTGGGACGTCGCGATGGACCTCGCCCGCAAGGTCGCCGCGTCCTCGCCCGACCCGACGCCTTCTCAGCGGCAGAAGGACGCGGTCGCAGATGCGATCCAGTTGGCCGACCACTGGTTGGAGGAGACCACGTCGTTCCCCTCCGGCGTGAAGTCCGCCACCGCCTGGTCGAAGGCGGAGTGGCTGGTCAACACGCTGGACGCGTGGAAGCCGCTGATCGAGCCGGTCGCGGCCTCGACCGCGGCTGCGATGAGCGGTCAGCTCCCCGAAGACATGAAGGCCCAGATGGGCCCGATGATCGGGTTCGTCGGCAAGGCGATGGGCGCTTTGTACGCGAACCAGGCCGGCACCGGCCTCGGTCATCTCGCCGGCGAGGTCATCTCCGTCTCCGACATCGGCATCCCGCTGACCGAGCCCGGTCAGGCCGCGCTGCTGCCGGTCAACGTCGAGCCCTTCGCCGAGGGCCTGGGCGTCAGCACCGACGACGTGCTGCTCTTCCTGGCCCTGCGCGAGGCCGCCCACCAGCGGCTCTTCGCCGGTGTGCCGTGGCTGCGTGACCACGTGGTCTCGGCCGTGACCGACTACGCGCGCGGCGTCGAGCTCAACATGGAGGCCATGCAGCAGCGCATCGAGGAGCAGATGCGCGGCCTGGACCTCTCCGCGATGCAAGACCCCTCCCAGCTTCAGAACATGTTCGAGGAAGGCATGTTCGAGGTGCCCGACTCACCCGCGCAGAAGGCGGCGCTGGAGCGGCTCGAGATCGTGCTGGCGCTCGTGGAGGGCTGGGTCGACGAGGTCGTCGCCCTGGCCACCGCCGAGCGGATGCCGGTCGCGGCGCAGCTGCAGGAGGCCGTACGCCGCCGCCGCGCTGCCGGCGGTCCGGCCGAGCAGACCTTCGCGACGCTGGTCGGCCTCGACCTGCGGCCACGACGGCTGCGGGACGCGGCCGCGCTGTGGGGCTCGCTGCGCACCCGGCAGGGCATTGAGGCCCGCGACGGCGTCTGGATGTCCCCGGCGCTGCTGCCCACCTCGGCCGATCTCGACGACCCGCTCGGCTTCCGTGAGGGCGCCGAGGCTCCCGATGTCGACTCGATCGACTTCGATGCGGAGCTCAAGAAGCTGCTCGGTGGAGACGCTGACGAGTGACCCTGCACGCTGACGCGCTCGCGAACCTGCGGGCGTGGGACGCTCCGTCGGCTCCCCAGGAGACCTTGCGGCAGCGCTACGTCTCCCATCTCGAGGCCGAGCCCACCGGGGTCTTCAAGTCGTGCGTCCCCGACCACCTGACGGCCTCGTGCGTGGTGCTCTCCGACGACGGTTCCTCGGTGCTGCTGACCCACCACCGCAAGGCGCGGCGCTGGTTCCAGTTCGGTGGTCATCTCGAGCAGGACGACGCGACCCTGTGGGCGGCTGCCGCCCGCGAGCTGCGTGAGGAGTCCGGCGTGCCCGACCTGGTGCCGCTGCCCGGGCTGGTGCAGCTCTCCGAGCACCCGGTGCCCTTCTGCGCTCCGTCCGGGGACGTCCACCACCTCGACGTACGCTTCATGGCCATCGCCCCCGCCGGTGCGGTTCCGGAGGTGAGCGAGGAGTCCCTGGACGTACGTTGGTGGCCGGTCGATGCGATCCCCGAACCCGAGGACAACCTGATCGAGCTCATCAAGCTCGCCCAGGCTCGCCTCTAGCTGCCCGGCCATCTGGGCTCGTGCCGAGCGCGGTGTGAGCGGTCGGACGCCGGCTGACGGCGAGCGCGGACGGCGGTTCGCCGGCGTACCTGACGACATCGCGGGTCAGATGGCTCTGGTCGGCATAGCCGTGACGGGCGGCGACCTCGGCGACGGTCAGCGTGCCGAGGCGATGTATCGAGCTTGTCGAGATGTCGGCGGCCGCGCGCTCGAAACGTACGACACCGGCAGCCGCCTTCGGGGTGAGCCCGACGGCGCCCTGGAAGCGGGTCGTGACGTACCGGTGGCTCCATCCGGTCTCGGTCACGAGGTCCCGGATGCGCACCTGACCCCCGGACTCGGTGATCCGGTCCCACAGCCAGGACACCAGTGGATCGGCCGGCGGACCGGCCCGCGCCAGCAGAGCGGACTGGACCAGGTCGAACCTCGGCCGCCAAGTGCCAGCCTCTGCGAGCTGCTCCGAGAAGGACGGCCCGAACTGCGGGATCAGGTCCTCGGCCGCCATCACCCTGCCGGCCACCTCACGACCTGGGACGTTGAGTAACCGAGAGACACCGAGCGGCGTCAGATAGACCTGCACGCACGCATGGCTACGACCGGACCGGGTCGAGACAGGCCCAGGCATGAAGCCGGAGAGGAACGACCCGTACGTCCCGACGCCCACCCCCGCGGCGACGTCGAGGACCTCGAACGGGTCCCCGAAGGAGAGGACCAGCGGCAGCAGGGTCCCCGCGGGCTGGCGCCGCTCGAGCGGCGCGGCCGACTGCTCGCGGAAGCCGACGACGCCCGCCACCAGGCCCCGCAGACCGGGGTGAGTGGGCAGTCGTACGATCTCGCGGGTCTCGCCCGTCATACATCGATGATCGCCGGTCGATTTCGTTCAAGCCAGTCGATTCGAGCAGGGCGCAGGCTGTTGTCATGCGAAAACTTGCGATCGTGGAGTTCCTGAGCGTCGACGGCGTCATGCAGGGACTGGGTTCCCCCGACGAGGACCGGGACGGTGGCTTCGAGCACGGCGGCTGGGGCGCGGCCTACGGTGCCGCGGTCGGGGAGGTCCTCTCCCCCGACGTCGGTGCGCAGACCTCGGCGTACGTCATGGGACGGCGGACCTACCAGAAGATGGCGGAGTTCTGGCCGACCCAGCCCGATACCAACCCGATGGCGGCGAGCCTCAACTCCACCCCGAAGCACGTCGCGACCCGCGCGCTCCACGACCTCGCCTGGAGTGGTGCGAGCGTGCTGGAGGGAGACGTCGTCGAGGCGGTCGCCGGACTCAAGACCGAGGGGCAGGGAACCATCGTCGCGCTCGGGAGCGGTGACCTCGTGCGTCAGCTGATGAGCGCCGGGCTCGTCGACGAGCTGCGGCTGTTCGTGCATCCGTTGCTGCTCGGCACCGGCAAGCGACTCTTCGGCGACCTGCCGTCGCCGTGTTCCCTGCGGCTCGAGGACATCGCCTCGACGAGTCTCGGCACGGTCGCGCTCACCTACGCCGTGGGTCCGTCGATCTCTTCGGCCCCTTCGACATCGTCGTCCTCCTCGCCCGGAGGGGCGGGAAGCTTGGCGGCGGCGGACCAGCCGGCCAGGTAGCCCTTGGCACGCTCGGCCTGGGGGTAGCGGTCGACCCACGCCCAGAACGCCTCGTTGTGCTTGGCCTCGAAGAGGTGGGCGAGCTCGTGGACGAGGACGTAGTCGACAACCCAGCTCGGCATGCCCCGGAGACGGTCGCTGAGCCGGATCGAGCGGTCACCCGGGGTGCACGAGCCCCAGCGACTGTTCTGGTTGTCGACCCATCGCACGGAGTCGGGCTTGGCCAAGCCGCCGAAGTACTGGTCGCTCAGCGCGGCCGATCGCCGCACCAGATCATCGTCACTGGGCTTGCGACGCTTTTCGGCCTTCTCCAGGCGGGCGACCATCTGCTCGACCCACTCCGCCTCCTCCCGCTGAGACATCGCGGCCGGGATCATCACGATGATGCGGTCGCCGTCACGGTAGGCGGAGACCGTACGCCGACGCCGCTTGCTGCGTCGCACCTCGATCTCCGGGCCGTCCATAGGTCAAGAAACTACCTGTTCGCCCAGGCCAGCAGGCGATCCCGAGGCCAGGTGTTGATGATCCGTTCCTCTTCGATACCCGCCATTTCGGCTCGTTCGCACCCCAGGACGAGGAAGTCGAGCTGCCCCGGAGCGTGTGCGTCGGAGTCGATCGAGAAGAGGCAACCGGCGTCACGAGCGAGCTCGAGGAGCTTGGTCGGCGGGTCTCTCCGCTCCGGTCGGGAGTTGATCTCGACCGCGACCTCGTGCTCGGCGCACGCCTCGAAGACCTTGCGGGCGTCGAACTGGCTTCCGGGGCGGGTGCCGCGGTTCCCGGTGACCAGCCGGCCGGTGCAGTGGCCGAGCACGTTCATCCGGGTCGTGGAGACCGCGGTGACCATCCGCTTCGTCATCTGCTCCTTCTCCATCTTGAGCTTGGAGTGGACGCTGGCGACCCGGAGCTGGAGCTTGGCGAGCATCTCGTCGGTCTGGTCGAGGCTGCCGTCGTCGAGGATGTCGACCTCGATCCCCTTCAGCAGGGTGAACCCGTGTCCGGCGAGGTGGTCGTTGACCGCGTCGACGACACCGAGCTGGCGCTCCAGGCGGGCGGCGCTGAGACCGTTGGCGATCGTCAGGCGCGGGCTGTGGTCGGTGAGCACGAGGTATTCATGGCCCAGCTCGATCGCGGTGAAGGCCATCTCCTCGATCGGCGAGCCGCCGTCGGACCAGTCGGAGTGGCTGTGCAGGTCGCCGCGCAGCTTGCTCCGCAGCCTCTCCCCCGCTCCGGTCAGCGGACCGCCGTGGATGCGCTCGGTGTCCTGTAGGCGCTGCGGAACCTCGCCGCGCGCAGCCTCGGTGATGACCTTGGCCGTGCTCGCCCCGACCCCGCTCAGCTCGGTCAGGGTGCCCTCGGCCGCCCGGCGGCGTACGTCCTCCTCGGAGAGGGGAAGGATCGCTGCCGCCGCGGTGCGGAAGGCCTTCACCTTGTAGGTGTCCTCGCGTCCGCGCTCGAGCAGGAATGCGATCCGACGCAGGGCTGCGACGGGCGACAACGGCTCGTCTACCAAATCTTCCTCCAACTATTTTTGCCTCCACAGGCGGTGGAGAATGCTTTTCCCAGGTCAAGGTCTGGATTCAACCGAATATTCTCCGTCCGGTCACCTTGGTTACTCACAGGAAAGCGGATGTCTTCCACCGGATGTCCCCAAGCAAAGCGGGGTTGTCCACATCTTGTCCACAAGCAACGCGGAGTGGGACGTTGACGCGCTCCCACATCCTCTTTAGGTTCGATGTCAGTGGGACCCCCGGCGCCGCCGGACGGCCTTCGCAAGGGGAAGGCGAAGGACGATCCAGGCACCGGGGGTCCCTCCAGTCTTAGCGCCACCTCGAGACCTTCGCGAGAGCCTTCGACAGACCTTCGATGCGTCCTCGAAAGCCTCGAATCCCCCGGTATGACGCCAACACGCCGACACTCGCTTGGTAGCCCGTGTTGCCGCAGGAAGCGCCGCGTGTCGTAGGGTCGAGTTGGCTCGTCATGACGAGCTTCCGACGGGCTTCCCTGACAACCCCGTCGCGACGACCAGTTACATATAGGCAAGGAGGCCGTCATGGCGGAGACCTGGAGCGGCGAGTTCTACTGCGTGAAGTGCAAGGAGAAGCGCGAGGCAACCGGTGAGATCCGGGTGAACGACAAGGGCACCAAGATGGCCAAGGCCGTCTGCCCCGTCTGCAGCACCAACCTCAACCGCATCTTGGGCAAGGCCTGATCACTGAGCTCATCCTGAGCCCACGCGGCGGCGTCCCCCGGCAGTTTCGGGCGGCGCCGCTGCCACGTTTTCCCGAAGCGTCAGCCCCGTCGGCCGAAGCGTCAGCCCCGTCGGCCGAAGCGTCAGCCCCGTCGGCCGAAGCGTCAGCCCCGTCGGCCGAAGCGTCATCTAAGTGCCAACTCGGCCGACGCGCGTGACGTCTCGGCAGTTATCCACAGGGTCTGTGGATTGTCGGTGCAGGAATTCTGGCACGGTGTGAGACTCCCGGCATGAGCACGCGCTACCGGATTCGGCCGGGGTATGTGGCCGTACGACGTGATGAGACCCGACTCCAGATCGGCATCGACCCGCCACGGCGGGCGATCGTGCAGGACGGCGTGGAGGTACGCCGCCTGCTGACCGACCTCGCCGCCGGCCGGGCGGTCGAGCCCGACCACCTGCCCGGACGACACGCGATGCAGCAGCTGGGCAACGCCGGCCTGCTGATGGAAGCGGACGGCGTCGAGCCGCCACCACGGGTGGGCTTCGACGGGCCGCCCGCACTGCTCTCTGCGGCTCGGGCGCTGATCGGACCGGGTCCGGCGGCGCCGAGCAGCATCGTCGTGCTCCTCTCGGAAGGGCCGCTGGACCGCGAGCGGGCCGATGAGATGGTGCGCGAAGGCCGGGCACACCTCGTTGTCGAGAGCGGACCCGACACCTGGACGGTGGGTCCGCTGGTCGTACCCGGCGTCACCGCCTGCCTACGATGCGTCGACGCGACCCTCGCCGAGGAGGACGAGCGGCGGGCCGTGGTCGTGAGCCAGCTCGTCGGCAACGAGGTGCCGAGCGACGCGCTGCTGCAGTCCCTCGCGCTCTCCTGGGCCGTACGCGACGCCCGCACCTACCTCGCCAGGCGCACCCCGGCCTCGTGGTCGACGTCGGTGATCCTCACCCGGGACGACGCGCCAACCGTCCGATCCTGGCTGCGGCATCCCTACTGCGGCTGCGCCTGGGACCTGATCGCCTCGGCCGGGCCGGAGGCGGGCGAACCGGCTTGACCTCCGCCGATGCCTCCGGCACCCTTGCGGACATGGTCACGAAGAGTGCGCTGCGACGACGAGGCATGGGTCTCTGACCCCGCCCTCGCGTCAGCCTGCCCTCTTCACCTCCTAGGACCACTCTCGTGCACGAGCACACTCTTGCCCTGTCCGCATACCTGCAGGACGCCGTCGTCGCCTGCTTCGGCGACGCCTACGCCGGGATCGATCCCGAGCTGCGGCCGGCCACCCGGCCCGAGTTCGGCCACCTCCAGTCCAACCTCCCGCTGCGGTTGGCCGGTCCGCTCGGCCTGTCCCCGCGGGAGATCGGCGCCCGCCTCGTCGACGCCATCGATCTGGGTGACATCTCGACAAGCTCGATACATCGCCTCGGCACCCTCGACTTGGCCGGTGCCGGGTTCCTCAACTTCACCTGGTCCCCCGCGGTCCTCGGCGCGGTCGTCAGCGACCTGCTGACCGACCCACACCTGGGCGTACCCACCCCGGAGAACCAGAAACGGGTCGTCGTCGACTACTCCTCCCCCAACGTCGCCAAGCCGATGCACGTCGGCCACCTGCGCTCCACCGTCATCGGCGACGCCCTGGCCAGGGTGCTGGCCTACGCCGGCCACGACGTCGTGCGGCAGAACCACCTCGGCGACTGGGGCACCCAGTTCGGGATGCTGGTCGAGGAGCTGCTCGGAGAGGGTCTCGACGACCCGGCGACGGTCGCCGACCTGGACATGACCGAGCTGCTCGCGCTCTACCGGCGGGCCAAGGCGCACTTCGACGACGACCCGGGCTTCGCTGACTCCGCCCGGCGCCGGGTGGTGGCGCTCCAGTCCGGCGAACCGACCACTCTCGCGCTCTGGCAGGCTCTCGTCGACGCCTCGATGGCCGAGTTCGACGCCACCTACAGCCGGCTCGGCGTACTCCTGACCGACGACGACTTCGACGGCGAGAGCCGCTACAACCCGCAGCTTCCGGGTGTCGTCGACGACCTGCGGGCATCGGGTCTGCTAACCGAGTCGGCCGGTGCCCAGGTCGTCTACCCCGACGGCTTCACCGGCCGCGACGGCGGACCGCTGCCGCTGATCGTGCGGAAGGCCGACGGTGGGTTCGGGTACGCCGCCACCGACCTCGCCACGATCCGGCACCGCGTCGACGACCTGGCCGTGGACCGGGTCGTCTACATCGTCGACCACCGGCAGAGCCAGCACTTCGAGATGGTCTTCGCCGTCGCCCGGGCCGCCGGCTGGCTGCCCGACTCGGTGGAGGTCCAGCACATCGGCTTCGGCACCGTGCTCGGCCCCGACGGCCGGCCGTTCAAGACCCGCTCGGGCGAGACGGTCACGCTGACCGCACTGTTGGACGCCGCCGAGGAGGCGGCCGCGACCAGCTACGCCGGCCCCGAGGTCGTACGCGCTGTCGCCAATGCCGCGGTGAAGTACGCCGACCTCTCCAACAACCTGGCCCGCGACTACGTCTTCGACCTCGCCCGGATGTCGGCCACCACCGGCGAGACCGGCCCGTATCTGCAGTACGCCCACGCCAGGGTGTGCAGCATCCTCGCGCAGACGCCGCAGCAGACGTACGCCATCGGCACCCTGTCCCACCCGGCCGAGCAGCGGCTGGCGCTGGAGCTGACCGGCTTCGCGTCGGTGGTCGCGAAGGTCGCCGACACCTTGGAGCCGCATCACCTGACCGCGTACCTCTATGGTCTGGCGACCGCCTTGACGGCGTTCTACGAGAACTGTCCGGTGCTCAAGGCCGAGGGTGAGGTCAGGCAGACCCGGCTCGCATTGTGCGAGGCGACCCGGCGAGTGCTGTCAGAGGGACTCAGGCTCCTCGGGATCGAGGCGCCACAGAGGATGTGAGCGTGGGGGTCAGGCCCACCAGTCGGAGTCGAGCTTGGCTTCCATGGAGCGTACGTGACGCCGCGAGCAGGCCTCGCAGAACGACTTCGCACGCCCACGCTCAACCGCGGTGGTCCACGCGAGGAGGCGGTTGGGGTCGGCCTCGTAGCATCCGCAGAAATCGCAGGTCTTCATGTATCAACGATAGGTCGAAATCCTGCGGTTCAGAGGGTGCAACACCGAAATTCTGCATCACCTGAATGTCAGCGCCGTGTTACCTCCCGGACGGCAGGACACAGGCGGTGTCGAGGCCCAGAACATGGTTCAGACGACCGAACGCCAGCCATGAGCCGAGGCACATGCTCAGCTCCACGATCTCGGCATCGGTGTAGTGGGCCGACATCCGATCCCAGAAGTCCTGGTCGATGCCGTGGTGGTCGATCGCATAGCGCTCGGCGAACTCGGCAGCGAGTCGGGTGCGGTCGTCGAACGCGTCGGTCGTACGCCACTGCTCGACCGCCTCGGCGAACGACTCCTCGACCTTCTCGCCGTCTCGTTCGGTGCGCCAGTCGAGGCAGAAGACGCAGCCGTTGATCTGCGCGATCCGCAACCGGGCGGCCTCGAACTCGCGGAGCCCGAGCGTGGTGTGCTCGTAGACCGCTAGCGAGAGACCGGCGGCGGCCGGGCCGATGCCGGGGACCATCTCGCCCCAGACGTACGCGATGGGGTCCTTGTCCTCGGGGACATCGATGATCATGCGGTCGCACCTTTCTGGGCGACCTTGGCCGCACCGAGCTTGCCGGTCGCCGGACGCAGCGGGACGTCGAGCGCATCGTAGAGGCCGGGAGCCGAGTCGACGAGCCACTCGATCGCGCCGACGAGCCGTCCGACAGCGGTGGCGTTGCCGCCTGCCGCCCGGTTGCCGGCCTTGTCGGTCGCCTCGATTGTCACCTCGATCCGCGGGTCGCCCTCGATGATCACCCGGTGGGCACCGTCACCGTCGGGTGGCGTGGGCCAGTCTGGCGCGCAGGAGGGGTGGATGCGGGTGACGTGCTCGATGACGATGAGCGGCTCCCCGGCGACGATCCCCTGGACCTCGAAGCGCACCGCACCCTGGGTGCCCTTCTCGAAGTCGCCCATCGACTCGGTGGTCACGGTCTCGTCGAGCGGCAGCCGCTCGACGGTCTCCCGGATCTCGTCGAGCTCGACCTCGAGGCCGCGGGCCAGCAGCCGGACCTGGCCGCCCCACACCATGGTCGGGACGGTTGCCGCGAGCATCGGGGCGTCGTAGTCCATCGGCTGGCCCATCCCGACGAGATAGCGGACGGAGTCGGGCTGGTCGTAGGTGGAGTAGTCGAAGATCTCCTGGCAGCGGACGACGTCCACGGTGCTTCCCAGGCCGCTGACCAGCAGCGGCAGCACGTCGTTGCCCCACCCGGGGTCGACACCGGAGACGAAGAGCGACCCGCCGCCCTCGGCGATCGCAGCCAGCACCGGCTCGCGCATCTCCGGCGGAGCGTTGCGCTGGTCGTAGAGCGCGTAGAGGGCGGGCGTGACCACCACGGCCCCGGTCCCGAGCGCTCGCACGATGTCGGCGAGGGCCTCGTCTGGGCGGATGTCGCCCGATGCGGCGTACACGATCGCCTGCGGACGCGTCGCGAGCACCGAGTCGATGTCGTCGGTGGCGGCGACGCCGAGGTCACGGCCGAGCTCCGCGAGGTCGCCCGCGTCGCGGCCGACCTTCTCGGGGTCGTGGACGAGCACGCTCGTCAGCTCGAGTCGTGGATGTGCGTCGACCGCGCGGATGGCGAGTCGACCGATGTTTCCCGTGCCCCAAACGCATGCGCTGACCATGCGATCTCCCTTGCCGGTTGCCCTGGTTGGTTTGCGTTGCCGGTTTGCGCGAATGTTGCGAAACCTGTGACACCCCCACCGGCATACTAGAACATGTTCTAGGAATCAGTGATGAAAAGGGAGGTCATCTTGAGCAACACACCACGAGAGGACAGGTCGCGAGGCCTGTCACGCCGAGGGTTCGTGCTCGGCGCGGGCTCACTGGCTGGTGTCGGGATGCTGGGAGGAGCATTCGGAGCCAGCCCGACATGGGCATCAGCCGCAGCGTCGTCGATCGGCAACGGCGCGCAGGTCCCGGTGCTGGTCATCGGCACCGGCTACGGCGGCTCGGTCGCGGCCCTGAGGCTGGCCCAGGCCGGCATCAACGTCCACATGGTCGAGATGGGCCAGGACTGGGCCACAGTCGCACCGGGGAGCGACGGCAAGATCCATCCGAAGATCACCAGCCCGGATCACCGCGCCTTCTGGATGCGTACGCGGACCAAACAGCCGCTCAGCAACTTCCTCGGGTTCCCCATCGACAAGGACATCACCAAGCATGCCGGCATCCTGGACGCCGAGGACTTCGCCGGGATCTCCGTCTACCAGGGACGCGGCGTCGGTGGCGGCTCGCTCGTCAACGGAGGCATGGCCGTCACGCCGAAGCGGGAGAACTTCGGAGCCGTCCTCCCCTCGGTGGATGCCGCGGAGATGTACTCCACCTACTACCCGCGGGCCAATGCCGCCCTCGGCGTCGGATCCGTCGACCCCGCCTGGTTCGAACGGACCTCCTACTACCAGTACTCACGCGTGGGCCGGAAGCACGCTCAGCGCTCGGGCTTCGCGTGGACGTTCGTCCCGGACGTGTACGACTGGAACTACATGATGGCCGAGGACAACGGCAGCGTCCCGAAGTCGGCGCTGGCCCAGGAGGTCATCTACGGAAACAACCACGGCAAGAAGACGCTGCCGAAGACGTACCTCGCCCAGGCGGCCGCCACGGGGAAGGTCACGATCTCCTCTCTGCACCGGGCCACCTCGGTCCGGCCCGCGGCAGCCGGTGGATACGACGTCGTCCTGGAACAGATCAACACCGCCGGCGACGTGGTGGCGACGAAGACGGTCAATGCGGGCAAGGTGTTCTTCGCGGCCGGCAGCGTCGGTACGAGCAAGCTGCTGGTGAAGCTGAAGGCGACCGGCGCGTTGCCCGCGCTGAACGGCGAGGTCGGCCAGGGCTGGGGCGACAACGGCAACGTGATGGTCGGGCGCGCCAACCACATGTGGGACCCGACCGGTGACGTGCAGTCGACGATCCCGTGCTCGGGCATCGACAACTGGGACGCCGGCGGCGCCTTCGCCGAGGTCGCGCCGCTGCCTGCCGGTCTTGAGACGTTCGCGTCCTTCTATCTCGCGATCACCAAGACCCAGCGCCGGGCGGCGTTCAGCTACAACTCGGCCACTGGCAAGGTCGACCTGTCGTGGCAGACCGCGTGGAAGCAGGACTCCATCACGATGGCGAAGACGATCTTCGACAAGATCAACAGGACGGAAGGGACGATCTACCGGACCGACCTCTTCGGCACGAACAAGATCTGGGGTGACCACCTGACCTACCACCCGCTGGGCGGCGCCGTCCTCAACAAGGCGACCGACAACTACGGCCGGCTGCACGGTTACAACGGTCTCTACGTCATCGACGGCTCGCTCATTCCGGGCAACACGAGCGTCAACCCGTTCGTCACGATCACCGCCCTCGCGGAGCGGAACATCGAGAGGATCATCGCCACCGACCTCTGATCGGATCAGGGCACAACATAGGACCGGCCAGTCCGAGGGTTTCTCGGACTGGCCGGTCATCTTCCACACCCGCGATCAGAGGGGTGAGGTCTTCTGCCCTGAGAAGGGCTTACAGCGCGCGGGCAAGAGCCAGCTTCGCCTGGACGGCGGCTCGCTCGGCCTTGCGGCCCAGGCGAGCGGCCTTGACGAGGGCATGTCCTCGCCGCAGTTCGCGCGCCTCTCCCAGGCGCGCGGACATTTGCGCGCGCGCCAGGTCTTCGTAAAGCAAGTTCATCTGAGTGCTCCGTACTCGGTTGGTGTTCATGTCTGTTGTTCTCCTGCTGGTCAGCGGGCTCCGGCGCCCATGGTCATCACGATCGGGTTCATGGCTGTTGGCCTTTCGTCGTTGAAACGGCTGCTGGTGTTGAGGTGCTCGGTTGTTCAGGCGGCGTCCTTGCGGGGCCGGCCACGGGGCCGCTTGCGGGGGATCACCTTCCCCTGCAGGAGCAGCTGGCCGCCCCAGACGCCCCAGGGCTCACGCCGGTCGAGAGCGCTGGCGAGGCAGAGCGGCTGCACGGGGCAGGTCGCGCAGAGCGCCTTGGCGAACTCGACGTCGGCAGGCGACTCGGCGAACCAAAGCTCCGGGTTGTTGACCCGGCAGGGCAGCTGGTCCTCGTCGTAGCGGTTGGCGCGGTCGTGGAGAACGCCGAGAGTGACCTCGGGCTCGAGAATGCTGGTCATATGTACACCTCCTTTGTGACTGATCGCGGGTTTTGAGAAACAGAAAGGCCGCGGATCCCGGGTTTCGGGTTCCGCGGCCTGGAGGCTGCTGTGACTACGTGGTTCTACGTAGTCGGACAGCTCCAGGCTCGAATCCCGTGGGACTTGACCTTGATGGCATCCGCCTGCGGGGACACGAGTCCCTCGAAGCGCGTGCCGTAACCGGCGCCCATAAAGGCACCAGCAGCCGGGGTGGCCCAGGTCGGGCTGGACAGCTCGGGGTGGCCGCACGCGGACATGGCGATGCCATTGATCGGCGTCTGGATCGTGTTGATCTTCACTGGGGCCACCTCCTTCGGGGCTGTCGGGCGCGCCTCATCGGCACGCGGCTTTACTTGATGAAAGAACAGTAACCGGCCGGGCAGGTCGGCCGCAAACGATTAAACCCGTTGATTTCGACGAATTTCCGTGAAGGACTTTTAGGCCTCAGCGGCAATCACACCAAGGACTTCCGAGCCGTACGTCTCCACCTTGCTGCGGCCGATGCCGGCGATGCGCTGCAGATCCTGGAGGGTGCCCGGCTTCCGCTCGGCGATCTGCTCCAGCGTCGCGTCGGTGAAGACCACGAATGCCGGCTTGCTGATGGCCTCGGCAGTCTCCTTGCGCCACTGCTTCAGCCGGCCGTAGAGCTCCTCGTCGTAAGGCGCGTCGCAGCCCTCGTGACGGCCCATCCGCTTCTCGGCCGCCGAGCCGAGCGGCCCACCGCAGGCCTTGCACATCCGCGCCTTCCCGGAGCCGGGGCGCCGCGTCGGCGCCGCGGACCGCGCCGGCCGCAGCGGGTCGAGGAACCGCGACGGCCTGCGCCGGGCGGCCTGGCCCGGCTGGCGTGCCAACGCCCAGGACAGGGTCAGGTCCACCCGTGCCCTGGTGAGGCCGACGTAGAGCAGTCGCCGCTCCTCCTCGATCTCGGCCGGGGTCGGCTCCTCGCCGCGGAGGATGAACGGCATCGTGCCGTCCTGGAGGCCGACCAGGAACACCGAGTCCCACTCCAGCCCCTTGGCGGCGTGGAAGGTCGCCAGGGTCACTCCCGACGGAACTGGTGCGTGCTGTTCGGCCGCACGACGGTCGAGCTCTGCGACGAGGCCGGCCAGGTCGCCGCCGGCCGCGGAGAAGGTGCGCGCCTGGTCGATCAGCGCCTGCCACGACTCCCAGCGGTCGCGGGTCTGCCCCCGGCCCTCGGGCGGCTCGGAGGTCCAGCCCATCCCGGCCAGGATCCCGTGGACCGACTCCAGCAGCTCGTCGCCGATCACGGCGCCCTGGCCGCCTCGCGCCGCGCCGCGGATCCGGGTCACCGCCTCCCGGACCTCGGGACGGTCGAAGAACCTGGCGGCGCCGCGCAGGACGTAGGGAATCTTGCGCGCGGTGAGCGCGTCCTCGTACGCCTCCGACTGGGCGTTGATCCGGAACAGGATCGCCATCTCGTTGTAGGGCTTGCCGGACTGGTGCAGCCGCAGGATCTCGGCCGCGACGCCCTCGGCTTCGGCGACCTCGTCGGGCTGCTCGACGTGCTCGACGGCCGGCCCGGCGTCGCGCTGCGCCTGCAGTTGGACACCGGCGCTCGGCGTACCTTCCAGGATCTTGTTGGCGGCCTTCACGATCTGCGGGGTGGAGCGGTAGTTGCGGACCAGCTCGACCGAGGTGGCGGCAGGATGCTTCTTCGGGAAGTCACGCAGGTAGGTGGCGTCGGCGCCTGCGAAGGTGTAGATCGTCTGCGCCGGGTCGCCGACGACGCAGAGCTCGCTGCGCCCGCCCAGCCACAGGTCGAGCAGCGCCGACTGCAGCGGCGACACGTCCTGGAACTCGTCGACGGTGAACCACTTGTACTGCCGCCTGACCTGCGCCGCGACGCGCTCGTCGTGCTCCAGAAGGCCTGCGGTCAGGAGCAGTACGTCCTCCATGTCCATGCGCGCCTGGGTGCGCTTGACGTCCTCGTAGGCCGCATAGATGTGTCCCACCATCGACGGCGTCAGCCCGCCGACCTCCCGGCCCCGCGTCTCGGCCGACTTCGGGTAGTCGTCGGGGTGGACGTTGGATACCTTCGACCACTCGATCTCCGAGGCCAGGTCGCGCGCCTGAGCCTGGTCGACATTGATCCGCTGGCGCTGCGCGGCCGCGCGGACGAGAGGGATCTTCGACTCGGTCAGGTTGGGCAGCTCGGTGCCGTAGACCTTCGGCCAGAAGAACCGCAGCTGGCGCAGGGCGGCGGAGTGGAAGGTCCGTGCCTGGACCGCACCGGCGCCCATCGCGCGCAGCCGCTGCCGCATCTCGCCCGCGGCCCGGGTGGTGAAGGTGACCGCGAGGATCTCCTGGGGCGCGTAGACCCCGGTCGCGACGCCGTACGCGATCCGGTGGGTGATCGCCCGGGTCTTGCCGGTCCCCGCGCCCGCAAGCACCCGGACCGGACCCCGCAGTGCCTCAGCCACCCGGCGTTGCTCAGGGTCGAGGGCGGCGAGGAGGGACTCGGGGGTCACGGGCGGGGCAGGGTTCAATTGGGAATGGCTCCTCGGGGTGGGAACGTTGTGCCTTGCGGGTCAAGACTATTGGCTCGCACCGACAGTTCTGATGAGGAGAGCCCCCCAATGAGCAGCTTCACGATGTACACCACACCCTGGTGTGGATACTGCCAGCGACTCAAGGGACAGCTCGGCCGTGAAGACATCACCTTCGACGAGGTCGACATCGAGCAGGTCCCAGAGGCCGCGCAGATCGTCGAGCAGGTCAACGGCGGCAACCAGACCGTCCCGACCCTCGTCTACGCCGACGGCACCGCGATGACCAACCCGTCGATCGCTCAGGTCAAGGCGAAGCTCGCCGAGCTGGTCTGACGCGGGTCACCACGAGCCGGGCAGCTCCCCGCCGTACCACTCCTCGACCAGCGAGCGGCTGATCGAGATGCCGCTGGGCAGCTTGATCTCACCGCTCTCCGCGACCGCGGCGAGCTCCGCGCGGGTGAACCAGCGCGCCTCGCGGATCTCGTCCTCGTCGACCGTGATGTCGGTCGACGCCGCACGCGCGAAGAAGCCGAGCATCAGGCTGGCCGGCAGCGGCCAGGGCTGGTTGCCGAAGTAGTCGACCTGCCCGACGCGTACGCCGACCTCTTCGGCGACCTCGCGACGGACCGCGTCCTCGAGCGACTCCCCCGGCTCGACGAAGCCGGCGAGGGTGGAGAAGTTGGGTGCGGGCCAGCGGGTGTGGTTGCCGAGCAGACAACGCTCCTCGTCGCTCCCGGGCTCCCCCGACGTCACCAGCATGATCACCGCCGGGTCGGTGCGCGGGAAGATCACGTGTCCCTCCGCGCAGGCCAGCTCGTGACCAGCCGCGCGGGGTTCGAGGGTGCCGCCGCACCTGGAGCAGAACCGGGTCGCCCGGTGCCACTCGGCCAGGCCGATCGCGTGCATCAGGAAGCTCGCCTCGGTCGTGTCGGCGAGGAGCGCGGGGAAGAGCCCGCGCAGGTCACGCCACGTCTCGCCGGCCTCCTCGCGACCGGTGAGCACCGCGAACCGGGCGCCTTCGGCGGTGTCGCCGAGGAGCAGCCGGATCCCCTCCGGAGAAGCCTCCGGCGTACGCCACCTCACTCCGGTCTCGCCTGACGGCTCGACCCTGTTGCCGGCGACCACGAGGACCCTCGTCGTCTCCTCCAACCAGGCCTTCTCTACCCAGCCGTCATCGGCGCGCAGATGGCCAGAGCGGTCGTGGGGATCCTGAATGATTCGCAGATGGATGGGCAGCTTCGGGGAGTCCACCCGTCAGAGCCTATGAGGTGGGTATAAGTTCCGCCGCGTGGATCGGTTCTGGCGCATCGCCGCTGTCGTCTCCGTCGTGGTCGCTCTGGCGATCAACGTCTACATCGCCTGGGGCTCCAACCTCTCGTTCATGTACGACGAGATCGGCACCGTCATCCATGGACGGACCGTCCTCGGGCTCGATTCGCCGCAGCTGAACACCCCCGGCTACTACCCCGGGTGGGGTGTGCTGCTGGCGCCGTTGTGGCTGGTCGCGTCGAATGTTTTCACGTTCTACCAGATGGCGATCGTCGTCGGCCTGGTGATCAGCATGCTCACGATCTGGCCGCTGGCCCGGGTCGCGGTGCGGCTCAGCGGGGTCACTCCGGCGCAGGGTGTGGTCGCCGGCGCCGTCGTGATCGCCCTGCCGCCCCGCGCGATCCAGGCCGACTACATCCTCTCCGAGCGGCTGATCACACTGCTCGTCGTCCTGGCCACCCTGGCGGCGTTCCGGCTCTGGGACAAGCCCACCTACCGCGGCGTACTCCTGCTCAGCCTGCTCACCGGGCTCGCGCTCTTCTCCCATGCCCGGATGCAGGTCTTCGTCGCCGCGGTCGCGTTGTGGCTGATCTTCTTCTTGGTACGCAAGTGGCAGATCGCCCTCGTCGGGCTGGTCGCCACCGGCGTGCTCGCCATCGTCGCCAACAGGGCCGCGCTCTGGTTCCACGCGCAGCTGGTGCCGTGGAACTTCATCCAGGCGCAGGGCTTCTTCGACAAGGTCGTGCAGGCCAACCCGCGGTACTGGGTCGACACCTTCGCCGGCGAGGCCTGGACGCAGATGATCGGCAGCTTCGGCGTCGTGGTCGTCGGCCTCGTCGTGGTGACCGCCCTGTTCTGGAAGGAGCTCCGCTCGCGCCAGGTGGGGCCGGCCGGGTTCGTGCTGATCGCGGCCGGGTCGATGTACGTCCTCAGCTGCCTGAACTGGGGCAACGAGTACTCGCTGTTCACCATGGAGTGGCGGCGCTTCGACTACTGGATCTACGGGCGCTACATCGACCCCGTCTTCGCGGTCCTCGTGCTGGCCGGGGTGTGCGCGGCGATCCAGGCCGTACGCTCCCGGGCGGTCCTCGTCTGGACCTGGGTGATCGTCGCCGGGATCTCGCTGGTGACCATCCTCGTCGTCGCCCCCGACGCCCCCACCTGGGCCTACACCACCCCGGCGCACATCCCGGGCGCGATCCCGTGGTGGTGGGCGCTTCCGGACGGGCAATTCCCCCAGCCGGGGCCGATCCCGTCGTTCACCAACGACAACCGCTTCTGGCTGATCGCCACTCTCTGCTCCCTGGTTCCGCTGGCGATCTGGACGCTCCTCGCCGCCCTCTCCCGGTTCAGCCCGCGACTCGGTGACCGGGTGCGCTCGGTCGTAGTCACCGCGCTCGTCCTCGTCGTGGGCACCGCGGGATCTGCCGTCGCCGACGTGGCCTCCGACGAGTTCCACGACCGCTTCGACCACGCCACCCCGGTCGTCGACGACCTGCGCTCGATCCTCGCCGAGCACCCCGACGCGGTCGTCGCTTACGACGACAACTGCCCCCGCCGCCCCTCGGCGATGAACTCCGAGCGCAACTGGCTGATGTGGTGGATGCTTCCCACCATTGTCGAGCGTGAGTGGGAGTGGGGCGACGACATCGTCTTCTCCTGTCCCGACGGCGAGCCGGCGTACGTCACCGGAGCGGTGATGCTGCGCGAGCGGCCCTTCCCGTATGCAACCGTCTGGATCCTTCCTGGCGATCTGCTCGACTCGTTGCGTGAGTCGGGTGAGTTGCCGGAGGTTGCGCGGACGGTGAAGTAGTTTCGGCTGCTCGCCGCGTCGGTTCGGGTTTTGGTTTCTCGGTCTGGCGCTTGGATGGGACCGATTTCTGTGGCTGGTCTTGGGCCGCCGACCCGTTCTTTGAGGGTCTCCCGATCTGGACCGGCGTCAAGGACGCCCTTCGGGCGCCGGCTTCGCCGGCCGCTTCGCGGTCCTGGACTCCGGACCAGATCGAGAAAAGACTTGGCTGGCTATCGGGGCGGCGGCCCGAGTGTGGCCACGGCACACTCACCCAGAAGGTGACCGCTCCGTGCCTAGACCAGACAAGGGTCTCCGCGTGAAAGAAAAATTTCTTCCACGCGCCAACCCCACCCCGGGCCGAGGCCGGCCTTTGCGGGGCGAACGAATTTTCGTTCGCCCTCCAACCCTCCTGCGGAGAACGGGGCTCTGGGTGGAAAGAAAATTCCTTCCACCGGCCGGACCGACCACCCAAGCTCCCAAGCCCCCGCCCAACCCAAATCCCCGCACCAAACCCCTGCCGCCGACCCGATACACAGCCAAAATTCTCGGTGGAGCCCGGTGTCAAGGCGATGTATCGAGCTTGTCGAGATGATCGCCGCAGGCGACCGGCGTCAGCCGGCGGCCGCAGGCCGTCCTTGACTCCGGGGTTCGGCGAGAACACCCTCCAAGAACGGGTCGGCGGCAAACAGCCCCCCGAAAAACGGGTCAGCGACCCCCGCCCAAGATCCGCTCCAACTCCTCCCGCCCCGGAAGCAGAGAAGGCTCGACAAGCCGACCAGAGCGTACGTAATAGAAGGCAGCCCGAACCCGAGACAACGGCACCCCCATCAGCTCAGCCCACCCAAGCCGATAAAGAGCCAGCTGAAGCGGATCGGCGTTCTGCGTTTGGTTGGTCTTCCAGTCGACGATCAGGAAGCTCCCGTCAGGCTCCTGGTAGACCGCGTCGATCCGCCCACGCACCACCTGACCTGCCAGGACGATCGCGAAGGCCGCTTCGACCCGGTACGGCGGGCGGTCGGCGAACGGGCCCTGTTCGAAGGCGGCGATGACCTCCTCGAGACCGGACTCGTCCTCGATGCCGTGGTCGGCACGACCGGGCAGGTCGTCGGGGTCGAAGAGGTCCTGCTGGCCGAAGCGGGCCTCGACCCAGGCGTGGAACCGGGTGCCGAAGCGGGCCTGGGAGGAGGGCTTGCGGGGCATCGGGCGGACCAGGTCGGCGGCGAAGCCGAGGGGGTCGTCGCGCAGCTTCGACATGGCGGTGGCCGACAGCGACGACGGCAGGGGTACGACCACCTCGGGAGCGCGCTCTCGCTCCGCCTCGGTGAGCAGCCGCTCGATCTCCTCGTCCCACTGGTTCACCGTCTCGAGCAGGGTGAGGTCGTCGAGGTCATCAGGCCCCGGGCCCACCTCTCGGACCAGCCTGGCCGCCTCCAGACGCCGCTCCACCTCGGGGGTGTGGTGGTTGATCGGCCAGGGCAGGTCGACCTCCTGCGCGGCGTACGGACTCTCCTCCTCACCCTTCACCACGACCTCGGCCCACCGGTCGGGCTTGGCTCCCCACTGGAGCAGCGCCTCGCGGGTCTTCTCCACGTAGACCGACGGACCCCGCCCCTCCTTCAGCGAGGGCGACCAGCGCCAGCACGAGACGAACTGGATGTGGCGGGCGCGGGTCCAGGCGACGTACGCCAGCCGAAGCTCCTCGACGCGCTCGTGCTCCTTGCGCTCGGCGAGGAGCTCGTCGATCGAGTCGGCGTCGTGGCCCTGGAGCTGCGGCAGGTCGTCGCGGTCGCCGCGGAGCGCGGCCGGCATGACCGAGGGGACGGTCAGCCACGACGAGCGCGTCTGGCCGGTGGGGAACTTCTTGTGGGTGACCCCGACCAGGAAGACGACGTCCCACTCCAGCCCCTTGGCGCGGTGGACGGTGAGCAGCTTCACCGAGTCGGCCTCCGACGGCGTGGCGACATCGAGACCCTGGCCGTATTCGTCCTCCGCCTCCAGGTAGGCCAACAGCGCGGCGAGGGTGACCTGGCCGTCGAGGCCCTCGAAGTCGGCGACCGCCTGGACGAAGAGGTCGAGGTTGTCGCGCCTGGCCGAGGCCGCCGGGGAGACCGAGGCGGCCAGCTCGACGTCGATGCCGGTGACGTCGATGATCCGCCGGACGAGGTCGAGGAGCGGCTCGTTGACCGCGCGCCGTAGCCCGCGGAGCTCGTCGGCGAGAAGCTTGAAGCGCTCCCGGGCCTGCGGGGAGTAGTCGTAGTCGGCGGCGTCGCCGGGATCCTCCAGCGCGTCGTTGAGCGAGGGGATCTCGGTGGGGTCGGTGCCCTCGACCGCCGCCTCCAGCTGCCGCTCGATGTCGGCGAACTCCTCCGCGCCGCCGACGACGCCGGCCAGGTCACGTGACCTGCGGCCGAGGATGGCCAGGTCGCGCGGCCCGATCGCCCATCGCGGACCGGCGAGCAGCGTGAGCAGGGCGGCGTTGGCGGTGACGTCGTGGAGCAGCTCCATGGTGGCCACGACCTCGGCCACCTCGGGCAGCCGGAGCAGCCCCTTCAGACCGACGATCTCGACCGGGATCTCGCGAGCGGTGAGCGCGTCGAAGACCGCCGCCGCCTGCGAGTTGTCCCTGGTCAGGACGCCGATCTCCTTCCACTCCCCGACCGCCTCATGGGCCTCGATCACCTTGTCGGCGAGCCAGAGCAGCTCTTCGTCGTACGTCTCGTGGACATGCACCCGGACCTCACCGTCGCGCGCCCCCTCGGCGGCGACCAGGCGCTCCTTCTCGCGGCCCTCGTAGAGCTGGGCGGCCAGATGGTTGGCGGTGTCGAGGATGCGCGCGTCGGAGCGGCGGTTGACGGTCAGGGAGTAGGCGGGGCGGCGGCCGTCCTTCGTCGGGAAGTCGCGGCCGAACTCGAGGATGTTGCTCACCGAGGCGCCGCGCCAGCCGTAGATCGCCTGGTTGGGGTCGCCGACGGCGGTGACCGGGTGTCCGTCACCGAAGAGGCGGGCCAGCATCTGGGCCTGGGCCACCGAGGTGTCCTGGTATTCGTCGAGCAGCACGACCTTGAACTTCCCGCGCTCGATCTCACCGACCTCGGGGGTCTCCACGGCCAGCCGGGCGGCCAGCGCGATCTGGTCGGAGAAGTCCATCAGCCCGAGCCGGTCCTTCAGCCGCCGGTAGCCGTCGACCAGGTCGAGCAGCTCGTAGCGCTTGTCGATCGCGTCGATCGCCTTCTCGACCTTGGTCAACTTGGTCTTGACCCGTTTCCCGTCGGCCAGCTGGGCGTTGAGGTCGGCCACCTCGAGCGCGAACAGCGACCGCTCGTTGCGGTCGTAGGCCCGCAGCCTGGCCGGGTCGATGAGGTGCTCGGAGAGCTCGGAGTCGAGCGCCAGCAGCTGCTGGACGGCCAGCTTCGGGTAGTCGGTCAGCTTGTCCACCGGGTTGGTGTGCCGGGCCACGGCTCGAGCCGCAAGCTGGTAGCGGGTCGCATCCGCGATCAGCCGGGTGTCGGGCTCGTGACCGATCCGCAGCCCGTGCTCGGAGAGCAGGCCGGAGGCGTAGGAGTGGTAGGTCGCGACCGTCGGCTCGGTGGGCTCATCCTCTTCCTCGCCGGGCCGCGGTGGGCCCTCGCGCCGTTCGGGCCACAGCCCCGCCTTCTGCAGCGACTCCCGGATCCTGGTGGCCAGCTCGGCGGTCGCCTTCGTGGTGAAGGTCAGACCGAGCACCTCCCCGGGAAGTACGCGGCCGGTGGCGACCAGCCAGACGACTCGGGCGGCCATCACCGCGGTCTTGCCGGACCCGGCGCCGGCGATCACCACGGCCGGCTCCAGCGGAGCCGTGATCGCGCGGAACTGCTCCTCGCTGTAGAGCCAGTCGTGGCCCATCAGCTTGGCGAGCTCTTCGGGGGTCTCGACCTTCATCGCCGGGTTCATGAGAGCACCGATCCCGAGGTCTGCGCCGGGCAGAGCGCGACGAACTGGCACCGGTCGCACTGCTTGCCCGGCCTGGCCACGAACTCCTCGGCCCGCACCGTCGCCACCGCCTTCTCCAGCTGGGTGATGATCTCGGGCGGCTCAGGTGCCTGCACCTGCACCTTCGGCAGCTCGCTCCCCGAACCCGCGGGATGGCGCAGCTGGATCAGCTCCGCTCCCCCGGAGGTCGCGTCCGGCGCCAGCGACGAGGCCGCGCCGTGCTCCACCGCCAGCTGGTAGAGGCCGAGCTGGCCGTGCTCCTTGACCTCCTGCGCGGTGGGCGGGTACTTCCCGGTCTTCAGGTCAACGACCACGATCCGGCCGCTCTCATCGAGCTCCAGGCGGTCGGCATAGCCGTTGAGCCGCACCGTTTCCCCGCTGGGCAGCGAGACCTTCGCGGTCAGCTGCTCCTCGAACCCGATCACGGTCCGCGCGCCGGGGCGACGGTGCCAGGTCAGGAACCTGGCCAGCACATCCCGGACCGCCTCGCGCTCGCGGGCAGCGGACCAGGGCGTACGGAACTCGAGGCGACCCCAGACCTCGTCCACGAACGGCATCAGGTCCTCGACGGTGGCGGCGTCGAGGTCGCCGCGGGCGAGCTGCTCGGCGATCGCGTGCACCACCTTGCCGAACCCCTGGCTCGAGGAGTCGGTGACCGCGCCACCCGCCTCCCGCGCCAGGAACCACTGCGCGGGGCAGGTCAGGATCGCCTCCAGCGCCGACGCGCTCAGCGTGATCGGACGGTCCTCGGGGCGCACCGCGGCCGAGGCGTACGTCGGGGCCCGCAGCCCCCACCAGGTCGACGGGTCGGCGGCGAGCGCGATCCGCTTGCCCCGCACCTCAGTGGCGGCCAGCTTCTGCAGCCTTCTCGCGGCCGCCTCGCGCAGCGCGTCGGGCTGGGCCGGATCCGCGGCGGTGCGGCGCAACTCGGCGACCAGACCTGCCAGCGACAGCGGTCGCGCCGGCCGGCCGACGCGATGACGGATCTGGTCCTCACGGAGGCCGAGCTCGTTGATGAACCGCGACGGCTGGTCACCGTCGTCGTCGGGCGACTTCACCGCGGTCACGATCAGCCGGGACCGGGCCCGGGTGGCGGCGACGTAGAAGAGCCGGCGCTCCTCGGCGAGCATCGCCGAGCGGGTCAGTGGCGGCAGCAGCCCGCCGTGACGGCCGTCGGGCAGCGCCGGGGCGATCCGGTCGGGGCCGAGGAGCGAGTCGCGCCGGCGCAGGTCGGGCCAGGCGCCCTCCTGGACGTGGGCGACGACCACGAGACCCCACTCCAGCCCCTTCGAGCGGTGGGCGGTGAGCAGCCGCACCGCCGAGCCGCGTACGCCCTTGTCGGCCAGGGTGTCGGCCGGGATCTCCTGGGCCCGGAGCGTGGCGAGGAAGGTCTCCACCGAGGTGAACTCCTGGCGGCCCTCGATCTTGGCGGCGGTGTCGAAGAGCGCCACGACCGCATCCAGGTCGCGGTGGGCCAGCCGCGCCGCGGCACCGCCCGACTCCACCTGCGCCCGGAGCCGCTGCCCCCACTCGGCCCCGTCCCACAGCGTCCACAGCACCTGCTCCGCCCCGGCCCCGTCCTTCAGCGCGGCCCGGGCCTCGGCGAGAAGGGCCGCGAGCCGGCGCACCCGACCCAGCACCCGCTCCTCGCCCTCCCCATTCACCTCCGGGTCGAGCAGCGACGGATCGAGCACGGCACGACGTACGAGATCGTGGGCGGCGACGTCGGGGAACCTCGCCCGCAGGGTGCGGGTGAGGGCGCGTACGTCGGTGGCGTCGAGGCCGCCGAGAGGACCGGTGAGCAGTTCCTCGCAGCGATCGGGGCGTACGTAGCGCTCGTCGAGGTCCGACTCGAGGTCGGCGTCGACGACGACCCCGAGCGCGTCGAGGAGGACCGCGGCGGCGGGCTCGCGGACCAGCGGGGTCTCGTCGGCGGCGACCTCGACCGGCACGCCGGCGGCGGTCAGCGACCGGCGCAGCTGCGGGATCGAGGTGCGTCCTGAGCGCACCAGGACAGCCATGTCGGACCAGTCGATGCCGTCCTCGAGATGCGCCCGGCGGAGCAGGTCGGCGATGTGCTCGGTCTCGGCGCGGTCGGTGTCGAAGGTGAGCACCTCGGCACGGCCCGGGTCCTGGGCCAGCGGGTGCGGGTTGCGGAAGGTGTCGTAGGCCGCGGCCGGGATCGAGCCGCGCACCGAGATGCCCGCCGCGATCGAACGCGACGCCCGCAACAGCCTCGACCCGAACCGGCGGGTCGTCCCGAGCGCCACCACCGGCGCATGCCGACGCTCCCGGGTCAGGAACTGCGAGGGGAAGTCGAGGATCCCGTTGACGTCCGCACCCCGGAACCCATAGATCGACTGGTCGGGGTCACCCACCACGATCAGGTCGCGCCCGTCGCCGGCCAGAGCCTGCAGCAGCGCGACCTGGCTCGGGTCGGTGTCCTGGTATTCGTCCACAAACACGCAGGCGAACTCGGCCCGGAGCTCGGCCGCATGCCGCTCGGCCTCGATCACCCCACGCATGATCAGGTCGGGGTAGTCGATGGCCGACTGCGCACCGAGCACGTCGAGATACTGCTCCAGGAACCACCCGGCCGCGACGAACTCCTCGATGCCCTCCTCCCGGCCGAGCGCCACCAACTGGTCAGGGTCGAGCCCGCGCTCGCGCGCCCGCGCGATGACGGTCTGCACCTCGCGCGCGAACCCGCGCGTGCCGATCGCCATCCGGAACCGCTCCGGCCACCTCACCGACTCCGGGTGGTCGGCCAGCAGCTCCTGCAGCACCACATCGGCCTCCGGCGCGGAGAGCAGCGTCAGCGGGGCGGCGTAGAGCTCGGCCGGCGCGTAGCGCCGCACCAGCCCGTAGGCGAAGGAGTGAAAAGTCGAGGAGACCGCCCCCGACAGCGTCCGCCCCAGCCGCGCCGTCACCCGGTCGCGCAGCTGCTCGGCGGCCTTGCGGGAGAAGGTCAGCGCCAGCAGCTGGTCAGGACGTACGCCTCGGTTCTCGATCCGGTCGACCACCGCCTCCACCAGCGTGGTCGTCTTACCGGTCCCTGGTCCGGCCAGCACCAGCAGCGGTCCGCCGGGATGCTCCACGACCGACCGCTGGTGCTCGTCGAGAACCGGCACGCCGACAGCACTCGACGGCGGGGCAAGGCGGTAGGCGACACTCACGGGGACTACCCAATCAGACGGCGCCGACAGTTTCAGGCGTCCCTTCAGACGTCATGCCCCAGACGCATCCGCACCGCGACGACATCGTCCAGATCGAGACCCTCCGCCTTCCGCACGACCACCTTCAACGGCAGCAGATAGGTGCCGTCCTTGGGGAAGAGCGCGGTGGTGAAGGTGGTCGCGCCGATGGTGGCGGTGACGGCGACCTGGCCCCAGTACTCCAGACCCTTGGCGTCCTCCTTGAGGTCCTCGGCGTCCTCGACAGGCATCGGCACGTAGTAGAACGGCGCCGGCCCCCGCCACTCGATCACGGCTCCTTCGAACGCGTACTCCATCTCCTTACTCCGAGACGAGCTCGAAGTCGTCGAAGTCGAACCCCGGTGAGACCACACAGGAGACGAGCGCGTCCTCGGCCGAGGGGACCGTACGCTGCCACACCCCCGCCGGCACGACCGCCTGCGGCACTTGGCCGGCGGCGACGTCGACCCCGACGAGCACGGTCTCGCCATCGACCGGCGCCGAGCCGGCGCCGCCGAACTGCAGGGACACGACGCCGGTGTGCGCCAGCCAGATCTCGTCCGAGGTGACGCGGTGCCACGCGGACGACTCCCCGGCCAAGAGCCGGAAGTAGATCAGGGTCGCGGTCGGACGCACCCGCCCGTCGGGCAGGGTGACGGTCTCGGCGGCAGCCCAGGTCTGCCGGAACGCCCCACCTTCGGGGTGCGGCGCGAGGTCAAGAGCGGAGGTGATGGAGTCAGCGGTCACCCGGCTCATTGTGCCGGGTCTCGTTGGCCGGGTCGTCGGGGAAGCGCGGGTCGCCGAGCAGGTACTGCCAGAAGAGTCCCGGCTCCTTGTGCGGCAACGGCTTCGGGTTACCGACCGACCGGCCCTCGACCGAATCCCAGATCGCGTCGATGGGACGGGCCAAGCGGCGTACGACCTTTCCGGACAGGCCGGTGTGCGGGAGATGGGGGTGCGGGCGCGAGGGCGCCCTCCGCTCGGCCAGCGTCATCCGACCCGCGACGAGGACGAGCACGTCGTCGGAGGCCTCTTCGGCGAGGTGCGAGACCATTTCGTCCTCCTTCACCTCCTGGGCGACGAGCGCCTCCTCGACCTCGCCCCACAGGGTCGGCCAATCGTGGGTGGTCTCCCAGGTGGAGCCGTACTCGTGCGCCTTCACGTGGAAGAGCAGCACCTCCAGGTGCCGCGCCGTGGGGAGGTATTCATGGACCAGAGCGGATCCGTTCTCGACGTGAGCGGAGACCGCCGGCAGCAGCGCCTCGTCCACCGCGTGCAGGTGACGGGACGTACCGGCGTTGAACTGGTCGATCGGCGGGCAGCCCCGGCGGGTCTGCTCGGGCCTGGCGATGATGCTCCGAGCGCGGGCCAAGCGCCCGACGAGCTCGTCGTGCTTGTGTCGCAGCTCTTCCTGCAACACGGTCGTGGTGGCCATCTGCCTCACCTCGGCTGCTAGCCCTCTGATTTATCGGTCACCCTCCAGAGTGCGCCCCTTCGCGCCCCGGCGCAACAGGCAATCAGACGTCGGCGGGCCGCTCGTTGTAGACCCCGGCCAGGTCCTGGCCGCTGAGCGCGGCGATCGCCTCCATGACCTCGTCGGTGAGGGCCCGGCGGGCCTTGCCGAGAGGTACGCCGTCGAACCGGCCGGCCACCTGGATCGGCTGCCCGAACTCGACCGTGACCTTCGCCAGCCGCGGCAGGCTCGACCCCACCGGCTGGAGCTCCGCGGTCCCCCGCAGCCCCACCGGCACCACGGGCACGCCGGCGGTCAGCGCCAGGTGCGCCACCCCGGTGCGTCCGCGGTAGAGACGACCATCCCGCGACCGGGTGCCCTCCGGATAGATCCCGAAGGCCTCACCCTTGCCGAGGACCTCCAGGGCCACCTCCAGCGAGCCGATCGCGGCCTGCGGGTCGTCGCGGTCCACCGGCAGCATCCCCAGGCCCTCGAACCACGCCCGCTGGGCAGCGCCCTTGAGCCCGGTGCCGGTGAAGTAGTCGGACTTGGCCAGGAAGTGCACCCGCCGAGGCGAGACAGACGGGATCACGATCGAGTCGGCGAAGCTGAGGTGGTTGCTGGCCAGGAGCACCCCACCGGTGCGCGGGACGTTCTCTGCCCCCATCACCGTGGGGCGCCAGACGGCCCGTAGCAGGGGTGGCACGACGGCGTGGAGGACGCGATACATCACGTGCTCATCGTAGGCGGCAGCCACAGCGCCGCGCGCAGGTCCACCGCCCCCGAGACACGGCGCGGGGTGCCCTCCTCGAGATAGGCCTGCCGAGCCTCCTCGCCGTGGGAGGCGGGGAGCGAGCCATCGGCCCGCACCACCCGCCACCACGGCATCCCCGCGCCCTCGCGCGCCATCACCGAGCCGACCTGCCGAGGCCCTCCCCCGAACTCGTCGAAGAGGGCATCGGCGATCGCGCCGTACGTCGTCACCTGTCCACGTGGGATCTGCTCGACAAGACGCAGAACGGCCTCTACGTACGCCTCCCGGTCGGTCATGTCGCCGCCTCCGTAGCGCAAGCGCAACCATACGGACGCGGCGACCTGACCCTTATTGTCGCTCGCTGGCGCTCGCTCATGCCGCGCACATTAGCGCGGTGTCACAGGCAGTGCTCAGAGGATCGGGCTGAACGGCTCCGTGCCCTCGACCAGACGCAGACCGGAGATGCCCGAGTTCGCCTGGGCGTACTTCAGCTCGAGGTCCATGTCACCGATGTTGTTGGACCCGGCAAGCGGAAGCAGACCCAGCGTCGACAGGGTGCCGACCGCCTTGCCGTCGGCGTTCAGGAAGCCGGAGCCGGAGTCACCGGGGATGCCGGGGGTGAGGTTGTAGAGCGGGTGCGACCAGCGGGTGCCGTTGACACTGTCACCGAGCGAGAGGCCGATCTTCGGCGAGAGCAGGTCGACGTCGGCGCGCAGCGAGGAGTTGCCGTAGGAGTAGACCTTGTCGCCGGCCACGGTGCCGTCGGTGTCGATGCCCGTCGGACCGCCCCAGATCGGCACGCTCGGGTTGACCTTGCCCGCGTCGGCGGCGTTCACCTTGACCAGGGCGAAGTCGTTGTAGGCGCAGGCGTTCTCGTCCTTGGTGCCCAGCTTCTGCATGGTGTCCCAGGAGGAGTACGCCAGCTTGCCCTTCCCCAGGACGGTGCCCTCGCTCAGCAGCGAACCGCCCTCGTTGAAGGTCACCTCGGTGCCCAGCGGGAGCGACTTGGCGGCGCAGCCGTTGGTGTCGGTGGCCTCACCGAGACCCGCGCAGTGGGCGGCGTAGCCGACGTAGACGTTCGAGGCGGAGTCGGCGAAGACGAAGTTGGCGGTGCACTGGGCACCGTCGGTGTACATCATCACGCCCGGGGTGATGGTGGCCGTGTCGGCCGGGGCCCAGGCGTGGGCCGGAGACGGGATCAGGGCCGGGACGAGCGCGGCGGTCAGAGTGCCGGCGGCAACGGCTGCGGCGCGGCGTACGGAACGGCGTGTGCGGAGCATGTGGGGGCCTCGGTCTGTAGGTGATGTGACTCACAAGTAACGAGGCTCGACGGCTCCGGGTTACGGGACGGCCACCACCACGGTGTTGCCCTGGAACGAGGTGCCGTCCCAGTCGTCGCAGGTCACCACGACCAGCTTCGGCTCGCCGTCGGGGTCGAAGAGCCGCTTGCTGCGCTTGGCGACCTGCTCCTTGGTGAGGTCGCGCACCGACCGGACGGTGTAGCTGAACTCCCCGTCCTTGGTCCGTACGACGATCTCGTCGCCCTCGTTCACCTCGCCCAGCCGGTCGAGGATGCCGCCGCCGTTGTGCAGGGTGTGGCCGACGATCAGCACCGAGCCGTCATCCGCCCCGGGCTTCGCGCCGCCCTTCCACCAGCCCATGAGCGAGGCGTCGGCGGGCGGGGTGAGCGTGCCGCCGTCCATCGCCAACGGCACCACGTCGGCGTGCACGTTGAGCGAGGGGATGGAGACGCCGCGTACCTTGCCCTTCTTCTTCGGCACCTCGGCCAGCGCCTCGGCCGGGATCGAGGAGGTCGTCCCGGGCGGGGTCGCGTTGCTCTTCTCCGCCTCGTCGATCTTCGTGTAGTAGTCGTAGGCGGCGTAGCCGAGCACAGCGACCGCGACCACGAGGACGACGATGAAGATCTCCCCGATGAAGGTCCTCAGGCTGGGTTGACCGTTGCTCACTCGGCCGAGCGTGCCACAGCCTCAGCCCGTTTGCGACGTACGGCCAGACCGGCACCCGCTCCCATCAGCAGCGCACCGACCCCGGCGAAGACATAGGACGGAGGTACGCCGCGGGTCGGGTCCGCGACATTCGACTCCAGCCTCTCCGGGTCGATCGCAGAGCCTACGGCCGCGCCGGAGGCCGGCTCCGGACCCTGGTCGCTCGCGTGGGCAGGGGCACCGAGAAACAGTCCGCCGGCCAGGGTGGCACCGGCGAGCGTCGCGCTGAGACGAGCGCGTGTGGACAACGTCGAATCCTCCGAGGTTCGTGCATTGATGCAACTCCGCCCCCCGCAGCTGCGACCGCAAAACTATCGGTATCTCCACGTACAGATAAAGCCAGCGGCGGCCCCAGAGGAGCCACCGCTGGCCAACAGTTCAGTAATGCTCAGCTGTGTTGATTCAGTACGAGGGCTGCGAGGGGTCGATCTGGTTGACCCATGCCACCACACCGCCGCCGACGTGGACCGCGTCCGCGTAGCCGGCGCCCTTGGCGATCGCGAGCACCTCGGCGCTGCGTACGCCGCTCTTGCAGTGGAACACGAGCGGCTTGGCACCGTCGCCGGTGAGCTCGGCGACCTGCGGGATCGCGTTGCCGTTGAGGAACTCGCCCTTGGGGATCAGGACGGCACCGGGGATCTTGTTGATCTCGTACTCGTTCGGCTCGCGCACGTCGACGAGGACGAAGTCGCGGCTGCCCTCCTCGCGCTCCTTGATCATCTCGGAGAGCTGGGTGACGGAGATCGTCGCGCCGGCCGCGGCGTCGGCCGCCTCGGTGGAGATCGCACCGCAGAAGGCGTCGTAGTCGATCAGGTCGGTGACCGTCGGGTTCTCGCCGCACAGCGCGCAGTTGGGGTCCTTGCGGACCTTCAGCTTGCGGTACTCCATCTCGAGTGCGTCGTAGATCATCAGCTTGCCGACCAGCGGCTCACCCATGCCGGTCAGCATCTTGATGGCCTCGTTGACCTGGATCGAGCCGATCGAGGCGCAGAGCACACCCAGCACGCCGCCCTCGGCGCAGGAGGGGACCATGCCCGGGGGCGGCGGCTCCGGGTAGAGGCAGCGGTAGCACGGGGCGTCGTCGGTCAGGGTCGGCGCGAACACCGAGGCCTGGCCGTCGAAGCGGTAGATCGAGCCCCAGACGTACGGGATGCCCAGGAAGTACGCCGCGTCATTGACCATGTAGCGGGTCGCGAAGTTGTCGGTGCCATCGACGATGAGGTCGTAGCCGGTGAAGATCTCGCGCACGTTGTCGTTGTCGAGCCGCACGTCGTGCAGCACGATGTTGACGTACGGGTTGACCTCCTTGATCGCCGCCGCGGCGGAGTCGGCCTTCGGCTGGCCCACCGTCGACTGCTTGTGGATGATCTGGCGCTGCAGGTTGGACTCGTCGACCTCGTCGAACTCGACGATGCCGAGGGTGCCGACGCCGGCCGCGGCCAGGTAGAGCAGGGCGGGCGAGCCGAGACCGCCGGCGCCGATGACCAGCACCTTGGCGTTCTTCAGGCGCTTCTGCCCGTCCATGCCGACGTCGGGGATGATGAGGTGGCGGCTGTAGCGGCGCACCTCATCGATCGTCAGCTCGTCAGCGGGCTCCACGAGCGGGGCTAGGGACACAACTGCTCCTCAGTTCGGACGTACGTATGCCTACTTGAACACCGCAGGCACTTCTCCATGTTCCCTCATCCATGGGCGAGGCAACGACGCGTCCCGCGATCCGAGTACCAGCGGGTAGGCTGCTGGGGTGACCACGCACCAATCCGAGCTCGACCCCACTCGACCGCGAGGGGCGCGACTGCCCCGGACGGAACGACGAGCCCAGCTTCTCGATTCCGCTCTCGAGGTCTTCGTCGCCTACGGCTTCCACGCCGCCGCGATGGACGACATCGCCGAGAGGGCCGGGGTCTCGAAGCCCGTTCTCTACCAGCACTTCCCCGGCAAGCTGGACCTCTACCTGGCCCTGCTGGAGAAGTCCGCGAACGAGATCATCGATCGCTGCCGGGAGGCCCTGGCGTCGACTGATGAGAACAAGGAACGCGTGGCCCGCTGTGTCGCGGTCTTCTACGACTACGTGGCCTCCGAGACCGGTGCCTTCCGGCTCGTCTTCGAGTCCGACCTGACCAACGACCCCGCCGTACGCGAGCAGGTCGACCGGGTCACCAACGAGTGCGCCGAGGCGGTCGCCGAGGTCATCGCCGAGGACACCGGCTTCGCCGCCGCGGCCTCGCACCTGCTCGCCGTCGGCCTGGTCGGCCAGGCACAGGTCAGCGCCCGCTACTGGCTCCACAACAACGGCGACCTCTCCCAGGAGGACGCCGCCCGCCTCGTCGCCGGCCTCGCCTGGCGCGGCATCCGCGGCTATCCCAAGACTGATTGATTCCGCTCGTAGCGCAACGACGGGGTTCCTCACGGTCCGTGTGAGAGGATTCCGAAGCATTGATCGACCCATCGCAAGGAGGACCCGTGGAGGTCAAGATCGGCGTCCAGCAGGCCGCCCGTGAGCTCGTCGTAGAGACCGAGGAGTCCAGCGAATCGGTGGAGAAGCTCATCGCCGACGCCCTCGGCGGCGGCGCTGTGCTCGCTTTGACCGACAGCAAGGGCCGCAAGGTCATCGTCCCGACCGAGAAGCTCGCCTACATCGAGATCGGCCCGGCCAAGGTCGGCAAGGTCGGCTTCGCCGGCTGAACTACTCCGGACTCAGGGATGGCCCTGATTCCGGCGGCGAACTTCCGGTTTTGAGCCATGTTGTCCGTGCATTCGAGTCCCAACAGGTGCAATATCAAATGATGGGCGCATTCATGGCGCCACTCACAACCTGAAGGGAAATGGGCATGATCTCTACGATCCTCGTCACCCTCATCGGCGGCGTCATCATTGGGGCCCTCGGCAAGTTCTTCGCGCCGGGCGATAAGGACAACATCCCGTTCTGGCTGACGATCGTTTGCGGCATCGGCGGCATGCTGATCGGCAGCTTCGTCTACTGGTTCATCTTCGGCCAGAACAACGGGCCGTTCGACGGCCATGCGGCTACGTGGGACAACGCGACCAACGGCATTGACTGGTGGCGTCACATCTGGCAGGTCGTGATCGCCGCCGTTCTGGTGGTCATCGCCTCCGGTGTCACCGGAAAGTCCAAGGCCTGAGCTTCATCCAGGTCATCGAAGCGGTCCCGCCCCTGTGGGGTGGGGCCGCTTCTGTCGTTGCAGCCAGCCTCACCAGTTCGGCTGCGCCGGCGGCTCCGGCAGGGCCACGTCCGGCGGCCGGAAGACGTAGACGATCCGCCCGGAGCGGGCCCAGGCGCGGTCGAGCTCGCCGAGGTCGTACGTCGTCCGCACCGCCGCATCGCTGACGATCTTGTGGGACGCAGGGTCGTGGACGACCGGGTCGCCGCCGTCGTCGAAGCCGGTCAGCACGAGCAGATGGCCGTTGGTGACGTAGCCGGCGCCGGTCAGCTCGCCGTCCTGGTGCGAGACGGCCAGCACGAGCGGGATCCCGGCCTCGAGGAACCGGGCGGCCTCCGCGAAGGAGCGGAGCCGGGTGACGTACGCGACCAGCCCCCGAGCGCCCGCATAGGCGGTGTTGAAGGCCCAGTTGCCGGCGCCACCGAAGGACTCGTCGTAGACCTCCCGGACGGTGAACGGCACCTGCGGGTCGGGGGTCTCGTAGTCGACCCAGGCCGTCTCGGCGGGCGTCGGCCCGGCGCCCCAGAACTCGGCGACCATCGCCGTCGAGGCGGCGCTGCACCAGGACTGCCCACCGCCGTCCCAGTGCGGATAGCGGTCACGATGGAGCTGCTGCGAATAGGCGGGTACGCCACCCACGACCGTCCCGCGAGGTACCGCCCCCGGCGCCGGCGCCGAGTCCCGGGCGTCGGCCGAGACCATCGCCCCGAGCAGGCTCGCCCGCGGCAGGTTCCCCCCGGAACCGTGCAGGCTCAGCCGCAGCGAGAACGCCGTGAACCTGCGCCCGCCTCGCCCCAGGATGGTGTCGTCGGACGCAATCGCGACCGGGTCGTCCTGACCTGCGACGGAGGTGGAGGTGAAAGCGGGGTCCGAGGACCAGCGAGCCAGCACCAGCCAGCCGCTCCGCTCCCCCGACTCGCCGATGACCTGAGCCGCGACTTCCGCCCAGGTCCCGGGCGGGGTCGCCACGTTCCAGGAGGCGACCAGCTCGTCGAAGCGAAACCCGGGGCTGACCTCGGGAGACGTCCACACACCGGCTTCGGGGACGATCTGCGTCCCTACCCAGCCGGTCCAGTGGATGTCAGTGCTCAAGCCCGAGCTTGCCCATTCGCTCGACGTGGCGCTGGGTGAGCCGGGTGAGCATCTCGCCGATGGTGCCGAGGTCGAGACCCGGAAGGTGGCCACCGGCGATCAGCTCGCTGAGCCCCTCACGGGCGGCCGCGACCTGCTGCGCCTGAGTGATCGCCTCGCCCATGAGGCGGCGGCCCCACAGTGCCAGGCGTCCGCCGATGAGGTGGTCGGCCTCGATGCCGGCCCGGACCCGGTCGACGACGAAGTCGGCGCGCCCGGCGTCCTCGAGGGTGGTGACCACGAGCTTGTGGGTGTCCTCGTCGAGGAACCCAGCGACCTCACGGTAGAAGTCGTTGGCGAGCCCGTCACCGACGTACGCCTTGACCAGCGACTCCCACCAGTCCGCGGGCTTCGTGTGGATGTGGAACTCGTCGAACCCCTCGCGCAGCGGCTCCATGGCCGCGTACGGGTCGGTGCCGAGCTCCACCAGCCGGTCGAGGACTGGCTGGATCTTGGCGTGCTGAGCGGCCGCCATCGCGAGAAGAGCCGTCTTGTCCTCCAATGACGGCGCCATCTTGGCGTCGTCGGTCAGCCGCTCGACAGCCGAGACCTCGCCATAGGCGACCGCTCCGAGAAGGTCGATGACGGCGGCCTTGTAAACAGGATCACCGAACGGATCCTGAGGACCCGTGAACTCTGACGATGCAACCACGAGAGAACCCTACCGATAGAATGCCTTTTGACCGACCCAGCGCCGCTGTAATGCACTTCATATCGCGGTGGTCTGGTTCCCGTATGTGCGCGGCGTGGCACTCGCTTGGCAAGCTCGAGACACCCGTGAGTCGCTCGCCGCATTCGATGAGACAAGCGAGTAGCGACGAATCATGACAACGTTCAAGGACCTCGGTGTACATCCCGAGATCTGCGCTCCCCTCGAGCGCAAAGGCATCACCACCCCCTTCGCCATCCAGGAGATGACCCTCTCGGTCGCCCTGCAGGGCACCGACCTGATCGGCCAGGCCCGCACCGGCTCCGGCAAGACGCTGGCCTTCGGCATCCCGGTCGTTCAGCGCAGCGTGTCCCCCAAGGACCCCGACTACGTCGACCTTCCGCAGGGCAAGCCGCAGGCGCTGATCGTGGCTCCGACCCGCGAGCTGGCCATGCAGGTCTCGGCCGAGATCTCGCTGATCTCCGAGGACCGCGGCCTCCGCGTGCTGACCGTCTACGGCGGCGCGGGCTACGACCCCCAGCTCGACGCGCTGGAGAAGGGCGTCGACATCGTGGTCGGCACCCCCGGCCGCCTGATCGACCTGGCCAACCGGAAGGTCCTCGACCTCTCCCACGTGCACGCCCTCGTCCTCGACGAGGCCGACGAGATGCTCGACCTCGGGTTCCTGCCCGACGTGGAGAAGCTCGTCACCCTCACCCCGGAGACACGTCAGACGCTGCTCTTCTCGGCCACCATGCCGGGTGCGATCGTGGCGCTGGCGCGCTCTTACATGCGCCACCCGATGAACATCCGCGCCGAGTCCGCGAGCGAGCGCGAGACGGTGCCCGCCACGGCGCAGTTCGTCTACCAGGCCCACGACCTCGACAAGCCCGAGATGATCGGCCGCCTGCTGCAGTGCGAGGACCACGACAAGGTCGTCGTCTTCGCCCGCACCAAGCGGCAGGCGCAGCGCGTGGCCGACGACCTCGCCGAGCGTGGCTTCCCGGCCTCTCCCCTGCACGGCGACATGCAGCAGGCCGCCCGCGAGCGGGTGATGCAGAAGTTCCGTGACGGCAAGGTCGAGGTCCTGGTGGCCACCGACGTCGCCGCCCGCGGCATCGACGTCACCGGCGTCTCCCACGTGGTCAACTACACGACCCCCGACGACGAGAAGACCTACGTCCACCGCATCGGCCGCACCGGCCGCGCCGGCGCCTCCGGTGTCGCGGTCACGTTCGTCGACTGGGCCGATCTCCACAAGTGGAAGATGATCAACAAGGCTCTCGACCTTCCGTTCGACGAGCCGCAGGAGACCTACTCCTCCTCGGAGCACTTCCTCCACGACATGGGCATCCCGAAGGGCACCAAGGGCCGGGTCAAGGCCGCCGCGCCCGCGAAGCCCAAGGACAAGGACTCCGACAAGGACGGCGAGAAGCGCGAGCGCGCTCCCCGCAACCGCGACCGTCAGCGCACCCGTTCCCGCAGTGGCCAGGTCGTCGACAAGTCCGCTGCTCCGGCGACCGCCGAGTCGACCGAGTCGACGAAGCCCGCCGACGGCGAGGCCAAGTCCGAGGGCTCCGCGCCCCGTCGCCGCCGTCGTCGCCGCTCTTCGGGCTCGGGCGGTTCCGCGCCCAAGGCCGACGCCTGAGCCTGAGCCCGCCTAAGGGATCACGACCACCTTGGTGCCGAGCCGCGCGAAGCGCCACATCGCCTTCGCGTCCGGCTCGGCCTGGCGGATGCACCCGTGCGACAGCGGTGTGCCGAGCTGGGCGCGGGTCTGCACGCGCTTGCCCTTGTCCACCGGGATGTTGTGGAAGCCGATCGCGGCGCGGGGGCCCTTGGTGAAGCGTACGAACCACTTCATCCGGCCCGAGTCGTCGATCCCCCTCGCGTGCTCGGAGCGGGAGAAGACCTTGTAGGTGCCGGGCTTGAGGTTGTCGTAGATGCTGCCCGAGACCGGATACGTACGCCGCGTCCGGTCGGCCGCGGACACGATCCAGACCCGCTGACGGCTGATCGAGAAGACGGCCCGGCGACCGGTGCCGGAGTCGTCCGGAAGCACCTTCTCCGCGGCGGCCGTCCTCGCGTCGACGTGACGGTCGATCGCGGCCTCACGCTGGCTGTCGTGCGGCCAGACCGGAGTGCGTGCCCCGGCGTCCGCGCCCAGCTTCATCCCGCTGTCGGCCACACTGGGCCGGCCGTTGGCCACCGGCTCGGCGATGACCTCCATCCCGACGAACAGACCGGCCGACGTCAGCAAGGACGCAGCGAAGAGCATCTTGGTGCGCCGGAGAGGCCGAGATCTCATGTGGCGCGCACTGCGGCTCACTTCTCCATCACGCGCCCGAGTCCCCCTACGAAATCCACGTCGAACATCATCCAAACACGTATGACCGCAAGTCAACTGTCACACGACAGACAGAAACCGTGATTCCGCGGGCGAACCGACGGCGCGGCGGCCGGATCACCCTCCCGACAGGTGGTGGCAGGATTGCCCCATGTCGAACCCCACCTCCCTGATCACCGGCGCGACCGCCGGCATCGGACTCGCCTTCGCCCAGCAGCTCGCCGCCCGCAGGCACGACCTCGTTCTCGTCGCCCGTGACGAGGAACGTCTCAACGGCGTCGCCAAGGATCTGACGGACGCTCACGGCATCGGCGTCGAGGTGCTCCGCGCCGACCTGACCGACAGCGCCGACCTGGCCAAGGTCGAGGCCCGCCTGGCCGACGCCGAGCACCCGGTCGACCTGCTGGTCAACAACGCCGGTCACGGCCTCAAGCACCGCTTCCTCGACAACACCGCCGACGAGGAGACCGCGATGGCGGAGGTGCTCATCATCGCCCCGTTGCGCCTCTCCCACGCCGCCCTGGGCGCCCAGGCGGCCCGCGGCCACGGCGGCATCATCAACGTCGGCTCCGTCGCCTCCTACCTCCCCCGCGGCACCTACTCGGCCGCCAAGGCGTGGATCAACTCCTTCACGGAGTGGGCCCACAACGAGTACGCCGGCCAGGGCATCAAGGTGATGGCCCTGCTGCCGGGGTTCACCAAGACCGAGTTCCACGAGCGCCTCGGCTCCGGCTACGACTCGGCCCCCTCCTGGATGTGGCTCGACGTGAACGACCTGGTCCGCGAGGCGCTCGAGGACTACGACGCCGACAAGACCTTCTCGATCCCGAGCAAGCGCTACAAGGCCCTGGCCACCATGGCGAGGGTGGTCCCGTCCGGCGTACTCCAGAAGTTCCAGTCGCTGGGCCGCAAGTAGCCCGGCGCGGCTCAGGCGTTCGCGATGAAGGTCGTGACCGCGTCGGCGACCATCTGAACGGCGATCGCAGATAGGAGCAGACCGGCGATCCTGGTGATGAGAAGGACGCCGGACTCCTTGAGCACCTTCAGGATCGGGATGGAGAAGACCATCGCTACCAGGAGGGCGAGGTGGACGACGACGAGTCCGAGGCCGAGCCCGAAGGCGGTCCCGACGGAGTCGACCTCCTGGGTGAAGACCATGGTGGCGACGATCGCACCGGGGCCGGCCAGGAGCGGGGTGCCGAGCGGCACCATCGCCACGTTCGCTCCGGCGGCGGCGACGGGGTCGTCGAAGTTGTCGGTGAGCAACTCGAGGGCGACCAGCAGCAGGAGCAGGCCGCCGGCGCACTGCAACGCCTCGAGGGAGATGTGCAGGAAGTGCAGGATCGCCTGTCCGAACAGCGCGAAGATCGTGATCACCAGGAACGAGACCGCGACCGCGAGCAGCGCCGCGCGGCGCTGCTTGCCCGGTGACTGTCCCGCGGTCAGCGACAGGAAGATCGGGATCGTGCCGACCGGGTCCATGATCACGAAGAGCGTCACGAACGTGGAGACGAAGATCTCGGTCAACGTACGACCTCAGGGGTGGCTCGTCCGGAGGCGGCCGCGGCTGCGGCGGCGCGCTCCAGGAGCCGCTCGTACTCGGCGGGTGCGGTGGTGTTCACTCCCAGATGGTGACCCACCTTCCCGGTGCCGTGGTAATCGCTGGATCCGGTCACCACGAGGTCGAGGTTTCGGGCGATCACCCGCAGCTTCTCGCGTACTTCCGGGCTGTGATCCTGGTGGTCGACCTCGAGCCCGGACAGGCCCGCGTCGACCAGTGCGGAGATGGCCGCCTCGTCGGGCTGCTCGTGTCCGGACCGCCCCCAAGGGTGGGCGATCACGGTGACTCCTCCGGCGGCGGCGACGGTGCGGATCATCGGCTCGAGCGGGGCCGCGTAGCGGCTGACGTTCGCCGGTTTGCCGGCCCCGAGGTAGCGGTTGAACGCCTCGTCGCGACTGCGCACATATCCCTTGGCAACGAGCGCGTCGGCCAGGTGCGGGCGGCCCGAGGCGGCGGCATCACCGGAGACGGCGGCGACGTCCTCGAGCGACACCTCGATGCCGAGACGGGCCAGCCGGGCAAGCATCAGCGGCAGCCGTCCGTCCCTGCCGGCCAGTATCCGGGCGAGCTCGGCAACCAGCGGCGGGTGGGTCCGGTCGGGCAGGTAGGCCAGCAGGTGCACGCTGTGGCCGACGTAGTCGGTGCTGATCTCCATGCCGCGCACCAGCTCGATCCCGGCCTCGGTGGCAGCCGCGGCCGCCTCGTCCCAGCTGGCGGCGGTGTCGTGGTCGGTGATCGCGACGACGTCGAGCTCTGCGGCCTTCGCCGCCTGGATCAGCTCGGTGGGCGAATCGGTCCCGTCGCTCACCCGCGAGTGAGTATGGAGGTCGATGCGCACCTGCACATCCTAGGGCGAGTTCCACCAAGATCCACCGGGGCCTCCGAAGGGCAGCTCGACCATCTGTACGCCCAGGTCGCCGACCTGACGCAGGTGCCAGCCGTCCTGGAGCATCAGCATCGCCGTGGCCGGGCGGAAGATCAGCCACAGCCAGCGGCCGGCGGCCTCGCCGACGACCACCGACCGTTCCCACTCCGCGGCGCCGTTGGTCCACTGGGTGATCGGCCACAGCGGCACCAGCTGCCGCTGCCCGGCGACCCGGACCCTCGTCGTGGGCGGGCCGGCGCAGGCGTCGATGCCGGGGTCCGGTCCTGCCGTACGCGCACACCGAGCGCCCAGCCCGACGCCGGCCTCCTCGGTGACGACGGTCATCTCGACCGGTCCGTCGTCCGGGGTGACGCCCGTCAGCGTGAGCAGCGTCGCCGAGCCCTTGTTCTCGTCACCGACCACGGCGAGGTCGGCGATCGACCAGCCCGACTCGAGCGGCCAAGGCAGGTAGGTGGGCACCTCACCGGCGAGCGAGAGGGCCTGCACCAGGTCTTCGTAGGAGGCGGCATCCGAACGCCATAACGGCGTCACCACCCCATGCTCGGGACACGACTTGCTGCCGCCGGCACCGATGCTCGCCACCGGCGTCGCGCAGCGTGGACAGCCAACCGCAAGAGCCACCCCACAACGGTGACCCGTGCCATCCGTCAGGTCAAGCCATACGGTCAAGCAGCGGCCCTGACTATGTGTTCCAGTTCTTGACGACCGGCTGCCCGTGGTGGGCGTCCAGCATCGAGATGGTCGCGGTGTCGAGCCGGAAGAGCCGTCCCTCGGTGACCGGAAGTCCCAGCCACACCGCGGCCAGGGCGCACAGCGCGTGTCCGTGGGAGAAGACCAGGGTGTCGCCGTCGCACTCACGGGCGGCCGAGACGACCCTGCCCAGCCGCTCCTGGACGGCGGCAGCGGCCTCTCCACCGGGCGTCTTCCCGGTCCACAGGCTCCAGCCGGGGTCCGTACGGTGGATCTCGTCGGTCGTGATGCCCTCGTAGTCGCCGTAGTCCCACTCGACCAGGTCGTCGGTGACGACCGCGTCTGGGAAGCCCGCGAGCTCAGCCGTACGCAGCGCCCGCTGCCGCGGGGAGGTCAGCACCGCGGCGTACTCCCGTTCGTGAAGCCGCGACGAGAGCACCTTGGCGGCGTCCTCGCCCTCGGGCAGGAGAGGGAGGTCGGTGTGGGAGGTGTGCCGGCCGTTGAGGGACCACTCGGTGGTGCCGTGCCTGACGAGGTAGAGGGCCATGCCCCCATCCAACCAGCCGGCGGCCCGGCCGATTTCTCAGGCCCGAGTGATGAGCCGGTTGACCTCGCGGACGAACAGGTTCGGCGCGAGGTCGGCGGCGGTCGAGAGCGCCCTGGCCGGGAACCCGACCGTCGTGTGCACCTTCGGCACCCGCCCACGCAGCCCCTTGCGCGGCTGCGCCATCTCCCAGACCTGGTTGGCGACGTCCTCGACGGTGAGCCGGATGCCGAGCGTCTCGTGGGAGGAGGCGGCGTTGCCGTCGAGCAGCGCGGTCTTCACCCACAGCGGCCAGACCGCCTGTACCCGGATGCCCTCCTTGCGCCACTCGAGCTCCAGCGCCTCGGTGAGTCCGCGCACGGCGTACTTCGACGCGCTGTAGGAGGCGATCTCCGGCTGCCCGTAGATCGCGCTCGCGCTGCAGACGTTGATGACGCCCGAGCCGGGGGTGGCGCGGAGGTAGGGGTAGGCGGTGTGGCAGCCGTTGATCACGCCGTTGACGTTGATCTCGATGGTCTGGTGGTGCTGCGCCAGGTCGACCTCGGCCAGGCGGCCGGCACGCAGGATGCCGGCGTTGTTGACCAGCAGGTCGAGGCGACCGCCGGCGGCGGTGGCGAACTCCTCGAGCGCCGCGTTCCAGGACGCCGGGTCGGTGACGTCGAGCGTGCCGCCGATGGCTGAGTCGGAGCCGAGCAGCGCCGCGACGTCGCGGGCCCGGTCAGCGTCGATGTCGTAGATCCCGACGAACCAGCCCTGCGCAGCGAACTTCTCGACGATCGCCTTGCCGATCCCCTGGGCGGACCCGGAGACGAAGAGTGCTTTCTTACGTGTCGAAGCGAAGCCCGAGGCGGTGTTGGTGGACATGACGTGCTCCTTACGCAGGGATGAGCGCCCAGTAGTCGAGGTCGAGCAGCACCCCGGGGGCGTACTTGCCGTCCTCGCCGCGCAGGGTCATCGACTCGTCGCGTCCCTTGGTGGCGACCAGGCGCAGGCGAAGAGCGCCGACACCCGGAGCGTCGGTCTCGACTCGGTCGAGGACCTCGGACCAGGCGTAGACGGTGTCGCCGGCGAAGGCCGGGGAGGTGTGGGCGCCGGCGTTGATCGCGGCGACGAGCTGGGCGTTGGCGAGGCCGTTGAACGACAGCGCACGGGCCAGCGAGATGATGTGGCCGCCGTAGACGAGGTTGCGGCCGTCGGGCCGCGCCTCGACGTTGAAGTGCACCTTCGCGGTGTTCTGCCACAGCCGCGTGGCCTGCTGGTGCTCGGACTCGGTGAGGGTGACCCCGTCGACGTGGTCGATCTTCTCGCCGACCTCGTAGTCGGCCAGCCGGTGCGGCTCACCGGCGGCGGTGAAGTCGTACGCGGAGAAGTCCAGGCCCTTGGGCACGATCAGGTTCTTGGCGTCGACCGCCTTGGCCAGCTCCGGGATCACGGTCTCGGGTGCGGCGGCCGCCTGGTCCCGCTTGTGGACCATCACCCAGCGCGCCCAGTCGATGGCGACCTCGCCGCGCTGGTTGGTGGCGGTCGAGCGTACGTAGACGACGCCGGACTTGCCGTTGGAGTTCTGCTTGAGGCCGATGACCTCGGACTTCGTCGAGAGCGTGTCGCCCGGCACCACCGGCTGGTGGAAGCGGCACTCGGCGTAGCCGAGGTTGGCGACCGCGTTCAGCGACACGTCCGGGACGGTCTTGCCGAAGGCGATGTGGAAGCCGATCAGCTCCTCGACAGGGTGCTGCTCGAGCCCGACGGAGGCCGCGAAGGCAGCGCTCGAGGGCACCGCGAAGCGGGTCGGGTAGAGCGACCCGTACGCAGCCCGGTCGCCCTCGGTCACCGTGCGCGGCGTGGCGTGCTCGATGACCTGGCCGACCTGGAAGTCCTCGAAGAAGTTGCCGGGGTTGGTCTTGCTCATCTGCGGCCTCTCGTCGGTGAGTGCGTGGATTACCGGACGGTAACCTAGTTCAGACGATCCCGTGGAGGCGTTCCGGGATGCGTAACAGCGGCTGGTTGCGGAGGTTGTCGATGTGGCCCGGGCCGATGGCGCGGTGCACTCCATCCTCCTCCCGGACGAGCCTCGCCGGCAGGACCGAGGTCGGGTCGAACTCCTCGACATCGGCGCTCACCGAGGCGGTCGCGGTGGTCAGCAGGCCGGCCAGATCGTCGCCGGAGCGACCCCAGGAGCTGCCCTTGCCGCGGCCGACCGACTTGGCGAGCTCGTTGCGGCGGTCGGCCTGTCGCCGCAACAGATCCACGTCGGCGAACTTCATGTGGAGCATGAACAGCCCCGGGTCGGGCACGTACGGCGCCTTGATCCCGTGGGAGGCGAGCGTCCAGGCGGCCGGATCCCGTTTGACCGACGGCTTGCACATCAACGGCGCGAACTGGGCGTACGCCCGCTGGCCGACGATCGGCTTGCCGCTGACCATCGGTCCCTCGACCGCGGTGTGGTGGACGACATTGAGGGCGAACGGCGCGATCACCCGCTCGGGCCGCCTGGTCAGGTAGTCGGACAGGTTGGCGTACCTCGCCGGGTCCGGAACGAGGAACTCGTCCACGTCGGTGAAGATGACCACGTCGTAGATCCCCAGGAGACCGTGGGCGACCCCGCTGGCCAGGCCCATCCGGCCGGCCTCGAAGTTGCCCTTCCGGAAGCCAGGCAGCCGCTGGACCGTGCACGGCAGGTCGTCGGTGGAACCGTCGGTCGAGCCGTCGTCGAAGACGATCAGGTTCTCGTGACCCGCCGCTCGGCCGTAGTGGTCGACCCAGCGGGTGAGCATCTCGCCCTCGTCGCGGGCGATGGTGAGCACCGCGATCCGTGGCGGCGCGGCCGACGTGCCGCCCGCCTCCTCGGCGAGTCTGCGACGACGGCGCAGGCTCCAGCTGCTTGACAAAGAGTTCCCCCGAATATGTGTGTTGAGGCCCTACGTGCGGACCAGCTCCTCTCGCCGGACGGACCACTCCACGAGGTCGGCCAAGGCGGAGACGGCACGCGCCGGGGCCTTGCGGCCCTCCCCCGGGTCGATGGCCTCACCAGGGATGGTCGGGTCGGCGAGCTTCTTGTTGAGGTCCGTACGCAGCGCCGCATAGGAAGCCACCGCGGCGTCTCGAACCTGCTTGTCGGTGACCTTGCGCGGGTCGATCCCGCGTACGTCCACAGGGGCCAGGTCATCGAGATCCCCGTGGATGGTCGCGTCCAGACTGCGCAGCTCCGCTGCCTGGTCGCGGGTGAACGAGGGGGTCCAGCGCGGTGCCTGGAGCCCGATACGTGGGTCGTCGACCGTCAGCTCCGGCATCAGGCGCTTGCCGAGGACGTGCTTGCGCAACCCCATCGCCGCCGGGTAGGCCAGGCCACGCCGGTCCAACTCGGCGTTGAGGCCGCGCAGCACCTCGACGGTCGCGGAGCCGAGGGAGGTGTTCTTCGGCGGCGGGCTCTTCATCCCCTCGGGATCGAAGCCCATCGCCACACCGAAACGTTCCAGCAGGAGGGTCGCCGGGCTGCCCGGAGGCGGCACCGTGACCAGGTGAAGAGGGCCGGCCTGGCCCCAGCGCCGGGCGATGGCGACCATGTCCTGCTCGGACCAGAACCGCTTGCCGGGGCCGGAGTGACGGCGCTCGGGAGAGCCCGGACGGCTCTTGTTGACCGCGGTCAGGAAATCCGCCCAGGTCCAGTCCACGCCGTTCTGGACGAGCTCCTGCCACATCGACGGGATCTGCCGGTTGATGTCACGCAGCGAGAGCACGATCTCGGGGGTCACGCCCTCGAAGCTCGTCGCCACCCGCTCGACCGTCTCCGGGCCGACCGGCGCGAGCAGCTCGACGGAGATCAGCGCCGTGCCGTCCCACTCATCGACCTCGGCGACCAGGCGGTCCCAGGCCCCGGCGACCGAGTTCCCCTGCGGGTGCTTCCGGCGGCCCTTGACGTCGAGAACTGCCTCGATCTGGTTGCGCCAGCGCGCACCGGGGACCAGGAACCCACGCTCCGCGAGGAGAGCCTTGTTCTTGTACAGGGCACCCTGCAGATATGTCGTCCCCGACTTCATCGCCCCGACATGGAGCACTACGCGGCGCGCCAACTTCTCGTTACCTCTCGACCAGACCGACCCGACACCCCCGAGGGGGCATCGTAGCGTCAGGAGCCGCCGCCACCCGCCTTCCGGCGGTGCATCTTCGGTGCGCCGCCGACTACCTCGGACCCGTGCGCCTTCTCCTTGGCCCCCGCGCTCTCGGCGCGTGCGTGGTCGTGGTTGTTCTTCTTCTCCAGCGCCTCGCGCATCTTGGCTTTGAGATCGTCGTTGGTCATCGCTCTCCCTAAATCTGCGTTGCTGAGTCGTTGGTCGGGTAAAGACCAACCTACGACAACGACCCTGCCGAAACCATCGGTTTCGGCAGGGTCGTCGGTGCGACAGGACTTCGCGGGCCTACAGGCTCAGGACTTGTAGTCCTTGAGCAGCGAACGGCCGATGATCATCTTCTGGATGTCGCTGGTGCCCTCACCGATGAGCATGAACTTGACCTCGCGCATGATCCGCTCGATCTCGTACTCCTTGGAGTAGCCGTAGCCGCCGTGGATGCGGAAGGAGTCCTCCACGACCTCGTTGGCGTACTCGGAGGCGACCATCTTGGCCATCCCGGCCTCGACGTCCATCCGCTTGCCGGTGTCCTTCAGACGCGCGGCGCGGACCATCATGTTGTGGGAGACCTCGACCTTGGTGCCCATCTCCGCCAGACGGAACAGAATGGCCTGGTGCTCGGCGATCTTCTTGCCGAAGGTCTGGCGCTGCTGGGCGTAGGCGATACCGAGCTCGAAGCCACGGATCGCCAGGCCGCAGGCGCGGGCGGCAACGTTGACGCGGCCGACCTCGACGCCGTCCATCATCTGGAAGAAGCCCTTGCCCGGGGTGCCACCGAGGATCTGGGCGGCCGAGATCTTGTGACCCTCGAAGATCATCTCGGTCGTGTCGATGCCCTTGTAGCCCATCTTGTCGATCTTGCCCGGCACGGTGACGCCCTGGGCGGTCTCACCGAAGCCGGGGGTCTTCTCCACCAGGAAGGTGGTCATGTTCTTGTAGACGCTCTCGGCGCCCTCATCGGTCTTGGTCAGCACCGCGACCAGGGTCGAGGAGCCACCGTTGGTCAGCCACATCTTCTGGCCGGTGATCTCGTACGAGCCATCGGCCTGCTTGGTCGCCTTGGTGGAGACCGCGGAGACGTCGGAGCCCAGACCGGGCTCGGACATCGAGAACGCGCCACGGACCTCGCCGGTGGCCATCTTCGGCAGGTACTTCTGCTTCTGCTCCTCGGTACCGTGCTGCATCAGCATGTAGGCCACGATGAAGTGAGTGTTGATCACGCCCGACACGCTCATCCAGCCGCGGGCGATCTCCTCGACGCACAGCGCGTAGGTCAGCAGCGACTCACCCAGCCCGCCGTACTCCTCCGGGATCATCAGACCGAAGATGCCCAGCTCCTTGAGACCCTCGACGATCTCGGTCGGATACTCATCGGCGTGCTCCAGCTCCTGGGCCACCGGAATGACCTTCTCGTCCACGAACTGACGGACGGTCTTCAGGATCTCTTCCTGAATATCGGTGAGACCTTCGGTCTCGGCAAGGCGACCCATGCTTCACTCCTACTCTCGGTGGTCGGGGCCACAACGTTTCGACCCGACGAGACCACGCGTACGTGTCACTGCGGCAGGTTACCAATCAGTAACCATCAGTGACAGGGTGACTCCCACCACATCGCGATCCTACGTCCCTCAAACCCGCCGTCCGACTGCCGAGAAGAACGGCTTGAAGAGCTTGTCGTACGACGCCTTGGTGACGCTCACGTAGCCCGATCGTTTCCCGGTGCCGGCCGAGGTGGACATCTGAGTGCTGGAGCTGAAGGCGAACGCCGGGGTGGCGCCTGTCCTGCTGATCAGCAGCACGGTCGCCCGCAGGCCGGCGCGGTCGTAGCCGCTCGGGCGCCGCACCGCCCAGCTCGCCTTGTCCACGTCCTTGCCGAGGACCCGCTGCAGCGAGCGCATCTCCGCGGTCGTGGTGCGCTCCGCGGTGACGACCTGGACCCGCGCACCGCGCGACTTGGCCCGCTTCAGTGCCCGGAGCACCTTGGCGTTGGTCAGCGCACGGGTGGCCAGGTGGACGACCTGACCCCGTTTGGTGCTGTTGATCGACTTCAGGACCGTACGCAGCACGCTCTGCTCCTCGGCGGTACTCAGTCCCGGGTCGGTGACCACGACACCCGGCCCGAACCTGACCCGGGAGGAACCCTCGGTCGAGGTCACCGGCAGCGGCGAGAAGTCGACGCGGACCGCATGGTGGTCAGACTCGAGCCCGAAGGCGCGCTGATTGCCGGTGGCGAACCGCGCGATCCCGCGAGCCAGCACATAGTCGATGGTCGAGGCCCGTCCGTGCGTGACCGGCGTCTGCTGGGTGACGTCGTAGCTCGGGGTCAGGTGCTGCGCGGCGAAGATGTCGCCCGGGTAGCGAGAGCCCTCGTACTGCACGTTCAGGTCGCCGCCGACCATCACCGGCCCGCGTCCGGCCAGCGCCTTGACGAGCACGTTCAGCGCCCGGGCAGACGGGCGGACCAGGTCGCCGTAGTACTTGGACTTGGGCGCGAAGTGCACCGCGACCACCGAGATGTTCCGGCCGGTCGCCCGGTTCTCGAGGGTCACCCAGTTGGCGTACCTGATCCCCCAGTGCAGCCGCTGGTCCGCCGGCTTGCCGCGCTTGTTGCTGATCTGATGGATGCCCTTCGAGGTCGCTGCCCACTCGTCGTTGTCCCAGGCCACCGCCGTCGCCGACTTGTACGAGTCACCGCCCTTGCGCCACACGCGGTAGCGCCCGGGCTCGAGGTCCGCGGTCCGGCGGCCGTTGACCTCGTTGTAGGTGATGAAGTCGGGCGCGGTGTCGACGACCTCGCGTACGTCCTTCTTGAACCTCCCCGTGCCCATGCTGGCCTTGATGTTGGCCTGCACCATCCGGTAGCGCGGTGGCGAGTAGGCGACGGTCTCCAGGTCTGTCATGCCCGGAGCGGACGAGTCGTGCACGGCGACGAGAGCCCCGCCGAAGAGGCCGATGACAAGCCCAGCGGAGAGCAGGGCCTTGGCCACCCGACCCCCGCGAGACGGAACCTGAGGTCGTGTACGCATTCGTCCGGGCCCCTCTCGCAGCTTCGCGACCGGTCACACTGGTCACATTGAGAACTTTTGTAACACAAGCCTCAGGCAGATCCCCGACCCCGTTCCGATGTGATTCGGATAGATCATCGAATTCGCGGTCCGTGCCATCGCGTGAGCGTCGAAGCGACCCACTGGGGCCGATGTCATAACGTTGGGCTGTGAGCGAGCGTCAGCGAGTGAACCAAACGATCATCACGCCGCCACGTCCGTATTCTGGCGCCTGCGCTACGGAGGTGGCGGCGTGAGCACCTCGCCCAACCGCGTCTACGCGGCACGCCTGGTCGGCCTTCCGATCTTCGACCCGCTCGGTGAGCAGGTCGGCAAGGTGCGAGATCTCGTGGTCACGGTCAGATCCGACGCCCGGCAGCCGCGCGTGCTGGGGCTGGTCGTGGAGGTCTTCGGGCGCCGGCGCATCTTCGTGCCGATGACCCGGGTGACCAGCATCGACTCCGGTCAGATCTACACGACCGGCCTGCTCAACATGCGCCGCTTCCAGCAGCGTTCGACCGAGACCCTGGTGATCGGCCAGATGTTCGACCGTCAGGTCACCATCCGCCCCACGGGCGTCGTCGGGACCGTCTACGACGTCGGCATGGAGCAGGCCCGCAACCGCGACTGGCTGCTCTCCCGGGTCGCGGTCCAGGAACCTTCCAAGGCGCTGCGCCGCCGTGGCCAGACCCACGTGGTCGAGTGGAGCGACACCGAGGGCCTGGCCAGCCGCTCCCCCACCCAGGCCGCCACCCACCTGGTCCAGGCGATCCACGACATGCGCCCGGCCGACGCCGCCACGATGATCCACGAGCTCCCGCCCGAGCGGCAGCGACAGGTCGTCGCCGCCCTCGATGACGAGCGCCTCGCCGAGGTGCTCGAGGAGCTGCCCGAGGACGACCAGGTCGCCATCGTGCGAGCCCTCGACTCAGAGCGTGCCGCCGACGTCCTCGAGGAGATGTCCCCCGACGACGCGGCCGACCTCATCGCCGAGCTGCCCGAGGAGACCGCCACCCTGCTGCTCGACCTGATGCAGCCCGAGGACGCCAAGGACGTACTCCGGCTGATGTCCTACGAGGAGGACACCGCCGGCTCGATGATGACCCCCGAACCAGTCATCGTCGGCCCCGACGCAACCATCGCCGACGCGCTCGCGCTCGTACGCAACCCCGACCTCACCCCGGCCCAGGCGGCCCTGGTCTACGTCTGTCGTCCCCCGCTGGAGACGCCGACCGGCAAGTTCCTCGGCATCGCCCACATCCAACGACTATTGCGCGAGCCACCATCCACTCTGGTCGCAGGCGCGCTCGATGACTCCCTGGAGCCGCTGCGCCCCGAGGACAGCACCGAGCAGGTCGCGGCCCACCTGGCGACGTACAACCTGGTCGCCGCTCCCGTCGTCGACGAGAACGGCCATCTGGCCGGCGCGGTGACCGTCGACGACCTGCTCGACCACCTGCTCCCGGAGAACTGGCGCGAGAACCTCGCCCGCCAGGAGTCGGCGACCGAGCCGCGTCCCGACACCCGCCCTGACACCCGTCCCAACAAGGTGATCACGCCGGAGATGGTGCGCCGTGGCTGACACCCGCGCCGCCCGCGGCCGCCTCGATACCCCGCGCGAGCTGCGTCGACCCCTGGTCCGGCGGCCCACCTTCCGCGCCGACGCCTTCGGCTCCTTTGCCGAGGCCTTCGCCCGCTACATGGGCACCGCCCGGTTCATCGCCTGGATGACGATGGTCGTGGTCATCTGGGTCGTCTGGAACCTCTTGGTTCCGAACGAGTGGCGCTTCGACGAGTTCCCCTTCATCTTCCTGACCCTTGCGCTGAGCCTCCAGGCCTCGTACGCCGCGCCGCTGATCCTGCTCGCGCAGAACCGCCAGGAGGACCGCGACCGGGCGATCGCGGAGCAGGACCGCCGCATCGCCTCGCAGTCCAAGGCCGACATGGAGTTCCTCGCCCGCGAGACCGCCTCGCTGCGGATGGCCCTCGGCGAGGTCGCCACCCGCGACTACCTCCGCTCCGAGCTGCGGCTGCTCCTCGAGGAGCTCGACGAGCGCGATCGCCACCGCGGTCCGATCGACCAGCCCTCGGGCGATGCTGGAGACTCCCCACGCACGACGTAGGCTTGCATACCGTGAGTAGCCCGCTTCTCGACCGTGTCAACGCAGCCCTGGCGACCGTTCAGGACCCGGAGATCAAACGTCCCATCACCGAGCTGGGGATGGTCGACTCCGTGTCGATCGACGACGCAGGTCTCGTCAGCGTCAAGGTGCTGCTGACCGTCGCCGGCTGCCCGCTCAAGGACACCATCAACCGCGACACCACCGCGGCGCTCGAGAAGGTCGACGGCGTCACCGGCGTCGACCTCGAGCTGGGTGTGATGACCAACGAGCAGCGCACCGAGATGCGCAACGGGCTCACCGGCGGCCAGGCGCAGCGGGAGATCCCCTTCGCCCAGCCGGGCTCGCTGACCAAGGTCTTCGCGATCGCGTCGGGCAAGGGCGGTGTCGGCAAGTCGTCGGTCACGGTCAATCTGGCCGTCGCGCTCGCCAGCCAGGGCCTCAAGGTCGGCATCGTCGACGCCGACATCTACGGCCACTCCGTGCCCGCGATGCTGGGCGTGGCCGACTCCCGGCCGACCCAGGTCGACGACCTGATCATGCCGGTCCCGACCGCCTCCGGTGTCTCGGTGATCTCGATCGGGATGCTCAAGCCGCGCCGCGACCAGGTCGTCGCCTGGCGTGGACCGATGCTCGACCGGGCGCTGGTCCAGATGCTCTCCGACGTCTACTGGGGCGACCTCGACGCGCTGCTGCTCGACCTGCCCCCGGGCACCGGCGACGTGGCGATCTCGCTGGGCCAGCACCTGCCCAACGCCGAGATCGTCGTGGTGACCACCCCGCAGGAGGCCGCCGCCGAGGTGGCCGAGCGAGCCGGCACCATGGCCGAGATGATGCACCAGCGCGTCGTCGGCGTCGTGGAGAACATGTCCTGGCTCGTGCTGCCCGACGGCTCCAAGATGGAGGTCTTCGGTTCCGGCGGTGGCCAGCGGGTCGCAGACACCCTCTCCCAGCGCTTCGGCTCGAAGGTGCCGCTGCTCGGGCAGATCCCGCTCGAGCAGACCCTGCGCGAGGCCGGCGACGCCGGAAAGCCGATCGTCGAGTCCGACCCGACCGCCGAGTCGGCCAAGGTCCTGGCCGAGGTGGCACGTACGATCTCGGGCCGCGGCCGCGGGCTCGCGGGCATGCAACTGGGCCTCACTCCCACCTCCAAGCTCTGAGCCTGTAGGTTCACCTCCGTGTTCGGCATCGGCTTCGCGGAGCTTGCCGTCATCGTCGTGATCGCCATCCTGGTCTTCGGCCCGGACAAGATCCCCGACATGGCACGGCAGATCGCCCGCCTCCTCCACCAGGTGCGCAACCTGGCCAACAACGCGCGAGACGATTTGCGCGGAGAGCTCGGGCCCGCCTACCAGGACCTCGAGCTGCGCGACCTCGACCCGCGTCGCATCGTCAGCAGACAGATTCAGGAAGCCCTCGCGGACATCGAGCAGGAAGAGGCCCGCGCCAAGGCGCCCAGGCCTCTTCTGGCCGGCGAGAAGCCGCCGTACGACGACCAGGCCACGTAGCCCGTCCCTCCAGTCTCCTTTGTCACAGCAGAACCTTCTGTTACTCGCCGGTTTAGAACGACGAATAACGGGTAAGAGAAGGTTGCCTGCGTAGAAAGGAGTTTGCGCCCATGAGCGCTCTACCATCTCGGGACCCTGATCCTGCGGAGCCGGATCCGCAACGCCCTGCCGAGGTGCCTCTGGCCGATGTCCAGGGCACGCTCGCCTTCGACCTACAGCCACGCCTGGACCCACCACAGCCGGACCGGAGCGGGCAGGATGACGCACTGCTGGCCGAGCCGATTCCCATCGTCCCCGCCCGCGGCCATCTGAACGCGTGGATCCCACAGTTCGCCCAGAAGATCGCCGAGGTCGTCGGCGGGGACCGTCCGGCCAGCCAGCTGGTCCGCTGGACGACCAAGGAGGTCGTCGCCGACCTGCGCTACCGCGCCGCCCTGACGGCCCGTAGCGGGGCGTACGAGCCCGGCCTGGGCCGCCACCAGCCGGTCCGCCCGCGCGTCTATCGATGGCACCTTCACGTGGTCACCGACACCATCGTCGAGGCCACCGCCACGATCAAGTACGGCCACGGCTACCGCGCGATGGCCCTCCGCTTCGAGCAGAGCGGTGAGAGCTGGATCTGCATGGTCCTCAACTTCGGGCCGTACACATGACCACGTGGAGCGCTATACGTACGTCGTACGTATAGCGCTCCACGGGTTGGGACGCTGAGCGGGTCCTCAGCCGTTGACGCGGGTGGTGAGGCCGGTCGGGCCGCCGGGGCGGCCGTGGCACTGCTTGAACTTCTTGCCGGAGCCGCACGGGCACTGCTCGTTGCGGCCGACCTTGGCGTAGGGGTCGTCGGCGTTGCTGACGGTGTTGCCCTGCGCCTCGGCCTGACCCTGCTCGTCCGGTCCGGAGAAAGCCAAGTGCTTGGGCGTGGCAGGCTTCTGCAGGCCCTTGGCGTGGATCTGGGGCGCGCCGGGGCTGCTCACGGGAGCGGCGGCCGGCTGTGCCTTCAGGGCCTCGGAGATGTCCTGGAGACCGCCGGCCTGACCGACACCGACGGGCGGCTCGGCGAGCGCGCCCTCGTGCATCGGACCGGCGTGACGGGTGCCGTCGGGGTGGTAGTGGAACTCCGGCTCGGTCTGCTCGACCTGGACCTCCAGGTTGAACAGGTAGCCGACCGCGGCCTCCTTGATGCCGTCCATCATCGCGGTGAACATGTCGTAGCCCTCGCGCTGGTATTCCACCAGCGGGTCACGCTGCGAGTAGGCCCGCAGCCCGATGCCCTCGCGCAGGTAGTCCATCTCGTAGAGGTGCTCGCGCCACTTGCGGTCCAGCACCGAGAGGACGACCTGGCGCTCGACCTCGCGCATGCCCTCGGAGCCGATCTCCTCCTCGCGGCGGTCGTACGCCTCCTGGGCGTCCTTCTTGAGGATCTCGATCAGCTCGTTGCGGTCGAGGTCGTCCTTGCTGCCGCCGGCGTCCGCGATCAGCTTCTCGGGCTCGACCGAGACCGGCCACATCTGCTTGAGGTCGGTCCACAGCTGGTCGAGGTCCCACTCCTCGGCGTAGTCCTGGGTCGCTCCGGTGACGACACCGGTGACGACGTCGTCGATGAAGGTGCGGATCTGCTCCTCGAGGTCGGCGCCCTCGAGCACCTCGCGGCGCTCGGCGTAGATCACCTTGCGCTGGCGGTCCATGACGTCGTCGTACTTGAGGACGTTCTTGCGGGACTCGAAGTTCTGGCCCTCGACCTGGGTCTGCGCGTTGGCGATCGACTTGGTCACCGACTTGGCCTCGATCGGCACGTCGTCGGGGATCTTCAGCGTGGTCAGGATGCGGTCGACCCATTCGCCCTTGAACAGGCGCATCAGGTCGTCCTCCAGCGACAGGTAGAAGCGGGACTCGCCCGGGTCGCCCTGACGGCCGGAACGACCACGCAGCTGGTTGTCGATGCGGCGGGACTCGTGGCGCTCGGTGCCGAGAACGTAGAGACCACCCAGCTTGGTGACCTCGTCGTGCTCGGCCGCGACCTGCTCCTTGATCCGCTCGACGGTCGGCGCCCAACCCTGCTCGTACGCGTCGGCGGTCTCGCCCGTGGGCTCCAGGCCCTGCTTGCGGAGCTCCTGGTCGGCGAGGAAGTCGACGGATCCACCGAGCATGATGTCGGTGCCTCGGCCGGCCATGTTGGTGGCGACGGTGACCGCGCCCTTGTGGCCGGCCAGCGCGACGATCTTGGCCTCGTCGGCGTGGTACTTCGCGTTGAGGACGGTGTGCGGGACGCCGCGCTTCTTGAGGATGTTGCCGAGGTATTCGGACTTCTCCACCGAGACGGTGCCGACCAGCACCGGCTGGCCCTTCTTGTGGCGCTCGACGAGGTCGTCAGCAACGGCCTCGTACTTCGCCTCCTCGGTGCGGTAGACGAGGTCGGGCTGGTCCTTGCGGATCATCGGCTTGTTGGTCGGGATCGGGACCACACCGAGCTTGTAGATCTTGTCGAACTCCGACTCCTCGGTCATGGCCGTACCGGTCATGCCGGAGAGCTTCTCGTAGAGGCGGAAGTAGTTCTGCAGGGTGATGCTCGCGAGGGTCTGGTACTCCTCGCGGACCTTCACACCCTCCTTGGCCTCGATCGCTTGGTGCAGGCCGTCGTTGTAGCGGCGACCGGCGAGCATGCGGCCGGTGTGCTCGTCGACGATCAGGACCTCGTCGTTGGCGACGACGTACTCCTTGTCGCGGCGGAAGAGCTCCTTGGCCTTGATCGAGTTGTTCATGAACGAGATCAGCGGGGTGTTGACCGCCTCGTAGAGGTTCTCGATGCCGAGGTGGTCCTCGACCCGGGTGATGCCCCGCTCGAGAACGGCGATGGTGCGCTTCTTCTCATCGACCTCGTAGTCGACGTCCCTGGTCAGCGACTTGGCGATCGTGGCGAACTCGTCGTACCACTTCACGTCGTCCTCGGTCGGACCCGAGATGATCAGCGGGGTGCGGGCCTCGTCGATGAGGATCGAGTCGACCTCGTCGACGATCGCGAAGAAGTGGCTGCGCTGGACCAGGTCCTCCATGGAGGAGGCCATGTTGTCGCGCAGATAGTCGAAGCCGAGCTCGTTGTTGGTGCCGTAGGTGATGTCGCAGTTGTAGGCCACCCGGCGCTGCGCCGGGGTCATCTGCGGGAGGATCACGCCGACGCTGAGGCCGAGGAAGCCGTAGATGCGGCCCATCATCTCGGCCTGGAACTTGGCCAGGTAGTCGTTGACCGTGACGATGTGGACGCCCTTGCCGGCCAGCGCGTTGAGGTAGGCCGGCAGCACCGCGGTCTGGGTCTTGCCCTCACCGGTCTTCATCTCGGCGATGTTGCCGAGGTGGAGCGCCGCACCGCCCTGGATCTGCACGTCGTAGTGACGCTGGCCAAGGACGCGCTTGGTGACCTCACGGACCGTGGCGAAAGCCTCGGCCATGATGTCGTCGAGGTCCTCGCCGTTCTCCAGGCGTTGCTTGAACTCGTCGGTCATCCCGCGCAGCTCGTCATCGCTCATCGCGACGAACTCGTCCTCGATCGCGTTGACGGCCTTCGAGATGGCCTCGAGCTCGCGAAGGATCTTGCCTTCGCCGAGGCGAAGGATCTTGTCGAGAATTGCCACGGTGGCGGGCTCCTACTAGCGGCAGACAGATAGCACGCTCACTCTACCCACCTCCCGGTCGCCCACTCACACCAACGGCGCAAGCAGGGGTGCCAGGTCGCCCTTGGGATCGACCTCGATGGCACTCAGGCCCAGCCAGCCGGCGAGCCGCTCGAGCTCGGAGGCCAGCTCGATGGCCGTCTCCACGGGCGCGCCCTCCTCCGCGTACGCGCCCTTGACCTGGAGCGTTCCGCTCTTGCGGTCGGCCTTCAGGTCGACGCGGCCGACGATGTGCTCGCCGAGGAGGAACGGCAGCACGTAGTAGCCGTGGATCCGCTTGGGCGCCGGCGTGTAGATCTCGATCCGGTAGAAGAAGTCGAAGAGCGCCTCGGTGCGCTCCCGCTCCCAGACCAGCGGGTCGAACGGGCTCAGCAGCGCACGGGCCTCGACGCGCCTGGGGAGGCGGGACCCGGAGAAGAGGTACGCCTGCTTGCGGATGCCCTCGACCGCGACCGGCTCCACCTCGCCGGCGTCGATGAGCTGGTTCAGCGCGCGTGTCGTGTCGTCCACGCGCATCCGGAAGTAGTCGGCGATGTCCTTGGCGGTGCCGACGCCGTGGGACCTGGCGGCGCGGCGTACGAGCTCGAGGTGGGCCTCTTCCTTCGACGGCGTCGGCGCGTCGAGGTGGATCCGCGGGATGACGCGCTCGGGCAGGTCGTAGGCGACCTCGAACTGGTCGTTGCGGTGCGAGATCGCCAGCTCGCCGAACATGTAGAGGATGTCGAGGGTCTTGCGGGAGTCGGACCAGTTCCAGCCCCAGTGGTCCTTGGTCTGCGGGCCGGCGTCCTCGAGCACCTTGGCCGCCTCGCGTGCGGTGAGCGCCCCCTGCTCGGCCACCAGCGCCAGCACCTTCTCCTTCATCCCGTCCGGCACGCTCCCCCACCACTTCGAGCCCTTCTGCGCCCGGTAGTGGTCCATCCGCCACTGCATGTGCGGCCACAGCTCGACCGGCATGAACGCCTGCACGTGAGCCCAGTACTCGACCATCCTGCGGTCCCTGAGCCCCTTGCTGGCACGGTGCAGGAGCCCGGTGTCGTACGCCCCCATCCGGCTGTAGAGCGGCATGTAGTGCGCGCGCTGCAGGACATTGACCGAGTCGATCTGGAGGACTCCGGTGCGCTCCAGCGTGCGCTGAAACGTACGCATCGTCGGCGTCGTGTGGGGCTTGTCGGCGAACCCCTGCGCGGCCAGCGCGATCCGGCGGGCCTGGGAACGGCTGAGTGTCTGAGAGCGAGGCACGACTCCGACTCTAGAGCCGGTTCCGGACAAGTCCCGTCCGGAACCGGCTCCCACCCGCACCCGCCGCACGGTCGCAGCGCTCGGCCGGTGAAAGAAATATTTCTTTCACAGCGGGCCGAAGACCTCCCCGACGTCCGCGTCGAGCCTCAAGGAGTCGAGCACGCTCAGCAGCTTGCGCTCCTCGAAGCGGAAGTGGGACTCCATGATCGCGGCGATGCCCTCGAGGTGCTTGCCGAGGTCTTCGGGCGTGGCGGCCTGATCGACGGCGGCCTGGAGGCCGTCGAGGAGGTGGCCGATCATGGAGTGGTCCTGCTCCAGATACCGGATCGTCTCGCGCAGCTCCGGGTGTGATCGGGCGATCGCCGGGAAGAGCTCCCGGTCCTCACCCTCGTGATGGCCCGTCAGGGCAGCACAGAACCCGTGGCAGAACAGCAGCAGGTCGCGAGCCGCGGGCTCGGCGGGATCTCCCGCCGCGATGGCCTCCTGCGTCACCCGCAGGGCCTTGCGCAGGCGCTCGTGCACGTTGCGCATCTCGTTGCTCCAGGCGATCAGCCTGGTCTTCTCGCCCTCAGTCACGTGAGGGCGAAGGGGACGACAACATCAGTCGTGCTCCTTCGAATCCGGCGCCTCCATGCCTGACACGGTCTGCCACCGGCACGCGACGCTGGCGTCAGCCTAGTCGACGTTGAGGAGCTTCTGGCGCACGGCGTACATGACCGCCTCCATGCGCGAGTGGGCCTGGAGCTTCTCCAGGATGTTGCGTACGTGGTTCTTGACCGTGTTCTCCGAGATGAACAGCCGCTTGGCGATCTCGCGGTTGTTGAGACCCTTGGCTACCAGGCCGAGGACCTCGAGCTCGCGGTCGGTGAGCTTGGGGCCGGGGACCGGGGAGCGGTCCGGCCGGGACATCTGCTTGAACTCCTCCATCAGCTTGACCGCCATGGAGGGGCTGATCAGGGACTGGCCGTCGGCGACCACGCGGATCGCCTGGGCGACCTGGTCGATCGAGGAGTCCTTGAGGAGGTAGCCCATCGCGCCGGCCTTGACCGCGTCGTAGAGGTCGGCCTCCTCGTCGGAGACGGTCAGCATGATGATGTTGGCCGAGGGGACGGCCTCCTTGATCGCGACGCAGGCCTCCAGACCGGTCTGCTTCGGCATGCGTACGTCGAGCAGCACGACGTCCGGAGCCGAAGCCGCGGCACGCTCGGTGCCTTCGATGCCGTTGGTCGCCTCACCGATGACCTCGATGCCGGGTTCGCTCGCCAGCAGCGCGACCAGGCCCCTTCTGAAGAGCTCCTGGTCGTCGACAACCAAGACGCGGACCGGCTCACGATCGGCACCAGATGTAGATGACACGAATGCATCATGGCACGTAACTGATGATGACAAAGAGAATGGCCGGGACTCATCCATCTGAGGGATGGAAAAGTCCCGGCCAACGTGCTTACAGAGCAGTCTTCAGACGAGGTCTGCGCGGTTGAGCGCGATCACCCCGTAGTCGTATCCCCTCCGGCGGTAGACGACCGCCGGCCTCATCGAGTCCTTGTCGATGTAGAGGTAGAAGTCGTGTCCGACCAGCTCCATCTCGTAGAGGGCCTGGTCGAGCGTCATCGGCTCCGCGGTGTGCGTCTTCTCCCTGACCACCAAGGGCCCCTCCCCCGTCACCGTGATCGGACCGACCTGGTGCTCACGCACGGTGTCCTCCTCGAACGTCTCGGACTCGGACGTCGTGGCCAGGCCGTCGGGCTCGATGCCCGCGAGTGCCTGCCCGACGGAAACCGGCGTACGACGGCCACGGTGGACTCTGCGGCGGTCGGCGGCCCGGCGCATCTGGGAAGCCATCTTGTCGACAGCCAGGTCCAGCGCCCCCATCTTGTCCTCGGCACACGCCTCGGCCCGGATGACCGGACCCTTCGAGTATGCGGTGAGCTCGACGTGCACGGCGCCCTTGTGCTGGCGCGGGTTGGGCTCGTTGTCGACCTCCACGTTGATCCTGATGATGCGGTGGTCGTGCTTCTCGAGCTTCGCGAGCTTCTCTGCTACGTGAGCGCGATAGCGGTCTGAGACCTCGGCGTTGCGAGCCGTGACGACAACTTCCATCGGTACCTCCCGGTGTTTCGGGGTTGGCGGATTCCCGGATGGTCAGCGCATGTGACCTCCGGGGTACGGAGTCCGCCCGGCCGACCTGGTCTTCGACCCCACAATCGCCTGCAGAGGCTTAGCAGCTTGGTGCCACTCCACCTTCTCCTTGCTGGCTCCCGCATCTGACGGGAGGGCAAGGGCAGGACTTATCTCTAAGCCGCACCGTGATCCCCTGTCTCCAGGGTTACGTGGACCGTTTCGCCTGCGACTGGCATCGGCTTGCCGCTCGGATGCCCGCAATGCGGACCTCTCTGCGACGCAACCACGGACCCAGGCGGACTCCATGTAGTGACGGTAGTTCGCCGATCTGCCCCACGAAAGCCCTTCAACAGAATTACATGACGGTTTCCTACATTTGAACGCGAGACCGACGCTGGGTGGCCGCCACGGTCGCAATCGCTTTCACGCCGAGACCGACTGATTCCAGCGCTCGTTGTGCCTCCCGCGCGGTCGCGCCGGTGGTGATCACGTCGTCGCAGACGATGAGCGTCGCCCGTGGGATCTTCTTGGCAAGTGTCCGGATGCCGGACGCGGGGCAAGTGATCGAACCGTCCAGGTTGGCCTGCCGCTGCCGGGAGTCGAGACCGGCCTGGTCCGCGACGCCGGGTCTGGTGCGGAGCAGCTGGTGATGGCGTACGCCGAGACCGTGCTGCCTCAGCATCGCGGCCGCCCTGCGCGTGATCGCCGCGGTGCTGTCGAGGCCGCGCTCGCGCACGGAGGCCGGGCGTGACGGGACCGGGACGAGGATCGTCGGGCCGGCGCCTATCGTCGCCATCGCCTCGAGGACGGAGAGCGCGAGCAGCTCGGCCAGCGGCCTGCGGAGGCCGAGGAGCTGGTGCTCCTTGAGCCCGATGACCAGCTGCTTGAGGGTGCCGTCGTAGGGCCCCGCCGCGAAGACCGGGGCGATGCCCGGCGGCGCCGGGCTCGGCGGGCTCGGCCGGGCCGTGTCCGGGAGGGCGGCGCGGCAGTCGTGGCAGAGCAGCCTGCCGGGACGCCGGCAGCCGACGCAGCGGCCGCCGACGACGAGGTCGTGCCAGGCGTCGGCGAGATCCATGTGCCCGAGTCGACCAGTGTGGGCGCGACGGGGCAACCAGGGGCTGCGTACCTGTGGATAAAGCTGTGGAGACTCAACCCTGGTAGGTGACGTCGGAGAGGTCGGACGGCAGGCCCAGGTCGAACCTGTCGAGGGGGTCGAGGAGGGTCCAGCCCGAGATCGCGTAGAGGCGGGCCGAGGCGACCGGAGAGCCGACGACGCCGGTGACCCGGTCGCTGAGGGTGTAGCGCTCACCGCTGGGGGCACCGTCGAGCGAGACCGACTGGAAGAGCGCGGTCGAGCTGATCTGCTGGACCGCGACGATGGTGGTCGGCGAGGTCCAGGCGATGTCGGTGACCCGCATCGTGGCGGAGTCCGGGTGCGGCAGCAGGACAGCCGACGTCGCGGTCGTGATCTCGCCCTTCGAGCTGGCCTGCAGACGGCTGACCACGATCCGGTCCGAGGACTCGCCGTCGATCACCGCCACGAACCGGGTGCCGTCGCGGGAGACCAGGAACCGGGTCACGTTCTCTCCCGTCACGCCGGGCACGGCGACGCGGACGCGGCGGTCACCGTCGACGTACATCACCCGGGCGCCGGTCGAGTCCTTGTCGACCAGCCACAGCCGGCCGGCGAGGTCCCAGGAAGGTCTCAGCAGCCGGGTGCCCTTCACCGGAGCTCTGCTGAGCTCGCCGTCGCTGGTCAGCTGGCCGACGACGACGCCGGTGCGGTCAGCGGTGATCGCGGCGGCGGTCGAGCCGTCGGCGTCGACGGCGACGTCGGTAACGCCGTGCGACTTCGCCCAGCCACCGAGCACGGGCACCCAAGGGTCGCCGTTCTCGCCGGTGCTGGTCACCAGCGCTCCCCCGCGCAACGCGTAGAGGTCGACCCGGGCGGTGTTGCCGTTGGGGTCGTAGCCGCCGCCGCTGTCGACGTCGAACGTCTCCCCGTAGCCCGGCAGCACCACCGGCTCGCCGTCGATCGTGAGCCGGATGCGTTCGACGCTGGCGTCCTGCCGCAGGGTCCAGGCCAGCTGGGCGCCCATGAGTTGGAGCTCCTCGGCGTCGTGGTCACCCAGGTCACCGGCGAGATCGACCTCGGCGACCCCGTCGCGTACGTCCACCGAGCGGGGCTCGTCGGCCGCGGCCGGGAGCGCGCTGCGGATCACACCCTGTGCCTCCTCCCCCGGCCCGCTCAGCAGGCTGGAGACGAGGGTGGTGGCGTACGAGGTGCCCTTGGGGGCGAAGATCGGCTCCGGCACCAGGGTGTGTCCGGTCGGTTCGACGTAGTAGAGGTTGCTGCGGGCGAAGTGGGTCAGGAACCAGTCCTCCTCGACCACCAGGGCGTTCGGCGCCGAGCTGATCCGCCACTCGCCCTCGGCGCGGGTCAGCTCGAAGTCGAGGATCGCCTGCGAGGCGGCCAGCCCGCCACGCCATACGCCCCGCTCGTCGAGCCAGCCGGCATCCTCGAGCTCCACCGACACCCGCGGTGAGGAGCCGACGTGGCTGCCGAGCTCGCCGTAGACCAGGGTGCGGCCGGCCGGCGCCCAGTTCATCGCCGCGTCCTTGGTGAGGTAGCGGCGGGCGTAGGCCGTGCTCATCGGGGTGGCCTTCATGGCGTCGAGGAACCCGTCGACGATCTCGCCCGGGGTCGCTCCTGCGCGCGGAGCGCCGGGGTTGTAGGGGATGACCTCCTCCTGCGCGTCCGGCGCGGCCAGGTCGACGCTCTGGACGGGGCCGGAGTCGGGTACGCCCGAGCACGCCGAGACGAGGAGTGCGAGCGCGGTCAGGAAGACGGCGAAGAGGGGTCTCACGATGCCTCCAGGGAGTCGCGGGCGTCTGCCGGGACGAGCGGGAGCGGGCTGTGCCGCAGCGCCGCGCCGGCATAGCGCGGAAGCGTGAGCCGGAACTGCGCCCCCTGGTCCGGACGGCCCCAGGCCTGCAGCCAGCCACCGTGCAGATGAGCGTCCTCGAGAGAGATCGACAGGCCCAGGCCGGTGCCGCCGCTGGACCGGTCCCGGGCGGGGTCGGCGCGCCAGAACCGGTTGAAGACCAGAGCGGTCTCCCCCGGCGCCAGCCCGACGCCGTGGTCGCGCACGGTCAGCGCGGCCGCGTGCTCGTCGCTGTCGATCCGGATGGTGACGGTCTGGCCCACCAGGGCATGGTCGGTGGCGTTGGCCACCAGGTTGCGTACGATCCGCTCGACCCGACGATGGTCGACCTGGGCGATGCACGGATGGCTCGGAGCGACGACCTTCAGCTCGATGTCGCGCTTGTCGGCGAGCGGCGTGTAGGCCTCGACGACGGCGTGGGCCAGCGCGGTCAGATCCGTGTCGTAGAGGTCGAGCACGGCCGCACCGGCGTCGAAGCGACTGATCTCGAGCAGATCGCTCAGGAGCGTCTCGAACCGGTCCAGCTCGGTCTGCAGCAGCTCGGCCGCCCGGGCCGTCGGGGCGTCGAAGCTGTCCCTGGCCTCGTAGAGGACGTCGCTGGCCATGCGGACGGTGGTGAGCGGCGTACGCAGCTCGTGGGAGACGTCGGAGCTGAACCGTCGCTGGACACGGGAGAGGTGCTCGAGCTGCCGGATCTGGTTCTGCAGCCCGCTGGCCATCTGGTTGAACGAGATCGCCAGGCCGGTGAGGTCGTCCTCGCCGTGGACGACCATCCGCTCCTCGAGGCGGCCGGCGGCGAGCCGCTCGGCGGTCCTGCGGGCGATCCGGATGGGCGTGACGACGTGGCGGGTCACCATCCAGCTGCCGGCGCCGATCAGCAGGATCAGGATCGCGCCGGCGGCCAGCAGCCCGCGGGTGATGACGCCGAGTGTCTCCTGCTCCTGGTCCATCGGGAAGAGGAAGTAGACGTTGTACGTGTCGTCGTGCAGCTCCAGCTGAGACCCGATCACGATGCCGGGGGTCGAGGACCGCTCGCCGTCGTAGGAGATCCGGGTGTAGGTCCAGGCCGGCTCGGCACGGATCGTCTGGAACCGGTCCTCGAGGGCGCGCGGGACGCTGCGTACGTCCACACCGGGTGTCCACTCGACACCGTCGTCGCTGATGCGGCCGGAGGTCGATGTCACCGGACCGGCCATGACGACGCCGTAGCCGCGCGAGACGCTGCGCTGGATGATCGGGTCGCCCAGGTCGTTGCGCTGCAGCGGGGTGCCACCGTTGGCGCCCGAGGTCTCCGCGATGTTGGCGCGGGCTGCGGAGAGCTCCTCGGAGGCCTCCGCCTTCGCCGCGGCGACCCGGTCCTGGACCAGCTCGTCGCCGATCTGCTCGAGCAGGATCAGCCCGACCAGGCTGACGGCGGCCGCGGTGAGGAGCACGGTGTAGACCACGACGCGGGTCTGGATCGACCGGCGCCAGGTGGTCAGGAGCTTCTTGGGCGTCCGGGCTGTTCGGCGGACGACCTCCTGGAGTGTCACACGGGCCCTGCCTTGTAGCCGACACCACGGACGGTGACGACGATCTCGGGGTTCTCCGGGTCGTGCTCGACCTTGGAGCGCAGTCGCTGGACGTGCACGTTGACCAGCCGGGTGTCGGCGGCGTGACGGTAGCCCCACACCTGCTCCAGCAGCACCTCGCGGGAGAAGACCTGATGGGGCTTGCGGGCCAGGCACTCCAGCAGGTCGAACTCCAGCGGCGTGAGCTGGATCTGCTCCTCGCCTCGGGTGACCTGATGGCCGGCCACGTCGATGGTGAGGTCGCCGATCTCCAGCACCTCGGGCACGGCGTCGCCGTGCCTGCGCACCCGTGCCCGGATCCGCGCGATCAGCTCCTTGGGCTTGAACGGCTTGACCACGTAGTCGTCGGCGCCGGACTCGAGCCCGACCACCACGTCGACCGTGTCACCCTTCGCGGTGAGCATGACGATCGGCACGCCCGACTCCTTGCGGATCTGCTTGCACACCTCGATGCCGTCCATCCCGGGAAGCATCAGGTCGAGCAGCACCACGTCGGGCTTGTAGTCGTGGAACGCCGGCAGCGCCATGTCGCCACGTGCGACGAGCTGTGAGTCGAACCCCTCTTGTCTCAGCACGATCGCAAGCATCTCGCTCAGCGAGGCATCATCATCGACGACGAGGACCTTTCCCTTGGCGGGTTGGTCGGGAGCGCTGCGATCGGCCATGTGTCCGATTCTGTCACCCAGTGCGTGCGACGCGTCACATGAGCCACCCCACAACGCGCGAGTCGGCGCATCTGCCCCAACCTCGTGGGACAGATGCGCCGACTCAGGCGGTGGGTTTCGACGCGCGAACGTCGCTTCGCAAGCTCAGCGACGACGCTTGCTCAACCTCGTCTCCGTTCGGCCTCCGCTCCTTCGTCGCGGAGCCCGAGTCGCTTGAATCAGTAGCGGTAGTGGTCCGACTTGTAGGGACCCTCGACCGGGACGCCGAGGTAGTCGGCCTGCTCCTGCTTGAGCTCGGTGAGCTCGACGCCGAGGGCGCCGAGGTGAAGACGGGCGACCTCCTCGTCGAGCGCCTTGGGCAGGACGTAGACGCCGATCGGGTACTCGTCGGTCTTGGTGAAGAGCTCGATCTGGGCCAGCGTCTGGTTGGTGAACGAGTTCGACATCACGAAGCTCGGGTGACCGGTGGCGTTGCCCAGGTTGAGCAGGCGGCCCTCGGAGAGCACGATGATCTTCTTGCCGTCGGGGAAGATCCACTGGTGGACCTGCGGCTTGATCTCGTCCTTGACGATGCCCGGGATCTTCGCGAGGCCGGCCATGTCGATCTCGTTGTCGAAGTGGCCGATGTTGCCGACGATGGCCTGGTTCTTCATCTTCTCGAAGTGCTCGACCCGGATGATGTCGAAGTTGCCCGTCGTGGTGATGAAGATGTCGGCGGTCTCGACGACCGACTCCAGGCGGCGGACCTCGTAGCCGTCCATCGCCGCCTGCAGCGCGCAGATCGGATCGATCTCGGTGACGATGACGCGAGCACCCTGGCCGCGCAGCGACTCCGCGGAGCCCTTGCCGACGTCGCCATAGCCGCACACGACCGCGACCTTGCCGCCGATCATCACGTCGGTGGCGCGGTTGATGCCGTCGATCAGCGAGTGGCGGCAGCCGTACTTGTTGTCGAACTTCGACTTGGTGACCGAGTCGTTGACGTTGATCGCCGGGAAGAGGAGCGAGCCCTCCTTGAACCGGTCGTAGAGGCGCAGGACACCGGTGGTGGTCTCCTCGGTGACGCCCTTGATGCCGTTGGCGATGTTGGTCCAGTACTGCGGGTCGTTCTTCAGGCTGCGGTCGAGGACGCGCAGGACCTCCTTGAACTCCTCGTTGTCGGTGGAGTCCTGGCCCGGCACCTCCCCGGCCTTCTCGAACTCGACGCCCTTGTGCAGGAGCAGCGTGATGTCGCCACCGTCGTCGAGGAGCATGTTGGGGCCGACCGGGTTTCCGGCCTCGTCGGTGAACTGGAAGACCTTCTCGGCCTCGTCCCAGTACTCCGCCAGCGTCTCGCCCTTCCAGGCGAAGACCGGGGTGCCCTGCGGGTCCTCGGCGGTGCCGTTGCCGACGACGACGGCCGCGGCAGCGTGGTCCTGGGTGGAGAAGATGTTGCAGGTGGCCCAGCGTACGTCGGCGCCGAGCGCGGTCAGCGTCTCGATCAGGACGCCGGTCTGGATCGTCATGTGCAGCGAGCCGGCGATGCGGGCGCCCTTGAGCGGCTGGTCCTTGCCGTAGCGCTCGCGCATGGCCATCAGGCCCGGCATCTCGTGCTCGGCGAGGGAGAGCTCCTTGCGGCCGAACTCGGCCAGGCTCAGGTCGGCAACCTTGTAGTCCATGGTTATTCCTTACCGAAGTTAATGCGGGCCTGCGTCGCGCATCTGCGCATCAGCGGGATCTCCCACGCAGGTTCCTCTCAGACTACAAGCGGCCCTCGGCCCCTGCGGTAATCCTGGACGGCAAACGCCAGGCCAACATCAATGGACCAGCATCAGGTGACCTGTCCCCCGCCCGAGACCGCACCGACCGACCGAGAGTCAGTGGCTCTTCTTGAACGGCAGCAGGTGGAGTACGCCGACCACGATCGAGCCGACGATGAGCCCGACGAGCGCGGAGAAGAAGGTGTTGACCAGCCAGGCCGCGGCTGCGCCGACGGCACCGAGGGCGTGGTGGACCTCCTCCTCGAGGTGGTGGACGGTGTCGTAGGGCCAGGCCCAGCCGGGGTGGCCGGCGGCGAGGCCGTTGACGTCGTGGACACCGACCAGGATCAGGTGGCCACCGACCCAGAGCATCGCGATGGTGCCGACGATGGAGATCACCGTGAGCACCTTCGGCATGGCCGAGACCATGCCCAGGCCGAGCCGCTGGGCGAAGGCGCCGGGACGCTGGGAGAGCGACAGGCCGGCATCGTCCATCTTCACGATCAGGGCGACCACGCCGTAGACCACGATGGTGATCAGGAAGGCGACCGCCACCAGGGCGCCGAGCCGCATCCAGAAGCCCTGGTCGATGACCTCGTTGAGCGCGATCACCATGATCTCGGTGGAGAGGATCAGGTCGGTGCGTACGGCACCCGCGATCATCGTCTTCTCGGCCTCGGGCCCTTCCAGGACGACCGGCGTCTCGTGAGTCTCCTCGTGCGGCCGGACCCATTCCAGGACCTTCTCGACACCCTCGAAGGCGAGGAAGGCGCCACCGAGCATCAGGATCGGAGTGATCGCCCAGGGCGCCCACTGCGCCAGGATCAGCGCCACCGGCAGGATGATCAGCAGCTTGTTGCGCAGCGAGCCGAAGGCGATCTTCTTGATGATCGGCACCTCGCGCTCGGCGGCGATGCCGTGGACGTACTGCGGCGTCACCGCGGTGTCGTCGATGACGACACCGGCGGCCTTGGCCGAGGCCTTGCCGGCGGCAGCGCCGACGTCGTCGACGGACGCAGCCGCCAGCTTGGCGATGGCGGCTACGTCGTCGAGGAGTGCGAAGAGTCCGGCGCTCATGGTCGGAACCTTATCGGGTGGGGCCCGCTACTCGACGCCCTGCTCCTTGAACCGCTCCGAGAGCGGGTACTCCCTGAAGTAGTCGGTCTTGATCCGCAGCCAGTCACCGTTGACGATCATCTCGTCGATCGCGTCGTCGGCCTGGTCTCTGAGCCCGTCGCCCTTGCGGAAGACGAAGGCGATGGGGGCCTTGTCGGACGGAAAGACGATCCGCTCCTCCATCGTGATCGGGGCGCTCTTGATCAGTCCCTCGGTGAAGGGCGCGTCGTAGAAGAACGAGTCCGCCTTGCCCGCCGCGACCGCCTCGAGCGCGGCCGCCTCGTTCTTCCGCTTCACGATCTCGGCCTTGGGAAAGCGGGCCTTGAGGATGCTCTCCTGCGCGGTGCCGTCCACGATGGCGACCCGGGTGCCGTTGATGTCCTTGAGCTTCTTGATCGGGGAGTTCTTCGGAGTCGTGAAGGACAGGTAGGTGACGAAGTAGGGGTGCGAGAAGTCGTAGGCCTTCTCGCGCTCCTCGGTCACGCTCACCTGCGAGGCGATCATGTCGATCTCGCCTTCGTCGAGTGCCGTGAACAGGTCGGCGAAGTCCATCGGGATGAACGACGGCTTGATGCCGAGCGACTCGGTGACACCGAGGGCCATCTCGTAGTCGAAGCCCTTGGCTGTCGAACCTTCGGTGTAGTAGACCGGGGCGCTGTCCAGCACACCGACCTTGAGCTGGCCGTCATCGGCGGCGCTGCTGCGCTTGGCGGAGGAGGGCCCGGTCGTCTCAACCGTGTTGGAGACCACGATGAGGATCACCAGAAGGGTGACCGCGCCCGCAAGGATGAACTTCAGGGATTTCATACGACGTCCTGTTTGGGGGGAGGGGTGCGCCGAGACACTGTGACCTGGCTGAGCCGGGCCAGCGGGCATCGTAGGCTACTGGACTTCAGGCGCCCCAAAGCGGGGCGAGCGGCGTCAGGCTCAGGCGCCCTTGTCCTTGAAGACCTCCGAGAGCGGGTACTCCTTGAAGTACTCCTTCTTGATCTTCAGCCACTTCCCATCGAGGATCATCTCCTCGAGGACCCCGTCGATCGTCGCCTTGCGCTTGTCGCCCTTCTGCATGACGAAGCCGATCGGAGCGTCGTCCGCCGGGTAGACGATCGCCTCCTTCAGCGGGAACCTGTCCTGCCAGCGAGCGATGATCGGCGTTGTGTAGGGGGCGTCGTAGAAGAACGCGTCCGCCTTGCCGTCCTGGATCGCCTTGACCGCGGTGTCCTCGTCCTTGGCCTTGATGACGTTGACGTTCTCGTACTGCTCGTCGAGGTAGCGCTCGTGGATGGTGCCCTCGACCACCGCGATGTTCTTGCCGTTGACGTCCTCGCGGTTCTTGATGTCCGAGCCCTCCGGGGTGAGGAAGGACAGGTACGTGACGAAGTAGGGCGCAGTGAAGTCGAAGTCCTGCTTCCGCTCCGCGGTCTCAGTGACCTGGGCGCCGATCATGTCGATCTCGCCGGCCTCGAGTGCGGTGAAGAGGTCGCTGAAGTCCATCACCACGAACTCCGGCTTGGCACCCATACCCTCGGCGACGCCGAGCGCCATCTCGTAGTCGAAGCCTTTGGTCACGCCGTCGACCTTGTAGAAGGCGGGCTCGGTGCCGTCGACCCCGATCCGCAGCGTGCCTCCGGCGGCGGCACTCTCCTGATCGGTCGCTTTGGGGGCGGGGTCGGCGAAATAGCCGCCGATGACCAGGACCCCTAGGAGGGCCAGGGCGCCGGCGACGACAAACTTGATGTGATTCATGCGGAAGTCCTGTGTTTTCGGGATGGTGGGGCATGCCCGTCACGTCGGCGCCGAGAATCCGAGACGTGCTGGCCAAGAGTGGCCGGACGATGTTGCATCAAACACCTGTCTGCTCCCCCGCGTCCAGGTTTTCGTCCATCAACGTCACGATCCGTCACGTTCCGTGACCGAACCTTCACCGCACTGCGTGACACAGATCACGCGCATCGTTCACCTTCGAGAAGCCGTCTCAGGCGAACGGCCCCAAACACAGACAGACGCACATCAAGCGCCCTTCTCCCTGAAGACCTCGGAGAGCGGGGCCGCCTCGAAGTAGTCCGTCTTGATCTTCACCCACTCCCCGGTGAGGACCATGTCCTCGATGACTCCGTCGATCTGCTCCTTGCGCTCGTCGCCCTCCCGAACCACGAACCCGATCGGGGCGTCCTCGGCCTGGTAGACGATCGGCTCCGTCAGCGGGATCGGCGAGTTCTTGATGATCGACTGGGAGTAGGGGGCGCCGTAGAAGAACGCGTCGGCCTCGCGCTGCCCCATCGACCTGACCGCGGCGTCCGCGTTCGGGGCCTTGATAACGGTGACGTCCTCGTACTGCTCTTCGAGGTAGCGCTCCTGCACGGTGCCCTCGACCACGGCGATGTTCTTGCCGTCGATGTCGTCGCGGCTCTTGATGGTCGAGCCCTTCGGGGCGAGGAAGGACACGTACGTCACGAAGTACGGAGCACTGAAGTCGTACTTCCGCTCCGCCTCCTCGGTCTTGGTGACCTGGGCACCGATCATGTCGATCTTGCCCGCCTCGAGGGCCGGGAAGAGCTCGTTGAACTCCATCTCCACGAACTCCGGCTCGGCACCCATGCCTTCGGCGACGCTGCGCGCCATCTGGTAGTCGAAGCCCTTCGTCACGCCGTCGGTCTTGTAGTACGACGGCTCGGCGCTGTCGACGCCGATCCGAAGGGTGCCACCGGCGGCTGCACTCGCCTCGTCGGTCGCAGGCGGGGCAGGGTCGGAGAGCCGACCACTGAAGACGATCGCGCCCAGCAGGGCTAGGGCACCGACGACGACGAACTTGGTCTGGCTCATGGGAGGGGGATCCTGTTCCAGGGAGGGGCCAGCCTTCGATGTGGCTGAATTGTTGCCAAATCAAACAGCGGCCCACTCCTGGACGTCCAGCGTCCTCACCCCATAACGAGATGTCGCCGGCGACCCTGACCGTGCGATATGAGTCAGATCACAAAGATCTGTCCGTCATTCGGAATTAACCATCATTAACCAGACCCAAACGAAGATACTCCGCGGAGTATGTGCCCTGGAGCAGGAGGGACGCGTAGCGGGCGACCTCCGTGCTGGCGTTCGCCTCGACGACCTCCACCCGTACGCCGCGCGTGTCCGCGGCCTCGGTGAGCAGACGTCGCTGCTCGACCATGATCGGATCGGTTGCGCCGTCGTCGAGGATGACCAGAACGGGACGTGCCGACGCTGGCTCCTCGGCGAAGGGGTCGTCGAAGACGTTGCGGGGCCGGGCCGCCTCGAGGACCGGGAGCAGGTCGTCGGCGTCACCGGCGATGGCACCGCGGCCGCTGGCCCGGCGCAGGTTCTCGGCGACCCGGCGGGCGGCGCGGGCGGCCAGGACGGAGCCACCCCACACGACCGGGAGCGAGTCGGCCAGCGAGATCGCCAGGATCTTGCCGGGGTTGACCGAGATGTCGCGATGCGGTGAGCAGGCGGTGGCGACGTCGTCGAGCGCGTCGGCCACCTTGTCGGCGTCGGCCTCCGGGCCGAGACCGACCGAGTTGAGGTAGGTGAGCATCAGAATCGCCATCGCGAGCGTGTCGCCGCCCTCGACCGGGAGCAGGGTGCTGTCGCGGCCCTCGGCGTGCTGGGCGACCAGCGACTTCTCCGGAGCGGCCACGACAAGCTGGGCGCCACGGCGGACGGCCTCGGCGGCGGCCGAGGCCTCCCCCGGGTCGGAGCCGGTCGGGGCCAGCACGACCACGAGATCGAGGCTCCCTGCCCAGCCCGGCAGGCCTGGGGCCGGCCAGGCGACGAACGGCACCGGGCAGAACGGCTCGAGGACTGCGCGCAGCAGGCGCGAGTCGGGACCTGCGGCGACGACGGCCCGGGGTCGACCGGTCTCAGCGGCGCGGCGTACGGCCTCCTGCAGGGGCTCTGCGGCACCCGCAGCCTCCCGGCGGACCCGGGCCCCGGACTCGGCCAACGACCGCAGCAGCAGGTCGATACCGGCCAGCGCCCGCTCGTCGTCCAGCCTGGACTCGTCGAACCAGGTCATCGCGGCCTCACTCGCCCTTGGTGGGACGGGCCTCGTCGATGAGCAGGACGGGAATGCCGTCGCGTACGGGGTAGGCCAGCCCACACTCCCCCTGGCAGACCAGCTCACTGTCGGCCTCGACGGGCAGGAGATCGCCGTGGCACTGCGGGCAGACGATGATCTCGAGCAGCTTCTCGCTCAGGCCCAGAGGGGTCGTTGCGCCAGTCATGCGCCTCGCCTTTCGTTCGGTGGAGTCTTTCGGATGATCGCGAGCGCCTCGTCGCGCACGCGCTCCATGGTGGGTGTGTCCTTGCCCTCCGCGTTGAGCCGCAGCAGCGGCTCGGTGTTGGAGGCGCGTACGTTGAACGACCAGTCGGCGTGGGAGAGGGTCAGGCCGTCGAGCTTGTCGACGGTGACACCGTCGCGCCCTGCGTACGCCTTCTCGATCTCGGCCACGGTGGCGGCCTGGTCGGGGACGGTGGAGTTGATCTCGCCGCTCATCGGATAGCGAGCGTACGCAGCCAGCAGCTCGCTCAGCGGCTTGTCGGTCTCGGCGAGGGCGCCGAGGACGTGCAGCGCGGCGAGCATGCCGGAGTCGGCGCGCCAGAAGTCGCGGAAGTAGAAGTGGCCGCTGTGCTCGCCGCCGAAGGCCGCCTCGGACTCAGCCATCACGGCCTTGATGTAGGAGTGGCCGACCCGGGTGCGTACCGGGGTGCCGCCGAGCTCGGTGACGATCTCCGGGACGGCGCGGGAGGTGATCAGGTTGTGGATGATCGTCGCGCCCGGCTCCTGGGCCAGGGCACGCTCGGCGATCAGAGCGGTGATCGCGCTCGGGCTGACCACGTCGCCCTTCTCATCCACCAGGAAGCAGCGGTCGGCGTCGCCGTCGAAGGCCAGGCCGGCGTCGGCGCCGGTCTCGCGCACCTTGGCCTGCAGGTCGACCAGCGTGGTCGAGTCGAGCGGGTTGGCCTCGTGGTTGGGGAAGGTGCCGTCGAGCTCGAAGTACATCGGGATCAGCTCGACGGCCTCGTCGCCCAGGCGGCCGAAGACCGCGGGCGCGGTGTGGCCGGCCATGCCGTTGCCGGCGTCGGCGACGATGGTGAGCCGGCGACCCTTGACCGGGGCCAGGCCGAGCAGGTGCGCGGCGTACGCCTCCAGCACGTCGGTCTCGCTGATGCTGCCGGCGACGTCGGCGATCGGAGCCTCACCGGAGATGACCAGGTCGCGGATCTCGTCGAGCCCGGTCTCGGCGCCGACCGGGACCGCGTTGGCCCGGCACAGCTTGATGCCGTTGTACTGCGCCGGGTTGTGGCTGGCGGTGAACATCGCACCCGGCAGACCGAGGTGACCGGAGGCGAAGTAGAGCTCGTCGGTCGAGGCCAGCCCGATCATCGTCACGTCGGCACCTGCCTCGGTCGCACCGTCGGCGAAGGCTCCCGAGAGCGCCGGGGAGCTGGGGCGCATGTCGTGGCCGACGACGATCTCGCCGCCACGCGCGTCGACGACGTGCACGAAGGCTCGCCCCGCGAGTCGGGCGAGATTCTCGTCGATCTGATCAGGGACGGTGCCACGGACGTCGTACGCCTTGAACACGGCGTTGGCGATGTCGGGGTCAACTCTCTCCGGCATGTCCGGAACTCTAGTCGTCCTACTCGGACGTCAGCACGCGGAGGTGCCCGCGGCGAGTGCCGCCGGGGCGGGGCTGGCCGTCGCTCGCGCCCGGCTCGTCGGGGTCGTCCTGCCCGGGGGCCCCGACAGGGCCTCGCGGGGACGGAGCCGGCGGCCTGGCGGCCTCACGAACGGCGTCGGCCAGAGCGAGCAGATCATCGCCCTTGGGCTGCGGGTCGACGGGCTCACGGGCCAGCCTGACGACCTCCCAACCCCGGGGCGCGGAGAGCCGCTCGGCGTGCTCCTCGCACAGGTCGTAGGCGTGCGGCTCGGCATAGGTCGCCAGCGGGCCGAGAACGGCCGTCTGGTCGGCGTACACATACGTGAGCGTGCAGACAGCTTGACGCTGGCAGGCGGTACGCGAACAACGACGAGCAGTCACGAGTGAACCGTACTCCCCTGAGGCCAGCCGCGCAGTTAGGCTCGCGTACATGACCAGGCACAGGGATCGGCATGGCCGTGGCAGGCGCGGTCCGATGGCCGTCCCGACCGATCCGAAGGTGCCGGTCCTGCGCACCCGCCGGGAGCGCTTCGATGACATCGCGCTCGCCATCGTCACCGAGATCGACGGCCGCTGGCAGTCACGGCTGGGCCTGATCGAGTACGCCGTCGAGGAGTCGCCGGACATCCCCAAGGAGTGGACCGTCGACGACCACATCCCGCTCGGGTCGCTCGAGCGTGGCGCTGGCGCGAAACCGGCGCGGCTGGTGATCTATCGGCGGCCGATCGAGCACCGCTGCCACACCCGCTCCGAGGTCGAGGCGATGGTGCTCATGGTCGTGGTCGAGCAGATCGCGGACCTGCTCGGGATCGCCGCCGAGGATGTCGATCCTCGTTACCAGCCCTGAGGCTTGGGTTAGTCGTCTTTCGTCGGTGCTCTTAGGTACCGAGATTTTCTGGCTGGTCTGGGCCGCCGACCCGTTCTTCGAGGGTGTTCTCGACCTGCCCCGGAGTCAAGGACGGCCTGCGGCCGCCGGCTTCGCCGGTCGCCTTCGGCGATCCTTGACACCGGACCATGTCGAGAAAAGATTTGGCTGGCTATCGGGGCGGCGGCCCGGGTGTGGCCACGGCACACTCACCCACGGAAGGTGACCGATCCTCGACTACGCCAGACATGGGGTCTCCTCGTGAAAGAAAAGTTTCTTTCACGCGCCAACCCCACCCGTGGCCGAGGTGGCCTCTGCGGCGAACGAAAATTCGTTCGCCTCCCAACACCGCCTGCCGAACTGGTCCCCACGGAAGAAAATTCCTTCCACCGGTCGGCCCGACTGCCCAAGATCCCAAGCCCCCGCCCAACCCAAATCTCCGCACCAAACCCCTGCCGCCGACCCGATAACCAGCCAAAATTCTCAACGGAGCCCGGTGTCAAGGATCGCCGAAGGCGACCGGCGTCAGCCGGCGGCCGAAGGCCGTCCTTTACTCCGGGATCCGTTGAGAACACCCTCCCCGAAAGGGTCGGCGGCAAACCCCAACCACGAGGCAACGCCAACCCGAAGGCAGTGCTAGGGCTCCAACGGCAACGGCAGCCCAGGAGCAACCCCGGCGGTACGTACCTCAGAGCGCAGCGGCCGGAACGGAACGACCGCGTCGCCGTCCCCGCTCATCACCACGGCCGCATTGACCTCGACACCCTCAGGCACCAACTGAATCAGCGCAGCCTCAGCGGGCACCTCGACCTCGGCACCAAGCCCTGGGCCGATCTCGACGGACTTGGCCTTGAGCGCCTTGCCCTTCGCGGTCATCGGGACCACCTTGACCGTGCCGCTGGCCCCGGTCTTGGCGACCGGGCCGGCGATGAGGACCCGCTTCTTGCCGACGCTGGCACCGGCCGGGACGACCACCGCGGTCGGCTCCGAGATGGTCTCGGTGGCTGTGGTGATCGCGACGTCGCCGCGGTCGACCGAGCGCATCGCGGTGGCGACCGGGCCGGAGGCGACGATCTCGACGCCGTACGCGTCACCGGCGCTGTCCTTGCCGAGCAGCTTGGTCAGGTCGACCTGCGCCTGACCGTTGGGCGGCACGCTGATCTCCGGAGCGCCCTCCGGGGTGAGGACGTTCTTCGGGGTGAGCAGGCGCAACTCCGCGCTCACCTGGGCGTCGCCCGGGTTGGTGACGGTGAGCGTGCGGCTCGCGGACTTGTTGGGGTAGCCGACCAGCAGGTTGGTCTCGGCCGGGGTCGACTGACCCGAAAAGTAGTCCTCGGTGCCCTTCTCCGTCTCGAGCGCGATGGCACGGTCGCGGACCATCACCCCGGCCTGGCCGCGTACGACCGTGGTCTTCAGGGAGAGCTCGCCCTTGCGCGGGATCACGTGCAGCAGGTCGAAGGTGCGGGTGGTGTTGCCGGGGATCGCGACGCCGCGGAGGTCCTCGGGGACCGCCACCACGCCCTTCTCGTCGTAGAGCGAGATGTCGACCGTGGCCGCACCGCTGTTGGGGTTGGTGAGCTCGAGGATCGAGTTGTGGGTGGCGCCCGCACCGACGCCAGGGAACCAGGCCTCCGCCTGCGGAGGCAGGCATCCGGTGGCCGCGAGCGGCTTGATCGTCGAGCGTCCGGCGACCAGGCCGGGGGCGACCTCCTTGCCCGCCTTGACCACGACCGAACCGGGCTTGACCGACGCGCCGGTGACCTTGCCGGACGCCACGGTGGCCTTTGCGCCGTCGCCCGCACCCGGGCCGCTCAGCGAGACCTCGCCGGACCCGTCGGCGGCGTTGGTGACGGCGACCTGGTCAGCACCGGACTTCGGCTTGCCGGGGCACACCACGGTGGCTGCCGTCGGCGCGCTGCTGTCGGAGGCCAGCTTCGGCTGCTCCCACTGATGAGGCCGATTGAGCAGCAGCGCCACGGCCATCGCGCCGACCAGGCCCAACGCCACCAGCACGGTGTTGTCGAGGCGGCGGCCGCGCTGCCTGCGTACGCGGCGAAGCCGGGGTCGTGCAGCGGCTGCTGCCGCGGCGGCAGCCGCCATCCGCCCGCCCTTGGCACGCTCCTGCTGTGATTCCTGCTGGGCCTCCGGCTCCTCCGCCCGCATCTCGTCGGCGGTCGGCCAGGCCTCGAACTCCGGCTCGTAGCCGCCCTGGAACTCGCCGGTCTGATAGTCGCCTTCGTACGGCGGTGGGTAGCCCGTCTGGGCGAGCATCTGTCCCGTCTCGGGACCGGGCACGTAGGGCTGCTGGGCGTAGAGCTGCTCGGGGGTGTAGCCCTCCGGCGGCGTCTGGGCCGTCTGACCCGCGTAGGGGTCGGAGAACGGGTCCAGCATCCACGGCTCCTGGCCGTAGACGTCGTCGTCCTGCGGCTCGTGTGAGCGGTCGTAGGGCTCACGTGAGTGACTCATGCCGACTCCCTCCTCTGGATCAGCGTCGGCAGGCACAGGACCAGGACCACGAACAGTCCGATCCCGGCCAGGACCAACAGGATCGTACGGATGATGGACTGCGACTCGGTCACGCCCGGGTCGCTCGGCTCGGAGTCGAGCAGCCAGGCACGCGTCGAGCGCTCGACGGTGCTCGCCTGGGTCACGGACCCGGAGGCGTCGATCCCCTCGGCGACCGAGGAGTCGGCCGGCCCGGGCATCACGATGTAGGCCACGCCCTGAGCGGCCAGATCACCGATCACCGCGTCGTCGGGGTCGGCGGCCAGGCGGCGTACGACTCCGGTGAGGTCGTCCGAGCCACCGGCGACCTGCGCGATCTCGTCCTCACCGAGGGTGATCCCGTCGTTGCGCAGGACGGCGTAGCGGATGCCCTCGTCGACCGAGCCGCGCAGCACGAGGACGCCGTCCTCCGGGCCGAGGGTGGTCGAGGTCGGGTCGAGCATGTAGGAGGGCACCCCGGTGTGGCCGAGGGCCCTGGTGTTGTCGGTGAGGTCACCGGTGCCGGCGTAGACGAACCAGCCGAGGCTGCCGACGACACCCACCGCGGCGACCGCGGCCGCCGCGCCGACCATGACCTTCCGCAGCCCGTTCAGGCCGTCGAGGATGGCGCCCTGGGCACCCAGCACCGTCGCGACCACCGCGAAGCCCTGGATGGCGACCAGCGGGAAGCCCCAGCCGACCCGGGCGATGCCAGCGTCGAGCGGGATCGGGATCCAGGACAGCAGCATCGTGACGACCGCCGTCGCGACCGCGCCGATCCAGCAGACCATGACCGGGATCCGGGTGCGGCTCGGGATCAGCGCGAGCACGGCCAGCAGCGGCAGCGCCAGGCCCAGCCACCAGGGGGCGCCGAGGTCGGTGCCGTCGAGCCCGGTCAGGCGGCCCACGAGCAGGTCGAACCCGCCGGCGGCCGGGGCCGGCAGCCGGCCCGGGTCGAGCAGCAGGGCGGCCCAGCCGCCGGAGAAGATCGACGGCAGCCACCACGGAAGCAGCAGCCCGACGGGTGTCGCGATGGCCGCAGTGGGCGGACCCCACTGGTCGCGGTCGCTGAGCACTGCGGGCATGAGCCGGCGGGCGACGATGAAGATGACCGCCGCGAAGACGGCCGCGACGAGGAAGGCCATCGGCGCGAAGGCGGTGATGACGGTGAGCAGCAGACCGGTGCGCCACCCGGCGCGCCAGCGGCGGTCGGCGACGGGGTCGCTGAACCCGAGCGCGGCGTGGGCGAGCCAGGGCAGCAGCGCGCCGACCACGACCGCACCGATCCGGCCGTCACCGAAGGCACCGCTGACATAGGGAACCAGGGCGTACGCCGTCGCACCCCACAGCAGCAGCCAGCGAGGTGCGCCGAGGTGGCTGATCAGCCGGCCCGCGACCCGCAGCAGCCGCCACGCACCGCCGAGCGCGATGGGGAAGCTGAGCAGCATCACGGCGGTGACCGCCAGGCTCGGGTTGCCGCCGAGGAACGTCGCGAGCACTGCCAGCGGGAAGACGTGCGGCGGCGCGGGCACGCCGGTGCCCTGCGAGATCGCGTGCCACGACTCGAACTGCAGCTGCCACCAGTCGCCCACGTTCTGAGGCGTCGGTCCGAGGCCGCTTCCGGCGACGCCGCCGAGCGCCGCCCGTGCCCCGATGACACCGAGGATGCCGACGACGACCAGGAGCACCGCGACCGGGTTGGTGAACAGACGCACCAGCCACCCGGTCTCGGCGGGGATCTCGTCCTCCTCCAGCTGGGCCCGATCGGCCTGCCGCTTGGCGGCGAAGGAGGCCGGGTCGGCCTCGGCCTGCGCCATCTGACGCCGCTCGGCGATGTCGGAGGCCTGCAGGGTGACTGCGGTGGCGACGTCGGAGACGAAGTCGAGACCGTGGCGGTAGGGCAGCCACGGCGGAGGCAGCAGCGCCTTGACCACGTCCTTGTCGGCGTGCGCCTGCTTCCGGCGCCGCCGCTTGGCGAGCATGATCTGGCCGGTGTGGCCGTAGATCCAGCCCAGCGCGGCCAGGTCGTCGAGCGCGGTCCCAGGGTCGCGCACCAGGATGAAGCCGAGCATCCGCCACAGGGTCTGGAAGAAGAACCTGACCATCCACAGCGCCAGCGTGCCCGGCCGGCCGTTGACCAGCAGCGTGTAGAGCGCGGCCCGTCGCTCCTGATAGTGGATCCGGCGCCCGGTCAGCTGCGTCTTGCGTACGCCGCGGTGGGCCGCCTCCACGTGGAAGACGACCGCGTCCGGGACGGCGATGGTCGTGAAGCCGGCGTTGGCGGCCCGCCAGCCGAGGTCCATGTCGGTGCCGAGGACCGGGAGGTGCTTGTCGAAGCCGCCCAGGTATTCGAGGACCTCGCGGCGGATCAGCATGCCGGCGGTGTTGACCGCCAGGACGCGGCGTACCTCGTCGTGCTGGCCCTGGTCGTACTCGCCCCGCTCCAGGCCGGTCTCCCGGGCTCCGGTGACCGAGATCGAGACACCGAGCTCGAGCATCCGGCGCAGCGAGGGCCACTCCCGGATCTTGGGGCCGAGGATGTCGGCCTCCGGGTATTCCGCGGCGGCGTCGAGCAGAGTCGAGAGCGCGTGCGGGTCGGGGGTGGAGTCGTCGTGGAGGAACCAGATCCACTCCGGCGGCTGCGCCGCCTGGTGGAGGATGGCGAGCGCCTCGTTGGCCGCGTCCGCGAACGTCGTCGACGCCGGGAGCTTGACGACCTGGGCGAAGGTCTCCTCCAGGATCTCGACCGACCTGTCGGTGGATCCTGTGTCGATCGTGACGGCAAAGCTCACCGGAGCCTGCTGGTTCCTGATCCCGTCGATGACGGTCGGAAGCCAGCCGGCGCCGTTATGAGAGACGAGGACGAGGGCGACCGACGCTTGCACGATCGGCAACCCTAGTGCCCATCTGGTCATAGACCGAATGGACCTGTCGGGCGATCGGCCACGCCCCCGCAGGTATCTGGGCGGAAAAGATCAGCAGGCCCGGACCGTGATGGTCCGGGCCTTGCTGGCTCGTGCTTGGTTGCGGCCTTCGTAGATCTCGACCCGCTTCACGCCTTCGCAAGCTCAGGCGTTGCGCTCGCTCGATCTTTTCGCGTTGCGACCTCGCTCCTTCGTCGCGAGGTCACAGGCTCAAACTGCGCGCTTCTTCAACTTACGGCGCTCTCGCTCGGAGAGTCCGCCCCAGATTCCGAAACGCTCGTCGTTGCCCAGAGCAGACTCAAGGCAGTCCTGGCGCACCTCGCAGGTCTGGCAGACCTTCTTGGCCTCCCGAGTCGATCCACCCTTTTCAGGGAAGAACGCCTCCGGATCCGTCTGCGCGCACAGGGCGCGCTCCTGCCAGCCCCCTTCGTCGGTGTCCGGCTCGAGGAGAAACAGCTCTCTCATCGTCTTTCCGACCTTTCGACCCTATTCAGCTTGTTTTCGGGACCGTGACCCCATCTTGGGCCAGTCACCTCACGCCATCGGCAGGTAACCGATCCCCCCGTTTTTGCGGGCACTGCCTCTTGTTACGGCCTAGGCCATCTTTTTGATGCAGTTCCCTGCCGAAATCTTCCCGAGATTTTCAAGCGCTGTCGCCACCGCTATCGGTCCTCGTTTCAATTTCGAATCACACTGATGAAATTACATGCCTGTCGGTGCCACAAGTCAACCCTCAAATCTGCTAGGGCCGCATTAACACAGGCTTTCAGCACCGGCTGGAGCAGGGGTGCTGGCCCTCGTCTGAGAGGCTAGGGCCATGCGTGACATCACCGTTCTCTCCGGCGGCCATGGTGGTTCGAAGTTCATCTCCGGGCTCCTCCACGGCATCTCTGCCGGCCGTGTCCCAGGCATTGGGGAAGATGCCCGAGTCACCGTGATCGCCAATACCGCCGACGATCTGTGGATGCACGGCGTCAAGGTCTGCCCCGACCTCGACACGGTGATGTACACCCTCGGCAACGGATTCGACCATGAGCGCGGCTGGGGCCGCAAGGCCGAGACCTGGTCGATCAAGGAGGAGCTCGAAGCCTACGAGGTGCCCGGCACCTGGTTCGGGCTCGGCGACCGCGACATCGCCACCCATCTCGTACGCACCCAGATGATCGAGGCCGGGTTCCCGTTGTCGCAGGTCACCGCTGCGTTGTGCGAACGCTGGCTGAAGCCTGTATGGGGCGACCGGGTGCAGCTGCTGCCGATGACCGACGACCGCGTCGAGACCCATGTGGCGGTGAAAGACGAGAATTCACCCAGTGGCCTCTCAGTCGTTCACTTCCAGGAATACTGGGTACGCCTCCGGGCCGGCGTGCCCGTCGAGAAGCTGATCTTCGTGGGGCAGGACGAGTCGAAGCCGGGCCCCGGAGTGATGGACGCGCTGCTGAAGTCCGACCTGGTGATCGTGCCCCCGTCCAACCCGGTCGTCTCGATCGGGACCATCCTCGGCGTGCCCGGGATCCGGGAGGGCCTGGTCGCCACCTCGGCGCCCGTGGTGGGGATCTCGCCGATCATCAGCGGCCATCACGTACGCGGCATGGCGGAGCAGATGCTCACCGCCATCGGCGTCGACGCGACCACCGCCGGAGTCGGTCTGCATTATGGGACGCGAGGCTCCGGCGGAGTTCTCGACGGCTGGCTGGTCGACACCGCCGACGCCGACGCGGTCCCCGCGCTCACCGAGTCGGGGCTGAAGGCGGCCGCTGTTCCGCTGTGGATGTCCTCCGAGGACGCGACCGCCGACATCGCCGCCGCCGCGGTCGAGCTGGTCACCCGATGACGGGGCCCACGAAGGCGCCCATGAGCGGGCAGGGCATCACCGTCACCGCCCCCGACGGCGTACCCGAGGTGCGAAAGGGCGATGATCTCGCCGCCCTGCTCCTCGACGCCCTGGAGTCCCCGCTGGTCGACGGCGACATCGTCGTGGTCACTTCGAAGGTCGTCTCCAAGGCCGAGGGCCAGGTGCGGGAGGGCAACCGGGACGATGCGCTCCCCGGCGAGACGACGCGGGTGGTGGCCCGACGCGGGCCGACCCAGATCGTGCGCAGCCGGCTCGGGCTGACGATGGCCGCCGCCGGGATCGACGCGTCCAACGTCGAGGCCGGCCACATCGTGCTGCTCCCCCTGGACCCGGACGCCTCCGCGCATGCTCTGCGCGCCACGCTCCGCGACCGCACCGGCGCGAACGTCGGAGTGATCATCACCGACACCGCCGGACGCGCTTGGCGCGACGGGCAGACCGACATCGCCATCGGCGCCGCCGGTCTCGAGGTGCTGGAGAGCTTCGCCGGCCAGGTCGACGCCTACGGCAACGACCTCGTCGTCACCGCCCCCGCCGTCGTCGACGAGATCGCCTCGGCAGCCGAGATCTCCCAGGGCAAGCTGGGCGCGCGGCCGTTCGCGGTCCTGCGCGGTCGGGCGGATCTCGTCCGCGAGCCCGGCGACGACGGTCCGGGAGCGAACGCGCTCATCCGCCCCGAGGGGTCGGACTTCTTCGGCTTCGGGGCCAGGGAGGCCGTCGTACGCGCTCTGAAGGGCGCCGCCGAGGACCAGGCTCCGTTCGGTGCCCCGGCGAGCGTCGAGGAGCTCTCCGCGGCCGTCGCGGAGGTGACCGGGACCGCTCCCGTCCCGCACCAGGACGGGCTTCGGGTGGCCGGAGCCGACCCCGCGGTGATGGCCGCGCTGGCGTTCGCGCACGGCTGGCGATGCGAGCGCGAGGAGAATAATCACGGGGCAACTTCCCTTCTGCTACCACTGACCACCTAGAATCTGCGCGTCCCGACAAAAGACCCGAGGTACGCCGAACAGTGGCCAACAAGTCGCTCAACAAAGACCGCAAAGCGGTCATCAACGACATCCGCAAGAAGCAGGGCCGCGCAGAGCGCGTCCGTGGTGCGGCAATCGTCGGTGTCTGCATCGCCATCGCCCTCGTGATCGTGGGTGCCGCCGCGTGGGGGCCGATCACCGGCTACTTCAAGGACCGCGAGTTCAAAGACGTCGCGCTCCAGGACCTCGGCAAGAGCACCAAGGCTGCCGGCTGCCAGAAGGTGACGGAGATGGCGGCCGACGGCAACCAGAACCACATCGCCACCGGCACCGAGCAGACCTATACGACTGCTCCCCCGGCCTTCGGTCCGCACTGGAACGAGGCCAACGTCGCGCCGGCCGACATGTCGCGCAAGTTCTACACCCCGGACGACCGTCCCGACCTCGAGGCGCTGGTGCACAACCTCGAGCACGGCTACACGATCGTGTGGTACGACGAGACCGTCTCCGAGGACGAGCTGAACGTGCTCCGGGCGGTCGGTGACAAGTTCGCCGGCACCTCCAACTTCCGCTACAAGTTCATCGCGGCTCCGTGGACCGCTGCCGACGCCAAGGAGACGGCGGTCGCCGGCGACAAGAAGACCGAGTTCCCCTCGGGCACCCACATCGCCATGACGCACTGGTCCGCCGACCCGGCCAACCCGACCGAGGCGTCCACCCAGAAGGGCGTCTTCCAGTACTGCGAGGGCGTCTCCGGCGAGGCGATCAAGGACTTCATGGAGACGTACCCCTACACCTCCAGCCCCGAGGCCCAGGCCATGTGATCTGGCCCCTCCGGACGTACGAAACGGCCGTCTCCCTTCGGGGAGGCGGCCGTCTCTCATTTCCGCTGGTCGAGCTCTCAGCCTCAAGTGAGGTCGGTGCGGTCGGAGTCCTTGAGGGCGGCGACGATCTTCTTGACCTGCTGGGCGTGGGTGCGGGTGGTGACCAGGACGGCGTCGTCGGTGTCGACGACGACGATGTCCTCGAGGCCGATGAGGGCGATCATGCGGCCGGAGTGGGGCACGACCAGGCCGGTGGAGTCGAGGGCGTGGACGAGCGAGGCGTCACCGAGGATCGTGGGGCCCTCGGGTGAGGCGGTGGCGGCGGCCTGGAGCAGCGTCGCGAGCGAGTCGAAGTCGCCGATGTCGTCCCAGCCGAGGTCGGCGGGCACCGTGGCGACCTTGCCGGCGGCGGCAGCGGGCTCGGCGACCGCGTGGTCGACCGCGATCTTCGGCAGCGTCTCCCACAGCTCCTCGAGCCGCGACGGCTCGGCGGCGATGGCCCGCAGCCGGTCGGTGAAGCCGGGGTCCGACTGCGCGAGCAGGTCGAGGAGCACGGTGGGGCGGACGACGAACATCCCGGCGTTCCAGCGGTAGCGGCAAGTCGCGAGATAGCCGGCCGCGACCTCGGCGGACGGCTTCTCGACGAACTCGTCGACCAGGTACGCCCCCGGGTGACCGTCCAGCGCCTTGCCCTCGGCGATGTAGCCGAACGCGGTCGAGGCGAAGGTCGGCGAGATCCCGATCGTCACCAGCCAGCCGTCCGCGGCGATCGCCGCGGCGCTGCGTACGGTCTCGTGGAAGTTGTCGACGTTGCGGATCACGTGGTCGGCCGCGAAGGAGCCCATCACCGCCTCCGGGTCGCGCCGCTCCAGGAAGGCCGCGGCCAGGCCGATCGCCGCCATCGAGTCGCGCCCGCTCGGCTCGGCCAGGATCGCGTCGTGCGGCACCTCGGGCAGCTGCTCGCACACGGCCCGCTCGTGGACCGCGCCGGTCACCACCATGATGCCGTCGGAGACGGGCTCGAGGCGGTCGTAGGTCTCCTGCAGGAGGGTACGTCCGTGGCCGGTGAGGTCACGCAGAAACTTCGGCTCCGAGGACCGCGAGAGCGGCCACAGCCGCGTACCTGCGCCACCAGCGGGGATCACTGCCCAGAACGTCATGCCGCACACCTTAGGGTTTCATCGTGCAGACCTATCCCGAGACCCTCGCCCAAGCACTCCGGACAGACCCGGGCGGTCCGTTCGTGACCTTCTACGACGAAGCGAGCGGCGAGCGCCAGGAGCTCTCGACCACGACGTACGCCAACTGGGTGGCCAAGGCCTCCGGCCTCCTCGTCGACGAGCACGGCCTCGAGCGAGGCGACAGCATCCGGATCGACCTGCCCACCCATTGGCTGGCCACGGTGTTCCTCGGCGCCGCCTGGAACACCGGGCTGGTGGTGACCGACTCCGAGAGCCCCGACGCCGTCGTCTGCGGCCCCGAGACGCTGCCGACCTGGGCGGATGAGGCCGGGAAGCGGCCGACGCTGGCGTGCTCGCTGCTGCCGTTCGGCGTACGTTTCGCCGACCCGCTCCCCCAGGGCGTGCACGACGTCGGCATCGAGGTCTGGGGACAGCCGGACGCCTTCACCCCCTTCGACCCGCCCGCCGCGGACGACGCGGCCACCTCCTGGGCCGGCGTCGAGACCAGCCACGCGGATCTGTTCGGGGGCGACGGGAAGGCCGTACGGCTGCTCTCCACGGTCCCCTCGGCCTCACCGGCCGGCGCCGAGCTCCTCGCCTCCCTGCTCGCCGGTGGTGGCTCGCTGGTGCTGGTCACCAACGCGACCGAGGAGCGGTTGACCGCGCTGGCGGAGTCCGAGCGCGCTCAGCCGAACTGGTCGTAGCCTCGTACGACACCCATCTGGGTCTTCCGGTCCCAGCCGCCGTTCTGGTCGTGCTCGTAGGCGAACCACATCCCGTCGGACTTGCGGCGCAGCAGCAGGTCGCCGCCGGTGGAGGCACCGCGCAGGTCCTTGGTCGCGAGGATGACGTCGAAGACGCTGGTGTCGATCCCGGGGTCGGAGTAGGTGGTCAGGCCACCGGGGCCGTTGGTGCGGAAGATCAGCAGCTTGCTCGCGAGCCTGACGACCACCTCGGGCGAACCGTCGTCGGCATAGAACCGGCCGGCGCCGATGACCTGGGTCGAGCCGGTCACGGCGCTGCGCATCCTGTAGGACGCACCCAGCGCGCTGGTGCCGCGCCCGGGCCAGACCCGGATCTCGCCGGTGGAGTACTTGCCCACGAGATCGGGCCAGCCGTCGCCGGTGATGTCGCTGACCACGTCGATGACCGAGACGGACTCGAAGTTGCGCCCGATGATGACGCCGGTGGCGAACGTCTCGGTGCCGTTGCCGCGGTTGACCCGGATCGTGCCGTCGGTGTGGCGGATCAGGATGTCGCCGTCGCCGTCGCGGTCCCAGTCACCGGCGTTCATCAACGTGGCCGAGGTGCCGCCGATCAGGTTGGTCGCCCGCGGCGTACCGAAGCGGGCGTTGCCGTCGGTACGGATCACGACGATCCGCCGGTCGGTGGACCGCCGGGCGACCAGGTCCGGGTAGCCGCGGCCGCTGATCTGCGACTGCAGCTCGCGGGCGGCCCAGCTCGCCTGCTTCGAGCCCGCCTGCGAGCGGATCGTGCTCAGCTTGGCGTAGAGATGGCGGCCCGGGCACGCCGTGGAGCCGGCGTCGCGATGGCCCATGATCGCGTGCGAGAAGGTGCGGTCACCGATCCGGGTGGAGCCCTTGTTGCCGCGGACACCGTGCAGCGACAGCTTCCAGGCGTACAGCGTCCCGAAGGCGTTCACCAGCGCGGTCGGGGGTGCGACGTTGTCGAAGTTGCCGATCGCGGAGGCGGCGAAGGCGTAGCTGTTGTAGCCCGAGGTGTGAGCACCTACGACGGGGCGGTCGACGCCGCCGTAGCGGCCCTCCCAGATCCGGCCGAACTTGTCGATCAGGAAGTTGTAGCCGAGGTCGCGCCAACCCCTGCTCTGCACGTGGTAGACGTAGATGCTCCGGATGATCCCCGGCACCTGGTCTCTGGTGTAGGAGTTGGTGTTGACCGTGTGGTGCACGAACCCACCGCGGACCTCGTGGTACTCAGGCGGGCCGGCCTCGCGCACGCTCTCGTCGGCGCCCCACTGGCGACGGCTGTAGATGCTGGGCTTGGCGGTGTACGCGGCCGCCGACAGCGTCGCCGCCTCCCCCTCCTGCGCGCTCTCGGCGCTCTCGGCACTCTCGGCCGGCTCGGGCGCGTCATCGGCCCCCGTCTCGATCTCGGGCGACTCGCTGCGGCTCGCGTCAGCCTCGCCCGGCGTGATCACCGCCAGCTTGAGGTCGGCCGGCACCCGCGCACCGGTCAACCGGAGCCGGGTCTGCACCTGGTCGACCTCGCCGACGATCGCCTCCATCGTGCCGGGCCTGGCCCCGTCGGCCTCCGCGGAGCCCGGGTCAGGAGCATGGTCGTCGAGGTGGACGTCCAACGCCTGCCAGTCGCTCCACGTCCCGTCCTCCAGCGTGCGTACGTCCGCCCGGACCGCCTCCTCCGGAACGACCGCGCCGGGCGCCCAGGTGAGTCCGACCGTCCCGAAGCCGTCCACCGGCTGCGGGAGACTGGTGACGGTCACCGCGTCGCCCGCAGAGGCAGCCTTCTTGGCCTGAGCGGTGATCCGGCCGGCCACGGGCGCGGTCAGCGAGATCTCCTCGAGGTGGGCGTCGACCGGCTTCGCGGGCACCTGCGCCGCTGACGGCACCGCCACCTGGCTCCCGGAGGCGGGAACCTCGCCGGGTCGGACCACCTTCAGGTCGACGACGGTGCTCGCCGGGACCAGCGCGGCCAGGACGAACCCGAGCACGAGCAGCTGCTGGGTAGAGGCGACATAGCGCGACCGAGCGCGCTGAACCTCGCTCGACTGCTCTTCTCCGGCCTGCGAAATCAACGTGTGGATCCCCCCTGGTTCCGTAACACCAGGGAACATCTTTCACACCAGCCACAGACGTGGGAAGAGCCTGCGAAGAACTACAGATCTGTAATTCCCCGCAGGCTCTCGCCCTGAGCTCAGCTCAGACTTCCGCCCCAAGGGCACTGTCGGCAGCGTCGAGCTTCCTCTGCGCCACCGATCCCTTGGCGTCGTCCTCACCGTAGTGGAGGTACTCGATGCCCTCGTCGACGTCGCCGTCGAAGACCAGGCGGCCCTTCTCCAGACAGATGACGCGGTCGCACATCCGCTTGACCGAGCCGGCGGCGTGGCTGACGTAGACCACGGTGCGGCCGCTGTCGCGGATCTCCTCCATCTTCTCCATGCACTTCTTCTTGAAGGGCTTGTCACCGACGGCGAGGACCTCGTCGGCGAGGAAGATGTCGGAGTCGATGTGGACGGCGACCGAGAACCCCAGGCGCGAGTACTGTCCCGAGGAGTAGTTGCCGACCGGGGAGTTGAGGTGGTCGCCGAGCTCGGCGAAGTTCACCACGTCGTCGTAGATCTCGGCGGTCTCCTCGGCGGAGAGCCCGTAGATCGCGGCGTTGAGGAAGATGTTCTCCCTGCCGGACAGCTGCGGGTGGAAGCCCGCGCCCGTCGCGATCAGCCCGGCGATCTGACCACGCGTCTTCACGGCACCCTGGTCGGGGCGCATCACGCCGCTGATCAGCTTCAGCAGGGTCGACTTGCCCGAGCCGTTGAGGCCCATCAGGCCGACCGACTCGCCCTGCTTGATCGTGAAGGTGACGTCGTCCAGCGCCTTGAAGGTGTTGGAGACCGCCCGTCCCTTCATCTTGGCGACGGTGATGTCCTTGATGCTGCGGTGGTAGCGGAGCGTGAAGTTCTTGGTGACTCCGTCCACCACGATCGAGTCGGCGGTCATGTCAGACGCTCCGGAATCTTGTTCTCGTACTTGCTGAAGACCACCTGGGCGATCACCAACAGGACCAGCGAGACACCGAACGCGCCCAGACCCCACATCCACAGATTCTCGGGCAGGTGCTCGGCGGCGGTCGCCTCCGGGTTCGGCGTCACCCCGACCCAGAAGGCCTGCTGGAAGAGCAGCACGGCGTCCGAGATCGGGTTGAGCAGGTAGATCCAGGACTTGTCGCCCAGAGCTTCCACGATCATCGAGAACGGGTACATCATCGGTACGCCGAACCGGATGTAGTTGGTCAGGATGTTGACCGCGCTGCCGAAGTCCCGGAAGAAGACGTTGGCAAGGCTGAAGACCAGCGCCAAGGCGGTGCCCAGTGCCATCACGATGCCGAGCGCGAGCAGGAGCGAGGGAATCGTCTCCCAGTTCGGCGTCCATCCGCTGAACACGCAGACGACGATGAGGATCAGGGTCGCCGGCACGAGGTGGTACAGCGAGACCAGCATCGAGGCGACCGGGAACATCTCCTTCGGCATCGCCATCTTCTTCAGCAGACCCTTGTTGCCGAGCAGGGATCGCGTCCCTGCCCCGAAGGTCTCGGTGAAGAAGTGGACGATGACGAGCCCGGCGAAGAGGTGGACCGGGTAGTTGTCCATCCCCTTGTCCGCGCCCATGATCTTGCCCATGAAGATCCAGTAGACGAGGAACTGCGTCAACGGGTTGATGTAGGACCAGAAGACGCCGAGGATCGAGTTGGAGTAGCGACCGCTGATCTCCCGCTGCACGAGCAGCTTGAGGAGGTAGCGGCGCTTGAAGACCGAGAGCAGCCCGAGGTTCTCCGCAGGGGGTGCCAGCGGCGCGTCGACGATCCGTACGGGGCGTTCATCAACTCCGGTTGCCATCGGACCCCTTCTCCTCAGCGGCCAGCCACGGCTCGAAGGTCTTCTCCCAGGCCTCCGGCGAGGTGAACTCGCTCAGCTTGGAGCGGTACTCCTCGGCCAGCTTCGGCCACTGGCGCTTGAGCCGGCGGTGCACCTTGACGGTGTCCTTCAGCATCTGGTTGAAGAGCTTCTTGTCGCGGCGGTAGAAGGCAGCGCCCTGCTGGTCGTTCATCGACACGATGGCGCTGTCGTACTTGGTGATCCGGTACCACTGGTTGTCCATGGCGGCGAGCTCGGCCTCGGGGAACTCCGTGGAGAGCTTGCGCGGCTTCATGAGCTGCCGGATCGGCGCCTTGAGCGCGGCCAGCTTGACCTCGCGGCTGGTCGGGACCTCGGTGTCCTCCTTGCCCTTGCGCGGCGGCTTGTGGCGGCGCACGGGCGGGAACTCGTCACGGTCGGCCTTGAGCTGCGCGTCCGCGTAGTCCTTGACCATCTCGCGTACGGCGGGAAGCTGGGTCGCGAGGGTCTCGTGGAGCTTCTCGGGTCCGGCGAGCACGTCGAGCAGCGCCTGGTGGCGCAGCATGACCGTCGAGTACTGCATCGAGACCAGGTGCTTGATCTGGTGGGAGAACGACTCGGTGACCATGCGGCCGCCGTCGTCGTAGATCGAGTGCAGCAGCGCGGCGACGAAGCGGTTGCGCTGGTGGAAGTAGGACTGCCAGTCGAGGGCGTCGTTCTTGTCGGTCCACGGGACGTGCCACACGGCCGCACCCGGGAACGACACGGTCGGGAAGCCGGCCGCCTTGGCGCGCAGGCCGTACTCGGAGTCGTCCCACTTGATGAAGACCGGCAGCGAGAGCCCGATCTCCTCGATCACCTTGCGCGGGATCAGGCACATGAACCAGCCGTTGAAGTCCACGTCGACGCGCTTGTGCAGCCAGCGGGTCGAGCGCAGGTTGCGGGCACCGAAGTCCCAGTCGCCGTAGACGCCGGGAGCCGACTGCCACCAGAAGCGCCACGGCTGGACGATCTCGCCGTAGGAGTGCAGGCGGGACTTGGCGTAGAGCGAGAACATGTGGCCGCCGACGATGGTTGGCCGCTTGGCGAGGTCACCGAAGGTGATCGCGCGGATGATGCCCTCGGGCTCGCACACGACGTCGTCGTCCATCATCAGGGCGTACGTCGCGGTGCCCTTGCGCAGCGACTCGAGCTGGCCACGCGCGTAGCCGCCGGAACCGCCCAGGTTGCCCTGTTCGATGATGTGCAGCAGGTCGCCCAGAGCCTTCTCGGCCGCCGGGAACTCGACGTCGTCGGCGACCTTCTTGGTGCCCTGCTCCATCACGAAGACGGTGTCGAGGTAGGGACGCAGCTGCTCGTCCTCACCCATCTGCGCGAGCAGCTTGGCGCAGAAGTCGGGCTTGTTCATGGTGGTGACGCAGATGTCGACGGTGCCGTGCTCGGCACGGTCGTCGGGGACCTCCGCGGTCCACTCGGCCGAGGTGATGACGGCGTCCTCGTCGGAGGCGACGACGTCGTACCAGTACCAGCCACCGTCGACGAACGGCTTCAGCGGCAGGTCGAAGGTGAAGGTGCCCTCGGGGTTGGTGCCGGTGTCAGCGGCATCGACGCGCTGCGAGCGGCCGTTGGCCATCGACTTGTAGACGATGACGCTCGCGCCGCGGCCCTGGAGGGCTACGGTCAGCTTCACGCTCTCGACCACGGTGTGCCGGCGCCAGTAACTGGCCGGGAACGCGTTGAAGTAGGTGCCGAGCGAGAGCCGCTCGCTCTTCAGGATCCGCAGCGCCGTACGCGACTCGATCTGGTCGGGGTGGATCTGGGTCCCGTCGTTGATCGACTGGCGGATCTGGGCGTTGTTCAGCGCCTGGGCCGTCTTGTCGGAGCCGACCTCGTACTTGTCGGCGTCGAGGATGGCGGCCTGGTTGTCGACGTAGAGCGGGAGTACGTCGGAGTCACGGTCCAGGGGCAGGATCTGCCGCTGGAGCAGTCGGGTCACGCTCATTCGTCAACGCCTCCGGAGGTGAGCGGGGTGCCGTCCTCGAAGTGGGGACGGAGCTTGTTCTCGAACATGGTGAGCGCGGACGCGATCGCCATGTGCATGTCGAGGTACTTGTACGTGCCGAGGCGGCCACCGAAGAGCACCATCGGCTCCTTCTTGGCCAGGTCGCGGTAGACCAGGATCTTCTCGCGGTTGTCGGCGGTGTTGATCGGGTAGTACGGCTCGTCGCCCTCCTGGGCGAAGCGGCTGTACTCCTTCACCACGATCGTCTTGCCGGGCTTGTAGCGGTCGGCGCGCTCGGGGTGGAGGTGCTTGAACTCCAGCTCACGGGTGAACGGGACCTCGGGGTCGTTGGCGTTCACCACGCCGGTGCCCTGGTAGTCGTCCACGTCGAGGGTCTCGGACTCGAGGTCCACGGTGCGCCAGGAGAGCTTGCCCGCGGAGAAGTCGAAGTACTCGTCGACCGGACCGGTGTAGACGATCGGGACCTTGCCCTTGAAGTCGTCGACCACGGTGAAGAAGTCGGTGTCGAGCTTGACCTCGATGTTGGGGTGGTCGGCCATCCGCTCCAGCCACGCGGTGTAGCCGTCGACCGGGAGACCCTCGTACTTGTCGTTGAAGTAACGGTTGTCGAAGGTGTAGCGGACCGGGAGGCGCGTGATGATGTCGGGCGACAGCTCCGTCGGGTCCTTCTCCCACTGCTTGGCGGTGTAGCCCTTGATGAAGGCCTCGTAGAGCGGACGGCCGATCAGCGAGATCGCCTTCTCCTCGAGGTTCTTGGCGTCCTCGGTGTTGAACTCGGAGGCCTGCTCCGCGATCAGCGCGCGCGCCTCGTCGGGGGTGTGCGACTTCCCGAAGAAGGAGTTGATCAGCGCGAGGTTCATCGGCAGGGAGTAGACCTGCCCCTTGTACTTCCCGAACACCTTGTGCTTGTAGTCGGTGAACTCGGTGAACTTCCGCACGTAGTTCCACACCTTCTCGTTGGAGGTGTGGAAGAGGTGGGTGCCGTACTTGTGCACCTCGATGCCGGTCTCCTCGTCGAACTCGGAGTAGGCGTTTCCACCGATGTGCGGACGGCGCTCGATGATGAGCACCTTCTTGTCCAGCTCGGTGGCGGCGCGCTCGGCGATGGTGAGGCCGAAGAGGCCGGAGCCGACGACGACGAGGTCAGGAGTGGTTTCAGGGAAGGACACGATCGCTCAGTCTAGGTCTCTGTGGGTAAGGGGTCGGTCAGGAGGAGGTGGGCAGGGTTCGCATGCCCCGCGCGGCGCGCAGGGCCTTGATCACGTTGACGGCTTCGTGCTTGCCGCCTCGCAGCGGGCTGAGGAGAACCACAGCCGCGGTGATGAGCCAGGGCTTGAGACGTACGAGGACGTTCTCGCCGTAGCGGAAGTGGACGACGAAGAGGTTGCGGTACATGTAGAAGCCCTTCCAGCCGGCCAGGTCGTGCTGCTGGCTGAAGTCGAGCTGTCGCACGAGCACCGCGTCGCGTACGGCCCAGATGGTGCGGCCGGCGCGGCGGGCGCGGATCGCGAGATCCACGTCGTCGTAGAAGATGAAGTAGGTCGGATCGGGGAGCCCGATCTCCTCCAGGACGGTGCGGCGGATCATGAAGCCCTCGAAGGCGACGTTCTCCACGGCGACCCGCTCCGGAAGCGCGTCGCGGGTCGGGTAGGTGTCCATGACCGAGGCGGTCTTGGGCTTGATCGCGAGCGGGTTGCGCAGGTCGAACTTCAGCGCGGCCAGCTCGATCAGCTTGCCGTTCTTGTCCTCACGCACGGAGAAGAGGCAGTCCTCGTCCTGGGCGAGCAGCACCTCGAGGCAGTCGTGGGCCGGGACGACGTCGTCGTCGATCAGGTAGAGACGGTCCCATCCCTGCTCGACCGCGGCCTTGGTGCCGAGGTGGAAGCCGCCTGCGCCGCCGAGGTTCTCCGGGCTGTCGATGACCTGGAGGTTGGGCGTGATCGCCTCGGCGAGGACCTGCGCGGTGTGGTCGGTGGAGGCGTTGTTGACGACGATCACCGCGTCAGCGGGCTCGTCGAGCTTGGTGAGCCCGTCGAGCAGCCCACGCAGCATGTCGGCGCGGTTGTAGGTGACGACGACGATCGCGACCGTCTCACGGGTGGTGCTCAACGAAGGAACCTCTCGTGTCCACTGAAGTCCCCCCGGATGGCCGCCCACCACGCCTGCGCAGAGAGCCGGATCCGCTTCGGCTGCGGCTTGGTGAGCAGGTAGAACCATAGAGTCTTCGCCACGAAAGCCAAAGCGAAGGGCCACCCTCGGTAGTCGCGCAGGTTGAGCAGGTTGTTGCGCGCCATGCAGTAGTGCTTCAGGTCGCTCGGCGTGTGGTTGTACGTCGCCCTCCCCCACGCCATCGGGGTGCCGAGATCTCCGACGGAGGGATGGCGCACCTGAGCGCCGACGACGGTCGCGATCCGCGCCCCGGCCTTCTCGGCCCGCAGGCGGTATTCGTGGTCGTCGCCCCAGATGAAGTACTCCGCTCTGGGGTAGCCGATCCGCTCCACCAGGTCGCGGGTGACCAGGACCCCGTTGAACGGGATCACGATGTCCTTGATCAGGCCGTCGGTGGCGGCTGCCTCGACGTCGGCGAGCTGGTGCACGACCTTGGAGCGGCCCGGGAGCCGGATCGGGAACACCAGACGGCCGGGGTCGCCCTCGTCGACGACGAGCGGCCCCCAGAAGTCGAGGTCGGTCTGCTTGAGCAGCAGGCCGAGGCAGTCGGTGTCGGGCAGGCCGTCGTCGTCCATCAGCCAGACCAGGTCGGCGCCGCGCTCGATCGCCAGCTCGAGGCCGTCGTGGAACCCGCCGGCGCCGCCGCTGTTGCGCTGCAGGGTGCGGGCGATCACCGGCACCTGACGCTGACCTGGCTCCTCGGCACCGTCGAGCTCGGCGAGCCACTGCGACGTACCGTCGGTGGAAGCGTTGTCGATGACGATCACCTCGTCGAGGCCGTCGACCACGTCGAGCCGCTCCAGCAGTCGCTGCAGCAGCTCGAGACGGTTGAAGGTCACCACGACGGCGGCGACACGATTGCTCCCTGGCACGGATCCAGACTAGCCGCGACCGCGGGGTATCCCGGGAATCAGCGAGTCGCTGTGACCTGCGCTTAACCCGTTGTTCAACAGGCTGAGGCGAGGTCGTCGGTCTCGTTGGCCTGGTAACCCTTGTTGCGCGAGCCCAGGGAACCGCCGGTGACGGGGCCACCCTTGTCGTCGGCCTCGGAGGCGCCGGCCTTGGGCTTGCCGTCGGCCTTCTGCGTGGGCGCCTTGGTCTCGCCGTCGTCGCCGGTGCCGGGCGATGCGAAGACTTCTTCCTTCTTCGGGGTGGCCTTCTTCACCGCCTTGCGCACCTCGGCGTGGATGTCGGACATGTCCGGGTCGGCGGAGTTGACCAGCGGAGGCACCAGGGAGAGCGTCGAGATCTTCTGCGACTTCGCCTTCAGCGCCAGCGCCGAGAACCGCTCGATCTCGCTCGGCGGGACCGAGGTGGTGATGGTGGAGCCCGTCGCCTTCGCGACGTCCTGATAGTGGCGTACGACGTCTGCGGGGCTGGTCTGCTGCAGGATCGCGTTCAGGACGCACTTCTGGCGGGCCATCCGGGAGTAGTCGTCGGAGTCGTGGCGGGCCCGGGCGTACCAGAGGGTCTCCCAGCCGTCGAGCTTCTTCGTGCCGGGCTGGATGTGGGTGTAGAAGCTGTCGGAGGGGAGGCCGACCGGGATCGGCTGGCGGACGTTCAGGGTGACTCCCCCGATCGCGTCCACGATCTCCTCGAAGCCGTTGAGGTCGACGATCGCGTAGTAGCTGATCTGCAGGTCGGTGATGCCCTCGACGGCGTCCACGGTGGCGGCCATCCCGGGGTCCTTCTCGCCCTTGTAGAGCTCCTTGTGCTCACCGGCCCAGGTGCTCACGCCGTTGAGGTAGCACCCGTCGCAGTCGAAGCCGCGCGGGAACTCCTCGTCCATCGGCGAGCCGTCGTCGAAGGTGAAGTTCTGCATGTTGCGGGGCAGGCCGATGAGCACCGTACGTCCGGTCACGGCGTCGATGGAGGCGACCGTGAGCGAGTCGGGACGCAGGCCCCAGCGGGTCTTCCCGCCGTCGGAGTCGGCGCCGGCGAGCAGGACGTTGAAGCGGCCGTTGTGGGCCTCGGCGGCCTCCGCACCGGCGAAGATCGCCTCGACCATGCCCTTGTGGACGCCGACCAGGTGGGCGCCGAAGATCAGGGTCGCGGCAACGGAGAAGGCCAGCGCGCCGTTGATCGCGACCACGATCCGGCGCTGCTTGAGGTCGAGCTCGAGCGGGCGGCCCAGGCGCCAGGCATCGATGAAGAGCCCGGCCCAGGCGATGGCGCCGGCGATGAGCGCGATGCGGAACAGGCCCAGCAGCCACGGCGTCGTGCCGAGCCGGAAGATCAGGCCATGCCACAGCAGGGAGATCAGGAAGACCAGCCCGGCGGTGACCCCGAGACCGATGACGGTCCAGATCGCGATCCGGCCGACGCGGCGGTTACCGGCGACGAGCTGCGCGGACCCCGGCAGGAGCAGCGTGATGAGCAGCAGCGCCATGGCGCGACGGAACCGCACGCGGGAGGCGCGTTCGGCGGCCGTACGCTGGGGCCGGTAGTTCTGCTCAGCCATCTGGGGTCCCTCGAGTGATGAGTTTGCACCGCCAGTATCACCAGTCACACGAGTAACACGGTGGTGCGACGCGCCGACTAACTTTAGCGGCCTGGCACGGTACGTTTGAGCGCATGCCAAACCCCCGCAACCCTGGCAGCCCCAACGATCCCCGGTCGCAGCAGTACGGCTGGGCGTACGGCAGTGGCCAGCCTGCTCAGCCCTCGGGGCCCGAGCCCACCAACGTCATGCCCACCATCCGGCGCCCTCCCGGCGGCTCGCCGCCCCAGGCGCCGCCGCGTGGCGGCTATGACCGGCCGCTGCCCCAGCCGGGGCAGATCGCACCGACCCCTGGCCAACAGGGCGGCTATGGCAATCAGGGGTATGACCAGGGCTACGGCCAGCAGGGTGGCTGGAGCCAGCCGAGCGAGTACGGCGGCAACGGAGGCTACGGCGGCCCCGGCGGTCCGGGCGATGGCTACGGCGGTCGTGGGGGACGCCAGCCCAAGCCCAAGAAGCGCCACCCGTTCCGCCGGTTCGTCGCCATCGTGATGATCCCGGTGCTGATCCTGGTCGGCGCGGTCGCCTGGATCGGCATCAGCGCCTGGAACAAGGTCGACAAGGTCCCCTATGAGCCGACCGCGGGCGAGCGGCCCGCGGACCAGCCCGGTACGACGTACCTCATCGTCGCCAGCGACTCCCGCGAGGGCCTGACCGCCGAGGAGAAGAAGAAGCTCTCCACCGGTGACGCCGCGGGCAGCCGCACCGACACCATCAAGCTGCTGCACACCGGCGCCGGCAAGACGATCGTGGTGACCCTCCCCCGTGACTCCATTGTGCCGATCCCGGGTCATGGCGAGACCAAGATCAACGCGGCGTTCGCCTATGGCGGCCCCGAGCTGCTGGTGCAGACGATCGAGCAGAACACCGGCGTACGCATCGACGGCTATGTCGAGATCGGCATGGGCGGTCTGGCCCGGCTCGTCGACGGCGTGGGTGGCATCGAGATCTGCCCGAAGAAGGACATGAAGGACCCCAAGGCCGGCTTGGACGTCAAGAAGGGCTGCCAGGAGGTCGATGGAGTCACCGCGCTCGCGTACTCCCGCTCCCGCTATGCGGCCGAGGACGGCGACCTGGGTCGTGGCGCCAACCAGACCGAGGTCATCTCGGCGATCGGCAAGAAGGCCACCAGCCTGGGCACCCTGCTGAACCCGGCCAAGCTCGCCGAGATGGGCGAGGGCGCCGAAGGACTCAAGGTCGGCGAGGGCATGAGCGTCATCGGCGGCGCGAAGTTCCTGTGGGCGTTCAAGGCGCTCGCCGGTGGCTCCGCGATGACGTGTGGCGTCCCGATCCGGGACTTCGCGGTCAACTGGCGCAAGGAGGACGCGCTGACGATGTTCGGCCACATCAAGGCGGACACCGTCGACCAGATCCCGGCCGACATCTGCACCCCGACCGGTCTGCCCGAATAGTCCGTTCCACCCCAGCCGTCCCTACTGACTTTCGTCGGTAGGGACGGCTGCTTTTCGTCCACTGTGCCCGGCCGCGTACGTCCCTAGGTTCGAGGCATGATCACTCTGGACCACCTGACCAAGAGATACGGCGCGACCACCGCGGTCGACGATCTCACCATGCAGATAGAGCCCGGCCGGGTCACCGGCTTCCTCGGTCCCAACGGCGCCGGGAAGTCCACCACCATGCGGATGATCCTCGGCCTGGACCGGCCGACCTCGGGGACGGCGACGATCGACGGCCGCCCGTACGCCTCGCTGCGGCGCCCGCTGCGCGAGGTCGGTGCGCTGCTCGATGCCAAGGCGGTGCACCCGGGTCGCCGGGTGCGTACGCATCTGGTGGCGATGGCGCGGAGCAACTCGATCCCGGTGGCCCGGGTCGACGAGGTGCTCGAGCGCGTCGGTCTCACCGGCGTCGCCCGGCGCCGGGCGGGGAACCTGTCGCTCGGGATGAGCCAGCGGCTCGGGATCGCGGGCGTGCTGCTCGGCGACCCGCGGGTGATGCTCTTCGACGAGCCGGTCAACGGGCTCGATCCCGACGGGGTGATGTGGATCCGGAAGCTGCTGAGGTCGCTCGCCGCGGAGGGGCGTACGGTCCTCGTCTCCAGCCACCTGATGAGCGAGATGCAGCAGACGGCCGACCATCTGGTCGTGCTGGGCCGCGGGCGGCTGCTCACGGACTCCTCGCTGGAGTCTTTCGTCGCCGGGCACGGCTCGTTGGAGGAAGCCTATTTCCGGCTGACCGCCGACAGCGTGGAGTACACCGGGACGGAGGTGGCCTGATGCTTGCTGCGATCTCGTCCGAATGGACCAAGCTCTGGTCGGTCCGCTCGACCTGGTGGTGCCTGATCGGCGCGGCCGCGCTGATGGCGCTCTACTCGGTCCCGCTCGGCTTCGACGCCGCCGAGCCGAACCTTGAGCTGTCACACGCCGACCAGCTCCTCCATGTCGAGGAGGTCGCCACCGCGGGGCTGCTCTTCACCCAGTTCGCGCTGATCGCGCTGGCCCTGCTGACGGTGACCTCGGAGTATGCCTCCGGCAGCATGCGTACGACCCTGCAGTGCGAGCCCCGGCGCGGCCGGGTGCTGATCGCGAAGCTGGTCGTCGTCGAGATCGTCGCGCTGGTCGCCGGAGCGCTCCTCGCCGTCATGGGGGCCGGGCTCGGCTACCTGACGGCCGGTGACTACGGGGTCTTCGATGTGTCCGCGGTGGCCACGGTGGCCGGCAAGATCAGCGTCTACATGGGCGTGGTCGTCGCGCTGGCCATCGGGCTCGCGGTCGGTCTGCGCAGCACCGCCGGCGCGCTGGTCGTGGCGTTCCTGGTGCTGTTCCTGCTCCCGATGGTGCTGATGATGAGCGGGATGGACCTGATGACCGACGTGTCCTACTACCTGCCGGGGACGGCGGGCACGGAGTATCTCGGCATCGGGATCGCGACCCTCTTCGGGCTCTCCGACGGACTCCCCTACGGCCGCAACGGCGGCCTTGGGCTCTTCACCGCCTGGTCCGTGGCCACGCTGCTGGCGGGCTACCTGGTCTTCCGCCAGCGCGACGCCTGAGGCCTCCGCCTTAGCGGTCCTCGCTCACGAGCCCTGCCTCGTGGGCGAGGACCGCTGCCTGCACCCGGTTGCGTACGCCGAGACGACCGAAGGCGCTGCTCAGATAGGCCTTCACGGTCCCCTCCACGAGGTGGAGACGGCGGCCGATCTCGGCGTTGGAGAGTCCGGCGCCGACCAGCGCCATCACGTCGCGCTCGCGGTCGGTGAGCGCGGCGACCTTGGCGCGCGCGTCGGCGGCCCGCGACATCCGGTCACCTGCCCCCGCGCCGAGCTCGGCGATGACGCGCTGGGCGACCCGTGGCGAGAGGAAGGCGGCGCCGTCGGCGACCGCGTGCACGCCCGCGAGCAGCTCGCGGGGATCGCCGGACTTCAGCAGGAACCCGCTCGCCCCGTCGCCGAGGGCCCGGGCGATGTAGGCGTCCTCGGAGAAGGTGGTCAGCATGACCCGCGCGGTCTCCGGGGCGGTCCGGGCGATCTCGGCCCCCGCCGCCAGTCCGTCCATCCGCGGCATCCTGACGTCGAGCAGCGCGACGTCGGGCCGGTGGCGCTGGGCAGCCTCGACCGCCTCGCGCCCGTCGGCGGCCTCGGCGACCACCTCGATCCGCTCGTCGGTCTCCAGGATCGCGCGTACGCCGGCCCGCACCATCGCCTCGTCGTCGGCGAGCAGCACCCGGATCACAGGCGCACCCCGCGCCGCTGGTCCTCGCGCGCCGGCAGATCGGCGACCACCTCGAACCCGCCGCCGGTGGCGGGTCCGTGGCGCAGCGTCCCTCCGGCGGCGCGTGCCGCCTCCTCCAGCCCGGCCAGGCCGAGGCCGGTCGTGGCCCCGGCGCGCGGAGGGAGGGTCGCACGGCCGTTCGTCACCGAGAGGCGTACGCCGTCGACTCCGGCCTCAACCGAGACCGTCACCGACGCCCCGGGAGCGTGCCGAGCCGCGTTGGTCAACGCCTCCTGCACGATGCGATGGGCGGCAACATCCCGCACCCCTTCGCCGTCGTCGAGCGAGCCCTCCAGGCGTACGTCCATCCCCGACTCACGTGCGCGCTCGACAAAGCCACCGATCCCGGCCGCGGCGGGAGTCAGCGGCGCCTCCTCGGCAGCGGGGCGGAGGACGCCGACGATCTCGCCGAGCCGCTCGGTGGCCCCGGCTGCGGCCGCGCGGATGGCGCCGGCGGCCTTCTGGTGAGCGTCGCTGAGTCCCGGCGCCACCTCGAGCGCACCGGCGCGGAGCGCGATCAGGCTGAGCTCGTGGCCCAGCGAGTCGTGCATCTCCTGGGCGATCCGGGCACGCTCGGTGAGCTGGGCCTGCTCGATCTCGGTCGAATGGTTGCGGGCGACCTGGCGCAGATAGCGGCCGCTGAGCCACGGCAGCGCCATGAAGATGACCATGTTGCCGGCCATCGCCACCTGCACCCCGCCGCCGTTGACGACGGCGTCCAGCACGGTCAGCGCCACCACGGCCACGCCCGCCACGACCGCCGACGGCCACACCCGGTCGGCCCATCTGCCGACGAGGAAGCTCACCAGGGCCGCGAACGCGATGTAGCTGATCAGGACCCACCCGTCGTTGGCCACCACCGTGCCGCCGACCAGCGCGCACACGAGCGCGACCGCGACCGCCGGCTGTCTCTGCCGGACCCACATCGCGAGTGTGACGCCGAGGACTCCCACCAGCGCGGACCAGCCAGACCATTGCGGGTGGCCGGCGTCGCTCATGTAGAGGTGCTCGGCGGCGACCGCCACGACCAGGAGGCCCGACAGGATCGGTTCTGACAAGCGGGGCCAGCGCAGCAGACTCACGCTCACCACGGTAGTTGCCGCCTCGCAGCCGAGGTACTGACTTTCGTCAGTAGGCAGACCCGCCCTTCCGTAGTCGAACGCAATCAATACAGACTGTGACCCATGGCTTACGAGACCCTGACCTTCGACGTGGACGCCGACGGCATCGCGCTCCTGACCCTCAACCGCCCGGACGTCCTCAACTCGTTCACGGTGACGATGGCGCGCGAGCTCGAGGAGGTCTTCACCACCGACGCGATGGCCGACGAGGTGCGCGCGGTGGTGGTGACCGGCGCCGGGCGGGCGTTCTGCGCCGGGATGGACCTCTCCGCCTCCGGGAACGTGTTCGGCCTCGACGAGTCGCTGCACCCGACGCCGGAGAGGCTCGCCGAGCACCTCGCCGACCCGGCCAACCACCCCGAGTACGCCGAGGGCGTACGCGACACGGGCGGCAAGGTCACCCTCGCGATCCACGCGCTCCCCAAGCCGGTGATCGCCGCGATCAACGGCCCGGCGGTCGGGATCGGCGCCACGATGCTGTGTGCAATGGACGCTCGGCTGGCCTCCTCGAAGGCGAAGATCGGCTTCGTCTTCGGCAAGCTCGGCATCGTCCCCGAGGCCTGCTCGTCCTACTTCCTGCCGCGCGTCGTGGGTGTCCCCCGGGCGCTGGAGTGGCTCTACACCGCGGAGATCCTCGACCCCGACCAGGCTCTCGACGGCGGTCTGATCCGCAGCATCCACCTGCCTGACGAGTTGCTGCCCGCCGCCATCGACCTGGCCCGGAGGTTCACCCAGAACCGGTCGCCGGTCGGCACCGCGCTCGTCCGCCAGCTGATCACCCGCAACGCCTCCGCACGCCACCCGCTCGAGGCACACCTGTCCGACTCGCTGGCGATGTTCTACGCCTCGGTCGGCGACGGCAAGGAGGGAGTCGCCGCGTTCCTGGAGAAGCGAGCCCCCGAGTTCACCTCGAAGGCGTCCGAGGTCCCAGACGTGTTCTACGGACAGATTTTTACGGGCTGACCTGCAGGGATAGTCGATGAACCCCTGTTGTGGGGCAGCATCCTGGGCTACGGTCGAAAGTGGGCCCGCCCGCTGGTCCCTCACCCGGGTGTGGCCGCGGCCGGCACGCAGTGCCCAACCCGAGATGGGCGCGTGTCGGCCGCCTCGGTGCTTTTAGGCGCCGATCCGAGCTGCGTACTCGTCGACGATCGCGTCGACCGGCTGGTCGACGGCGACAGCCATCCCGGCCTCGTCCGACTCGAGCGGCTCGAGCGTCTTGAACTGGCTGTCCAGGAGCGCGGCCGGCATGAAGTGGCCGGGTCGGCTCGCCTGGCGCCTCGCGATCACCTCGCGGGTGCCCTCCAGGTGGAGGAAGGTCACCTCCGGGCAGTGCCGGCGGAGCTGGTCGCGGTACTTCCGCTTCAGCGCCGAGCAGCCCATCACGCCACCCCGCTCGGCGTGCCGGGCGAGCCACTCCCCGACCGCCTCGAGCCAGGGGTAGCGGTCATCGTCGTCGAGCGCGATCCCTGCGGTCATCTTCTCGATGTTCGCCTGCGGATGCAGGTCATCGGCATCCTCGAACGGCACCCGCAGCCGCCCCGCGATCGCCGCCCCGATGGTCGACTTCCCTGAGCCCGAGACTCCCATCACGACAAGTACCGGTTTCGCCATCAGGCCATCGTACGGGCGTAGAGCGCCTCGAGATCGGTGAAGTGCCGATGAGTCCCCGCCTCCTGGTAGGAGGAGGTGTCCGCCATCGTGTAGCCGTGCGGGGCGTCGGGATAGATGAGGTTCGTGTACATCACCCCGGCGTCGTCGAGCGCCCTGCTGAGGTCATCGACGTTCTCCGGCGTCATGGAGCGGTCGTGGTCGGCGTGGCCGAAGTAGTACTCCGCCCTCGTCCCGGCGATGCAGGTGTGCGGCGAGGCGGCGTCCGCGGTCACCAGACCGCCGCCGTGGAAGCCGCCGACCGCGACGAACTCGTCGGGGAACCGCCCCGCGGTCCGCACCGCCAGCCGCGCTCCCATGCAGTAGCCGTGGGTCGCCAGCGGGCCGGTGACGTACGACTGGAGGGCTTCGACGTAAGCCGGGATGTCGGTCGCCAGCCGGTCCACAGTGAGACCACGGACCCGGTTCATCGCACCGCCGGCGAAGAACGCGTCCCTCGCCGCGGGGTCGCGGAGGTCGCCGGTCGGCGCCAGCTCCGCCACGCTGCCGTCGCGGTAGAAGGTGTTGGGCGCGAGCACGACGTAGCCCCAGGAGGCGACCCGCTCGATCATCTCGGCCAGCCGCGGCCGGAGGCCGATGGCATCCATGTAGACGAGCACACCACCCTTCGGGGTGCTCTGGGGCCGGGCCAGATAGGCCTCGGCGGCGCCGTCAGGTGTCTCGATGTCGATCTGCTCCACCACCACGTCCCTCACGCTACCCGCAGGCACTTGATGCCATGCTCGTCCTCATGACCCAGCACCCAGAGGCACTGCACCTCGAATCCTCCCGAGCGATCCCGGTCGCGTACGAGACCGCCCTCGCCCGCGTCCTCCCGGCGCCGCTGCCGCAGATCTTCGGTCGCCGGTACGCCGCGATCGGCCCGATCGCCGAGGTCCGCGACCAGGCCGGCGGCTGGGATGCCGCCGGCGAGACCCGCACGATCGTCCTCGCCGACGGCGCGACGATGCGCGAGACCCTGACCGGGATCGACTCTCCCTCGACGTTCTCCTACGAGATCACGCCGCTCTCCGGCCCGCTCAAGCTCCTGGTCGGCCACGTCGCCGGCCGCTGGTCCTTCGCCCCCGCCGGCACCGGCACCCGGGTCACCTGGTCCTGGGACGTCACTCCCACGTCCAAGGCCGCCTCGTTCGCGATGCCCGTCTTCGGCTGGATGTGGAAGGGCTACGCCCGGCAGAGCCTGGAGTCACTCGAGGAGTTGTTGCTCGGCTCTTGAGTCTTTGGCACGCCGACGGGATGGAGTGTTTTGTGGTTGGGGTTTGCCGCCGACCCGTTCTTGGAGGGTGTTCTCAGCGGCGTCCGGAGTCAAGGACGGCCTTAGGCCGCCGGCTGACGCCGGCCGCTTCGCGGTCCTTGACACCGGCCGTCGCTGAGAATTTTGGCTGGCTATCGGGTCGGCGGCAGGGGTGTGGCGCAGCGGTTTGGGTTGGGTGGTGGCTTGGGAGCTGGGGTGGGCCGATCACCGGAAGGAATTTTCCTTCCGGTGAGGCGAACGAATTTTCGTTCGCCTCAGAGGGGGCCTGGTCTGGGGGTGGGGTTGGTGCGTGGAAGAAAATTTTCTTCCACCCGGAGACCCCATGTCTGATCTCGGAGTGGAGCGGTCACCTGCCGTGAATGCCTGTGCCGTGGCCACACCCGGGCCGCCGCCCCGATAGCCAGCCATGTTTTTTCTCGACATGGTCCGGTGTCAAGGATCGCCGGAGGCGACCGGCGTCAGCCGGCGGCCGAAGGCCGTCCTTTACTCCGGGCCAGGTCGAGAACACCCTCAAAGAACGGGTCGGCGGCCCACAGCCGACCAAATCACGGTCGCCGACCGCGGTGAGCCAATCGCCCGAACCGCGTCACTCCACCCCGTGACGCTTGATGAACGACAGGATCTGCTCCGACAGCTCAGGCCGACAAACGATGACATCAGGCAGATACACGTCGTCCTGGTTGTAGCGCAGCGGCGAGCCGTCGATGCGGGAGGTGAACAGCCCGGCAGCGGCGGCGACCGCCACGGGGGCGGCGGAGTCCCACTCGTACTGCCCGCCCGCGTGAACGTACGCATCGGAGATGTCGCGCACGACCGACATCATCTTCACGCCGGCCGATCCCATCGGCACCAGCTCGGCGTCGAGCTCCTCGGCCAGCGCCGCCACGAACGCCGGCGGGCGGCTGCGGGAGACGGCGATCCGGGGACGGGTCGAGGTCGACGGCGGCACGACCGGAGCGGCACCGGTGTGGAAGGTGCTCTGCATCGACGCGTCCGCCAGCGCCGGCTGGGCGACCGCGCCGGCGATCAGCTCGCCGTCGTTGGAGGAGGCCCACAGCGCCACGTGCACCGCCCAGTCGTCGCGCGGCGGCTCGGAGAACTCACGGGTCCCGTCGAGCGGATCGATGATCCACACCCGGTCCTTCGTGAGCCGCTCCTTGGAGTCCTTGCCCTCCTCCGAGAGGACGGCGTCCTGCGGGCGGTACTCGGCGACGAGCTCCATCAGCAGCTCGTGAGCCGCCAGGTCACCGGCGTCCTTGAGCTCCTTGCCCTCCAGGCCGGAGGTGGCACGCACCTCGAGCAGCCGGCGGCCGGCGGTCTCGGCGAGCCAGGCGGCCAGCAGGTGGTCGGAGGCGAGGATCTCGGGCGTAGGCACGCCAGCTTCGAAAGTCACCCGCGGCACTCTATCCAGCCGACCGCCGAGTCCGATAAAGGCCCAGCCCGAGTCCGATCGCGGCGACCAGCGCCACCCCGGTCAGCACCGCGCGCAGGATCAGCCCGGTCTTGGCACGCTCGTGCTCGTCGGTGACGTCGTTGGCCATGGTCTCGGCCGACTTCAGGATCACCTCGAGAAGGCTCTGGATGTATGCGACGGCGCCGTCGGACCAGGTGCGGACGATCGGCTCGCCCTTCGACGCCGCCCTCAGCTCCGTGGCGACGCCCTCGATGCTGCCCTTGGCGGCGACGTCGCGGACCGTACGCTGCACCATCATCGAGCCCGAGCCCTTGTCGAAGGTGCCGTCGGAGACCTGGTCGAGGTCCGCCTGCAGCTCGGGCGAGGCGCCCGAGTAGAACGCCGAGGACGCCTTCACCCAGGCGGCCTCCGCGTCGGTGAGCTCCTTGACCGACTTCGTACCGATCTCGTTCTCGGACAGCGCGACGACCATGAGCTCCCGCTCGATGCTGAACGCCTCCGCCGCCTGCGTCAGCTTGCTGAGGTTGCGGACCTGGTCGCCGGTCTGGCCGTCCTCCAGCTCCGGCACCTGCGCCGCGAGCATCAGCAGGTTGCTGGCCAGCGCGGTGTAGACCTCGCGAGCGGCGTCCTGGCTGGCCTTGTCGCCTTCCTGCATCTCGACCCGGTAGACCTCGAAGTCGTCGAGCACCTCGGTGATGTCGTGGTGGAGCGTCCGCAGCTCGGCGTCACCGTCGACGTCGACCTCGGCCGCGGCTGTCCGCCACTCCTCGACCGCGAGGTCGGTCGTGTGCAGGTAGGTGGAGCGTACGTTGACCGGCGCCTGAGCGACGGGCTGCAGCGAGTCCCGCTCGAAGATCACGTCGACGGCGAGCTCGATGGTCTCCGGGAGTGCTTCGCTGAGCGCGGCCGCCCGGCCCGTCTCCGAGGCGCTGCGGAAGGAGGCGAAGGTCGCCACGCCGCCGACCGCGACAGCGACCAGGGCCACCGCCAGCAGGATGCTCAGCGTCCGGTTGGCGCCGGAGCGCTTCGCCACCCGGGACCCGCCGGTCGGGAACGACCCGCTCGCCCCGATCCTCTCGAACGCCCCGGACGAGCCGGTCGCACCGGTGGATCCGGTCGACCCGGCAGCAGGGAACGAGCCGCTCCCACCGAACGCCTCGTAGGCACCGGAGGTGCTGATCGGACCCGACGGGTGCGTCGTACGCTGCCTGGGCACCTGCGCGTCGAAGACCGGCAGCGGGCCCGAGCCGGTGAGCACCGCGACGACGTCGTGCGCGCTCGGCCGTTGCTCGGGGTCCTTGGCCATCATCATCGCGACCAGGTCGTCGATGATCCCCGGCACCTGGACCACCGCGCTGGCCCGCGGGATGGGTGCGGTGGCGTGCTGGTAGACCATCGTCGCGGGCGCACCACCGGAGTAGGGGGTGCGGCCGGTGAGCATCTCGTAGAAGACACAGCCCAGGGAGTAGATGTCGCTCGGCGGACCGACCTCGCCACCCGACCCACGCTCGGGCGAGAGGTAGCCGAGGCTTCCGACCACGTCGTGGGTGGAGGTCAGCCGCTGGTCGCCCAGCCGGGCGAGCTGGGCGATCCCGAAGTCGACGATCCGGATCCTGCGGTCGCTGTCGTAGACCAGGTTGGACGGCTTGATGTCGCGGTGGACGATCCCCTGGGCGTGGACGGCGGCGAGCGTACGCGCGGACTGGACGATGACCTCGCCGGCCTCCCGGGCGATCAGCGGGCCGTGCGAGCGCAGGCGTTCGCCGAGGTCGGGGCCTGTCAGGAGCTCCATGACGAGGAAGGCCATCGGCCCGTTGGCGGTGCGTTCGATCCCGGCGTCGTGGACCTGCACGGTGCCGGGGTGGCTGGCCGCCGCGGTGGAGAGCGACTCGCGCCGGAACCGCTCGATCATCGTCGGGTCGGCCGACGTCCGAACGACCTTGACCGCCACCCAGCGTTGGAGGGTGAGGTCCATGGCCTGCCATACCTCGCCCATACCGCCTCGCCCGATCAGGCGGTGCAGCTCATAACGGCCGGCAATCATGGGGTGGGGGGAGGTTTGCATGGGGGACGTTCCCGTCGAGGATCCAGTTGTTCGTACGTGTCGGGTTGCTCACACAACGGCCTGGGAGTTTAGGCGACACTCACTAGTAGGCGCCAGAGCCTCGCACAACAGCTTTTACTGTACGAACGACGATCCCGAAGTCCCGCAGCAGCGTCCAGTTGTCCACATAGTCGAGGTCCAGGCGGACCGTGTCCTCCCAGGAGAGGTCCGAACGCCCCGAGACCTGCCACAGCCCGGTCAGACCGGGTGCAACCGCAAGTCGGCGATGAGAGTCCCGATCGTACATCGCCACCTCGCTCGGCAGCCCCGGACGGGGCCCGACCAGCGACATCTGACCCAGCACGATGTTGAACAGCTGCGGCAGCTCGTCGAGGGAGTACTTCCGCAGCACCCGCCCCACGCGGGTCACCCGCGGGTCGGCGCGGAGCTTGAAGAGGACGTGTCCGGGCCGGTGGTCGAGCGTGCGCAGCAGCGACTCGGCGTCGACGACCATGGTGCGGAACTTCCAGATCCGGAACTGCTTGCCGCCGCGGCCGACGCGCACCTGCCGGAAGAAGACCGGGCCCGGTGAGTCGAGCTTGATCACGACCGTCATGACGGCGAAGACCGGGAGGAGCACGACGACGGCGGCCGCCGCGGCCAGCCACTCCCACACGTACTTGGCCACCCGGGTCAGCCGCGCCCGCAAGGCCTCTTCGACGTAGAGCAGGGTCATCGAGCCCAGCCGCATCGAGGACGTACGCTGCGGGGTCACGTCCTGCATCCGGGTGCTGACCAGCAGCGGCAGGCCGAAGGACTCGCTCGTCCAGGCCAGGCGCTGGATCTCCCGGCCGGCCAGGTCGGGCCCGGGGACGACCAGCACCGCGTCGGGTGCGACCGAGGCGATCGCACCGGAGAGGCCGTCGGCTCGGCAGACTGCCGCCGCCTCCATCAGGCCGCCGCTGAGCCGGTGGGTCCACTCCGGGATCACCCCGTGGTCATGGGCAGCCTCCACCACGACGACACGGAGCGGAGTGCGCGGCCGGGAGCTGAAGATGTAGCCGACGACTCGGAAGGCGAGCGCGGTCACCAGCCCGAGGATCGTCTGCACGACCAGCTGCGCCTGCGGCAGCTCGATCACCGCACCCAGCAGCCAGGTCGCCATGCTCATCGCCATGAACGCCTTGAAGACGCCCGAGACCGTCGCCCGCAGACGCTCTGCGCCGGGCAGGATCTTCGGCGCGGTGATCCTGGTCGCCAACCCCCAGACCAGACCCCACGCCAGCGCGAGGACGATCGTCTGTCCCACGATCAGCGGCGCGAGGATCATCAAGGCGAGCCCGTCGACCATCGAGGCCTGCAACCGAAGGGAGGGTGCCTTGGCGGACACCCTCCGGCGGTTGATGTCGAGCGGGACTACTGTCTCCACCGACGCCAGCTCTATCGTCATCCATCTCCCCCATAGCTGCTGGGCGCCCGAACGCTTACTTCATGCCAGAACAATGCGGGAAGAAAGCGGTCGTTGGGGGCCGATGGGGGTCCGGTTAGACCAAATGAGGGAACCGGAACCCACTGGTCCAGACCAGTCGACTCACTCGAGCGACTGCGGGGACCGCCAGCCGAGGCGGTGGGCGAGGCCGACGGCCGCGATCTGGGAGGTGACCTGGAGCTTGGCCAGGATGGACTTCACCTGGGTGCGTACGGTCGCCTCGGAGACGACGCCGATGACGGCGATCTCGTGGACGGTGCGGCCGAGCATCAGATGGCCGAGGACCTGCGACTCGCGCTTGGTGAGCAGCTCGATGCGGCGGCTCAGCTCGGAGACCTCGTGCTGGCGCTCGAACCAGACCCGGATCAGCCGCTCACGGTCGCTCACCGCGAGCACGCAGGCGCCCTGGTAGAGCCGCCTGACGGTGCCGAGGATCTCGCCGAGCGGGCGGGACTTGGACAGCACCGTGCGGGCACCGTTGCGCAGCGCCTGGCCCCAGCGGGCCTCCTCGATCGCACCGGTCACCACGACGACGTCGACGCCGGCCTTGGCCAGCGGCTCGATGAGGCGTACGCCGTCGCCGTAGCGGCCCAGGTCGAGGTCGAGGAGCACGACCTTCGGCTTGTTGCGGAGCACGACGGAGACCATCGTGGCGGTCGAGACGGGTTCGCTGGGCATCGGGATGCGGCGTACGTCGTATCCCTCCATCGAGACGGCGAGCTCGAGCGACTCGGCGAAGAGGACGTGGTCCTCGACGATGACGACTCGATACTGACTACGCGGCGACAACGTCATCGGAGGCGCCTTCCTTGTCTACTTGGATCACGGCGCTGGGGAGGGTGACCACGAAGGTCGTACGTTCTGCGGCAGCGAGGTGGAGCGAGCCGCCCATCCGCTCGGCGACGGTGTGGGCCTCGTTGAGCCCGATGCCCTGGCCGGCCGAGTCCGGCCCACGGACGCCCCACTCGAAGATCCGGTCACGCACCTCGGGGGCGACGCCGGGGCCGTCGTCGGAGATCTCGATGACGACCATCTGACTCGACTCGCCGGGCTCGTGCTGGACCTTGACCTCGACAGCGCCGGAGCCGTGCTTGGCCGCGTTGTCGAGAAGAATGTTGACGATCTCCGCCGCCGCGTCCGAGCTGCCGGAGGCGAGTGCGTTGCTGGGCTCGTGGACGACCGTGGTGCCGCTGGCCTCATGAGCCAGGGCGAGGTTGTGGATCACCGCGTCGACATCGATCACGCCGACGTCGATCGGCATCGTGTCCGCGCCGCCACGCTGGGCGCGGACGAGCCGCTCGAGGCGCCTGAGCTCGCTGCCCATCATGGTCATCATCGCGACGCGACGCTCCGGATCGAGCGTGTCGGAGTTGCACAGCAGCTCACTCGCCGAGCGGACGCCGGCGAGGGTAGAGGTCACCTCGTGCATCCGGGCTCGGTGGAGACGTTGGGTCTCACGCGCGCTGAGCAGGTCGTGGTAGATCTCGTCGGCTGCCTTCGCCTCTGCCGCGCACACGCGCCGGTAGATGCGTACGCCACCGAACAGCAGCGCTGCGGCGGCCACGAGCGAGGTGGTGACGACGATGGCCGTGAGGATGGCCCAGAGGACTGCTCCGTGGGCGTGGAAAGAGACCCAAGGTCCCTGAAGGACGGCGATCAGAAAGCTCTGGATACCGATGAAGACGGCGGTGGTCGTTGCGTAGGCGGTGGTTAACCAACCCGAGTTGATCCGCTGGAAAATGGACGTAGACATACTGCTCCCCAGGTCGGGTCGGCCAGTGAGGTATGAGTCCCGAATAGGGCCGTGTCCAGGCCCTGCTCCCCCAGCCCGAGCTTGTCGGGCCGTCCCAATTTGAATGTTGTGACCGAAACCTTCACAAGGCAACGTAATCAGCACCGTAGCGCCACGGGACCGCATTCCGGGCCAATACCGAGAATTGAGGAGTCATAGAATTTCGAGGTCGTCCACAAACTACATTGCGGGACACGTTGTCCCAGGTCATCCCCAAACTTGGGGCACTGTAGAACAGGTTCCCGATCCCCGCCTGCGGCTCCCCAGAATAGCCATACCCCCAGGGAGATCTGGCAGGGCCCGAGACGACCGAACGGCGCGGCAGACATGGCAGGCTCGACCGTACGACTCAGGGTTGCTGTCTCAGCCGACGAGACGATGACCCTCGATGCCGTGACGGTTGCGCTCGAGGAGCGCGGCATCACGGTCGCGGCGACTGCGCCCACGATCGCGCACCCCGACGAGCTGCTCGGCGGAGATCCCTCCGCCTGGCTGGTGGTCACCGACCTCGACGGCTGGACCCATCTCGGCGAAGTGTGCGACCTGGTCCGCGGCGTACGCCTGCCCGCGGTCGTGCTGACCCCTGCCCCGCGCGGCGGCCTCTGGGGTGCCCTGCTCGAGGCCGGTGCGGTCGCCGTGCTCTCCGCAGACACCGACTCGGACACGATCGAGGACACGCTGCGGGATGCGGCCGAGGGCCGGCACGGGCACACTCCGAACGAGGCCGAGGGGCTGATCGCGCAGTGGCACCTGCTGCGTGACGGACGCGAGCGCATGCATCGCCTGGTCCGTTCGCTGACCGTGCGCGAGCACGAGGTGCTCGAGCTGCTCTACGACGGGGCCACCGTCGCCGAGATCGCGGCGCGCTTCGGTGTCGCCCAGACGACGGTGCGGACCCAGGTGAAGTCGATCCTGCGGAAGTTCGAGGTCGGTTCCCAGCTGGCCGCTGTCGCTGCGTACGACCGGTATCTGCGGCCGCCTCGGAGTTGACCCTTAGGAGTTGAACCGCTGCTGGGTCTTCTCCAGGCCCTCGTTGATCAGCGTCTCGATGGCGTCGGCGGCGGTGTCGACGACGAACGGCAGCACCTTGCGCTCGGTGGTGGAGAAGTTGGAGAGCACGTAGTCGTGCACCTCCTGGCGCCCGGGCGGGCGGCCGATGCCGACGCGCACCCGGTGGAAGTCGCCGCTGCCCAGGGAGGACCGCATCGACTTGAGGCCGTTGTGGCCGTTGTCGCCGCCGCCCAGCTTGACCCGCATCGTGTCGAAGGCGATGTCGAGCTCGTCGTGGATGGCGATGACATGGTCGGGCGGGACCTTGTAGAAGGTCGCGAGCGCCTTGACCGGCCCGCCGGACTCGTTCATGTAGGTCCGGGAACGGGCGAGCACGACGCGTGGGCCGGGCAGCCCCGGGGTCGCCCCCCGGAGCCGCCCTTCCACGACGTCAGCACGGCCGGACTTGTGGGCACGCCACTTGCCGTCCAGCCGGTTGGCCAGCTCGTCGGTGACGAGATAGCCGATGTTGTGACGGTGCCCGGCGTACGTCGGCCCGGGGTTGCCCAGGCCGACGACCAGCCAGACGCCGTCGGTCACCGAAACGGTCACTCGCCGTTGGTGGCCTCGGCCTCGGCGGACTCAGCGGTCTCGCCCTCGGCGGCCTCGTCGGCGGGCTCCTCGTTGGTCTTCGCCTCGGTGATGTTGACGACCAGGGTCTCCGGGTCGGTGACCAGCGTGGTGCCCTTCGGCAGCTCGACGGCGCCGGCGAGGATCTGGGTGCCGGCCTCGAGGCCCTCGACGCTGATCTCGATGCTCTCGGGCACGTGGGTGGCCTCGGTCTCGACGGTCAGGGTGTTGGCGTCGGTGACGACCATGGTGCCGGAGATCGCGTCGCCCACGACGTGGACGGTGATGTCGACGGTGACCTTCTCGCCGGCGCGTACGGCGACGAAGTCGACGTGCTCGATGACGCGGCGGACGTCGTCGACCTGGACCTGCTTGGTCATGGCCAGCTGGATCTTGCCGTCGATGTCGAGCTCGAGAAGAGCGTTCGCACCGTGGTTCTTGAGCGCCATCATGGTGGCGTGACCCGGCAGGCTCAGGTGCATCGGGTCGGCACCGTGGCCGTAGACGACCGCCGGGATCTTGTTCTCACGGCGGATGCGGCGAGCGGCACCCTTGCCGAACTCGGTGCGCTTCTCGGCGACGATCTTCTCGCTGGACATGCGTTGAACTCCTCGATGAGTGGTGCTGACGTCAATGGCGCCCGGCTGGTCCAACGAAGGCCGTGCGACGAAGGCACGGCGTCTCCCGAAGAGACGTCCACCTTGTCGATCACGGAGCGCGATACGCTCCCTCGCCGAGGCAACTGCCACAGACTATCCCCGGATCACGCTCACAGCGAAATGCGCGCGCGTGCTGACCTGCGAGGACGTACGTTGGAGGCCGTGTCCCTCACACTCGACGAGGCCCGCACACGGGCCGGCGTGCTCAGCTCCGTCTCCTACTCCCTCGATCTGGACCTCACCGGTCCCGAGACCTTCCGGAGTCACACCCGGGTCCGGTTCCGTTCCACGGTCGCCGAGACGTTCCTGGATCTGAAGGGCGCGCTCTCGGTGTCGCTGGTCGTCAACGGGGAGGTCGTCGAGGCCGCGTACGACGGTGCGCGGGTGGGCCTGACCGGCCTCTTCACCGGACTGTCCGATGGAGCGGTCAACGAGGTGGAGGTGACCGTGACGCTGCCCTATACGACCGACGGCGACGGGATGCACACGTTCACCGACCCGGTCGACGGGTCGCGCTACGTGTCCGCCTACCTGGGCATGGACAACGCCTCCAAGGTCTTCGCCTGCTTCGACCAGAACGATCTCAAGGCGTCGTTCGCGGTAGCGGTCACCGCCGATCCGGCCGACACCGTCCTCGCCAACGGCGCCGTCGTCTCGCGCGACGCCGGCCGCTGGGTCTTCGCCACCACTCCCCCGATCCCGCCGGCGCTGCTGGTCGTCGCCGCCGGGCCGTGGCACTCGGTGCGATGGACACATGCGGGGCTCACGTTCGGCTGGCACGCCCGGCGGTCGCTGGCGACCGAGCTGGACCGGGACGCGGACGAGCTGCGGCGTACCTCCGAGGCGTGCTTCGCCCACTACGCCGACCTCATCGACGAGCCCTATCCCTTCGACTCCTACGACCAGGTCTTCGTGCCCGGGCTCAACTGGGGCGCGCAGGAGATGCCGGGGTGCGTGACCTACCGCGACGAACTGTTGCCGCGCGGCGCGATCACCGACACCCAGCGCGCGATCCGCGCGGTGATCATCGCCCACGAGATGTCGCACATGTGGTTCGGCGACTCGATGACGATGACCTGGTGGGAGGACACCTGGCTGCAGGAGTCGTTCGCCGACTACATGGGCTACCGGGTCGCGGAGGCGGGCGCCGGATTCTCGGACCTGCGGGTCGAGGTGGAGGTCGGGAGCAAGCCGTGGGGCTACCGATCCGATGCTCGCCGCTCGACCCATCCGGTCGCTCCGCTGGCCGAGGACGTGCCCGACGTGGACACCGCCGCCACGATCTTCGACGGCATCTCCTATGCCAAGGGCGGGGCCTGCCTGGTTCAGCTCGCCTTCTGGCTCGGTGACGAGGAGTTCATGGCAGGGGTCAACCGTCACCTGACCCGCTTCCGCTTCGCCAACGCGACGCTGGCCGACTTCGTCGAGTCGCTCGCGGCGAGCTCGTCGAGGGACGTACGCGGGTGGGTGGACGCCTGGCTGCGGCGCCCGGGGTTCGACACCGTGTCCGCGCGGCGGGAGGGGGACGTTCCCGTTCTGGAGCGCGAGGGAAGCCGGCCGCACGCGTTCACCGTCGCCGGCTACGACTCCTCGCTGCGGCTCGTCGGACGTCGGCGGGTCGAACTGGGCGCCGAGCCGGTGCCGCTGCCGGAGTTCGCCGGGCTCGTCGTCGTACCCAACGCCGGCGGCGAGACCTTCGCCGCGCTCCGTCTCGACCCGGGGTCGTGGGAGGCGCTCTCCGACGGACTCTCCCGGCTCGAGGACCCGCTCGTACGTGCCGTGCTCTGGTCCTCCACCGCCCTCCGGGTGCGGTCGCGTGACCTCTCGGCCGACGACTACCTCGACCTGGTCGAGGCCCACCTTCCCGCGGAGACTCGGGCGGACATCATCGAGGGCGTCCTCGCCGAGGCCCGGTCCGTGGTGATCCCGCAGCGGGTGCCGGCCTCGCGCGCGGCGGGAGCGGTGGCGCGGATCGCCGCCGCGGCCGCTGCGGGCCTGAAGGCTTCCGCGGACGACGAGCAGCGGGCCCTGGCCTGGGCCGCAGCCCAGGCCGCGACCAGCGCGGACGCCGGGCTGCTGCGCGGCTGGCTGGACGCCGACAACGTCGCGATCGGCATCCCGTTGCTGCCGACGACACGCTGGGAGGCGATCGTACGTCTCGCCTCGCTCGGTGAGGCCGACGCGCGCTTCATCGCGACCGAGCGCGACCGGGACGGCACCGCCGAGGGAGACCTCGGGGCGCTTCGGGCCCTCGCCGCCCGTCCGTCGACCAGCGCGAAGGACGCCGCCTGGGAGGCGATGCTCGCCCCCGGTGTCGACAACCGACGCTTCGGGGCGCTGGCCTCGGGGATGTGGATCGCCGAGCAGGCGCACCTGCTGCGGCCCTACGTCACCGCCTATCTCGCCGAGGCGCCTGCCCTGGCCACCCGTGGTCAGGCCTTCGCCATCGAGGTCGGCCGCGCCTTCCCGCGGATCGCCCTCGATGAGGGTCAGCTCGATGCTCTGCGCTCGGCCCTGGCCGGCGACGTACCGACGATCCTGCGGCGCTCCTGGGAGGACCACTTCGATGACCGCGAGTAGCGACCACTAGCCTCTATCCGCCCTCGACCCCCACCTCTGAGGACGGCCATGAAGAAGACGCGCATCTGGCTCGGCGTAGGGATCGCGTTCGTCGTGCTGGTCTCCGCCGTCGCCGGCACCGGCTGGTACCTCGCCCACCGGCTCGACCGCCAGGTCCGTACCGTCGATGTCTTCGCCGGGCTCGAGGAGCGTCCCGAGGCAGCCGGCGAAGCTGCAGGGGCGCTGAACATCCTGCTCCTCGGCACCGACGGACGCACCGGCGGCGAGGCCACCACTGGCAGCGGCGCCACAGCGTCGTGGACCCCCGGCGAGCAGCGGGCCGACACGATGATGCTGCTGCACCTCAGCGCGGACCGCCGCTCGGCCTCGGTCGTCTCGATCCCCCGGGACTCCTGGGTACGGATCCCCGGACACGGCAAGGCCAAGGTCAACGCCGCCTTCTCCCAGGGTGGGCCGAAACTGAGCGTGCAGACGGTCGAGAAGCTCACCGGCGTACGCATCGACCATGTCGCCTGGGTCGACTGGGCCGGCTTCGAGGAGATCGGCGACCTCCTCGGCGGCGTCGAGGTCTACATCCCCGAGACCGTCCACGACTCGGCCCGCCACCGCACCTGGACCAAGGGCACCCACCTGCTCAGCGGCGAGGAGGCCCTCCTCTACGTACGCCAGCGCTACGGCCTCCCCGGCGGCGACCTGGACCGCGTGAAGCGCCAGCAGTATGTGCTGCGTTCCATCCTCCGCGGCCTGAGACAGAGCGTCGACCCGAAGAACCCCAAGAAGGCCTACGACCTCCTCGACATCATCACCCGCCACCTGACGGTCGACTCCGGCTTCTCGGGCGGTGACCTTCGAGGCCTGGCCCTTGATCTTGCCCGGATGCCTTCTTCGGACCTGACGTTCTTCACCGCCCCCGTCGCGGGGCTGGGCAAAGAAGGCGCGCAGAGCGTCGTTCGTCTCGACAAGCGCGAAGGCCGCCGCTTGTGGGCGGCTATGCGGGAGGACGAGATGGGTGCGTGGCTGGCTGAGAACCCTGAGGTTGTGACTGGCCGGACGGTCAACTGAGGTTCTTCGGGCTGGTGGCCGCCGACCCGTTACGGATGGTGTTCTCAACGGCTCCCGGAGTCAAGGACGGCCTTCGGCCGCCGGCTTCGCCGGCCGCTTCGCGGTCCTTGACACCGGGCGCCGTTGAGAATTTTGGCTGGCTATCGGGTCGGCGGCAGGGGTTTGGTGCGGAGATATGGGTTGGGCGGGGGCTTGGGAGCTTGGGTGGTCGGCCCGACCAGTGGAAGGAATTTTCTTTCCGCTCGGGGCCAGTTCGGCAGCCGGGGTTGGGGAGGCGAACGAATTTTCGTTCGGCGTGGGGGCGACCTCTTGGAGACGGGAGTCTTGGGGGAAGGAATTTTCCTTCCGCCTAGAGCCCGTTCTCTTCGGGAGGGTTGGTGGGCGAACGAAAATTCGTTCGCCTCAGAGAGCGCCTGGCCCGGGGGTGGGGTTGGCGGATGGAAGAAATTTTTCTTTCACGCAAAGACCCCATGTCTGGTGGAGGCGTGGAGCGCTCACCTTTCGTGGGTGAGTGTGCCGTGGCCACACCCGGGCCGCCGCCCCGATAGCCAGCCAAATCTTTTCTCGATCTGGTCCGGAGTCCAGGACCGCGAAGCGGCCGGCGAAGCCGGCGCCCGAAGGGCGTCCTTGACGCCGGTCCAGATCGAGAGACCCTCAAAGAACGGGTCGGCGGCCCAGCCCAACCCCGTGGAAACAGCAGCAGACGAAAGCAGCACCCCGCGTACGACCAAAATCTTCTGACCAACCCCGCAGAACTAAAGCCGCCCGAGCGCAGCCCGAAGAGGATCGAGGCCAAGAGAGCCGAGGTCGAGCGCCGCGCGATGGAAGGCCTTCATGTCAAAGGCGGCCCCGGCGCGAGCGCGCGCGTCCTCGCGGGCCTGGAGCCAGATCCGCTCACCGACCTTGTAGGACGGCGCCTGGCCCGGCCAGCCGAGGTAGCGGGCGACCTCGAAGTCGAGGAAGGCGTCCTCCATCAGGCAGTGCTGTCCGATGAACTCGCGGCCGAGCTCGGGCGTCCACACCTCGCCGGGGTGGAAGCCGAACGGATTGTCCTCCGGGATCGTCAGCTCCAGGTGCATGCCGATGTCGATGATCACCCGCGCGGCCCGGAAGGACTGTCCGTCGAGCATGCCGAGACGGTCACCGGGGTCGTCGAGGTAGCCGAGATCGTCCATGAGGCGCTCGGCGTAGAGCGCCCAGCCCTCGCCGTGGCCCGAGACCCAGCACATCAGTCGCTGCCAGCGGTTGAGCAGCTCGGCGCGGTAGGCGGTCTGGGCGACCTGGAGGTGGTGGCCCGGGACGCCCTCGTGGTAGACCGTGGTCAGCTCGCGCCAGGTGCCGAAGGAGGTGACCGACTCGGGCACCGACCACCACATCCGGCCGGGCCGGGAGAAGTCCTCGGAGGGGCCGGTGTAGTAGATCCCGCCGTCGGTGGTGGGCGCGATCATGCACTCGATCCGGCGGACCGGCTCGGGGATGTCGAAGTGCACGTCGGCCAGCTCCGCGATGGCGCGGTCGGCGGTGGTCTGCATCCACTTCTTGAGCGCGTCGGTCGAGGTCAGCTGCCGCGCGGGGTCCTTGTCGAGATGGGCCGCCGCTTCGACGACGCTCGATCCCTGCAGGATCCGGTCGGCGGTGGCCTCCATGTCGTCGGAGAGTCGCTTGAGCTCCTCCCAACCCCAGGCGTACGTCTCCTCCAAGTCGATCTCGGCGCCGAGGTAGCGCCGTGAGGAGAGCTGGTAGTGGTCGCGCCCGACGGCCTCCTTAGGCAGCCCGTTGGGGACCAGGTCGGCGGCCATGAAGCGCCCGAACTCGGCGAACGCCTCGTTGGCCTTCGCGGCCGAGGCCTCGAGCTCGGCGCGCAGGGAGGAGGGAACGGCCTCGGGGGCACGCGAGACGAGACCGGTGAAGAAGTCACCAGCCGTCTTCTGCCCGGTCCAGCTCAGGATCTGGTCGGCGACCTTCTCGTACTGAGCCGTCGCCGAGACCCGTCCGGCCGCGGCCTCCTCCCGAAGGGTGGCGGTGTAGCCCGCGACCGCGTCCGGCATCTTGGCCAGTCGGGCGCCGATCGCGGCCCAGTCGTCCTCGGTGCCGGTCGGCATCAGGTCGAAGACCTCGCGCAGGTTGTGGATGCCGCTGGTGATGACGGAGACGAACTTCCGGTCCAGCTGCGCCTCGGCGAACTCGATGTCGAGCCCGACCCGCTCCAGGAACGCATCCTTGGCGACCTGCTCGCGCTCGTCGACCGGCTTGATCGCGGCCACGTCGGCGTAGGCCGCACGGTTGAGCTCCTCCACCGCCTGCATCCCGTCGGGGGAGAGGTCGGGGAGCTCCGCGTCGTGGCCGGCGACACCGACGTACGTCGCGGTCAGCGGGTCGAGGGCGCAGAGCTCCTCGACATAGCGGTCGGTGCGGGCGTCTACTTCACGGGTCACCCGGCCAACCTTAGGACCGGGACGTCTTCGGGCAACTCAATTCCGCTTTACACGCAACGAACACGACAGACTTCGCGTAGGAGGGGTGTGAACGTGCCAGAGGAGGTGTCCGTGGATGCCGAAGAGCAGGAGAGGGATCCGGACTTCGGGGCCTGGGTGGCCTCGAGGGGGCCCGCGCTACAGCGGTTCGCCTATCTGGTGACCGGCAACAACTCCGACGCTCCTGACCTGGTGCAGGACGCCCTCGCCCGTGCGCTGCCGCGGTGGGAGTCGCTGGCGGCGTCCGGGACGGCGGAGGCGTACGTGAAGAGGAGCATCGTCAACGGGTCGATCAGCGGCTGGCGCAAGCGGCGCCGGCTGGTGCTGGTCGAGGATGTCGAGCCGATGGCGACCAGCCATGAGCCCGGCCCCGAGGAGCGCGACGCGGACGAGGCGTGGGAGCTGGTGCAGACGCTCCCGTCCAACCAGCGAGCGGCGGTGGTCCTCCGGTTCTACGAGGACCTGTCGTTCGCGCAGATAGCGACGGTGCTCGACTGCGCCGAGGCGACCGCCCGCTCACATGTGCACCGGGCGCTGGCCAAGCTGAGGCAGCGGTTGAACGAGCAAGGCTCTGTTGATCAGAGAGGGAACGAGGGGGTTGACAATGAGTGACTTCGAGCGCGAGGAGCGGGCCTTCCGGGCCGCCCTGGCCCGTGCGGCCGACGGTTTCGAGCCGCGGGAGCTCGCGATCCCCGGGGCCTCTGACTCGTCGGGGCCGGCCGACGTGTCCGACGAGATGGACCAGGCCGAGCAGACGGAGGAGAAGGCACCCGTACGCCGACGGACCACGTGGATCCTGGCCGCGGCCGCCGCGGTGCTGGCCGTCGTCGGCCTGGGTGGGGTGGTGGCGAACCTGCCGACCGCCGGCAGCGGCGACGAGAGCACGGCCGCGAGCGACTCTGCCGCCGCCGAGGACCGTGGTGCGCCCAAGCCGCTCTCCGAGCAGGATGCAGCGGCCCCCGAAGGAACCTACGACAACGGCGGCCGCGACGACCTACCCGCGCCTGCGGACGGCAACCGCTGGGCGGTCCGCTACGACATCGCCTTCCAGGTGCCCCAGGAGTGGGCCGACGCCACGGCGCCAGCGCTGCCGGAGTGCATCGCGAAGCCCGGCGACCAGTGGGACACCGTGCCGCGGACTCCTTACGTCGCGAACATCACCAACCAGCCGGTGCCGAGTATCGCCTGCAACGAGACCAGCGACCGTGACTTCCCGCCGCAGTTCGGCAAGGTGCCGTTCGCGCTGTGGCAGCCCTACGTCCTGATCGAGAAGCCGGGCAAGGGCGCCAGCCTCCAGACCGGCTCCTGGGAGCACGAGGGCTGGCTGCTGACCCGGGTCCAGGTCGAGGATGCGTACGCCACGATCCTCACCGGTCCCGGCGACGAACGGGTCAACCAGGAGATCAAGGGTTCTCTGACGACCGTGGCGAAGGATCCCTACGGCTGCGAGACCGCCTCGCCGCTGGCCGAGGGCGACCCGGTGCGGCCGAAGAGCGACCCGGCGACATCGCCCCTGGAGGGCGACGACCCGGACTCGATCGCGATCTGCGAGTACGAGCCTTCCTCGGCATCGCTGACCGGTTCGCGAGAGATCACCGGCGCCGCGGCCGCCGGCCTCGTGGAGGCGATCCGCAGCGCGCCGGCCCGTACCGGTCCCAACACGCCGCAGAACTGTGCTGCGGGGCAGCCGGTCACGGCGTACGTCATCCTGCGGATCGTCCGTGACGGAGGCGAGCCCGGGGAGGTCTACGTGAACTACGAGAACTGCGACGACCATGGGTTCTACGACGGCATCACCGTGCACCAGCTCACCGCGGCGGCCTGCCGGCCGGTCTTCGCCGAGGAGCCGGTCACGATCTACTCGGCTCAGGGCGACGTCGCCAAGGTCTGCCTCTCCTGACCTTCGGTTGCTGGCCGCCCCCGCTCGGGGAGGGCGGCCAGCAACCGAGTAGTGCGCCACGCGGCGTAGAGGAAGAGAAACACCAGCAGGCCGTTGCGCCACGCCAGCACCTCGGTGATCCATGGCGAGCCGATGTCGTTGAAGGTGAGCATGTAGCCGTACATCCGCGGGAAGATCTCGTGGGTCAGCAGCGTCACCACGACCAGCACGACCGACCAGATCCCGAGCTGCCGGCGAGCCCGGCCGCGGAGCAGGACCAGCCCGGCGGAGGCGGCGGGAAGCAGCCAGAGCATGTACTGCGGGCTGAGCACCTTGTTGGTCACGAGGAACGCGGCCACGGTCGCGAGCACCAGCCACACGATCGTCTCCTCAGTCCTCTCACCGCGCGGTAGGCGACGCCAGGCGAGCACCCACCAGACGATGACGAGCGCCCCGGCGACCACGGAGGCGATCGTCGCGGCGAGGAGCAGCGGCTCGACGAGCGGCCCGCTGATGTCGTACGCCTTCCACTCGGTGTAGTCGATGGCGTAGCCGCTCTCCGGACCGCCGTGGCCCCACTCGAACATCGCCGGGGTCGCGAAGACCGACTCGATCTGCAGGCCCCGCTCGCTCTGGTAGTTCAAGGGCGTCCACAGCCGGTCCCAGCCACCGAGGACGAGACTCAGCCCGGCCAGCGCGACGCCGGTGCCAGCGACGGTCAGAATGACCCCGCAGCGGGCGGCGCGGTTCGCGGCGAGGGCCGGGATGACCAGGATCGGCCAGTACTTCGCGCCGGTCGCGAAGGCCGCGAACGCCGCGGCGACCCTCGGTCTCCTGACCGCGTAGAGCACCGCCAGGCCGACCATGATCCCGGGGAAGAGGTCGAAGCGGGCGTACGCCGTCGCCCCCAGCGCCGGGACCGCGACCAGCCACATCGCCTCCGCGCCGGAGATCCCGAGTGTCGGGCGCGTCCCGCGGCGGTTGCGGACGAGCAGCACCATGAAGAGCAGATCGGTCAGCGCCGCCATCGCCAGCACCGCCACGATGTAGGCCTCGCCGCCCAGCTGGAGCAGGCCGATCGCTGCGTACGGGACCCAGAGCAGCAGCAGCGCCGGCACCGGATACTCGACCAGCGTCCCCGCGACCCCGTCCGTAGCCAGTGCGTCGAGGCTGTCGCGGTAGTAGTTCACGTCGCCCACCACGCCCCACTCCGCGCCCCACCAGGAGAACGAGCCCTCTGCCGCGGCCGGGAAGCCGTAGAGGATCACCACCCATCCCCGGGTCACCAGCCAAGCCAGGGTGACCAGGAGATAGCGCCGAGAGAACGTGATCACGGAGCGATCATGACATTGCGGTCCTCGTCAGCGAGGCAGGCCGCTTGCGCGCCAGGCGTTGGGGCCGGGGTGGAGCGGGGTACGCAGCTGCGGGGTGCTCCACAGGGAGCGCGGCTTCTTCTTGGGTGCCTCGCCCGCCGAGCCCAGGGCCGCGAAGACGGCCACGATCGCGGCCACTTCTTCGGGGGTGGCGTTGTGGTCGATGACCTTGAGCAACGGCTTCTGCTCGGCCTTCGGCTCGGTCGTCGGGTCCTCGGGCGCGGTCACAGCGGGATGTTCCCGTGCTTCTTGGCAGGCAGGGTCTCGCGCTTGGTGCGCAGCAGGCGGAGGGCGCGGGTGACTTCGGCGCGGGTCTCGTGGGGTGGGATGACGGCGTCGATGTAGCCGCGTTCGGCGGCGATGTAGGGGTTGGCCAGGGTGGTCTCGTACTCATCGATCAGCTCGGCGCGCTTGGCCTCGACGTCTCCACCGGCGGCTTCGACCTCGGCCAGGGTGCGACGGTGCACGATGTTGGCCGCGCCCTGGGCGCCCATGACCGCGATCTGGGCGGTGGGCCAGGCCAGGTTGATGTCGGCGCCGAGGTGTTTGGAGCCCATCACGTCATAGGCGCCGCCGTAGGCCTTGCGGGTGATGATGGTGACCAGGGGGACGGTGGCCTCGGCGTAGGCGTAGATCAGTTTGGCGCCGCGGCGGATGATGCCGTTGTGTTCTTGGTCGGTGCCGGGAAGGAACCCGGGGACGTCGACGAAGGTGATCACGGGGACGTTGAAGGCGTCGCAGGTGCGCACGAAGCGGGCGGCCTTCTCGGAGGCGTCGATGTCGAGGCAGCCGGCGAACTGCATCGGCTGGTTGGCCACGATCCCGACCGGGCGGCCCTCGATCCGGGCGTAGCCGATGATGATGTTGGGTGCCCACAGGGGCTGGACCTCGAGGAACTCCCCCTCGCCATCGTCATTGGTATCGACGATGTGGGAGATCACCTCGTGCATGTCGTAGGGCTGGTTCCCGCCGTCGGGGATGAAGGTGTCCAGCTCCCGATCCAGATCCGAGATCTCCAGATCCGCGGCCTCCTCAAAGGCGGGGGGCTCCTCCATGTTGTTCGACGGCAGGTAGGACAACAACGCCTTGACGTAGTCGATCGCGTCGGCCTCGTCGGCACCCATGTAGTGGGCCACCCCGGACTTGGAGTTGTGCGCCAGGGCGCCGCCGAGCTCTTCCATGGTGATGTCCTCACCGGTGACGGTCTTGATCACGTCGGGGCCGGTGATGAACATGCCGGAGGTCTTGTCGACCATGATGGTGAAGTCGGTGACCGCGGGGGAGTAGACGTGGCCGCCGGCGCAGTTGCCCATGATCAGGCTGATCTGCGGGATCACCCCGGAGGCGTGGACGTTGCGTTTGAAGATCTCGCCATACAGCCCCAGGGAGACCACGCCTTCTTGGATCCGGGCGCCGGCGCCCTCGTTGATCCCGATCAGCGGGGACCCGGTCTTGATCGCCAGGTCCATGATCTTGGTGATCTTCTCGCCATAGACCTCACCCAGGGAGCCACCGAAGACGGTGAAGTCCTGGGAGAAGACACAGACCTGGCGCCCGTCGATGGTGCCGTAGCCGGTGACCACCCCGTCGCCGAAGGGCCGGTTCTTCTCCAGCCCGAACGCGACCGAGCGGTGTCGGGCCAGCTCGTCGACCTCTTGGAAGGAGCCCTCATCGAGCAGCATCTCGATCCGCTCACGCGCGGTCTGACGTCCCTTGGCGTGCTGCTTCTCCACCGCCTTCGCAGAACCAGCATGGACGGCCTCGTCGAGACGACGCTCCAGCTCGGCCAGCTTCCCGGCGGTCGTGTGCAGATCGATGACTGGCTCGTTGGTCGGTTCGGCGCTCACGTTGCTCCTTTGGACTTCGTGCGGTGCGGGGGCCAATCTAATCCCCGTGCCACCTTTCGCGATGCGACGCCCGTCACTTGACCGCTCCCGGCTCGATGCGTTGCCGGGCGGGTGGCGCGTCGAGATTCTCGACGAGACGCCCTCGACCAATGCCGTACTGGCCGAGCGCGCGCGCTCGGGCGAGACGCCGGGCCTGGTGATCACCACCGAGCACCAGACCGCCGGCCGGGGACGCCTGGATCGGGGCTGGACCACTCCGGCGCGATCGGCGCTCACCGTCTCCGCGCTGCTGCGGCCCTCGGCCTCGATCCCGGTCGAGCGGTGGCCGTGGCTGCCGCTGATGACCGGCGTCGCGGTCGCCTCGGTGCTGCGGAAGAAGGGGTACGCAGCCGGGCTGAAGTGGCCTAACGACGTACTCATCGAGGGTCGCAAGGTCTGCGGGATCCTGATCGAGAGGATCGAAGGGTCTGAGGGCGCGGCCGCGGTGATCGGGTTCGGGCTCAACACCTCGCTGACGCGCGAGGAGCTGCCGATCGAGACCGCCACCTCGTTGGAGCTGGAGAGCGGGGCGCCCGTCGACCGCACCGAGATGCTTGCCGCGCTGCTGGAGGAGCTGGGGGCTGTGTACGAGATCTGGGGATCGGATCCCGCCGAGCTCGCCCGCCGCTACCGGGAGCTGTCGGTGACGGTCGGCGAGCAGGTGCGCGCCGAGCTGCCGGGTGGGGACGTCTGGGAGGGCGTGGCCACCGAGATCGACGACTTCGGCCGGCTGGTCATCGCTACCGACGAGGGGTCGCGGGTGGTCGGCGCGGGCGACGTCATCCACGCCCGGCTCCGTCCGCGGTCGTGACGGACGGTCGTGGCAGGCGGTCGTGACGAGCCGGATGGCATGATCTGTTCGTGGCGAAATCGAAGCAGCCCGTCAACCTGACCTCGGCAGAGGTCGCCGAGAAGGCCGGCGTGAGCCTGGACCAGGCGAAGCGTCTGTGGCGTGCTCTCGGATTCCCGGAGATCGGGGACGACGAGGCGTTCTTCGACGAGGCGGACGTGCAGGCTCTGGCCAAGGCCAACGAGATCGCCGGCAACGGGCTGGTCAGCTTCGACCTGGTCGTCAACCTGACCCGTGGCATCGGGCAGTCGATGGCGCGCCTGTCCGACTACGAGGTCTCCGCGCTGCTGCACCACGTCGAGACCCAGAACGAGGACGACCGAACGCCCTCCGAGCTGCTGAAGGCGACCGTCTCGGTCTCGGAGCAGTTCGAGAGCGCGTTCGAGGAGATGATGATCTTCGCCTGGCGCCGGCACACGCGCGCTGCGCTGGCCCGGGCCGAGGCGTCGGTCGCCGGCCCGGAGGAGCAGCTGGGCACGGTCTGGCAGACGGTCGGGTTCGCCGACATCGTCTCGTTCACTGCGCTGTCGAACACGCTGACCGAGGAGAAGATCGGCGACCTGGTCGAACTCTTCGAGTCACGGTGTGCCGACGTGGTGGCGACCTGGGGCGGCCGGATCATCAAGTCGCTCGGCGACTCGGTGCTCTTCGTCAACGACGATCCGCTTCAGGCCTACGGCACCGCCGAGGGGATCATCAACGTGATCGGCCGGGACCCGCGGATGCCGGACGTACGTGTCGGGCTCGCCTCCGGCAATGTCGTCTCGCGTCTCGGCGACGTCTTCGGACCGCCCGTGAACATGGCCGCGCGGCTGACCGCCGTCGCCCGCCGCAACCGGATCATCGTCGACGAGGCGACCGCCGGAACGATGCCCGAGGACGAGTTCGAGACCCGGCGACTGGCCGCTCGACCGGTGCGAGGCTTCGGGATCGTGGAGCCCGTCGCCGTCCGCCGTGTCTGAATCGTGACCTTCAAGGGTGTTGCTGACCTGCGACTTCGCGGATTTGTTCACATTCCGTTGTAGTTAACAGTCGATCAACGCGGGGTGCCGATTGCTTTACCTGGTCGCGCCTTCGTGGGCATGGTTGAGTGCGCCATTCGGGGGCGCACGTTTGTCATGCCCAATTCGTTGCACCTTGGCATGAAAATGTCAGTGGCAATATCGTGCAATCCTTTGCCAAGGGCTCTTTACCTCCCTAATGTCGATCTCATGATCGAGGTACAGGAGATCAAGCTCGACCCGGAGACCCGGCGAGCATGGCGGAACGATGAGGAGCTGACGCTCTCTCGCAAGGAGTTCGACCTGGTCCACGCCCTGATCAAGAGGGCTGGCAACGTCGTCTCCCGTGACGAGTTGATGAGGGACGTGTGGAACGCGACCTTCTACACCTCGTCGAAGACCATCGACGTACACCTGGGATGGGTACGTCGCAAGCTGGGCGACGACCCCCGGAAGCCCCATCTGATCACCACCCTGCGCGGCAAGGGCCTGCGCTTCGAGAAGGCCTGACCTTCGTTCACTGCCGGGGGTCGGGTTTCGCGGATAGCGTGAGGGGGATCCGCGAAATCGGCCCCGGCGGGGCAGTTTCCTTATTCTGTCCATCGTGACCCTCGCACCGACACTTGCGATCATCGGCGGCGGCCAGCTGGCCCGCATGATGGCTCAGCCCGCAATCGCGCTCGGCCTCCCGCTCCGGCTTCTCGCCGAGGGCGAGGGTGTGTCGGCCGCTCAGGTGATCCCCGACCAGATGGTCGGCGACTACCGAGACCTGGACACGTTGAAGAAGGTCACCGAGGGCTGCGAGGTGGTCACCTTCGACCACGAGCACGTCCCGACCGAGCACCTGCACGCGCTCGAGGCCGCCGGGGTAGCGGTCCGCCCCGGGCCCGACGCACTCGTGCATGCCCAGGACAAGGGCGTCATGCGCGCTCGGCTGACCGAGCTCGGCATCCCGTGCCCGCGCAATGCCATCGTGTCGTCCACGGCCGAGGTCGAGGCGTTCGGCTTCCCGTGCGTCCTCAAGACCACCCGCGGCGGATATGACGGCAAGGGCGTCTGGGTCGTACGCGACGTCGCCGATGTCGCCGAGCCGCTTCGCGTCGCCGAGGAGGCGGGGGTCCAGGTCCTGGCCGAGGAGCTCGTCGACTTCCGCCGGGAGCTCTCCGCGATCGTCGCCCGTTCGCCGAGCGGCCAGGCCGCTGCGTACCCGGTCGTGCACACCTACCAGGAGAACGGCGTCTGCAAGGAGGTCATCGCTCCGGCGCCCGACCTCTCGCCCGAGCTCGCCGTCCAGGGCGAGCAGATCGCGCTGCGCATCGCGGGTGAGCTCGGAGTCGTCGGCATCCTGGCGGTCGAGATGTTCGAGACCGTCGACGGCCGGCTGCTCGTCAACGAGCTCGCCATGCGCCCGCACAACACCGGCCACTGGACCCAGGACGGCGCCGTCACCTCGCAGTTCGAGAACCATCTGCGCGCCGTCATGGACCTCCCGCTGGGCTCTCCCGCTCCCCGTGCGAAGTGGTCGGTGATGGTCAACATCCTCGGCTCGACCCGGGAGAACGTCGGCCGCCTCTACGACGGCTACCCCCACGCCATGGCCCGCGACCCCCACCTCCGCGTCCACCTCTACGGCAAAGAGATGCGCCCGGGGCGCAAGGTCGGCCACGTCAACGTCTACGGCGACGACCTCGACGACTGCCTCGAACGCGCCCGCCACGCCGCCGACTGGTTCCAGGGCGACCTCGGCAACGACTCCGACTGACCGAGAAGTCGTCCGCACCGGCCGAAACGTCAGTTAGGTCGGCCGAAACGTCGGCTAGGTCGGCCGAAACGTCGGCTAGGTCGATCGAAACGTCAGTTAGGTCGGTCGAGATGTCGCGCCGGTGCCGACTCGGTCTGCGTAAGTGACGTTTCGACCTGCACAACTGACGTCTCGGCCGACGGGGCTGACGTCTCGGCAGGGGCGGACGGGTCAGACGCCTAGGCGCTGGCGTTCGGTGGCGACGACGTCGCGGGCGATCTCGGCGTCGGAGGCTTCGGTGGCGAGGGTGGTGGAGGGGTCCTCGGGGTGGGAGGTCTCGTACGCTTCGGGGCTGCTGGCGGCGGTGGCGCTGACCCGGGCGAAGTCGTCGAAGAGCTCGGCCTTGGCGGCGAGGATGTCGTGGACGCGCTGGTCGACGCCGACCTCGGAGAGCAGGCGGTGGACCTGGACGGACTGGAGCTGGCCCATCCGGCGGGCGCGGGCGATGGCCTGCCACTCGATGGTCGGCTTGAGCTGTGGCTCGCAGATGACGACGACGCTGGCCGACTGGATGTTGAGGCCGACGCCGCCGGCGACGATCTGGGTGACCAGTACGGCACCGTGCCCGGCTGCGGAGAACTCGTCGACCATCTGCTGGCGCTCCTCGGCTGGGACCGACCCGGTGAGCGGGCCGAAGACCTCGCCCGGCAGCAGCGTGACCAGGTCGTCGAGGACCTTCCTGAAGTGGGAGAACACGATCACGCGGCGGCCGTTCTCCTCGGCCTCGCCGACGATCTCGACCAGCCGCTCGACCTTCGCCGACGAGGTGCCCTGGAGCATGGCGGCCTGACGCATGGCCATGAAGTTGCCGTCGCGGACACACTCGGCGTACGCCCTCTCGTCGGCCACGGAGAGGGGCAGCCAGTCCTCGACCTCGACCAGGTCGGGCAGCTCGGTGAGCACGTCCTCCTGGTTGCGGCGCAGGTAGACCGGGGCGACCTGCTTGCGGAACCGGTGGGGGTTGAACTCGTCAGCGGAGAGCAGCAGATCGGGGCGGAGGTAGGAGACCAGGTTGCGGAACTCCTCGATGCGGTTCTCCATCGGCGTGCCGGTGAGCAGGATGGCGCGCTCGGTGGAGTCGAGGACGCGGCGTACGCGTTCAGTGCGCTGGGTGCGCGGCGACTTGATCATGTGTGCCTCGTCGACCACGACACAGGCGACCTTGACCTGGTCGAGGAACGGCTGGATCGCGTTGAGCGTCTCGTAGGTGGTCACCGCGACGCCGCCCTGCTCGACCCAGATCTTGGCGGCCTTCAGGCGACGGTTGCCGTGGAGACGGTGGGGGACCAGAGTCGTCTTCGAGTCGGTCTCGCGCACCCAGTTGGTGACCACGGCAGCGGGGCAGACGACCAGCGTGTGGGACGCGCCCATCGCGTGCAGATGAGCGAAGACGGCCAGCGACTGGAGCGTCTTGCCGAGGCCCATCTCGTCGCCGATGATCACCTTCATCTGCACCAGCGCGAAGCGGACGCCGAAGTGCTGGTAGCCGCGCAGCGACGCGGTCAGGTTGTTGGTGCGCAGCTCCTGGGCCCGCACCGCCTCGATGATCTCGGCCGACAGGTCACCGTGGATCTTGTCCTCGTCCTCGGTGAGGAAGCCGAGCTCGGAGAGCATCGCGTAGTAGTCGGCCGGCCGCTTCTCGAAGTCCTCCCACGGGTCGGCTGGCCTGTTGCCCGGGCGCACCCGGCGAGCCATCTCGGCCCGGTGAGCGATCGCCCGCAGCGCGCCCTGGAAGTCGTCGAGACTGGCCGCGTTGGCCAGGATCAGATGGAACCTCGCACCACTGTCGAGCGACCGGGTCAGCGGACGCAGCGACTGGACCAGGGCGAGCTCCGCCCCCGCGTCCTTCGTACGCCGCCCGGCCTCCCACTCCGCCAGCCGCGCGAGCAGCCTGGTGGCCGCCGGGGTGCGGCGCTCGTGGTCGATCGCGAGCGGCATCTCGTCGTAGGTGCGCTGCCACAAGGCCTGTGCCGCCTCCTGCATCCGCATCGCGGTGGCTGGCCCGACGCCGGGCAGTTGTCGCAGGTCAGACGCGGGATGGATGACCTCGTGGACGGTATGGATCCCGGCCTCGAGGAGGGGTTCGACGCGTACGAGGTCGGCGAGCTCGTCGACCGGCAGCGACCTGACCGCCGTGTCGGTGTCCGCGCTCCTGACCGCGTTGGCGGCGTCGGTGGCGGCCCGGCGCGCGGGCTCCTCGGAACGCCTGGCCTCGTTGAGCGTCTCGCCCTCGTTGCGCAGCACGAGGATGCCCTTGCGCGGAGCCAGCACCGCCTCCGAGCCCAGGTCGGAGAGTGCCTCGAGCAGGCCGACGCTCGGCAGCAGCGCTTCGCGGATGCGTACGCGGCGGCGGGCGGGGAGCCTGGTCAGCTCGCCGAGCCGCGTCGGCGCCTGGATCTCGCTCGCGCGCTGGTGCAGGTCGAGGACCTGCCTACCCGCCAGCTCGGCCTCCTCGCGGCGGCTCCTGCGTACCAGCAGGCGACGCGCCCCTGAAGCCTTCTTGGCCTGCGCCACATCGTCCGCGGCGGCAGCGAGCGAGTCGATGAGCTCCTGGGTCGTCTCCTCGACCGGCTCGAGCGCGTGACGCCGCGCGATCGCGGCCAGGCGCGGCCCGTCGCTCCGGTCCAGGGTGATGCTGCGCCAAGCCACCTGCGCCGCGCGCTTCAGCTCGGCCGCGCTCGCCCGGTAGTGGTCGACCGCCTCTGCCGCCTCCTGCTCGATCTCGGCCCGTGCGCGGGCCGCCGATGTCGCCTGCCGGGACCAGGACGCGACCTGCCGCACCCGGGACGGCAGCGCCTTGCGCTCCGCCTTGGTCAGCCCGGTGAACCGCTCGACCGCGGTCGGGTTCGGTCTCGTGCTGACGACGACGTCGGTGCTCGTAGCTGGATCCATCTGCCTTGGTGGGGTCGTGGGGCGTTCGGGACGGGCGTCGGATGACCCTAGCGGGCACCACCGACATGTAGGTGACGGACAGAGGTCGGCCCGGTGACACGAGCCACGGCAGCCGGCGCATAGCCTGTCCCTCATGAGTGCGCGCGTGGGGATCGTGATGGGGTCCGACTCCGACTGGCCGACGATGAAGGCCGCGGCGGAGCTTCTGGACGAGTTCGGGATCGAGTGGGAGGCCGATGTGAAGTCGGCCCACCGGATGCCGCAGGAGATGCTCGACTACGGCCGCGAGGCTGCCGGTCGCGGCCTCTCGGTGATCATCGCCGGCGCCGGCGGCGCTGCCGCGCTTCCGGGCATGCTCGCCTCGGTCACCCCGCTCCCGGTCATCGGCGTCCCGGTGCCGCTGAAGTACCTCGACGGCCTCGACTCGCTGATGTCGATCGTCCAGATGCCGGGTGGCATCCCGGTGGCCACGGTCGCCATCGGCAACGCCAAGAACGCGGGCATCCTCGCCGCCCGCATCCTAGGCGTCGCCGACCCCGAGCTGCAGCAGAAGCTGGTGGCGTACGAGAAGTCCCTCGCCGAGTTGGCGGCCGCCAAGGGCGAGGTCGTACGCAACGCCACCTCCTGAGGCTCAGGGCAGGAGCGAGAGACCTTTGACCAGCTTGTCGATGATCCGGCGCGGGCCGAAGAGACTGACCGCGCAGTAGGACATGTCGGCGCCGCGACTGTTCCCGACGGCGAACAGGTAGTCGTCGTACACCCTCGTGTGCTGCGCCTGGGTGGGCATGTCGATGACCGCGACCCCGGGCTGGGCGACCGCCTGGCGCCGCAGGTCGGTCAGCCGCTGGGCCGGCGCGCCCAGCACCGTGCAGCCGAGCCACGGCAGGCCCGGGTGCGTCGAGTCGTCGGCGTCGACGGCGTCCTCGCCGAGGAGGCCGACCGTACGCTGCGTGGTCGCCCCCGCGACGCAGACGGCCGCGTTCACCGCCCGCCCGGCGGGAAGGGCCTGGTCGACGACGACCACCCACTTGAAGGGCACGTCCCGCGTGCTCGCGGACTGGTCGATCTCGTCCGGGGCGAACCCGATCGTCGCCGTCTCGACATCTGTGCTCATCACTCTGACTCCTGTCATCCGCCAACTGATTGGACGACAAGTCTTGAGAATGTCAGGCGTGATCGCAATTGGGCCGGGCATTGTCAGGAGGATCGACTAACCTGGCGTGCATGGACGAAGTCGACCGTCAGATTCTGGCCGCCTGGACGATGGATGCACGGCGAAGCCTTCGCGACATCGCAGCCGAAGTCGGCGTCTCGGCGACCACCGTGCACGACCGCGCGCGGGCGATGCAGCGCCGCGGGCTCATCCGCGGGGCGTACCTCGACCTCGACCTGCGTCAGATCGACAGGGGAGTGCAGGCGCTCGTCGCCGTACGCATCCGACCGCCCTCGCGCGCCAACATCGAGTCCTTCCGCGACTGGGTCGGCGCGCTCCCGGAGGCCGTCGGCGTCTTCGTCACCTCCGGCCGGATGGACTTCATCGTCCACGTCGCGGTCGCGGACAACGACGCGCTCTACGCGTTCGTGATCGACCGGCTCACCTCACGAGCCGAGATCGCGGACGTGGAGACCTCGGTGATCTACGAGCACCTGCGGACGATGACGTTCGAGCCCTGAGGCGTGCGCGATCAGCCGAGCGCACCCTCGAGGACGGGTACGGCCAGGCGCGAGCCGCGGGCGCCGACATCGACGGACACACGTCCTGAGGGTGCGACGGAGTCGATCTCGGGATAGTCGTCGCTGGAGAGCCGGACAGTCAGCCGATGTCCCGCGACCAGACGGTAGTGCGTCGGCCAGACGTGCACCCCCAGGTCGTACGTCTTCCCCGGCTGCACCGCGAGCGGCTCGGCGTGCGACCGCCGGTGACTGGCCTTGAGCCAGCCTTCGGTGACGCGCGTCCGGGCACCGTCCGGTGCCTCGTCGTAGACCACCACGGCGAGATGGCCCTCGGTGGCGGTGAACGAGGCCCGGATGGTCGCCTCGATGCTGCCGGCGACGACTACGTCCTGGCCCACCGGAAGGGTCCGGAAGAGCAGCTGCTCGTGAGCCTCGGGCGGGGTGGTCTCGGTGTTGACGGTGAACTCTCGTGTCCCGGGCCGTCCGCCGCCCGCGCGCAGACCACCCTCGGCACGTAGCGCCAGGTCGACCTCGCCGGTCCCTGCGGGCGGCCACTGGGCGTACTGCTTCCAACCCTCACCGGCCCCCGGACCGGGGATCTCGTACGAGGTGACCTTCGCCGCGGGCAGCGGCGCGCTCTCGTCACTCCGCAGCCAGCGGTCCCACCAGGCCAGATAGCCGCCGCGGCCGATGTCAGCGTGCTGACCCTCGGGGTAGCCGTGCACCCACGGGCCGGAGACGAGCCAGACGTTGTCGGGCTGAGCGAGGAAGTTGCCGACCATGCCGTCGCGGTAGCGGTCGTACCAGCCGTTGATCTCCAGCGTGGGCACGGTGAGCCGGTCCCAGCGGGACTTGACGCTGCGGCCGCGCCAGAAGTCGTCGTACGTCGGGTGCTGTGGGTAGGTCACGAGCGTGCCCGGCGCCGTGCCGGCCTGCCAGCTGCGGATCTGGGCGTTGGGGATCCCGCCGCGGTAGATGGTGTTCTCGTACCAGTCGCTCAACCCGTTGATGGGGATGATCGCGCGCAGGCTCGGCGGCTGGTTGACGGCGGCGAGCAGGGTCGAGTGGCCGCCGTAGCTGAGTCCCATCTGCCCGATGTCGCCAGTCGAGCCGGGGTGGTCGGCCAGCCACTCGATGACGTCGTAGTTGTCGCGTTGCTCCTGGGGGCTGAACGGGTCGAGCTCGCCGGGTGAGGCCCCGGAGCCGCGGACCTGGCAGACCAGGGCGTTGTAGCCGCGCTCCACGAAGTAGGCGGCACCTTGACCGAACGCAGCTGCGTTCGCGGCGTACGCGGTGAACTCGTAGACGATCCCGGCGAACTCTCCCGGCGCCGGGTCGGTCGAGGACGTACCGGGCCGGTAGAGCTGGCAGGCCAGGCGGTTCCCGTCACGGACCGGGACAGTCACGTCCTCGCGGACGACGTCGTACGTCGCTGGTCGCTCGTAACCGAAGAACGGGTCGGCGGGTGCTTGGTCGGTGAGGTCGCGGGCGCCGTCCGACGAGGCGGTCGCGCCCGCCGGAGCGGCCCCGTGGAGCGTGGCGGCCACGGCGGCCGTGGCCGTGGCGACGGCGAGGGTGCGTCGGAGCATCACAGGGTCCTTTCGAGGCGGAGCATCAGCAGGTGATAGCCCAGGGTCTTGCCGTGGCCGTCCAGACCGGAGTAGCCGGTCACACCACCGGCGAGGACCGAGGGGACCCGGAAGACCAGCGCCGGAAGGTGCGGGAGATCGGTGCGCACCACGGCCTCGGTGACGGCGAAGTGGCGGGCGACCACCTCGGGCGTGAGGGCGCGTTCGAGGAAGGCGTACGCCTCCGCGTCCCGCGGTAGCACCGCGAGGATCAGGGTGTCGCCCTTGTCGCCGGCGCGGACGTCGGCGAGGTCATCGAGGGTGAGGTCGCTCATCGCTCCTCCATCAGGGTCACGGTCGGCGAGACGAGGTCGCGGGGCACCAGGCAGGAGCGGACCACCAGCGTCTGCTGCACGCCCGTGCGGGCACCCCCGCCGCCGGCCGGGCCGTTGGTGTAGAGCGACTCCACCTCCCAGCCGACGGTGCGCGCCTGAGCGGCATCGGTGGCGCGGGCGGTGACGCGGAGGCGTACCTCGAGCGGTTCGGTCGCCGGCGCCAGCCCACGGAACGCGGCACCGGCGCCGATGAGCTCGACCCCGAACGCCTCCGGGGCGATGCCGTGCACGTCCGCGAGGCGTTCGCGGACGATCTCGGCCGCCAGCTCCGCGCGGGCCAGGGCGCGCGGTCCGGCGTAGGAGATCTGCCCCTCGCCGAGCCAGCCGCCGCGGAACCCGAGGGTCACCTTGAGGTCGTCGGGTCTGGCGTTGCCGTTCGCGCCGGCCACCTCGACCCGGTCCGGGCCCGCCTGGTGGAAGGAGACGCCGGAGAAGTCGGCCACCACGTCGGGGGTGAGGTACGCCTCGGGCCGGTCGACCTCGTAGAGCAGCTGCTCCGTGGCGGTGCGCACATCGAGCCGGCCGCCGCTGCCGTCGAGCTTGCCGAGCGTCGCGGTTCCGTCGGGGCGTACGTCGGCGAAGGGGAAACCGAGCCGCGCCAGCCCTGGTACCGGCTTGGTGCCCGGGTCGGCGAAGTAGCCGCCGGTGAGCTGGCCTGCGCACTCCAGGAGGTGGCCGACCACGGTGCCGGCGGCGAGCCGTTGCCAGTCGTCGGTGGCCCAGCCGTACTCGTGCTGCAGCGGGCCGAGATAGAGCGCCGGGTCCGCGACCCGGCCGGTGACCACGACGTCGGGGTCGTCGGCGAGCGCCTGACGGATCCCCTCGGCGCCGAGATAGGCATTGGCCGAGACCAGCTCGTCCGGGCACCGGGAGAGTGGCTCGCCGGTCTCCCACACGACCGGGTCGAGGCGGCGTACGGCTTCCAGGGCGTCGTCGCCGGTGACGACCGCGACCCGGGTGGGTCGCCCCAGCGCCTGTGCCACCGCGGCGACGCGACGACCGGCCGCGACCGGGTGGGCGGCGCCGGCGTTGGTGATGATCCGGGTCCGCCCGGGTTCGATCACGGGGAGGACGGCGCGCATCCGCGCCTCCAGCAGCGGGTCGTAGCCGTCGTCGGGATCGGCGAGGCGGCGCAGCTGCCCGGCGGCCACGGTCCGCTCGCCCAGGCATTCGAAGACCAGGTAGTCCAGCTCGCCGTCCCGGGCGAGCTCGACCGCGGGATCGATCCGGTCGCCGGCGAACCCGGCGCCCGCTCCCAGCCGGATCACGAGGCCCACACCGGGATGACGCCGGTGACCAGCGCGACGGCGAGCATGACCATGGAGACCAGCCACGCCCAGCCGATGAGGTGCCGGATGTGCTTGCCGATGTCGACTCCTGCCAGGCCGACCAGCAGATAGAACGAGCCGGTGAGCGGGCTGATCGGGAAGCCGACCGTCTCCTCGCCGAGGATCGAGGCCTGGGCGATGTCGGCCGCGGCGATGCCGTGGAGCTCGCCCACGCTGATGAGTACGGGGAGGACGCCGAAGTAGTAGGGGTCCGGACCGAACACCAGGCTGAGCGGGACGGCCAGCACTGCGACCAGGACCGGGAGCGCGGGAGCCGCTCCGTCGGGCAGTGCGCCGGCGGCCGTCTTGGCCATCGCCTCGATCATCCCGCTGCCTTCGAGGATGCCGAGGAAGACGCCTGCCGCGATCAGCGTGGTCGCCATCAGCATCGCGCCCTTGGCGTGCGCCTCGATGCGGTCGGTCTGGACCTTGAGGCCCGGGTAGTTGATCAGGAGCGCCACCACGACGGCGATGAGGAAGATCAGCTCGGGGGTGGTTGCGGCGCTGACCAGGGCGGCGATGACGGCGACGGTCAGGGCCACATTGACCCAGAACAGGCGCGGACGGCGCAGCTGCTGCTCCTCGGGGGTGAGGGAGCCGACTGCGTCGGGGCGTACGTCGGTGGCTGGGAGTTCCTCGGCACCGGCCGCGTCTGCGGGGAGGGCGGCGAGCCGCCGGGTCTCGCGACGGCCGAGGAACCAGGCGATGACCAGGACGGCGACCATGCCGGCGAGCTGGGCGGGGATGAGCGGTGTCCACAGCTCGTTCGCCGGTACGTCGGAGGTGGCGGCCGCCCGGGCGGTCGGGCCGCCCCAAGGGACGATGTTCATGACGCCGGCGCCGAGCCCGACGCAGGTGGTGAGGACCAGGCGGCTCATGCCGAGCCGGTCGAAGAGCGGGAGCATCGCCGGGATGGTGATCAGGAACGTCGTCGCGCCGGCGCCGTCGAGGTGGGCGGCCATGGCGAGGGTCGTCGTGGCCAGGCAGACGGTGACGGGCGCGTTCCCGGCGAAGGCGACGATGCGGCGGATGATCGGGTCGAACATGCCGGCGTCGCGCATGAGGCCGAAGTAGACGATCGCGAAGACGAACATCGCCACGACGCCGACGACTCCGCCGAGACCGCCGGTGACGAACTCGCCGATCTCGGTGGGGGAGAAGCCGGCGACGAGCGCCGTCAGGACAGGGACACCGGCGAGCGCGACGACCGCCGCGACCCGGTTCGTGAGGAGGAGGGCGAGGATCACCGCGACGGTGATGAAGCCCATGAGGGAGAGCATGGACACGAGTGTGATGACGCTCACTTGTTCGTGTCCAACACCAATACCCGATAGATTGATGTGGCGTGAGCATCGATCTGACTCTGCGCCACCTCCGCGTGGTGCTGGCCGTCGCCGACGCAGGCGGCTACACGCCCGCAGCGCGCGAGCTGCATGTCGCTCAGTCGTCCCTGAGCCGCACGGTGCAGGAGGTTGAGCAGCGGATCGGCGTACCGCTCTTCGAGCGGACGACGCGTCGGGTGGGCCCGACCCTGGAGGGAGAGGAGTTCCTCGCGACGGCCCGGCGGCTCGTCGCGGAGTTCGACACCGCGCTCAACCACTTCGAGGGCTACCTGGCCGGCACCCGGGGCGCTGTCTCTGTGGCCGCACTCCCGTCGCTGGCCGGCTCGATGCTGCCACCCGTGCTCGCCGCCTTCCGCCGAGGCCACCCAGAGGTGGCGGTGTCGGTGAAGGACGGCTTCTCCGGGGAGGTCCTCGACCTGGTGGTCCGGGGCGAGGTCGATCTCGCCGTCTCGGTCGCCGCGCAAGTGCCGGACACCTTGGGCGTACGCCACATCGCGGTCGACGCCTTCGCGGCTGTGCTGCCGGCCGGCCATCCGCTTGCCGCCCAGGGGGAGCTGCGGTGGGCGGACCTGGAGAGTCAGCCGTTCGTCGCCTTCGAGCGCATCTCGAGCATCCGCGGCTACGTCGATCGCGTGCTCGCCGAGACCGGCACCCGCACCGGGGCGCTCACCGAGGCGCGCAACATCGGCGCTGTTGCGGGCCTCGTCGCCGCGGGGCTCGGGGTCTCGGCCGCGCCCAGCCTGGTGCTGCCGATGATGATGTTCGCCGACGTGGTCGTCCGGCCCCTGGTGGCGCCGGTGGTCGAGCGCGACATCTGCCTCATCCACGACCCGCGGCGGCCGATGTCACGGGCCGCGCGGGGGCTGATGCAGCTCCTGCTCAGTGCGGGGGAGCGTGAGATCGCCTCGCCGCCGGGTGTGCGGTGGGTCCCGGAGAGTCAGACCTGAACGCGCTGCCGCTCGAACCAGATCTTCGACGGGCAGGTGTCCATGACCATCGGTACGCCGGCCGCGGTGGTGCGCTCGAAGGCCGAGTCGTCGACCACGCCCATCTGGAACCAGACGCCGCCGGCGCCGATCGCCACGGCCTCGTCGGCGAACTGGCCGGCGGCCTCGGAGCGGCGGAAGACGTCGACGACATCGATCTTCCCGACCGCCGCGGCGGCGTCGGCCAGGGTCGCGTAGACCTTCTCGCCGAGCACCTCCTTGCCCTCTGCCGCGGCGCCCGGATGGATCGGGATGATCCGCTTGCCGTGCTGCTGGAGCTCCTGCGCGATCGAGTAGGCCGTACGCCACGGATCTCCGGAGAGGCCGACGATCGCCCACGTCTCGGAGTCGTCGAGGAGCTTGTCGATGGTGTCCTGGTCAAGCCATGCCGAGGTCATGCAGGGCACAACAACAACGTGGCGCAGAGGATTCCGTGACCCGCCGACGTACCGACGACTTACTGGCGAGTAGCAAACAGGCATAGACTCCGGGACATGAGTGCCGAGTACCCGTTGTTCGCCCTCTCCGAGGAGCACCAGGAGATCCGCAAGGCCATCCGCGAGATCTGTGACGCGAAGATCGCGCCGGCCGCTGCTGCGGTCGACGAGGAGGCTCGCTACCCGCAGGAGGCGCACGACGCGTTGGTCGAGACCGAGTTCTTCGCGCCGCATGTTCCCGAGGCGTACGGCGGTGTCGGTGCTGACGCGTTGGCGACGGTGCTGGTGATCGAGGAGATCGCTCGTGCGGACGTCTCGGCCTCGCTGATTCCTGCGGTGAACAAGCTCGGTTCGCTGCCGGTGCAGATCGGTGGCTCGGAGGAGCTGAAGAGGAAGTACCTCGGCAAGCTCGCCGCCGGTGAGGGCAACTTCTCCTACTGTCTCTCCGAGCCCGACGCCGGCTCGGACGCGGCCAACCAGAAGACCCGGGCCGTACGCGACGGGGACTTCTGGGTGCTCAACGGCGTGAAGCGCTGGATCACCAACGCGGGTGTTTCGGAGTACTACACGGTGTTGGCGGTGACCGACCCGGAGAAGCGCTCGAAGGGGATCTCCGCCTTCGTCGTCGAGAAGTCCGACGAGGGTGTGTCCTTCGGTGCGCCGGAGAAGAAGCTCGGCATCAAGGGCTCGCCCACGCGCGAGGTCTACTTCGACAACGTACGCATCCCTGCCGACCGGTTGATCGGTGAGGAGGGTCTCGGTTTCACCTATGCGATGCAGACCCTCGACCACACCCGGATCACCATCGCGGCCCAGGCCGTCGGTGTCGCTCAGGGTGCGCTGGACTACGCGCTGGGCTACATCAAGGAGCGCAAGCAGTTCGGCAAGGCGATCGCGGAGTTCCAGGGTGTGGAGTTCATGGTCGCCGACATGGGCATGAAGATCGAGGCTGCCCGCCAGCTCACCTACGCCGCCGCCGGTCGTTCCGAGCGGGGCGACAAGGACCTGACCTTCTTCGGCGCCGCTGCCAAGGCGTTCGCATCGGATGTCGCGATGCAGGTGACCACCGACGCCGTGCAGCTGTTGGGTGGCTATGGGTTCACCCGCGACTACCCGGTCGAGCGGATGATGCGCGACGCCAAGATCACCCAGATCTACGAGGGCACCAACCAGGTCCAGCGCATCGTCATGGCCCGCCAGCTCCTCGCCGGCATCCAGTCGACCCTGTGACCGGATTTCGGCTCCGCGAGTGGGAGGAGTCGGACGCGGCGGTCCTGCTCGCTGCGTACGCCGGCGCCGGGATGCAGACCGAGCGGCCGACGGACGTGACGAGCGTCGAGGATGCCGAGCGGTTGATCGCCGGGTGGGCTGAGGACGCGGTCGCGGACCGGGCCTACACCTTCGCGGTCGTCGATGGCGCCGACATCCTCGGGCAGATGCGGGTGACCACCCAGCTTCGTGTCCACAGCATCGGCTGGATCTCCTACTGGACCCTCGAGAAGCACCGCGGACGAGGTGTCGGCAGCACTGGCCTGAAGCTGTTGGCCAGGCACTGCTTCGACGAGCTCGACCTCTTCCGTCTGGAAACCGGTCACCGGGTCGACAACCCCGGATCGTGCCGCGTCGCCACCGCGGCAGGCTTCCTCGTCGAGGGCCGCGAACGCCAGAAGCTGCTCTACGACGGCGTCCGCTACGACACCGAAACCCACGCCCGGCTGGCCACCGACCCCGACCCCACCTGACGCCGAGAGGGCGCGTACGTCGGCCGAGGCGTCACCCCGGTCGGCCGAGGCGTCACCCCGGTCGGCCGAGACGTCCCTCCGGTCGGGCGAGGCGTCGCTCCGGTCGGGCGAGAGGTCACGTACGTCGCGCGAGGCGTCACGCACGTCGGTCGAAGCGTCACTTCGGCGAATCGAGATGTCCTTTGACGGCATCTCGGCCGACGTACGTGACGCTTCGACCGACCCACCTGACGCCTCGGCTGACCTAGGCGACGCCTCGTCCGACGTACGTGACCTCTCGGCCGACGGGCCTGACGTCTCGGGCGACGGGCGTGACGCTTCGCCTGACGTAAGCGACGCCTCGGCCGACCGGGCTGACGCCTCGGCCGACGGGGGTGACGGCTCGGCGGGTCAGTCTTGGACGCGGCCGCGGAGCTGTTTGGTCTGGCCGCGCTGGCGCTTGGCGTCGAGGCGGCGCTCCTTGGAGCCGCGGGTGGGCTTGGTGGGGCGGCGGGGCTGGGGTGGTGGGGCGAGGAGCTCGCGGATGCGGAGGGCCAGGCGCTCGCGCGCGGCGACGCGGTTGCGGTGCTGGGAGCGCTGCTCGTGGGAGACGACGACGAGCGGCCCCGAGGAGCGGGCTAGGAGGCGGGCGAGCTGGCGTTCGTCGAGGGCGGTTGACGCGGACGGGTCCCAGGAGAGCTCGACGCGGGAGTCGGTGGTGTTGACCGACTGCCCGCCGGGGCCCGGGGAGCGGGAGAAGCGCTCGAGCAGCTCGGTGTCAGGGATGACGAGACCGTCGGGCAGCCCAGGGCCCGGTGGTACCCGAAGATCCTTCACTCGAAGAACCCTAGTCCGCGGGGCTATCCAGCGGCGGGCCCGGTCGAGTCGCGCACCACGAGCTCGGCGGGGACCCGCTGCCGCCGGGCTCGTGAGCCGGGCTCCTTCAACGCCAGCGTCAGCGCCCTCGCGCCCATCTCGGCCATCGGCAGGCGGACGGTGGTGAGTCCGGGGGAGAGGTCCTGGGCGACCGCGACGTCGTCGAAGCCGCTGACCGAGACTTGGCCCGGCACCGAGACCCCAGAGCTGCGCAGCTGCGAGAGGCACCCGATGGCCATGTCGTCGTTGAGGGCGATGACGGCGGTCGTACGCGGGTGGTCGGCGAGCATCCGGCGGATGCACTCGCGCCCGCCCTCACGGGTGAACGGCCCCTGGAGAACAGGTACGTCGCCGGCGTCGAGCCCCGCTGCCTCGAGCGCGTCGCGCACCCCCTCGAGGCGGTCGGCGACGGTGGTCAGCTCCAGCGTGCCCGAGACGACCACGATGCGCCGGTGGCCGAGGCCGAGGATGTGCTCGGCGACGGCGCGGCCGCCGGGGCGGTTGTCGGGCAGCACGCTGTCGACCCCGAGGTGATGCCGGCCGACGACGGCGACGCGGCCGCCCGCCTCGGCGTAGCGCTGCACCTCGAACCGCATCGGTGCCTCCACCGAGGCGTCCACAAAGCCCGACCCTGCGATCAGGATCGCGCCGACGCGGTTGGCGACCAGGCTGCGTACCTGATCCACCTCGGCCTCGGGGTCTCGGCCGGTGTGGCAGATCTGGACGGTGCGCCCGTGTTCGGCGGCGAGGCTGAGCACGCCGCTGGCGATCTCGGAGAAGTAGGGGTCGCCGATCTCGTGCACGACGAGCCCGATGGTCGCGGTGGATCCGCTGGCGAGCGAGCGGGCATGAAGATTTGCCACATAGCCGAGCTCGCGTGCCGCCTGGCGGACCTTCTCGGCCACCGAGTCGCTGACACCGGGGGTTCCGGAGAGCGCGCGGGACGCGGTTGCGATGGAGACGCCGGATGCATGCGCGACGTCGATCAGGCGGGGGGAGCTGTTGGTTCGGACCATCGATGCCCCTTGTCGTCAGGAATGTGACTCTTGCCACACTAAGCGAGAGTGGGTAACGTCATCGTAAACGCTTACGTAAGCGCTTTCGTAGAGGAGACCCGCAGATGCGCTTCACGAAGATCCCCACCGCGAGCAAGCGGTCCAGAGCAACCCTGGCTGCCGCGGCGGCCGTGACTCTCGCCTCCACCCTCGCCGCCTGTGGCGCCGCCGAGGAAGGAGGCGGCGACGACGAGATCGTGATCGGCATCTCGCTTCCCCTGACCGGCGACTTCAGCGAGCCCGGCAAGGGCATCCAGCGCGGATACGAGGCCTGGGCCGAATACGTCAACGCCAACGGCGGCCTGCTAGGCCGCGACGTACGACTGGAGATGCTCGACGACCAGTCCAGCGCCGAGCGCGTCGCCGCCGACTACGAGAAGCTGATCAACCAGGAGCAGGTCGACCTGGTCGTCGGGCCGTTCTCGACCCGCCTGGTGATCCCGGCGGCCCAGGTCGCCCAGGACTACGGCTACCTCTTCGTCGAGCCTGCCGGCGCGGCGCCCGAGGTCTTCGAGGAGGGCTTCGAGAACCTCTTCTACGCCGCGCCCGCCGTCGCGAACGACCACTACAAGCTCCTCGCCGAGCACATCCTGGCGATGCCGGAGAGCGAGCGGCCCAAGACCGCGGCGTACGCCTCCATGGACGACCCGTTCGCCCAGGGCACCGCCTACGGGCTCAAGGACGCGCTGGAGGAGGGCGGCATCAAGACCGTCGTCGACGAGGTCTACCCGCCCAACACCACCGACTTCAGCAGCATCGCGGCCAAGGTCGCCGACAGCAAGGCCGACATCGTCGTGGGCGGCAGCCAGTACCAGGACGGCGTCAACCTGATCGTCGCGCTGCAGCAGCTCAACTACCAGCCCAAGCTGGCCGCGTTCTCGACCGCGCCGACCGAGACCGAGTTCGCCGAGGCCATCGGCGACAAGACGCAGGGCATCGTCGCGCCGACCGGCTACACGACGAAGGCGGACTACCCGGAGAACCAGGAGTTCGTGAAGTTCTACGAGGAGAAGCACGGCGAGGCTCCCGGTGAGGACGAGGCCAACGCCTGGACCACCGGTCAGGTCGTCGCGGCAGCGGTCGAGGCCGTCGAGTGCGCCGAGCCCGACCCCGACTGCCAGTCCAAGCTGATCGACTGGCTGCACGAGAACGAGGTCGAGACCGTCGTCGGGCCGCTGAGCTGGGACGAGAAGGGTCGCCCGCAGAGCGCCCACATGATCCAGCAGTGGGTGGACGGCGAGATCAAGATCGTCCTGCCCGAGGACCAGGCCGAGGCCGAGTTCATCTACCCGAAGCCGGCGTGGTGAGCCGATGTCAGGTCCGCTCCTTCTGCAGAGCCTGATCCTGGGGCTGCTGCTCGGAGGCCTCTATGCCCTGCTCGCCGCCGGCCTGACGCTCTACTTCGGCGTCATGCGGGTCGTGATGATCGCCCACTCCGCGTTCCTGATCCTGGCTGCGTACCTGGCCTGGTTCTTCACCACGCAGACCGGGCTCGACCCGCTGCTCTCGCTGGTCATCACCGTGCCGCTCTTCTTCGCGGCCGGCTACGGGATGCAGCGGGCGCTGCTCTCCCGGCTGCGGCCGGCGACGCTGACGATGATGTCGGTGCTGCTGACCTTCGCGATCGCGCTGGTCATCGAGGGCGGCCTCGGCTATCTCTTCTCCGGCACCCAGCGGCGGATCCAGCTCGGCTACTCCAGCGCGAGCCTGGAGCTGTGGGGAGCGCGGATCGCGGTGGTCAAGCTGGTCGCCTTCGGGCTGGCCGCGGTCTCGCTCCTGGCGCTCTACCTGCTGCTGAAGAAGACCCGCTTCGGTCAGGCGCTGCGCGCCACGATCCAGCATCGTGAGGCCGCCCAGCTGCTCGGCATCGACACCGACCGGATCGCAGGCTTCGGCTTCGGGCTCGGCCTGGCGACCGCGGCGGTCGGTGGCACCGCGCTCGCGCTCGACGCCACGATCTATCCCTCGCTGCACTGGCACTGGATCGGACCGCTGATGGCGATCATCGTGATCGGCGGCCTCGGCAGCATCCCCGGCGCCGCGATCGCGGCGATGGTCCTCGGGGTGACCCAGAGCCTGCTGCAGATCCCGATGGGCACCACCTGGGCGCAGACGGTCTTCTACCTCGCCCTCTTCGCCACCCTCATGTTCCGCCCCCAGGGATTCTTCGGAGGTCGCCTTGCTCAGCGCTTCTAAGCACAGTGAGAGCCGTACGCATCCGGGCCGCTCCGTCCTGGTGACGAAGCTCGTCGCGGCAGCCGTCGCGCTGGGCCTCGTGCTCGCCTTCCCGGCGCTCGCCCCGGACCCGTTCATCCTCTCGGTGGGCGTGGTGATCGCCAGCTATGCGGCGCTCGCGGTGGCGTGGAACTTCGTCGGCGGGCTGACCGGCTACATCTCGCTGGGACATGCCGCCTACTCCGGGCTGGGTGGCTACGGCACCGCGCTGCTCGTCACCGAGGCCGGCGTGAACCCATGGATCTCGATGGTCGTCGCGGCCGTGCTCGTGGGCGTCGCCGCGGTGCCGATCGGGATCGCCTCGCTGCGGGTCCGTGGCGCCTCGTTCGTGATCGTCTCGATCGCGCTGGTGCTCATCCTGCTGCTGGTCGCGCAGAGCTGGTCCGACGTGACCGGCGGGTCCAACGGGCTGCGGGTGCCGCGGCCGTTCGGCACCGACGTACTCCGTCCCGAGCAGCACGAGCGGTTCTTCTACCTGTTCGTGGCGCTGACCCTGGTCGCCCTCGTGCTGTGGTGGGTGATCGACCGGTCCCGGCTCGGCACCGGCCTCAAGGCGATCCGGGAGGACGAGGACAAGGCCCAGGCACTGGGCGTGCCCACGTTCGCCTACAAGCTGGTCGTCTTCGTCGTCTCGGCGTTCATGACCGCGATGGCAGGAGGGATGTACGCCCTCTGGTTCGGCTCGCTCGACCCGATCTTCCAGTTCTCGATCCTGACCGGCTCCTATCTGGTGCTGATGTCGCTGCTCGGCGGCGTACGCAGCCTGCTCGGCCCGGTCGTCGGAGCGGTGATCGTGGGCTATGCGGTCGAGTTCTTCAAGAATCAGTACGGCGACACCCAGCTGCACCTGGTAGCGCTCGGTCTGCTGCTCGCCCTGGTCGTGCTCTTCATGCCCGACGGGGTCATCCCCTGGCTGACCGCGCAGTTCGACCGGTTCCGCCCCGGCGACACCTCGATCCGCGAGGTCGACGCCGCCCAGCTGGCCGAGGAGCGCAAGGCGCTCGAGGAGGCGAAGAGATGACCGAACCGATCAAGCACTGTTTGGAGACGGAGGGACTGACCAAGGCGTTCGGCGGCGTACGCGCTGTGGACGACGCAACGGTCAGCTTCCAGGAGGGCAAGATCAACGCCCTGATCGGCCCGAACGGGTCGGGCAAGACCACGTTCTTCAACTGCGTGACCGGGATGATCCGGCCCGACTCGGGGGCCGTGACCTACCAAGGCCGCAACGTGACCGGCCACGCGCCACATCGCATCGCCAGGGCGGGACTCGGGCGCAGCTTCCAACTGTGCCGGATCTTCCCGCGGATGACGGTGCTCGACAACGTACTGGCCGGGGTGCGGTCCACGGGGCTGGTCCACCGGCTGCGCGGAGCGCACAACCCCGACGACATCGCCCGGGCGCGGGAGCTGCTGGCCCGGGTCGGCATCGAGCACCTCGAGCGCAGCGAGGCCCGCGACATCTCCTACGGGCAGCAGAAGCTGCTCGAGCTCGCCGGGGTGCTGATGGCCGAGCCCGACACGATCATGCTCGACGAGCCCGCCGGCGGCGTGAACCCGGCGCTGATCGGCCGGATCGCCACGCTCGTGCGCGAGCTCAACGCCGAGGGCCGCACCTTCGTGATCGTCGAGCACAACATGGAGCTGGTGATGAGCCTCTCCGACCATGTCGTGGTCTTCGACCGCGGCCGCCCGATCGCCTCCGGTGCGCCGGCGGACGTGCAGAACGACCCACGAGTCCTGGAGGCCTACCTTGGTGTCTGAACCTCTTCTCGAGCTGCGCGACATCGAGGCCGGCTACGGTCGTGCCGCGCTGGTGCTGCGAAGCCTCACGGTCACCGTTCCCGCAGGTCAGATCGTCTGTCTGGTCGGTCCGAACGGAGCCGGCAAGTCCACCGTGCTCAAGGTCGCCAGCGGCATGCTGACCCCACGCTCGGGGACCATCACCGTCGACGGCGTCGACGTCACCCGCAACGGGCCGCAGCAGATGCTCCGCGCGGGAATGGCCCACGTCCTCCAGGGCCACTCGGTCTTCAGGGAGATGACCGTGGCCGAGAACGTCGGCCTGGGCGCCTACACGGTGCGCGACGCGGCCGCGATCCAGGAGCGGACCGACTTCGTGAAGACGCTCTTCCCGGTCGTCGCCGAGCGGTGGAACGCCCTCGCCGGCGCGCTCTCGGGTGGCCAGCAGAAGCAGGTCGAGTTCGCCCGCTCGCTGATGGTGAGCCCGAAGGTGGTGCTGCTCGACGAGCCCAGCATGGGCCTGGACCCGAAGACCACGGCGACCGTGTTCGAGCAGGTCGTACGCATGCGGGACGCCGGTCTGGCGGTCCTGCTCGTCGAGCAGAACGCCCGGCGGGCCCTGGAGTCGGCGGACCTGGGGTGCGTACTCGATCTGGGGAAGGTGCACATCGCGGGTGCCGCTGCCGACCTGCTCGCCGATCCGCGCATGGCCGAGCTCTATCTCGGGGGAGCCGCAACAACCTCAGCAGGGACCACCGACGGTCCCGATTAGGGGAAGGGAAAGCACCATGAGATGGAAGCTGAACCGAATGGTGGGGCGAGGCGTACGCGCCGGTGTGGTCGCCCTCGCAGTGGCTCTGGCCGCGCCGCTCGCCGGAGCCCAGGCCGATACGTCCGAAGGACCCGGTCTGAGCGTGGTCAAGCCCAGGGCGAGCCTGGCTGACTGGGACCCGGTGACCGAGGAGAAGTGGGCCTTCGAGGACGGCCAGGTGATCCTGACCGAGCCGGGGACGGCGCAGCCCGGCCCGCGGCGGCCCTTCGAGTACGCCATCGTCACCAAGGGTCCCGAGCTCGGCTCGCTGACCTACCGCGCCGAGGTCCGCATCGACGAGGCCGTCACGGTCACCAACCGCGACGTGATCCTGGTCTGGAACTACCAGTCCCCGACGCGCTTCTACTACGCCCACCTCTCGACCGACAACACCATCTACCCCCACAACGGCATCTTCGTGGTCAACGACGCCGACCGGCTGCGGATCGACCACCAGTGGAACGGCACGGTCGGCGCAGCGCCGTCGATCACCGATGCCGAGTGGCACGACGTACGTCTCGACTACAACGCCCGCACGGGCGCGATCGCGGTCTATCTCGACGGTGCCGACGAGCCCCGGATGACCGCCACCGACACCACCTTCACCGGAGGCCGGTTCGGCTTCGGTTCCTTCGACAACTTCGGCCGCATCCGTGACGTCACCGTCGCCGGCCTCCGTCATCGCTGAACCTCGGTAAGGAGAGAACACACCCATGGGAACCTCACGTCTATGGGGCGGTCTCGCGGTGGGCGCCATGCTCGCCGCGCTACTCACCCCCACGCTCTCTGCCAACGCCGCCATTCCCGGCAGCGAGCCCGTCCCCGACCCCATCCCTGAACAGCCCCTACGCAGCAGCCTCGGCCTCGTGCTCGAGGAGGTCGCCCAGCTCCCCAAGACCGAGCCCTACCCCGCCCCCACCGACCAGCGCCTGGTCCGCCAGAACCGCATCAACTTCATCGGCGAGGTCCCTGACGGCTCGGGCCGGATGTACGTCCCCGACCTCAACGGGCCGATGTATCTGCTCGAGGGCGGGCAGCAGCACGAATACCTCAACCTCCGGGACCATTTCGTCGACTTCTGGTCCGGTGCCGGGCTGGGCAGCGGCGCCGGGTTCATCACGTTCCACCCCGAGTTCGAGACGAACGGGCTCTTCTACACCACCCACACCGAGCGCTTCGGCGCCTTCGCCAAGACGCCGACCTTCCCGTCGCAGAACAACCCCGGCTCCGGGCGTACGGTCAGCGTCGTCACCGAGTGGGACGCCACCGACCCGGCGGCCGACACCTTCGAGGGCACCAGCCGCGAGGTGATGCGGATCGACTTCGCCGGCCAGATCCACGCCATCCAGCAGATCGACTTCAACACCACCGCCGTACCCGGCGACGAGGACTACGGACTGCTCTACATCGCCTCGGGCGACGGCGGCAACGGCGTCCGGAGCGACGACCCGCAGAACCTCGGCAACCCGTACGGCAAGATCCTGCGGATCGACCCGCTCGCCCGCGACGGGCGCAACGGGGCGTACGGGGTCCCGGACAGCAACCCGTTCGTCGACCGGGAGGGCGCGATCGGCGAGATCTGGGCGTACGGCATGCGCGACCCGCACCGGTTCTCCTGGGACGTCGAGAAGGGCACCCTCCTGCTCGGCCACATCGGCCAGCACGCGATCGAGGGCGTCTACGACGTACGGGCCGGGGACAACCTCGGCTGGAGCGAGATCGAGGGCCGGCTGCTCTACGACAACACCGACGAGTGTGCCCTCTACACCGTCCCGGACGACTACGACATGTCCGGCTTCACCCTTCCGGTGGCGTCCTTCGACCACGACCCGCCGGCCAACTACTCCTGCACCTCCGACAGCGGCCACGCCGTCAGCGGTGGTGTCGTCTACCGCGGCCCGTTCGAGGAGCTGAAGGGCAAGTACGTCTTCGGGGACCTGGTCAACGGCGAGGTCTACTGGGCCGACTCCCGGCACATGCGCCGCGGCAGCAGCCAGGAGGCGCCCCTGCACCAGATGCAGCTCTTCGACACCTCCGGCAAGCGGCTCTCGATGCAGGACTTCGTCGACCATCCGCGTGTCGACCTGCGCTTCGGCACCGACTCTCGCCGCAACCTCTACCTGCTGGCCAAGGCCAACGGGAAGATCTGGAAGGTGGTGAACACGGTGCAGCGGCCGTGGCCGAGCGAGGTCGTGCCGTCGCTGCGCGAGGACCTGGTCAGCTACTACGACTTCGAGCACCCCTTCGCGCCGGGATCGCGTGAGGAGGACCAAGGCTCCTCGCGGACGCTGCTCAACCAGGTCAACGGCGGCAACGCCATGCAGGTGACGGACTCGGCCTACCGGACCAGCAACAACGCCCTGCAGACCCAGCAGGTCGCCCCGGAGGTCAACGGCAACGACGACTGGAAGGCAGGGGCGTGGAACCAGAACGGGGTCGCGTCGCTGGCGCCGTTCGCGGGTGCCGAGCAGATCACCGTGGCCGGCTGGTTCAAGGTCGACATGGACGGGCCCGCGCTCAACTCGGTGACCGCAGACCCGACCGACCGGTTCAACGCCATCGGGCTGGCCGGGGTGCTCTCGGGCAACTCCGACGGCCACGGCGTACGTGCCCTGCTCGAGCTCATCAACGTCAACGGCACCCTGCGCCTGGTCGCGCTGGGACGCCGGCTCGACGAGGGCGCCTCGCAGACCTTCGCCGCCTCGGCGGACTGGCAGACCCTGCTGCCACGAGGTCAGTGGGTGCACCTGACGGCCACGTTCGACTACACCACTGGCAAGATGGCGCTCTACCGCAACGGCAAGGCCGTCGAGGGGTTCTACACCACTCCCGGTGACCCGTGGCAGGTCGACGGCACCGGTACCTCCGACACGTTGCCGCGCGGCTACAAGGTCGGCGGATCCTTCCCGCAGGACACCGTCGAGCGGAACCCGTGCAACTGCCGGATGGACTCGCTGATGTTCCTCGACCGGGCGATCACGCCGGACGAGGCGCGAGCCCAGTATCAGCGGTTCGTCACCGGCCGCTGAAGCTGTCGGGGTCCACGGCTCGGTTCATCGAACCGGGCCGTGGACCTCGCTGCGGAGCCGGGCCATGGTGGCGTCGAGGTCGGCCGCGGTGCGGGCCGCGGCGCCGAGCTCGTCGCGCAGGGTCGTCGGGACGGTGCCGTCGTACTTGTAGTAGATCGAGTGCTCGACGCTGGCCCAGAAGTCCATCGCGATCGTGCGGATCTGCAGCTCGACCGGCACATCCACCGCCCGGTCGGAGAGATAGACCGGCACCTTGATGATCAGGTGGAGGCTGCGGTAGCCGTTGGCCTTCGGGTCGGCGATGTAGTCCTCGACCTCGACCACGTCGACATCGGACTGGCTGCCGAGCATCTCCATGATCCAGTAGACGTCGGAGACGAACGGACACACCACCCTGATCCCGGCGATGTCGCGGATCTGCGCCTCGAGCGCCTCGAGGGTGAGTGGGCAGCCGATCTTGCGGGCCTTGGCGAGCAGGCTGTCGGGCGACTTGAGCCGGGTGCGTACGTGCTCGATCGGGCTATGGTCGTGGGTGTGCTCGAACTCCTCGCGCAGGATCGCGATCTTGGTCGAGACCTCGTCGATCGCGAACTTGTAGCGCATCCGGAACCGGGCCAGCTCCCGCGCCATCTCGTCGCTGCTCGCCTCGACGAGATCGATCAACCCGTTGAGCGGGTTGTCGTCGACTGTTGTCATTGTCCCCTCCTGACAGAGTCATCTTTGCAGGCGGCGACAAGACGACGGCGTGGTGCCCGTCACGCGACCGGGGCGAGCGGCCCGGGGCTGACCAGGTCTTCCGTCCCTCTCGTGGACACCGAGGTGCAGCCGGCCGGGCGCGCTCGATACAGTGACACCCCTCGGGGGATAAATACCCCTCGGGGGATATGAGGTCTGTTCGGGCTCGCCTAAGAGAAGGACACTTCCCCCACATGCGCATTCTGCTGCTCGTCTCCGCGTTCAACGGTCTTACCCAACGCGTCTGGTGTGATCTGAAAGAGGACGGCCACGAGGTCGGTGTGCTGCTGGCGCCGGTCCATGACGACTCCTCTCTGGTGGCCGCGGTCGACGCGATCGACCCCGAGCTGATCCTGTGTCCGTTCCTCAAGCACCGGGTGCCGGAGGAGGTCTGGGGCCGCTATCCAACGGTGGTGATCCACCCTGGCCCGCTCGGCGACCGGGGCCCGTCCTCGCTCGATCACGCCACGCTCGACGGGCGGGACCGCTGGGGCGTGACCGCGCTGTCGGCCGTCGAGGAGATGGACGCCGGCCCGGTCTGGGCGACCGAGACCTTCGCTATGCCCGAGGTCCCGATCGCGAAGAGCGCGCTCTACAACGGCCCGGTCGCCGACGCCGCGATGGACTGCGTCGCGGAGGTCCTCCGGATGGTCGCCGCGGGGGAGACGCCCAAGCCTGCCGAGGAGTGGTCCCCGACGGTCGACGGCACCGGCGAGCTGCCGCTGCTGCGCCGCAAGGCCTTCGAGATCGACTGGTCCGCGCCGGCCACCGAGATCGCCCGGCGGATCGCGGCGGCCGACGGCGCCCCGGGTGCGCCGGCGACCGTCGACGGCAAGACGTACTGCCTCTTCGACGCCGCCACGACTCCCGAGGACCATGGCGACGTGGAGCCGGGCACCGTGGTCGGTGTCGACACCGACGCGGTCGCGTTCGCCACCGGCGAGGGCACCCTGTGGGTCGGCTATGCCGCCACGCTCGAGCAGAAGCGCGGCCCGAAGCTCCCGGCCGCCTGGGTGCTCGACACTGGGCACGCGCCCTACCGGAGGATGCCGGACGCGCTGGCCGAGACGACCTACGAGCGCGACGGCGACGTCGGCTACCTCACCCTCCGCTCCTACAGCGGCGCGATGCACACCCAGCAGTGCCGCCGGATGACCGACGCCGTCCGCAAGGCGCTCATCGAGGACACCAGGGTCCTGGTCGTACGCGGCACCGAGCACGCCTTCTCCAACGGCATCCACCTCGGTGTGATCGAGGCGGCGCAGGATCCGGCGGCCGAGGCCTGGGACAACATCCGGGCCATCGACGAGCTCTGCCTGGCGATCGCCGAGGCCGAGCAGCTGACCATCGCCGCGTTCACCGCCAACGCCGGAGCGGGCGGCGTGATGGCCGGCCTCTGCGCCGACATCACGGTCTCGCGTGCCGGTGTCGTGCTGAACCCCTACTACGACATGGGCATCTTCGGCTCCGAGCTGCACACCTGGGGTCTGCCGAGTCGGGTCGGCGCCGAGAAGGCCGACGAGCTGCTCGGCGGGAAGCTGCCGATCTCGGCGGCCGAGGCCGCCCGGATCGACATGGTCAGCGACCTCGGTCCGCGCGACGCGGCCGAGTTCGACGGCTGGCTGCGCGACCTGGCGCAGGGCTATGCCTCGCCCGAGGCGTACGTCCCGGCTCTGGCGGCTCGCGAGGCACGCCGGGCGTGCGCGATGCCGATGTCGTACTACCAGAGCATCGAGCTGGCCGAGATGGCCCGCGACATCTTCGACGACCGCTTCGGGTTCGCCGCGAAGCGGAAGGCGTTCGTCACCAAGGCGGCGCCCACCGAGACGCCGGCGAAGATCCGCTTCTGAACCGGTTGACAGACTAGAACGTGTTCCACCAACCTGGTGGTGTGTGACCTGACTCACACACCACCAGGAGGAGCACGTGACCCAGGCGCCCCCGCCGCCCGAGATGACCTTCCAGCGATCGGGCCGCGACCCTGCGGCGATCGGCGCGAGGCTGGAGCAGTGGCTGACCACGGCGCTTCCGCCCGGCGCCGACCCCGAGGTCGCCATCCTCGGAGGCATCGACGCGAACGGGCTCTCCAGTGAGACCGTCCTGCTCGATGTCACCTCGACCGTTGCTGGAGACCGGCAGACGAAGGCGTACGTCCTGCGGGTGGCGCCCCGCCCGGAGGACATCCCGGTCTTCGCGACCTATGACCTGCAGGCGCAGTACGACGCGATGCGCCTGGCCGGCTCGCTGTCTCCTGTGCCGGTGCCGGAGGTGGATCTCGCCGAGATGAGTGGCTCGGTCCTGGGGACCCCGTTCTTCCTGATGGAGCGGGTCGAGGGAGTCGTCCCGCCCGACGTGATGCCCTACAACTTCGGCGACAGCTGGCTCTTCGACGCCTCGTCCTCGGACCGGGAGGCCCTTCAGAGGCGTTCGGTCGAGGTGCTCGCCGGGCTCCACTCGATCCCTGACGCCGCCTCGCGGTTCGCCTTCCTCGACCCTGCCGTGGCTGGTCATACCGGCGAGACGCTGCTCGCCCGCAACCTGGCGAAGACCCGGGCCTGGTACGCCTTCGCCTCCACTGCCGAGGAGTGGGGCGGCCGCTCGCCGCTGGTCGAGCGGGGTCTGGCCTGGCTCGAGGCCAACCTTCCCGAAACTGGCCTCTCCGAAGATGGCGGCGAGCCGGTCCTGTGCTGGGGTGACGCGCGGATCGGCAACATCATCTACCGCGACTTCGCGCCCGTTGCCGTCCTCGACTGGGAGATGGTCAGCCTCGGGCCTCGCGAGATGGACGTGACCTGGATGATCTTCGCCCACCGCATCTTCGAGGACCTGGCCGCGATGCTGGAGCTGCCGGGGATGCCGGGCTTCCTTGCCGCCGACGAGGTCCGGGACGCCTATGCCGCGGTGGCCGGGGTCGAGCTCGGCGACCTGACCTGGCATGAGGTCCACGCGGCGGTGATGTGGGGGATCATCTATCTGCGGATCGCGGCGCGGCAGATCCACTTCGGTGAGATCGAGGCGCCCGAGGATCCGGAGTCGGTGCTCTACCACCGGGCGATGTTTGCGGCGATGCTGGACGAGGTCGGCGCGTGAGCGGGGCGCATGGGGCGCACGGGGAGTACGTCGGCGTCGGCCCGCTCGACGAGTATCCGATCCACCAGCTCCCGCGCCCGGTGGCCTGGGCGGGCAGCAGCGACCGCAACTTCTACGACCGCTGCTACCTCAACGCCCACGACCGCACCGGCGACATCTTCCTCATCTCCGGGATGGGGTTCTATCCCAACCTCGGCACCAAGGACGCGTACGTCCTGCTCCGCCGCGGCGACGAGCAGACCGCCGTGCACCTGGGCGACGGCGCCGACCCGCGGGGCGGGGACCGGATGGAGCAGCGGGTCGGGGCGTACCGGATCGAGGTCACCGAGCCCCTGCGGAAGCTACGGCTGGTGATGGAGGAGACCCACGGGATCGCCCTCGACCTGCGGTGGGAGGGGTCGTTCGAGGTGGTTCAGGAGCAGCCGCACGTGATGCGTCAGGGGGCGGGCACCGTCCTCGACGCTCAGCGGTTCGCGCAGGTCGGGACCTGGGAGGGGGTGATCGAGGCCGACGGCGAGACGATCGTCGTCGGCCCCGACCGCTGGGTCGGCACCCGGGACCGGTCCTGGGGCATCCGCCCCTCCGGCGAGGCGCTGCCACCGGGCAAGCCGGCCGACCCGGGGTTCGAGGGGATGTGGTGGCTCTATGTGCCGCTGCGGTTCGAGGAGTTCGCCGTCGTCCTGATCATCCAGGAGACCCCGGACGGTCATCGCACCCTCAACGACTGCACCCGCACCTTCGCCGACGGCCGAGTCGAGCAGCTCGGCTGGCCGCACGTACGGATCCGCTATCAGGACGGGACCCGCCTCCCGGAGGGCGCGACGATCACGTGCACGACCCCGGCGGGGGAGCCGCTGGTGCTCGAGGTCTCCTCGCTTCTGGGTGTGCCGATCCATGTCGGCGGTGGCTACGGCGGCGACTCCGACTGGTCCCACGGGATCTGGAAGGGCGCCGGGTTCACCGAGCGGCTGACCTATGACATGAAGGCGCCCGACGTCGTCGGCCGGGTGCCGTTCGGGGTGATCGACCACGTCGGCCACGCGGTTGCGCGCGGTCCTGGGGTCATGGATGCCGCTGGCGCTGTCGGCTGGGGGCTCTTCGAGCACGGTGTCCTCGGTCGCCACGACCCTTCCGGCTTCACCGACTGGTTCGACCGCGTCTGACCCCATCCCGCCGAGACGTCAGCCCCGTCGGGGGCGGGGGGGGTTGGTGGGGAACACCGCCCCCGCCAGGGGAGGCGCCCCCGGCGCGCAAACACAGAAAGCGGGGGACGGGACCAAACAAAAA
>NZ_JBEORH010000003.1:0-15612 GCF_040302165.1 Nocardioides sp. NPDC127503 | reverse complement strand
TTGGTCCCCCCCGCTCACCCCCCCCCCCCCCCGTCCCCCCCCCCCCTCGCCGTTTTTGGCTATACCCCCCCACCCCCCCCCGACGTACGTGACGCCTCGGCCTGCGTACCTGACCTTTCGGCGGTCTCAGGATCCGAACAAGCATTTATGACTAAACTCTAGTAACTTACTCTGGTTTGGACGGACCGACCAGAGGAGAGCCATGATCCGCCCCACCCCACCGCGCCTGACTGCCATTGCCGCCGTTCTCACCAGCATGCTCCTGGGGCTGACGGCCTGCGGCGGCGCCGATGCGTCCAGTGCCTCCAAGCTCGCCGCCGACGCGGCGCTCCCCGACCAGGTCCCGGAGGGGACCGTCCTGCGCCTCGGGCTGCCGCCCATCGAGGTGGCGCTGAAGGCGTCCGGCCTGATCGACGAGGTCGAGGGCTACGAGATCGAGTGGGCCAACATCTCCGGTGGTCCGAAGAGCATCGAGGCGTTCCGTGCGGACGCGCTGGACGCGAGCTACGTCGCCGACATCCCGCCGCTGTTCGCGACCTGGACCGACACCCCGGTCAAGATCGTCGCGGTCACCGAGAACCCGGACCCGCTTGACAACCCGATCTACGAGCTCGGCATCGCGCCGAAGTCGAAGGTCAAGACGCTCGAGGACCTGAAGGGCAAGAAGATCGCCTACTCGCCCGGCCAGGCCCAGGGCGCGCTGGTTCTCAAGACGCTCAAGGCTGCTGGGCTCAGTCAGGATGACGTCGAGCTGGTCGAGATCCAGAGCGTCGACGACACCTTCTCCAACGCGCTGGCCTCCAACCAGGTCGACGTCGCCCCGCTGGGCGGGCCGCAGCTGACCTCCTATCTGGCCAAGTACGGCCGTGACGGCGCCACCTCGATCCGGACCGGCATCCGCGACGACGCGACCCTGATCTACGGGCCGGAGGAGACCTTCGAGGACGCCGGCAAGGCGGCCGCGTTCAAGGACTTCCTCGCGCTGTGGGTCAAGGCCGAGAAGTGGGTCGACGAGCACCCGGACGAGTGGATCCAGGCCTACTACGTCGATCACGAGGGACTCACGTTCGAGGACGGCAAGAAGGTCTTCGAGACCTCTGGTCAGAACGTCATCCCGGAGAACTGGGACGGGTTCATCAAGCGTCACCAGGAGACCGCGGACGTACTCGTGAAGGAGCAGGACCAGCCCGACATCGACGTCAACGAGCTCTACGACCGCCGCTACGAGAAGGTCATCGCAGAGGCCGTGAAGGGCGGTCAGTGATGGCCACCACCGCAGTCGAGGCGCCGATCGTCGGCGCCGTCTCCGAGAAGACCACCGACAAGAGGGTCGTACGCCGCCGCCTCGGCCCAGGGCCGCGGGTCCCCGGCACGCTTTGGATCGGGCCGGTCCTGCTCCTGGGCCTGTGGTGCCTCGCCTCGGCGACGGGCGTGCTCGATCCGCGTACGTTGTCCGAGCCGTGGGTGGTCGTCGAGACCGCGCAGCGGCTGATCGCCGACGGACGGCTTCCCGAGGCCCTCGCGACCTCGGCGTACCGGGCCTCGCTCGGGCTGGTGATCGGGGTCGGCGTCGGGCTGGCGCTCGCGCTCGTCTCCGGGCTCAGTCGGGTCGGGGAGGCGGTGATCGACGGGCCGGTGCAGGTCAAGCGGGCCATCCCGAGCCTGGCGCTGATGCCGCTGCTGATCCTGTGGCTCGGGATCGGGGAGCCGATGAAGGTGATCACGATCGCCCTCGGCGTACTCATCCCGATCTACATCCACACCCACAACGGGCTGCGCGGCATCGACAGCCGCTACGCGGAGCTCGCCGAGACCGTGAGCCTGGGGCGTGGCGCCTTCGTCCGGCATGTCGTGCTGCCGGGCGCGACGCCGGGCTTCCTGCTCGGGCTGCGGTTCGCGGTGCTCAACGCGCTGCTGTCGCTCGTGGTCGTCGAGCAGGTCAACGCGACCAGCGGCATCGGCCACATGATCACCCTCGCGTCCAGCTACGGCCAGACCGAGATCATCGTCGTCGGCCTGGTCGTCTATGCCCTGCTGGGCCTGGTCGCCGACGGCATCGTCCGCTTCACCGAGAGGAAGGCACTGGCATGGCGACGCACGCTGGAGAGTCACTGACGGCACCCGAAGGACCCGCCGTACGCGTCGAGGGGCTGCGCCGCAGCTTCTCCAAGGCCGGCGGAGTGCTCAACGGGCTCGACCTCACCATCGCCCGCGGAGAGTTCGTGGCGCTGATCGGGCGCTCGGGTTCCGGGAAGTCCACTCTGCTTCGGGCCCTGGCCGGTCTCGACCGCTCCGTCTCGGGATCGGGTGTCGTGGACGTGCCCGAGCGGGTCTCGGTCGTGTTCCAGGACTCCCGGCTGCTGCCGTGGCGGCGGGTGCTGGACAACGTGATCCTGGGGCTGTCGGGTTCCGATGCTCGTGCCCGTGGTCTCGAGGCGCTCTCCGAGGTCGGGCTCGAGGGCCGTGACAAGGCCTGGCCGCACGAGCTCTCCGGTGGCGAGCAGCAGCGCGCGGCGCTGGCGCGGTCGTTGGTACGCGACCCACAGCTGCTCCTCGCCGACGAGCCGTTCGGCGCCCTGGACGCGCTGACCCGGATCAAGATGCACAAGCTCCTCAAGAAGCTGTACGCCGCCCACAACCCCGCCATCCTGCTGGTCACCCACGACGTCGACGAGGCGATCGCGCTCGCCGACAGGGTGATCGTGCTGGTCGACGGCGTCGTCGGCTCCGACCTCCGGATCGATCTGGGCGCGAAGCGGAGCCCGGGCGACCCGCGGTTCGCGTCGCTGCGGGCCCAGCTGCTGGCCCAGCTCGGTGTGGTCGAGGAGGAGGTCGCCTGATGGGTGCCCGACAGCTCCACTTCAACCTGTTCCTGCTCGACACCGGTCACCACGAGGCGTCGTGGCGGCTCCCGGCTTCGGACCCGCACGCCAACCTGTCGCTCGCGGCGCATCAGCATCTGGCGCAGGTTGCGGAGGAGGCCAAGTTCGACTCGCTGTTCCTGGCCGACTCCCCGGCTCTGTTCGGCGAGCCCGGCCGTCGGCCGTCGGGGCGGATCGAGCCGACCGTGCTGCTGTCCGCGCTGGCGGTCTCCACGCAGCACATCGGCCTGATCGCCACGGCCTCCACGTCGTACAACGATCCGTTCAACCTCGCCCGCCGACTGGCCTCGGTGGACCACATCTCCGGCGGGCGGGCCGGGTGGAACATCGTCACGACCGCCGGGGACGCTGCGGCGCGCAACTTCGGTCTGGAGGGGCAGCCGCTGCACAAGACCCGCTACGAGCGGGCTTCGGAGTTCCTGGATGTCGCCACCAAGCTGTGGGACAGCTGGGACGACGACGCGATCGTCGCCGACAAGGAGGCCGGGGTGCATGCGGTCGGTAACCGGATTCGGCCGATCTCTCATGTCGGGCCTCACTTCTCGGTCGAGGGTCCGCTCAACCTGGCGCGATCGCCGCAGGGCCACCCGCTGCTCGTCCAGGCAGGCTCCTCCGACGACGGCAAGGAGTTCGCGGCCCGCTGGGCCGAGGCGATCTTCACCGCCCAGCCGACACTGGCCGAGAGCCAGGCGTTCTACGCCGACATCAAGCGGCGCGTCGTCGCCGCCGGCCGCAATCCGGATCACGTGCTGGTCCTGCCCGGGATCGTCCCGATCCTCGGCGAGACCGAAGCGGAGGCGCGTGAGCTCGAGGCCGAGCTCGACCGGCTGATCGCTCCGGAGTACGCCGTCGCCCAGCTCGCCCAGCTGCTCCGGGTCGATCCTTCGCGGCTCGACCTGGAATCGGAGCTGCCCGACGATCTACCGTCGGAGGACTCCATCGAGGGTGCCAAGAGTCGCTACACGCTCGTCGTCGACTGGGCTCGTCGTGATCGGCTGACGGTCCGCGAGCTGATCGGAAAGCTGGGTGGTGGGCGCGGTCATCGCACCTTCACCGGGACTCCTGTCCAGGTTGCTGACACGATCCAGCACTACTTCGAGAACGGTGCCGCTGACGGGTTCAACATCATGCCCGCTGTGTTGCCTTCGGGGATCGAGGCGTTTGCTGCCTCTGTCGTGCCGATCCTGCAGGAGCGGGGGCTTTTCCGGACCGAGTACACCGGGGTCACTCTTCGGGATCACTACGGGCTGCCTAGGCCGGTGTCGTGAGGGTGCTTCGCAAGCCTCCGGCGATCGCGTAGTCGCGGCACTGCCGGCACTCGTCGACGACCGGATGCACACACTCCGCGGTGTGGCGCAGGAAGGTGGCCGCGGCATCGAGTCGTTTCGCCTCGGCAGCCATCCGCTCGGCTGAGGCTGTCAGCCGAGCGGAGCGGCGGCCAGCAGGGGCGGATCGGAGCTCTCTGATCTCCGCGAGGCCGATGCCGGCTTGGCGAAGGCGATGGATGATCCGCGCCTCGTTCACGTGCTGATCGGTGAAGTCTCGCTGGTTTCCGTTCTGCCGGCTCGGCGCGAGCACTCCTTCGTCCTCCCAGTGCCGCAGGACGTGGGCGGGTACGCCGACGAGGTCGGCGGCCAATGAGATCCGCATGGAAGCATCTTGCCTTCAGGTCGACCTGAAGTTCTAGCGTTCGGGACATGGAGCTACGCAACCGACCCAACCCGTTCGCAGGACTCGATCCGCTGCCCGCCGCCTACACGTCCCGGCAGCTGGTGGAGACGGCTGTGGCGGGAGCTCGCTCGTTCGTGGCGCCTAGACGAGCCGACCGGCGCCTGCTGGACTCGTTGTCGGAGCGCGCGCAGGGTCCGCTGCCACCGGCGACGAGAACCGTCCGGCTGCAGACGCTGCGGCAACGACCGCGGCCGGTTCCGAGCCGGCTGTTGTACGAGGGGATGCCGGGCGCGGGGCGGCTGAGCCTCCAGTCCTTCGTGGTCCATCATCCCGAGGCGACGATCCTCATCGACCCGGCGGTGCCACGAGACGCTGACGCCCAGGCGGTGTCCGAGCTCCAGCCGCTGCTGCGGCGGATCGTACGACCGCCGGCGACGACGATCCCGACGGTCGAGGCCCTCGCGACGGCGGGAGTCAGACCCGACCTCGCCCTGAGCACTCATGCCCACTGGGACCACGTCTCGGGGCTGCTCGACCTCCCGGGTCTGCCGGCGGTCCTCCATGACGAGGAGCTGACCTGGGCCGCTGCCGGCGACCAGGCGCCGGTGGGCGGCGTACGCCGTGGGCTCGCGGATCGGGACCTCCTGGAGTTCTCCCTCGACGGGCCGCCGGTCCTCACCTTCGAGCGGAGCCACGATCTCTTCGGCGACGGCAGCGTCGTGCTGGTGGACCTGGCCGGGCACACGCCCGGGAGCGTCGGCGTCCTGCTCGCCACCGCGAACGGGCTTGTCCTGCTCGTCGGAGACGCCGCGTGGCACGGGCTGCAGATCGAGCACCTGCGCCAGCGTTCCGGCTTCCCCGGCTGTCTGGTGGACGTGGATCGTGAGGAGACCTGGCGCACGCTGCACCGTCTCCACGCCCTGCCAGCCTCGGTGAAGGTGGTCCCTGCCCACGACCACGAGCGGGCGTCCCACTGGGCCACCCCGTGAGCAACCGGTGATCGACGATCTCGGGTCAGCGGACCACGTCGGGTGTCAGCAGATCCTGGTTGTCCTCAGCCCAATCGCCCATCCGATCCTCACGGACGGCGCGCCACAGGTCGCGGTCGCGAGACGGGTCCAGGCGTACGACTGACTGGTCGCCGACCATGCCGGTGCCGTCGGTGGGGACGGTGAGGTAGCTGATGTCGTCGGTGCGCAGGTTGCGGAGGGAGGCGGCGAGCTTGGCCATCTGGGTCGTCGACCAGTCGTCGTCGACGGAGGCGTGCTTCGAGAAGAGGGAGAGGAGGTCGAGGACCTGGTCGGGGTTCTTTCGGAGCTCCTGCTCGAGGGTCTGCTTCAGGAGGGTGCGCATGAAGGCCTGCTGGCGGGCCACCCGGTCGAGGTCGCCGTCCTGGAGGCCGTAGCGCTGGCGTACGTAGAGGAGGGCCTCCTCGCCGTTCAGGTGATGGCGGCCGGCTTCCCAGCGGACGTCGCGGGCGGAGTCGTAGACGGTCTTCGGGATGTCGATGTCGACGCCGCCGATCGCATCGGTGAGGGCCTTGAAGCCGTCCCAGTCGATGACGGTGAGGTGGTCGATGCGTACGTCGGTCATCTTCTCTACGGTCTCGACCGTGAGGTTGGGGCCGCCGAAGGAGTAGGCCCAGTTGACCTTGCCCTTGCCGTGGCCGGGGATGTCGACCCAGGAGTCGCGCGGGATCGAGATCACCGAGGCGGAGTCGCGGTCGCCGTCGATGTGGACGATCAGCATCGTGTCGGAGCGAGCCTGTCCCGGCTCCCAGCCGGGCGCCTCGGCTCCGGTGGTGGGTGCGTCCGATCGGGTGTCGGTGCCGAGGACCAGGATGTTCATCGCATCGGCGGCCGACCCGGAGGACGGCTTGGCGGGCCGGTCGGTGAGCCCGGTGAACGTGTCGGGCAGCCGCTGGATGTTCCCCTCCACCTTCGCCTGCAGCCACAGGACCCCGGTCAGGGCCGCGGCGCAGAGCAGGAGGAGACAGATCAGTAGCCCGATCAGCGGCTTGCGGGCACGACGCCATCCGCGGGCGGGGGGCTCGTCCGCAGGTTCCGGCTGCGGCGGCACGGGCGGATGATCGAGGATGGCCACCTGAGTATGGGACCCGGGACTGCCTCCATATGGGGTCCAGATGCTCGCCATTCCTCAATTTGAGGCACCAGTCGGTAACGGCCGGTAACCAAAAATAGGTAGGCGATACGTCCCCCGGACTGAGTGAGTAAAGTCCCTTTGCCGTACGGCGCTGTTCATGTCGGACCTTCAGGTCCACGCGTGTTTCATGCGCCTGGCCGCGTCTTGGGAGGGCGTGGGACGAGGATGACCAGGGGAGAGCTGTGTCAATGTCAAGAGTCGGTCGGGATGAACGAGCCCGGCTGCACGAGGCTGCCTCCGCGCTGGCCGGGATCCGGGCGGCGACCACGCTGCTCAGCTCGCCGGGTGCGATCGGCGACGACCGGCGGGCCGCGATGACGGCGATGGTGCAGAGCGAGCTGGAGCGGCTCGAGCGGATGGTCCGCCGGCAGCAGGATGCCGCGAGGCCGGGGATCCCGGAGCCGCGGGCCGATGAGATGCAGGCCGGCGAGATGCGGGCCGAGGTGATCGACCTCGACTCCGTGCTGGCCACCATGGTGCTCGCTCACGAGGCCAAGGGCACCGACGTCGTGTGGCGCCCCAGCCGGATGCTCGCGCTGGGCGACTCCGACCAGCTGACCGAGGCGCTCAACGTGCTCCTCGACAACGCCGCGGACCACGGGAGCGGTTCGGTCCGGATCGAGGTACGCGCCGCCGACCAGGCGAGCACCTCGGTCGAGATCGCGGTGACCGACGACGGGCCGGGAGTCGCGCCCGAGCTGCGCCGGCGGATCTTCGCCTGGGGCGTCAGCCGACCGGGCTCCACCGGCCAGGGCATCGGCCTCCACGCCGCGCGAGACCTGATGGAACGCCAGGGCGGCTACCTCGAGCTCGCCGAGGCGAACGAGCAGACCACCTTCGTCCTCGGCATCCCCATGCTCGGCTGTGCCGACGGCGGGGCAGGCGACGGGGCCGACCAGCACGACACCCCGACCCGGGGAGGTCGCCGTGGTGTCGCCGCGTAAGAGGGTGAAGGTGGTCATCGTCGAGGACCACACCCTGTTCGCCGAGTCGCTCGAGCTGGCCCTCACCTTCGAGGGCTACGACGCCCACCGCGTCGACCTGCCCGAGGAGCCGCCCTCGGAGGCCAAGCTCACCTCCCTGATCATGCGCTCCCAGCCGCGCATCGTCCTGCTCGACCTCGACCTGGGACAGCACGGTTCCGGCGTACGCCTCATCGCGCCGCTGGCCAGGGCGGGTGCCGACGTCGTCGTGGTGACGGGCTCGACCGACGAGACCCGGTGGGGCCATGCCCTGCACGTCGGGGCTCGCACGGTCCTGTCCAAGACGGTGCCGCTGGGCGAGATCCTGGGCACCGTACGCAGGCTCAACTACGGTCTCAGCGTGCTCGACGTCGACGACCGTGAGCGCCTGATCCGGGCGTGGGTGGGGCAGGAGCAGGGCGTCATCGAGATCCGTCGCCGGCTCGCCCAGCTCTCCCCGCGGGAGTCGCAGGTGCTCGAGCACCTGATGGACGGCTTCACCGTCGGCGAGATCGCCAAGCTCCGCGTCGTGTCCGAGGCGACGGTGCGCACTCAGGTGAAGTCGATCCTCGCCAAGCTCGGCGTCTCCTCCCAGATCGCGGCGGTCAGCATCGCCCACAAGGCCGAGTGGCGGGCCGCCTGACACTCGGTCGATCGGCTCCTCAGACCGCGACCAGGCCGTCGTCCTCGCTCGTGCCGCGCAGAACGTAGAGGGTGCCGGTCTTCGGGCAGCGCCAGGCATCTCCCTGGGCGACCAGCGGCGCGCCCGCGTGCCCGACCCAGCCCATCCGCTGCGCCGGGACACCGACGACCAGCGCATGATCAGGTACGTCGCGGGTGACCACCGCGCCTGCCGCCACCATCGCCCAGGCGCCGATGGTGACCGGCGCGATGCAGACGGCCCGGGCGCCGATGCTGGCGCCGGTGCGTACGGTCACGCCCACGGCCTCCCAGTCCTGGCCGTCCTTGAGGGTGCCGTCCGGATTGACGGCGCGGGGGAGGTAGTCGTTGGTGAACACCACCGCCGGGCCGACGAACGCGCCGTCCTCGAGCACCGCCGGCTCGTAGACCAGCGCATGGTTCTGGATCTTGCAGCGGTCTCCCACCACGACCCCGGGACCGACGTACGCTCCCCGGCCGATGATGCACTCGCTGCCCACCCGGGCGTGCTCGCGGACCTGGGCCAGGTGCCAGACGAGGGTCCCGTCACCGATCGTGGCACGCTCGTCGACGTCCGCGCTGGGCTCGATTCTGGGCTCGTCCCTGGGAGCGGCGTGGGTCTCCTCAACGGTCATCCCCACAGCAAACCGGGACTTGGATGACGAGTGGACCAAAGCCGAGACGGAGTACCCGATTCAGCGTAGAACCGCGGGCGAGGCCGCCTCCGAGACGAGCACACGAGGGGTCGCGGAGGCCGTGGTGTCGAGCGCCCAGACGTCGCTGACCGGCTCTCCCTCGCGCTCCAGGCCGTAGAGGACGGTGTCGTCGTCGAGCCACTCGATCTGGTCGTCGATGCTGTGGGTCTCGCCGGCGAGCACGGTGCGCCGGCCGGTGGCGAGGTCGAGGACGGCGGGCGTCCACCGGGTGCCGTCCTTGTCGGCCTCCTTGAACGCGATCCGGGTGCCGTCGGGGGAGAGCGAGGGGCACTCGACGTGGTCGGCGATGGTCGTCAGCGAGCGTTCGGTGAGGTCACCGCGGGCCAGGTAGGTCCGCCCGCCCGTGGCGACGGTGGCGTAGAAGGTGCGGTCGTCGTCGGCGAAGGTGATGCCCCAGATGTTGCGGTCGACCGGGGCGACCCGGCGGCCGCCGACGACCAGCTTGAACTTCTCCAGGTCCCCGTAGCTCGCCCCGCCGATCCGGCGGATGAGGGTGCGGGTCGAGAACCCGCTGACCATGTAGGAGTCGCCGTTGACGAACACCGTCGAGGCGACGAGCTTCCCGTCCGGCGAGATCCGGGTTCGGCTGGGCAGCCCGGGCAGGTCGGCCCCGTCGACCTCTCGCCATGCCTTACCCGGGGTCGAGCTCGCCAGGTCGGTCGCCCGGTAGCGGCTCACCACGCCCCGCTCGGTCGTCAGGCAGGAGATCGATTCCGCCTGGGCGTAGACCCGGTCACAGCTCAGGTCGGTTAGCGCCCGGGCGCCGCCGGGGTCGGCCAGCGCCACCGCGCCGACGTGGCCGTAGTCGGCGTCGCGTCCGGTGTGCTGGAAGAGGATCCTCGGCCCCTTCTCCACCTGCGCCAGGGAGGTGGTCGTCGCGTCGGTCGCTGTGGACGTACGCCGGTCGTTCTCCGCGATCGCGGAGAGGGCGTACGCCGTCACGCCCGCCGTGACGAGCACGACGATCGCGCCGAAGACGGTTGTGCGCTGCTTGGCCCAGAACGTCGTCATCGCACCGCCCTGCGCATCACCGCGAGCCCGGCCGGAATGGCGGCGACCAGCACCACGCAGACCGCGAGCATCGCGACCCGCGGGCCGACGGCGTACCAGAGCAGGCCGAAGCCGGTGGCCGCGACGAGCCGAGCCAGCGCGACCGCGGTCTGGGCGGTGGCGATGCCGCTGGCTCGTACGGTCTCGGGGACCAGCTGCCCGGCGACCGCGGCCAGGGTGCCGTCGGTCGCGGCGTAGAAGACGCCGAGCAGGAGCACCGCCGCGCACGTCGTCCAGAGCATCCCTGACCCGGTCGCGGCGCACAGGTAGGCGGCCGCGAGCGGAAGATGGCCGAGCACGAGGACCCTGACCCGCCCGACCCGGTCGGCGAGCCGGCCCATCGGGACGGCCAGGGCGAGGTAGGCGAGGTTGGTCCCGACGTAGAGGACCGGGAACCACTGGGCCGCGAAGCCGCCGGTCTCCAGCAGCGCCAAATAGACGAAGCCGTCACCGATGGTGAGCAGGGCAAGCACGGCGGACACACCGGTCACCCGCGCGAGACCGGGCGTGAGCACGGTGCGCCAGCGCACCTTGGGGGCCTTGACGCGCGGCTCGCTGCGGCGAGGAGTCACCCGGCGGACGGCTCCCGTGCGGAACGGGACGAAGCACGCCATCGTCGCCACCCCGAGCACCGCGAAGCCGAGCGAGACGACCAAGACGGTGTCGTAGCCGTCGGCGATCCGCCACAGGATCACGAACGCCAGCAGCGGCCCGAGGGTGGCCCCGATCGTGTCCAGCGCCCGGTGGACGCCGAAGCTGCGGCCGAGGTGCGCCGGGTCGCTGGAGGCCGCGATCATCGCGTCGCGCGGGGCGGTGCGTACGCCCTTGCCGACCCGGTCCAGCGAGATCGCCGCCGAGATCGTCCCGAAGCCGCCGGCGAAGATCAGCCCGAGCCGCGCGACCGCGCTCATCGCGTAGCCCGCCAGCGCGACCGGCTGCGGACGGTCGGTGCGGTCAGCCGCCCACCCGGCCGCGATCCGCACGAGCGAGGAGACGCCCTGGTAGAGCCCGTCGATGAGTCCGTACGCCACCGGCGAGAGCCCCACCACCGCGGTCAGGTAGAGCGGCAGGATCGCCGAGACCGACTCCGAGGAGATGTCGGTCAGCAGGCTGACGATGCCGAGGGTGACGACGGTCCGGGATACCCGCCCGCCTGTCTGCCGCGGCTCGGCACCCGTGGTGGGTCGGTCGCTGAGAGAGAGGTACACCGGCGCTCAGGTCTTCGTGCGGAGGACGGAGTAGAGGGTGAACTCGACGTTGCGGCGGCCGGTGTGGGTGACCGTGACGCTCACGGTCTCGTCGCCGCGGTTCAGCGACAGCGCGGGAGTGTTCTCGACCGATGTTGTCGTGACCTCCTTGAAGCCGTGCTGCGCGAGGCGGGTCCGGTAGTGACGGAGTACGTCGCAGGGCTTCCGGCAGGTCGCGGTCAGCGCCACCTGGAGCACGCCCTTGGTGGGCGAGACGCTGGAGACGTCGACCGTGGTGCGCGACGGGGGAGCGAGCGCTGACGGGTAGCCGGCCACCAGGGCGCCCTTGCGGACCGCCTGCTTCGGTAGCGGCTCCGAGATCAGCGCCGCCGTCTTGGTGCGCGGCTTCTCGGTGAGACCGGGAAGGCCCGACTCGGTCGGCGTCGAGGCCGCCTCCGGCAACGCCTCGGTCGCGGGCTCGGGGTCCTTCTCCGACTTCTTGCCGGATCCGGATCCGGAGCCGGCTTCGGAGCTCGGGTCGGCTCCCGGGGAACCGGACTGGGACGAGGAGCTCGAGCCTCCGCCGTCGTTGCCGGACGAGGAGTCGGCGAAGCGTCCCGGCGCCCAGAAGATCGCGACGCCGACGAGCACGCCGAGCAGCACGAACATGAGGAGGCGCTTGGGGTTCACGAGACCAGTCGACGCGTAGCGGGGCCGAGTCGGGACCGATGGGTCGGTCGCGTACTCAATTTCAGGCAGCCTGCCGAGCGGCCCACCGCCGGTCGAGGCGAGGCATGCGACGTTGCCGTTGCCGGGAACGGTCCCGGCCCAAGCATCCCGGGGGACGGGCCACGTTGAACACTGCCGACTTTCTTCTCGAGCAAGCGCCCGAGGATTCGATCGCGCTCGCCGAGGCGGGTCGCGAATACACCTTCGAAGAGCTGCGAGCCAGCGTGTCCGTGCTCATGGGACGCCTCTCCGTGCTCGGTCTGACTCCGGGTACGCCGGTCGGGATCATGGCGCCCAACGGGCTGTTCTGGACCTCGGCCTACCTCGCCGCGCTCCGGATGGGGCTCGTCGTGGTGCCACTGGCCGTCACGCTGCCGACCGAGGAGGTCGTGGCCCGCGCGCGCTGGGTCGGCGCCGACGCGCTGCTCGTGGGGCGTGCCCAGGCCGAGGCGCTGAGGCTGAGCCTTCCCCGGAGCCTTCCGGTCGTGGTGGAGCGGAAGGAGCGGCTGGTCCCGACGCAGCGGTCGACGCCGGTCGAGCTGTCCGAGGCGGTCGAGGTCGACCCGGACCAGGACGCGCTCTACATGTTCACCTCCGGCACCACCGGCGACCCGCGCGCGGTGCGGATCACCCACCGCAACATCCAGGCCAACACGACCTCGATCCTCGGGTATCTCGGGATCTCGTCGGAGGACCGGATGCTGGTCGTGCTGCCGTTCACCTACGTCTTCGGGCTCTCGCTCCTGCACACCCATCTGCGCGCCGGTGCCGCGATGATCATCCAGCCGACGTTCGTCTTCCCGCAGGCGGTGGTGGACCGGATGACCTCCGCGCGCTGCACGGGGTTCGCCGGCGTACCGTCGACCTTCGGGATGCTGCTGCGCAACAGCACCTTCGGCAGCACCGCCATACCGTCGCTGCGGACGATTCAGCAGGCCGGTGGCCGGCTCGCGCCCGCTCTGGTGGAGCAGATGGCGCGCGCCCAGCCGCAGGCGCAGGTCTTCGTGATGTACGGCGCGACCGAGGCCACCGCCCGGCTCTCCTACCTCCCGCCGGAAGAGGTCTGCCTGCGGCCCGGGTCGATCGGCCGGGGCATCCCGGGCGTCGACCTGCGGGTGCTCGACCGCGACGGCGTGCACGTCGCCCCCGGCGAGGTCGGCGAGATCTGGGCCAGCGGCGCGAACATCTCGCCCGGCTATCTCGACGACCCCGAGGCGACCGCCCGCAAGATGCCCGGCGGGATGCTGCGTACGGGAGATCTGGCGAAGGTCGACGAGGACGGCTACATCTACGTGGTCGATCGGGTCGAGGACTTCATCAAGTCGTGGGGGCACCGGATCGCAAGCCAGGACGTCGAGTCCGCGGTCCTCTATCTGCCGGACGTGGTGGCGGCTGCCGCGGTCGGGCTCCCAGACGACGCCGCCGGCGAGCGGGTCGAGCTGGTGGTGGTGCGGCGGCGCGGGTCGCTGCTGCGCGGCGCCGACGTGATCGCGCACTGTCGCGAGCGGCTCTCGAAGCACATGGTGCCCGAGGTCGTCCGCTTCGTCGACGCGCTGCCGCTGAACGCGAACGGAAAGGTCATCAAGCGCGACGTCCGCGCGATGTGTCTGCGGCTGGCCCAGGAGCCGGCCGAGGGGCAGGACGACGACGTCGATGATGCGGATGATGCCGGCTTCGAAGGGGTCAAGGTGGGTTGAGGATGTCGAAGAGAAAGGTGTCCGGTTCGGTGAAGCTGCTGGCCGGAGTGTGGGCAGGAGTGCTGGTCGTCGCGGTCGCGCTGGCCGGGGCATGGTTGCTGAGGAGTCCAGGGATGAACGAGCACGTCGCGATCGCGGGGCCCAGCGAGTCCGAGCTGCAGGTCGCGGGGCAGACCAAGGTGCTTTTCGGGCACAACTCCGTCGGGATGAACATCCTCGACGGGGTCTCGAAGGTGTACGCCGACGCCTCGGTCCCTGCGCCGGCCATGGCCGATGTGACCGGTCCCGAGATCTCCGGTGCCAGCATGACTGACGCCGAGGGCGCGAAGATGCGGCATGCGTACATCGGGGTGAACGAGGATCCGCTCAGCAAGTTCGCCGCGTTTACGGACCTGATGGACAGCCCGGCCGGGAAGGACGTCGACGTCGCGCTGATGAAGCTCTGCTACGTCGACATCATCGCCGCCACCGACGTGCAGGCTGTCTTCGACGGCTATGTGTCGATGATGGAGGAGGTGGAGGCGGCCCATCCCGACGTACGTTTCCTCTACACGACCGTGCCGCTCACCGCCGACCGCAACTGGAAGTCCAAGGTGAAGGCGGCCCTGGGTCGCGACGACGAGATGGGGCCGGCCGACAACATCGCCCGGGAGCGCTACAACGCGATGATCCGGGAGAAGTACGGCGCCACCGGCCGCCTCGTCGACATCGCCGCCGCCGAGGCCGACGGCACCGGGGAGCGCAGCCAGGACGGCAGCACCTACTACGTGCTCAACAAGAACCTGACCTTCGACCGCGGTCATCTCAACGAGGTCGGCTCGGAGGCCGTCGCCGCCGAGTTCCTCAAGATGGTGGCGACCCACAGTCCGGTCGCCTGAGGTGCTGACAAAGGGCGATGAGCGTGCGATGAGCCTGCAGGGGGTCGGGATCGACATCGCCGACATCAGGCGCTTCGCGAAGCTCTTGGCGATGCGTGGTTCCGGGTTCGCGGTGCGCTGGTTCACCGACGCCGAGATCGCCCAGTGCATGGCCGCGACCACCCCCGCCACGGCCTTCGCGATGAGGTACGCCGCCAAGGAGGCCGTCTGGAAGGCCCTCGGCCCCGGCGAATGGTCCGGGCCGCTGCCGTGGCGCGGGATCACCGTGCTCGAGGATTCTCCGGGGTCTCTGGAGGTCACCCTCGAAGGCCCTGCGGCCGATCTCGCGGCTCTGGCCGGTGTCACCGCGGTCCGCGTCGCCACTGTTCCCGGGCCCCGGCTGGCCATCGCCACCGCCGTCGCCGAAGGCGCCCCGATGCGAGGCGACGATGCCTGACCTACGACTCGACCACATCGGCATCCAGGTCCGCGACCTGCACCGCACCGCCGAGGCCTTCGAACGGCTCTTCGGCTACCGCCGCGCCACGGACCCGGTCGTCAACACCCGTCACGGGGTCCGCGGGATCTTCCTGGAGAAGCCCGACTCGATCCCCATCAAGCTCATCACTCCCGTGACTCCTGGGCCGCATTCGTACGGCCTCCATCACCTGGCCTTCATGGCTCCCGATCTCGAGTCGACTCTCGTCGAGCTCGGCGTCGCTGGCGCTCGTACGCTCAGTCCGCCGCAGCCCGGGGAGATGTTCGACGACGAGCTCATCGCGTTCGTCCGGGCTGCTGGGATCAACGTCGAGCTCATCACTACTGATCGGCGTCGGGCTCGGATCGAGTGATCTCTTCATCTCGGTTGTCTCTCTTGCGGACTGTTTCTTCGGGGTTGGGGTGGGGCCGCCGACCCGTTCTTGGAGGGTCTTCTCGATCTGGGCCGGCGTCAAGGACGGGCCTTCGGCCCGCCGGCTTCGCCGGCCGCTTCGCGGTCCTGGACTCCGGACCAGATCGAGAAAAGATTTGGCTGGCTAT